>CAZUZS010000026.1:54075-56764 GCA_964624795.1 uncultured Calditrichaceae bacterium
CACCGCATCGAGGGGATCGATGACGTGCGTTACGGCATAGGCATCGCCCGCAAGGGCTGGCTTACCAAGGCAGATGTACTGAATTGCCTGTCTGCTGCTGAATTGCTGGAATTTGCGAAAAGAAAATGATCGAACTGGATTTTGGATTGCAGATTGCGGATTTCTATCATCCGGCACATCATGTTTAGAAAAGATAATTTATTGTTTGCGCCAATTGGTATTGTTTAATTCGCATAGCGTCTGGCAAGTAGCGCACATCACCTGGTATGTAACGAAGGATCAAACTCTCAGCATAATCTGCCTGAAGGCGTGTACTACAAATGATTCTTAACACAACCCAAATTAAGATATCCATTCAAACAATCCTTAGGCGTCCATCCCTTCGGGTTATATTAATGCAGATGTTAACAATTTCTTCTATTTAGTAAAAAATTGACCATTCTTAAAGACATTATGATTAACCGGCGGTTACCAGATTTTCAGCTAATTTAATTTTAGTTGAATTACCGTAATCATTTTTCTAACAAGGAAACAAAGGAGCAAAATAATAATCAACCACAGCCCAAAATGTGAATGCTTATCTCCACTGAAATACGAACCTGAGAAATAGACAAGATTTGATAAAAAATATAGTAATGTATAGACCTTGCTTATATTTTCAATATCATGATTACTTTTCCCCTTTTGAAATAATCTTCGAGCAAAACCAGACCAATTAAAAAGATATTCAATTGATAATATAATTAGCCAAATAAGGGAAATTACGATATGGCTGTACAAGATAATTAATAATGTGGCAACCATAATCAGTTCAATGTTCTTTTTATCTTTCTTTTAGCCTTCCTGTATACCTTATTGAATTTAACTTTAAATTTTGTCTGTCTGGTTCTCTTTTGAAAATGAAAATAAAATTTATATGATAAAAAGGTAAAAGGAAAATACGAGATCATGAATAAAAGGGTCAGCGATAGTTTCGATATACCCTGAGGGCCATTTTTAAAATAGAAAATGTTACTACCAGCAATAATTAATCCAAAAATCCAAGAAAAGATAAACCAAATATCGGATGATCCTTCGGCACTAGAACTTGATTTTTTCTCCATAAAATTTTTTATGAAGAAATATAAACCTCCCAGCTTTTCGAGTATAAAACTTACAATTAAAAAATATACCAGATATAAATAGATTTTTAGGTTTAATTTAATAAGAAATATTATTATATCTTTCATAACTCTATTTTATGGCTATCAATACTATTAGCTGAAAGCTGATAACTGAGCGTTAAAAGCTCCAACGCATCTTTGGTCATTGATCATTGATCATGGGTCATCCCTTCCGTGGCACAATTGACAACCCGCCAATCCACTAATTCACCCGAGCTGAAAATTCTTCACAACCATATCCGCAATGGTCTCCCCAATGCTGATTGAGGCAGTGGCGGCCGGCGAAGGAGCATTCAGCACATGAATCATGTTCTCCGCTTCCACGATCCGGAAATCGTCTACCAGGCTGCCGTTTGGCTCCAGGGCTTGGGCACGCACGCCTGCTCCGCCGGCATAAATATCTTCCGATTGCAATTCCGGAATAAGTTTTTGTAGCGCTTTCACAAATGCCGCCTTGACAAATGAGCGGTACATTTCGCCGGAGCCGGTTTTCCAGAACTTGGCCGCCAGTTTCCAAAAACCACCGTATAAAAGCGTATCCAACGAATCTTTTAGAGAAATGCTGGTTTTGGTGTAACCTTCGCGTTTGAAAGCCAGCACGGCATTGGGGCCGGCCTCTACACCGCCTTCAATCATCCGCGTAAAATGCACCCCCAGAAACGGGAAGCTGGGATCGGGAACCGGATAAATTAAATTGTTGACCATATTTTCTTTGGATGGCACCAGCCTGTAATATTCACCGCGGAACGGGACGATCTTTAAACCCGGTTCAACGCCGCACAATTTGGCCACCCTGTCCGACTGCAAACCGGCACAGTTAACAAGATTTTTACAGCGAAATGCACCTTGGGGTGTTTCAAGCACCAGTCCTGACGATTCACGCTTAAAACCAATCACCCTTGCATTTTTTAACACCTCGCCGCCATTCTGCTGCACAACTTCTGCGAACTTATCTGTGACAGCATTGTAGTCGACAATTCCGGTGACCGGCACATGCAAACCTGCGATGCCCGATACATGCGGTTCGTATTCATGCAGTTCCTCCGCTGATAAACGGCGCAGGCCCTGCAGACCATTCTCCTCGCCCCTCCTGTGCAGCTCTTCCAGGTTCGGGAGTTCCGCTTCGCTTGTGGCAACCACAACTTTCCCGCACTGGTCATGGGCAATGCCGTGTTCCTGGCAAAACTTGTACATCTCCTCCCTGCCGCGAACACAATTTTTCGCTTTTAATGAGCCCGGCTTGTAATATAACCCGGAGTGAATAACGCCGCTATTATGTCCGGTTTGATGAGCGGCGAGTTGAGGCTCGGCCTCCAGAATGACCAACTTTATTTTTCGTTGTTTGGTAAGTGCCATAGCGGTTGCTGTTCCCACGATTCCGCCACCGATAATCGCCACATCATATTGTGCAGAACTCATTTTCGCTCCTTTTCCATTCTGTTTTTTATTCACCTTTTCAACAGCCTTGACAAAACTCCTTTGCATCCACGATCTCTGCCATCCGGACTACCGGCATTCAATAAAAC
>CAZUZS010000026.1:56864-58713 GCA_964624795.1 uncultured Calditrichaceae bacterium
CCGGCACGCAGCAACCAACTTTCCGCCAACCGGATGTTGTTATTGTCCATCTCAGTGCAGATTATTTGTGCACCCGGCGCGCCCTTTGCCAGCCAGTAAGCCGAGTAACCGAAACCGGACCCCATTTCGAAAATGTGTTTGGGATTTTTCAGCCTGGCAATCTGATACAACAAACGCCCAACCTGGGCACCGATGATGGGGAAGTTTAGGCTCTCAGCCCTGTCTTCCATCTCTTGCAGCACCGCGTCCCGCCCGGGCAGCAACGACTCGATATATGGATCTATGCCATCTAAAAAAATGCCTTTCACCTTATCCCTCCACTCCATTTTTCACAATCAACTCCGAATCAATTATGAAACGTATTCTATTACCGTCTATTCCGCTTTTGGTTCAATCCGGCAGATTTGCTGATTGGAGGTTCAAAAAAACAACTCTCAATTTTGATTTGAGCCGCAAAATGAAGAGCCTCACCGCAACGGTTCAACAAAGACTGTTTTGGTACGTTCCGGAATAACTGCCCCGGGAGCCGAACCGTGCGGCTTTCGCACATATTTGACGCGGGTTACCATCACCGGAACCCAGCTTCCGTGTTTCGCGCCGCTTTTTGTTGCTGCCAGGCGTGCGGCATGTTCGATAACGTTCTTGGGGATCTGGTCGCGGCGGGTGGGATTTCTCACAACCACATGCGAACCGCTGGTTCCCTGGGCGTGCAGCCAGAGGTCGTCCTTGTGTGCTGCATGAAACGTCATCTCATCATTGTCTTTTGCGTTTTTGCCAACCCAGATTTCCCAATTCTCGAAATAATATTGTTTATACGGCCGATGCACCTCCTCCATTTTTTCCGCATCGGTTTGCAGGATGTGCATTTGAATGAGCGTTTTTTCAATTTTAGAAAGCGTTTTGTAGTCTGTTGATTCCGCAAGCTCGCTCATCATATTTTGCAATTCCAACAACTGCCTCTTCAAATCTTTTTGACGGGATTTCAACTCAGCGGTCCGTGCTCCCGCCTCTTTTGCTTTGGTAAAATACTGCTGCGCATTTTCCTGAACAGAGAGTTGCGGATTCAGCCTGACTTTGATTGGGCGCTGCTGCGGATCGTAATAATCGATCACTTCGACCTGTTCTTCTACTTTCTTAATCTGGTGTATCTGCGTAAGAAGCAACTCTCCCACCTTTTGGAAATATGCCCGGCGGTCACTCTCATCCGGCATGTTTTCCAACTGCGCAATAATCTCCCGCAACTGGAGAATTTTCTTTTCCAGCAGTTTTTCTATTTTTTCTTTCTTCTGAAATGTGCGATCCAGCTTCTGCCGCCGGAAAACGAAGAATGCCAGCGCATCATTTACCGAATCGAATTTGCGTTCCTTTAGATTTGAATACTGGTGTAAATCGGTCAGGGCAAATACCTGCGGATAATCGCCGCTCATGTAAACCCGCGGCTCATCCGACAGGCAGGAAGAAAAGAAGGCCAGGCTTTCCTGAAACAGAGCAAGCACGATTTCCCGGTCAAAGTTTTTCACCGGCTGCTCCGGGTTAATCTGCAACCGCAACGCAATTTCCCTGATTATAACCGGCGTGAAATACAGAAAATCCCGGCGTAGAACATACGACAGCGGCGATTCCGCTCTTTGCTTCAGATAACTGCAAAAAGAATCCGGGGTATGCTTCTGCACATCCTCCCGTTCTTCCTTTTTAATTTGGAAATCCTGTCCGTCATATTTTTTATGATGCTTGAATGCGGAAAGTATCGTATCGTGCGAATCAACCACAAAAAAATTGGCGCGGTTGCGAAATAGTTGGAGCAGCAACCTCAGGTCGCTCCCGGCAAAACCGACTTCGATAATCCTCT
>CAZUZS010000027.1:0-1405 GCA_964624795.1 uncultured Calditrichaceae bacterium
CTCCGTTTTCGCTGACATTTACATGAAGCAAAAACAGCATAGCGATGCCATGTCCATCATGGGTCATACTCAGCCCGCACAGGATATGATTGTAGAATCCTGGATCACACCTGAGAAAATGGTTATCATAAATCCGAAGCACAAAATTGTTCTGGATATGGTGAAAAAAGAAGTCACCATAGCCGACAATGAAAAAAAGACAATCACCACAATGCCGCTCGATTTTTCAAAAATGATGGATAAGGAAACCGAAAAAATGTCTGCGGAAGAAAAGGCAGAATTACAGAAATTCATGGGTGGGATGATGCAGTTAAAAGTAAATGTGGAGCCTACCAACGAAACAAAAAAAATCGGCGATTGGAACGCGAGAAAATACATCGAAACCATTGAAATGGGCATGGGAAATATTCGCTCGGAAATTTGGGCTACCCCGGATATTAAGATAGACAAAGATCTTTATGCCAAATTTTCAGCAGGAATGATGGCGCAAATCCCGGGCGTTAGCCAGAACATGGGTACACTTATGAAAGAAATCAAAAAAATAGACGGTGTGCAGGTACTCACTACCCAAACCACTCAAATGATGGGACAATCCATGAACTCATCAACCGAATTGCTTGAATACAAAGAAGGAACTGCGCCAGCGGATGCGTTTAAGCTGCCAACCGGATATAAAAACACCAATCCTTTCAGGTAAAAATTATTGTGTGAAGACATATTTTTCAACATGAGTTTCCTGTAGCGATTAGCTGCAAGGCTGAAAAGATGTTTCAGCAAACTGTTTCTCTATTTGATTAAAACGCAACAAATTTGAATGATCCGGCACAGAATCGATAATTCTTGCCGGGTCTTGTGCTTATGTTTTGCACTTATAGATTGACTTTTCAAATTTGAGAAATGCTTATCCGATAGTGGTTCAATGGCATTTCCAAGCCCTACTCTATTTATCAAAATCCTGCCCCCCTGAGGTATTCAGGAGCAACATCTCGACCCAGCCTCGATGGATTTTCTCCCCCAAACCACGTCAATCGGCGCCATTCTAATTATAAATCCCGAAGCAGACTCCCAGCACGAATTGGTTGTCCATCGCATCACAGCAGGATTCTCAGAACCTGGTCATTGCGTCAGACAGATTTGGAATCATACTAAACGGCAGTTCTTTTTTTCCCAATACGGAAGGGATGATACTCCCTCTTCAGCAAATCAAGGGAAAGGTCAATTATTCCTTCCGGATCGTCATTTGCAGGAACGGTGAAAAAAACCTGATCTCCACGCCGGCTGATCTTGATATCCTGAAAGGTGGCATTCTTCTTATATCCTATTACAGATATGTCCACCTCATCCTCATCGTCATAGGATTTGAGCGCCTCCTGAATTTCCCTCACTTTCATATATCTTGCTCCTT
>CAZUZS010000027.1:1505-57548 GCA_964624795.1 uncultured Calditrichaceae bacterium
TGTTGATCGGTTTGCTGCAATTTGGTTTTGCCGGACAGTCCACAAAAAAATTGGCGGCAAAAGTGCAGGATGCGATTTCCATATATTATCCCGATGAGATTGTTGCGACATCGGACGCCAATGGCAAAGTGCAATTGGGGGGGCAAGTAAATACTCTCTATGACAAATTAAGGATATTCGATATAGTTTCCGGAGTCAAGGGTGTCAGGGCTATCGAGAACAGGATAGACGTCAATACGCCGCTGGTGCCGGATGGAATTATCGAACAGAATATCCGGGAAGAAATGAAGTACGTGCATTCCATCCTGGAGCCGGATCGTATTAAGGTCCATGTAGACAATGGCACCGTGTTTTTGACTGGGGATGTGAGTTATTATCGTGAGAAATTGACCGCTGAGACAATCGCTTCCTGGCAAAAGGGTGCAAAAGGGATCATAAATAACCTGGAAGTCCTCCCCCCAAAAAATGCCGTAAGCGACCAGAATTTAGAAGCCCTTTTGGGAGAAATAATGAAAAATCGATTCCCACTAGATACGGATGCTTCATTTACAGTTCAGAACGGTGCTGTAACACTGAATGGCAAAGTCGTAAGCTTCTGGGATGAAAATCAGATAGTAAAAGAATTTTCGCGTGTGAGAGGTGTGACAAAGGTTAACAATAACCTTGCAGTGGAAGAAACTGATGAGTAGTTTTTGATCTTAGTGTTGATGGGAGTTTTGCCTCCGCATAGGCAATTATGATAAGCGCAATAAGTGCACGGTCAATTTCAGGCAGTTGGTCCCGGGGATGGCAATTATTCTACCCCGAAAGATTCCTCCCCGGTATCGACTACCCATATCGCCAAAAAGGGCAGTCAATTTTCTAACATTAATTTATCAGAAATAATTTCGACTACCGTTTAATAGAATTTTTCAAGCGAAATTGCACTCCGCTACAATCCCACTAAAATTTCTTTATATCGCCGCAACCGATGCTTAACTTTGCCGTAATTGGGATTCCGTGATGGTACGTGAACAAATAGCTTTTCCAGTTTAAGAAACGCGGCAAAAAATGCAAAACATTTTACAGGATTAAAAAAGGAGGCAAAAGTATGGAAAATCTGGAAAGTCTGGTCAAATCGACACTGGGGGAAATTGAAAAGATACTGAACACCAAAACCGTGATGGGCGAACCGGTGAAGGTGGCAGACACCACCATCATTCCTCTTATTCAGCTTGGATTCGGTTTCGGCATGGGCAGCGGTTCCGGTAAGGCTCCTAAGGCGGAGCAAGGTGAAGGCGCCGGCAGTGGTTTGGGCGGCGGAGGAGGCGTCAAACCGGTGGCTATGATCGTTATTGACAAAAGCGGCGTCAAAGTCGAGCCGGTTTCCAGGAACAGAGGATCGGTTGTGGAAAAGATCGGCGAAATTATACCGAAGGTAATGGATAAAATGGGCGAGAAAAAGAAAGCGGACAAGAAGGAAGGATAAGCTAATTGCTGGCCATTGCCATATTGGCGATTCTTTTGGGGCTGTTTTTTGTACTCATTTCAATCCCCGTCGATTTTATTTTTCGGTTCGATTCGTTCCGCAGTCCCTCTTTTCGTTTTCAAATGGGTTGGTTTTTCAGCCTGGTTAAAATCAAGATCGGCGAGAAGAAAAAAAAGCCGCCGAAACCGAAAAAGCCGAAAAAGAAGAAAGCAAAGAAAAAGGGCAAATCCAAAATCCAGTTTGCCCGGCTGATCACAAGGTCGCTGCTGTTTCGGGTCCTCCGCCTGGTGAGGGACGTCCTTGGCAGTTTCAATTTGATGCATATCGATGCTGATTTGGAAGCCGGGTTGGGCGAACCGGCGGATACCGGAATGGTTTTTGGAGCGGTTTGGCCTCTTTTGGCGCTCATGCCGGTTTCACTCCGGCAACAAATACGATTAAGCCCGAACTTTGGAACAGAGCCGGTGCTGGCAGGCACTGCTAATGGTGACATCCGTATCTGGCCAATCCTAATTATATTTGTTATTCTGCGGTTTATCTTCTCCGGACCGGTTTTGCGAACCATTAAAAACATTATTGTAATAAAATGGCGGAACAGAAATTAAAAATTGAAGCTCCAAGCACCGTGGATGGGATTACCTTAATCCCGGTGGTGAGGATTGAGCAACAAGGGATACTAAAACCAAATTCGCTCTATCTTCATTTCGTAAAAGAGCCTGTAGCGCTCATTGTACTGAACGGTTCGGTCCGAAAAGCATATATTATGAATGGAAAAGAAATTCCCTTCGAAATTCTATTTGGCCAGATTCCTGAACTGGCAGAATTTCTGGACAATTACGTCAGCCAAAACCCGACTGACAAATAAACAATTGTTAGAAGATTATTTGAAAATCTATGCGACAGTTCATGCACAAATTCCTTAAGGCAATGCGATAATCCGGCAAAATAGAGGGATATTTCGAGCAGCTTAGCGGTTTCCCGTGGAATTTTCAGAAAATTGAACCAGGTTCTTCTATTTGGAAGCTACTACTAAACAGCACAACCGCAGACAGATTTTCTGCCCCAGAAATTGTGAAATCCGGTTTTACATGCAGATTGTTTCTCCAACCAAATAATATAATCTACAATCCGCTGCATTTGCAAAAATCACATCCTCCAGCCCGAAGTTAAAAAATCACTTTAAATAATCGACAATACCTCCAGGGCGTGGTCTGCAGGTTTGACCTTCTCGAAAACTTTTTTGATAATTCCGTCTTTGCCGATGACAAAGGTTGTTCGCAATATCCCCATATATTTTCGACCGTACATGCTCTTCTCGCCCCAGGCACCATAAGCCTCCGCCACCTGGTGATCGGGATCACTCAGAAGTGTGAAGTTGAGATTTTGCTTTTGGATAAATCCCTGGTGAGACTTGACGCTGTCCGGACTCACCCCCAAAATAACGGCATCTTTGGCCCGGTAAGCCGGCAGGTTGTCGCGAAAAGAACAGGCTTCCGTGGTGCAACCGGAAGTATTGTCCTTCGGGTAAAAATAGAGGATTACTTCCTTTTTTCCCTGGAATTGTGACAGGGACAATTTTTCCCCTTTATCTGTTTCGAGCGTAAAATCCGGTGCTTTGCTCCCTGCTTTTAACATTTCTCTCTCCTCTCTGTTTGGTGTATCAGGTGCGAACTGGCATATGTTCGACACACAGGATTACTAATTTTCCAAATATTATCATCGATCCGGCCGCGCCAATAGGTATGAAAACTGAAATCAGGGATCGGATGAAATCCAAAATCGCCTTCTCAAGGTGCTTCAAAGACCGCACTAATATAACGTATTTTGCGGCAGGAAAAAAGACCATCCCCGAGTGCTGATTTTTAAAAAGGATTGTCAAATCTTCCAAAGGTAGCATCAACTGTTCCAATTCCCGAATCGCCTGCGCCGCGATCACGATTTCCGGGGATTGCTCGGACGCATGTCAATTTCGCTCACCATCGTTCTGGGCGGCATAATATAGGCTGTGAACGCAGCCTGTGCAATGTCGCCGGCTTGCATTTTATTGGCCGGCGGCGTGCCCGTGGGAGACTCACCGGAGCCGAAACGGGTGTCCACCGAACCCGGAAAAATCGTCACTACCCGAATATCATGCTCCCTTACTTCCAGCATCAGCGATTGCGCAAATCCGCGCAGTGCCCATTTTGAGGCGCCATAGCCAGTGCCGGTTTTGAACCCATTTTTTCCCGCCAGGGAGGCAATATTGATGATTGTTCCGGTTTTCTGGTCAATCATGTGCGGAACAACCGATTGCGTCAACACAAAGACCGCCGTAATGTTAACATCCAGCATCTCACGGAATTCATCCACCGATAACTGCAGAAACGGCTTCAGATAGCCGATGCCGGCATTGTTCACCAATACATCAATTTTACCCCACTTGCTTACCACCCGCTTCGCGATTTCTGTAATCTGTTTTATATTCCGTAAATCTGCCGGAATAATCAGCGGTTCTTCCCCGCCTGCCTCCTGTATGCGCCGGGCGGTTTCCCGGAGGCTCGATTCGCTGCGGGCGGTGAGCGCCACGCGCAAGCCCTCCTGCGCAAACTTCAGGGCGATGGACTGACCAATTCCCCTGCTTGCTCCTGTAATCAGGGCGACTCCTTTGTCATTCACTGTTCAGTGCTCCTTATTTGAAAATTTTAATGCGTCTTTTTTCAACCAAATTAAAGCAAGTGCTTATATTAATGAATAATAACCGGGCAAGTTCCGCAGATGCATTCCGGCAAATAAAAAGCCTGTGGATGCATAAAATTCATTCCACAGGCTCTGAGTACCTCTGTTCGGAAAATATTTTCCTAATGCGTTTAGAAAGCAGTCACCAGGCCAAGCACAAACCGGTTAGCGTCTTTTTGCATGTCACGGGTGAATTCCGCCGTCAACCGAAGATTGCGAGCCACCAGGTAAGTCGCACCCAGAGTGCCGCTTTCATAATCATATTGATCCAAATCAGAATCGATCCGGTTGTACAAAGCGGTCAAATAATAGCGGGATTTGTCAAGCTGCGGTGAATAGATCAATTCGGCGATAATGCCGCTCGTTTCGATGTCTTTTATATTCGCTTCCGGCTGCGTATCTTTCCGCATCAAATAGTTGCCGGTAAATGCCAATGGACCAACAGTGATATCAAGATCGGGGCCCCAGTAGGTGACTTTATTTGTTCCGGAAAAGAGAGCGGTGATCGAATCCGCGACATATTCATACGCAATCTTTTCTTTTCCGTAATAGAAATAACCGCCGATGCCGATGTTCTCCCCAATTCCCTGCTTTGCCCGAAAAGCGAGATTTTTATATTTATCCTTATCAAACTTCCTGGTCTCTTCATCGGCCACGCCTTTCCCATTCCCATTGCCCACAATTCCAACGAATTCGGTGCCGGTTTTGTTAATTCCATAAGTCAGCATGACACCGCGATCATAAGTCAGATTAATATCGGAGTATCCGATTTTGCGGGTATAAAACATGTAATCCTCGAACGTCAGGCGGAGCTCGCGTTTCATCAGCGGATCAGATGTCTGAAACTGTCCCACCATCACATCAAGCTCAGTTTTAAAAATATTGTCAAAGTGGACGTATGCGTCTTCGATGCCGGCAACTTCGCCGCGCTCCGACATATAGAAATAGAAATAGTACCCGATATTCTTGTAGAGCGCACCGCCGGAAAGGAGTTTAAGCCCCCAAGGGGTTTCCAGGTCGGTGTCCACCTCCTGATTTTCTTCGTAAACACCAAACGCATCCAACCTTACCGCAATCGGGAAGGTGCGGTTCAACCATAGAAGGGGATCACCGGCGGTAATATAGTCCCGTTCGTTGACATTTTCCTTCATGATAAATCCGTTCCCTGCGAATTCGTTTCCGTACGGCTTGAGCCTGGGAAAAGGTGAATGACAGGTTGTGCACGAAATCTTGTACTGTCTTGCAAAAGCCGGAATAGCCAACGCACGCTGAGCTACAAATATTGACAAAAACATTACGAATACGGACAAGTAGCAAATCATTTTTCTGCTTTTCATATCCTGCCTCCTCCAATCAGTTAGTCATATACCTCAACCCATGTAGTAGCATAATTAATTGGAACAACTTCACTCTCTTCCTCGGGAACCTTCAGGAAATCGGCAACTGGTTTCACAAGTTTCTGATAATTTAGTTGTGCTTTAAATGCGATCTTGCCGGTGGGAATATCTGCCGGCAACTGCCATGTGAATGTTTCAATTTTTGTTTCACGCGGCCCGATACGGTAATCCACGCCCTGCGATTTTGTATTCCATTGCATGATCGTCATCCGGCCCTGCGGATCGAAATACGGCATTCGAAATATGCGGTCGCCAACAGGCACTCCATCCCGCTGGACACCCTTGAAATCCGGCTGATCCAGCGGAATACCCATATCCTGGTATGCCAAAACATCGGCAGCAATGGTGTACTCCTCTCCATCAAACCCTTTTTTATCTACGGGAAGATGATATGCTTTGCCATTTGCATCAACTGCGGTAACATGCAGCCAGACAATCCGGTCTTCCACCGATCCGGTCGGTATTTTATGGCCGGCTTTTCCGTTGAACAATTGCACCTTCAAGGTCACAACACCGTCATACAATACTTCTCTTTCGATAGGGTTCATGCGCAATTCGACGGCGCCTGCAATTTTTCCGGGATCATGCGCCCCATGAAAAAGGTGCTGGGCAACCCAGTCTTCCTTCGACATATTGGAATTTTGCGCCCAAGCTTTCGGCATGTGACAGCGGTGGCATGGTACGCCCTCTTCCGCATAAGGGCCCTCTTTCCACTCCAGTTGAGTTGATTTCACCCATACCCCATAAGGGCTCATTTCGTTGTGGCAGGTGCCGCAAAATTCTGCCTGGGTAATGAATTCATTATATTCGGTATCGTGATGAGGCGATTTCAAACCCTCTTTTGGCCCGTATTTTACGCGGCCGGGAGACGACACATAATTGAAATTATGGGGCACATCGCCTTTGAATCCTTTAATGGTGTGGCATATATCGCACGCTACCGATTCATTAGCCCTGGTATTTTCCTCCGGTCTGGGAGGCGGCACATTGCCTGCCATAAAGGCCATAGGTGCATGGCAGCCATTGCAGCCGGCCTTTACGCCGGCCACAACTTCATCTTTTTCGGCATGAGGCACTGCCAGGTTAAAATACTCGATCTCATCCCAGTGATGCGTGTAAGCCTGGGACATCATCGCTTGAGTCCACTGCTGGTAAAAATCCGTGTGACAGCTTTTACAAGCAGTCGGCATCTCATACTGATCATACTTTTTTGTTCCTAACGCCTCATCGCCGGCAGGCAAATCCTGCGCACCTGCAAGGGAAAGCAAAAGCAGCGGAAGAATCAAGAAAAGTCCAAATTGCTTCATATCAGCCTCCTTCAGTTAAGATTGAGAAACACATCACAAATGTTATTACATTATTGTGCAAAATACAAACAATATCTTTGCAGCAGACCGGCTGAAGGACATCCAAATTCAGAACATCCTTTCAAACCACGGTATTGAGGTGAGCATTATCCCAAATAGCTACACTTATTGCATGAGCATTTGGTGTTTTTGAAGAATGCTATCCGTCAGATTTTCAATCGCCTGAAAATCCTCGGATGAGGGAAGCCCTTTGACGAGAAGCGGCGGCAGAAATTCCACTTTCAGCGACGAGAGCAGAGCGGTTATCTGGTCCACCACCTTGTTGCCCCAACCGTAGGAGCCAATGATGGAAACAAATTTCGCCTTGGGCTTTAGTGAGTTAATGAGAAAAGCAATTGATACGATATTTGGATGCGGTCCCATCAAAACCGCTGGTGAAGCAAAAATAATGGTGGCTGCATCCACAAGTGACATGGCAATTTCGCCGACATCGGCAGTGACAAGATTAAACAGTTCCACAGATATGTTACGTTTCATCAGCGCATTCGCCAGATTGCCGACCATTTTCCTGGTGCTTCCATGCATGGAGACATGAAGTATAACGACTTTATTTTCAACTTCATCCGAGACCCATTTTTTGTAAGCATCGAGTATCTCTTGCGGCGCATTGTGAGCCGGTCCGTGACTGGGCGCCGCAATTTCTATTTCAAGCTCATCCAGGAATTGAAGGTGTTTCCTGATACTGCGGGCAAAAGGCATCATAATCTCAGCGTAATAGCGCTTGGCCTCTGCCAGGACAAGAGATTGACCCGGACCAAAAAGCTCGCTGGTTGCCAGATGGGAACCCAGAAAATCGCAGGTAAACAAAACCTTATCTTCCCTGCAATAGGTGAACATGGTTTCCGGCCAATGAACCCATGGGGCAAATAAAAATTGTAGGTTTTTATCTCCCAGGGAAAGCGAATCCCTGTCACTGACCACATCAATCTTCCCTTCCGGGAGGTGCAGCAATTCGATGAGAAAATCGCGGCATTTGCTGTTTGCTACGACCCGCGCATCCGGAAACATTTCAAGAATGGCAGGAATGGAACCGGAATGATCCTGTTCGGCATGGTTGGAGACCACGTAGTCGATTCGCTCCACTCCCAATTCATGCAAATTTTGCCGAAGTTCATCAAATTTTGCAGGTTCCACGGTGTCGATCAACGCTATTTTTTCACTCCCCCTCACGAGGTAGGAATTGTAACTCGTGCCGTGCGGAAGCGGAACAAGTGCATCGAACAAGGTCCGATCCCAATCAATCGCTCCAACCGCAAAGATGTTCTCCTTTACTTTTCGGACTGCCATCTTATTTGTCACCTTCCATTTATTTAGTTTGGGATTTGGGTTCTAAACTCAAGAGATTTTAGACCTCATGAAAAAGGGAGACATTTCACAAAATCAGGAGTAAAGAAACATTGACTGATGAAAACAAAGACAACTAATTTGGTTGGATATTTAGTATTTTTTCAACGGTATAGCCTGAATTCTTTATGGCGGCGATAACGGTTTGCACATCCGAATGGCCAGTGACTTCTACAGTTTTTTTATTAAGGTCGATATCCACATCTTCCACCTTTTCTACACCGCGAACAGCGGAATTTATCGTCATCTTGCAATGATCGCAGGTCATATCCGGCACTTTTACGATCAGCTTCATTTTATACTCTCCTCACAATAATATTTCAATTAAGATACTTTCTCCCGACCTAAAAGTTCTCTGTATTTTAAAATTTCAATATAATCGCGCTGCGAACGAGAAGCAAAAGCACAACGGGTAGAATGGCCTCCCAGGGTAGGGACTGAATTTCTCCACAATCAGCTCTCAATTGTAGTCTTTCGCCTCCTCCTCCCCGCTGAGAACCCGTAAAGCTCCAAGCGCCAAGGCTCTCATCTCCTCTTCACCGGGTATCACGAACAGCGGAGCAATCCATCCAACCCGATCCCGTATCCACTCTACAATCATCTCTGAAAAAGCCAGCCCGCCGCTGACGCAAATCGCATCCACTTCGCCATTCAAAACCGCCGCGCAGCTTCCGATTTCTTTCGCGACCTGGTAGGCAATTCCCTCGTAAATCAAGCGGTATTCCCCATTACCGTTGCGTACATTTTCTTCCACTTGATGCATATCGTGCGTACCAAGGTAGGCTACCACGCCCCCATGCCCCTTGATTAGTTTTTTCATTTCGCCATAAGTATATTCGCCTGAGAAACAGGCTTTCACCAGGTCGCCGATAGGGACGCCGCCGGAACGCTCGGGAGAATATGGCCCGTCGCCGTCCAGCCCGTTGTTTACATCGATTACCCGGCCATGGTGATGGGCGCCAACCGTTATTCCCCCGCCAAGATGCGCGACCACCAGATTAACTTCCTGGTATTTTTTCCCCAGCCGTTTTGCTACTTCCCGCGCCACGGCTTTCTGGTTCAGGGCATGGAAAATACTTCTTCGGCGAATCAGTGGCATCCCGGAAAGCCGTGCCAGATCGTGCAGCTCATCCACCACCACAGGATCAACAATAAACGCTTCACACCCGATATTTTTTGCGATAGCATAGGCAATCAGGCCGCCGCAATTACTGGGATGATCGCCCTGCACACCGCGTCGCAGATCGGCTACCATCTCCTGGTTAACCCGGTAGGTTCCGCCTTCGATCGGCTTCAGCAGACCGCCCCGCCCGACGATTGCCTTTATCTGTGTCGCATCGACTTCTTCATCATGCAGCAGCTTGATAATAATTTCCATTCGGTAGAGATCCTGGTCGGAAGCGCGGTTGAAGCGGGCCAACTCTTCCACCTTATGCCGGATATTCTCACTGAAAAGCTCCCTCTCACCTTCAAAGAGCGAAATTTTGGTAGAGGTTGAACCGGGATTGATTACCAGAATCTGTGGATCAGACGTCATTACACCTCCTTCATTCACGATATCCGGGCCGCGGTTGCGATAGATAAAAACTTGGTTTCGTCGGAATCAGATCGCGAAGTAAGTACAATAGGAACTTTTGCTCCCACTATAATCCCGGCGGTTTTGGCACCCGCCAGGTAGCTCATTACTTTGTAGAATATGTTGCCCGCTTCAATATTGGGAACAATAGCAATGTCCGCATCGCCCCCCACCTCGCTCGCGATTCCCTTAATTTCGCAGGAGTGCTTCGAGAAGGCGTTATCGACCGCCAGTGGGCCATCGATTATGGCTCCCTTTATCTGACGACGATCCGACATTTTTGCAATAACAGCCGCATCGGTTGTGGCCGGCATTTTTCCGGGATTAACCTTTTCTACTGCAGTTATCATGGCGACTTTCGGATTTTCCAGCCCAAGCCGGTGCGCAACATCTATCGCGTTGCGGGTGATGCCTATTTTTTCTTCGAGAGTGGGATTAATATTCAATGCTGCGTCGGACATCAGGATCAGTTTGTGGTAACTGGATATCTGGAATATTCCCAAATGGGAAAGCAGGCCGCTCTGGCGCAAGCCGTTTTCTTTTTCCAGGACAGCCTTCATGAGGGTAGCCGTAGAGCACAGGCCTTTCATCAGAATCTCCGCTGCGCCCTCCCGGACAAGTCCAATGGCCCGGTTTACAGCCTCGACTTCATCTTTCACATCAAGTATCTCGGATGCCGACAGGTCAAGCTGATTCTCCGCCACAATTTTCTCGATGAGCGGCCGGTCGCCAATTAAAATCGCACCTGCCAGATTAGATGCCTGCGCCTTTTCAAGCGCCTCCAGCACATCTGCATCCTGCGCAACAGCTACCGCAATAGTCCGTTTTTTCGCGGATTTTACATCTTTCACTAATTGATCAAAACTTCCCGTCATCCCTATTTTCCCTCATGTTTTCTCTTTAACCTTCCCATATACAGCAGAATTTAGAAATTGGTGATATTCTTATCAAGAAATTTATATATTCGGAAGGCGGCAGAAAAACCCAACCCTCTTATTTCAGAAGGAAACAAGATTTCGTGGCGCGAAACTCGAATCGGAGTCGGATTTGTGTGGCGAAGTAGCCAGAAACACGATTGAGACGGTAATCTCAAGTCCGGAAACAAATTAAAAATTGCCGGATAGACTATTTTCGCTTTCCTCACCGGACGCAAACCGGGATTTACCCGATAATCCGCTTTATGGCTTCTTTTAGCTGAGAGAGGTCTGATGACTTGACAATATATTCCTCGGCAGCCCAACTCATGAAATTATCTTTGTAATGGGAATAGGCAGTGTTAATGATAACCGGAATACGGGGATCTTCGTTCAGCATTTCCCGCAGTGTTTCCAGGCCGCTCATGCCGGGCATCATTATATCAAGAATAACAAGATCGGGTCTTGTTTCCCTGGCTTTTAGCAGTGCTTCCTCCCCGTTGGATGCCAGAATGACATCATAACCCATTTCAGAAAGTTCTTCGTTATAAAGAATTCGTTGCGATTCTTCGTCTTCTACGACGAGTATTGTATACATTTTCTCTCCGCGTAAAACTCACCTTTTAATTTATAAACTATTACTCCTAAAACCAAACATAACCTTCCTGGCACATTGCCAGCATCGAAAATAGCCGGCATTAACTGATTGTTAAAAACACTACACCATTAAAACGTTCCTTTGGAATGCGTTTTCCCGGTGGAAGAAGCCTGGTTCACCGTTATGGTTCATAAATATGAGGATCGAGAAGCGTGTCTGTCGAGGTCCGAAATTCGTGGCTAGTGAATATAGATACAGTATTTAGTGAGGTAATTAAATGGGGGAGTGAAACCGCTGCAAAAAGAAGGGGGAGACAGGTGGTTTTCCGGTCTCCCCAATACCTGCGCTTATTTGAGATCAATTCCGATTGGCGGAGCGATATATCCCTTCTCCATCATTAATTGCGTCTCTTCGCGCGCCTTTTTAATTGTGCTTTCGGCGATCTGATACAGTTCATGGTGACTCATCTTGATTCTTGCCACTCCCTGTTCGATAGCCATCATTCCGACTGCGGCCGCTTCCCGCGGGAACACTTCCCAATCTTCCATAGTGGGTATCAGGAAGTCCTCATGCAGATCTTTATCCGCCGCGGTTTTGGCCAATTCCTTAGCGGCGGCGATGCACATCTCGTCGGTAATGGTGCGTGCCATAACATCCAATGTGCCGCGGAAAATCCCCGGGAAACCAAGAGAATTATTAACCTGATTTGGGAAATCCGAACGGCCGGTGGCCACAATCCTGGCGCCTGCTTCCTTTGCTTCCCACGGCCAGATTTCGGGTGTCGGATTCGCGCAAACAAATACCACCGCGTCTTTCGCCATGCCCGAAATCCACTCCTTTTCAATTGTGCCCGGCCCAGGTTTTGAAAGAGAGATCAGAACATCCGCGCCCTTCATCGCCTCCGGGATGTAACCCTTCACCTGTTTTTCATTGCTGATCTGGCACATGTGCCATTTTTCTTTGTAATTGCTGTTTTTAATATCATCGCGATCGCGGTGGAGCGTACCTTTGCTGTCCACCATAATGATATTTTTGGGATCGATCCCGGCTTTGATAATTACGCGGGAAATTGCAATATTTGAAGCACCTGCACCGACCATCGCCACCTTGACCTTGTCAATTTTCTTGTCCACCAGCAGGAGAGCATTTATTAAACCGGCGGCGGTGACCGCGGCTGTTCCCTGCTGATCGTCATGCCAAATGGGAATTCTGGCCTTTTCGCGCAGCGTATCGAGAATTGTAAAGCATTTGGGCTGCGAAATGTCTTCCAGGTTTACGCCGCCGAGTGCGGGTTGCATGAGCAGAACAGTTTTGATAATTTCGTCAGGATCTTTGGTATCCAGCATAATCGGAAAAGCATCCACACCACCCAGGTATTTGAATAACAACGCTTTTCCTTCCATTACCGGAAGTCCTGCCTCCGGGCCGATGTCACCAAGTCCCAGCACCCTGGTTCCATCGGAAATAACGGCAACGGTATTCCACTTGTTGGTGTGCTGAAAAACCATGTCCGGGTTGGCCTGGATATCCTTACAAGGGGCGGCAACGCCGGGGGTGTACCAAACGCCGAAACTTTCCATTCCCCAAATGTGGGCTTTGGGAATGACCTCAATTTTGCCGCGATAGAACGGGTGCAAGCGCATAGCGTCTTCTGCTGGCTTATTTGCTTTTGCCAGCATCTCTTCTTTGCTCAATTTCTGCTCTTCCATTTTTCCTCCAAAAGATTAAATAAAGGTTAAAGATTATGAGGTTAACTTTTCCTGTAAAACAAAAAATCTTAAGTTGGTTGCTTATCCTTCTCGGCGGCTTCTGTCTCAAAACAGCGGGGAAGAAAAATCTTGGTGGTTGTTCCCTCTCCGGGAATGCTGTTGACTTCCATTTTTCCGTCGTGGTCATTAATAATCTGACGAACAATTGCCAGTCCCAGACCGGTGCCCTCGGTCTTAGTGGTGAAGAACGGTTCGTAGATGCGCTCCAGAACATCTCCCGAAATTCCTTCGCCGGTGTCCCGCACAACAATTTGAATATAATCATTATCGCAGATCGTCTCGAGAGTAATTTCCTGCCGGCTGTGCATCGCCTCCAGCGAATTTTTCACCAGATTCAAAAAAACCTGGAAAAGCAGTTTCTCGTCTCCCCATACCAGGCTTTGCCGGCAATTGAATTGCAGGTCAATTTTAACCTGCCGGTTTTGAAAGATGTCTTCCATCATTTGCAAAACCTGCTGCAACACCTGGTGGATATCAACTTTGGAGCGCTTCGGCGTTTTGGGATTAGCAATGACGAGGATATTATTCAGGATGGACTCAAGGTTACTCACCTGTGAACTGACAATCGATGTATAATTCTTCAACTCAGAGTTTTCAGGCAGTTTTTTCTCCATCAAACGGGCAAATCCGCCAATGGAAACCAGGGGGTTGCGGATTTCATGCGCTACTTTCGCAGACATTTCCCCGATTGTCGCCAACCGCTCGGCCTTTACCAGGCGATTCGCATTCTCCTCCAATTTCCGGTAGGCCTCCTGCAATTCCTGAATACGGTCCTCCAGATTCTTGTAAAGCCGGGCATTTTCAATGGCCATGCTGGCCTGGTTTGCAAACAGCTTCAGGCTTTCGATTTCCTCTTCGGTAATATCTTTTTTGGTGATCTGATTATCTGCAACGATAACGCCCATCGATTCCTGCTTTGTCACCAGCGGCACGACCACAAAGGTATCGGTTCCCAAAATTTCAAAGAGATTCGAGTCCTTTACATCAAAGTTGTATCTCACTGTATCGGATATCTTCCCGTGCCGTACATAATAGACCCGCCTGTTTTCCAAGGTCATTATCAAGACATTTTCTTTATTTTCTACCGGTATGGAAACACGCTGTACGATTTCGTTGATCTGGTGATCGCTCCCCTGGAGGTTAATCTCAAATTGCTTCACAATTTCCTTTAACGACCGGAAATGATCCTGTAACGCGCTCCAGATTCGGTGAGCTTCAGCTTCGTTGGCAGGGCCAATGGCAAGATGTCCGTAAAGATTTTGCTCCTTCTCATCCATCAGGAACAGAAATGCGCGGTTGAAACGCAATCCTTCTCCTGCGGTGATGGCAATCAGGATCATCCGCAGAATGTCGTCCAGCCGGTAGGTAGTATAGAGAATTTCGTTCAGCTCGTTCAATTTGGACAGTTCCAGAATGGTGCGCCGCAATTCAAATTCCAATTCTTTGCGGGAGGTTATATCCTTAATCATCACCGAACTGCCAATCGGTTCATTCTTTTCATTTCGGATTACAGTGCGGGTCAAATCGACATAAATAATGCGACCATATTTATCCAGGCGCTGCGTTTCGTACTTGCGGATGAAGCCTTTTTTATCCAGAACCTGTTTAATATAATACAGCTCCCCCAATTCGATCAATTCTTTGGGAATCAGGAGAATGGTCGATTTGCCGGTAATTTCTTCCGTAGTGTATCCGAAAATGTCTTCAGCTCCCTTATTCCAGCTCAGGATGCGATCGTCATTGTCCAGAAAAAAAATAGCATCGGCGGAAGTATCGATAATGGAGGTAAAAAGTTTCTCTTTTTCGCGCAGAGATTGTTGCGATTCTTCGCTGGAAGTAACATCCATCCCAATTTTCAAAATTCCCGCAACCTGCTCATTTTCATCCCGAATGGAAAGCGAAATAATTTCCAGATAGACATCTTTATCCGAGCCGGGAAGCCGCCTTTTCACGGTGTCGCGCTGAGTCCGGCTCGACTCAACCTGTTCGAAGGTCGGACAATCCTCGCAAGGATTTTCAAATCCCCAGAGAACCTTGAAGCAAGGCCAATCCGGATGCTCCTTGACTGCGGGAAAATGTTCTTCGATATAGCGGTTGAACCAGACTAATTGCATATCCCGGTTGATTACATAGACATACACGGGATAATCTTCGATAAGGGTATTCAAGCCGTCAAGGATTTGAATGAGTCTATTTATAATTACGGATTGTGTTTTCATTATTCTTGTTAATTATATCGCATAAGATAATACAAAAGGGCATCCTTAAAATCAATAAAATTTAATTATATTCAAACCATTTTGCTCAATATTTGTTCTTTCTGATAGAGTCGGCAGAGCATCTCCGGGCGGCTTTCAAACTCGGGATCAGGCTAACACAATATTGCTTGAATTTTAAAATATGGAAAATGGCCGGATCTGTCGGTCCGGCCATTAGAATTCGGATTCCAGTTGTTTATCACTTTAACTGGAATTTGGAATGCGTCCGAAACGCTGTCGGCTATTTGTCGTCTTTCTTGCTCAGAAAGGGTTTGAACAGGTCGATGGGAACCGGGAAAATGGTCGTCGAATTGTTTTCGGAAGCGACTTCGGTCAGGGTTTGCAGAAATCTTAGCTGCAAGGCAACCGGAAATTTTTCAATTATTTCCGCCGCCATTTGCAGCTTGGTCGCCGCCTGGTACTCTCCTTCCGCGCTGATAATCTTGGACCGGCGTTCCCGCTCCGCCTCTGCCTGGCGAGCCATCGCGCGTTTCATCTCAATTGGCAAATCGATATGCTTTATCTCCACCAGCGAAACCTTGATCCCCCATGGATCGGAGTGCATATCAATAATTTTCTGGAGATCCTTGTTGATCTTGTCGCGCTGGGCCAACAGTTCGTCCAATTCCACCTGTCCCACGATGCTGCGAAGGGTGGTTTGCGAAAGCTGGGAGGTGGCAAACAGAAAATTTTCGACCTCCACGATAGACTTTTCGGGATTCAACACCCGGAAGTAGATTACAGCGTTCACCTGCACACTAACGTTGTCCCGGGTAATGACATCCTGCGGCGGCACATCCATTACTACCGTCCGCAGGCTCACCTTCACCATACGGTCGATAATAGGAATAAGGATAATCAGGCCGGGGCCTTTGCTGTCAATTAGTCGACCGAGCCGGAAAATGACACCGCGCTCATATTCCCGCAAGACACGAATGGCGCTGGCTAACAAGATGATTATTAGTATAACGATTGTTGCAAAATAAGGCATTTTCTCCTCCGTATTTAATCCGGTTTTTTCACCTTGATTTTTAGATTTTCTATCGATATCACCTTTACATCGTCGCCTTTTCTGATATTCCCTTCACCAAGCGCATCCCAAATTTCACCGTGCACGGAAACCTGGCCTCTGCCTTTGGTGAAGTTTTCAACCGCCAAACCAAATTCACCCACGATGCCTTCTCTGCCGGTCACCGGCTTGCGTCGCTGGGCATTAATTCCCAGGCCAACCACAAACAGGAAAAAAAGTGTGGTCACAATCACCGCAAACGCAATCATTTTCCATGATACCCGCAGGAACGGCACATCGGTTTTGAATAACATTATGGATCCCAAAATAAGGGAGATAACGCCGCCCACGGTAAGCATGCCGTAGCTTGGAACTTTTATCTCGGCGATAAACAGAATGATAGCCAGAAGAATTAGCAAAAGGCCGGCATAGTTGACAGGCAGGGTATGCAGTGCATAAAACGCCAGTATGAGACTCATGGCCCCTACCACCCCCGGTAGAATGGAGCCGGGATTGCTAAGTTCAAAGAAAATGCCCATCATTCCAATAAGCATTAATATGTACGCAATATTGGGATCGCTGATGACATTCAGAACCTTGAGCCGCCAGGACATTTTAATTTCGACCTTCCGGGCATGCGCGGTATGAAGTATTTTTTTACCGGATGCAACTTCATATTCCCTTCCGTTGAGCCAGGTAAGAAGGCTATCCACATTAGGCTCGATAACATCGATGACATGAAGTTTCAGGGCTTCGCTGGCAGGAATTGAAGCGCTTTCCCGCACTGCTTCTTCCGCCCATTCCTCATTCCTGCCGCGTTTTTCCGCAATACTCCGGATGAATGCAACTGCATCATTGGTAATTTTTTCCATCATCGTGCTGTTGGTGGAATCGGTACCGGCGCCCATGTTTACAGGGTGAGCTGCTCCGATATTAGTGCCGGGTGCCATGGCAGCGACATTTGCGGCGTATGTAATAAACACCCCCGCCGAACCGGCACGGGAACCGGGCGGCGCGATATAGATGACAACAACCACCGGAGACGCAAGTATGTCCTTTACGGTCTCCTTCATGGACTGCATCAGACCGCCGGGTGTATCCATCCGGATGATCAGGCATTCGCTGCCGGCTTCGCTGGCTTCCTGTATTGCAGACTTGAAAAAATCGGTAGAAACAGGATTTATGGCCCCGTCGTAGGTCAGCACATGGACGGTTGTGCTTTCCTGTGCCGCCACCGAACTAAAGATAAAAAAAATGATAAAATAAAAGTTTCGCATACGCTTCTTGTGCAAAATAGGCTGCTTTATTTTAACATAATCAAATATTAATGTCAAGATATAATATGCGGAGAAGAAGGGTTGCCGCAAAAAATAGGCGACACCAGTTCGTCAACTGTCGGGTTTGATTTAGTAAGATTAGAAGATTGTAGAAGGGTATCGAATTTTTTTCACAAAATGGGGTCAGACTTAGGTGGGTTATTGAAATTCAGGATTCATCCATTGCCGGGAGTCAAAAACCAACCGGCCTTCCCAGTTGTAGGCTTTACTTAACCACATTGCGCGGTGACAATCTTCGCACAAAATCGGCTGCGAATTCAGCATATTATTCTGGGTCAGATGAAAGATGACCGGCAAATGCTCTTCCCTGAAGGGGATGCTGTTTTGCAATGTCCGCTTACAAACCGGACAAACATAAACACCAAATAGGTTATGCTCGCCGCCCTTCCCCGGCAGATGTTCCGGATAAGACATTTTCAGTTTCCTCCTGATTTGACTGATCGTAGGGCAGAACGACACGAAAAAGCGAACCGTGTCCCGGTTCACTTTCCAAAACTATCTCGCCTTTCATAGAATTGACAATTTCTTTGACGAGGCTCAGCCCAATCCCCATACCGCCCCCCATGAACTCATTTTGAGAGGTCCGATGGTTTATTACATCCTGTATTTCATAAAAACGCTCAAATATTAATTCCTGCTTATCAAACGGAACGCCGACTCCGTCATCTTTGACAGAATAAATTATTCTGCCGTTTTTCAATTCCAGCTGCACCCTTACTTTTCCCTTGTCGGGTGTGAACTTCAACGCATTCTGGAGCAGCTCCCGCAGTACCAGGCGCAGTTGCCTGTAATCGCCTTCCACGATCAGCGGTCGTTTATCCAGCATAATTTTCAAATCGATTTGACGCGAATTATAGAGCCCGACGATCTCTTTGTAAACCTTGCTCATTAGTTTCTTAAGATCTATCCGCTGAAGAGCAATCGAATAATTGGCCTGTTCAAGGTTGTCCAGCAGATGCATCCGATCAACGAGACCATTCATTTCGGTTGTGGTTTCATCCAAAATTTCCAGAATTTCCACAACATCCGGATTTGAATCCGGCAGCATGCTTTCAAGAATCTCCAGGTATCCTTTTATGATAGTAAGCGGTGTCCGGATTTCATGGTTGGTGATATAAAGAAATTTATCCTTAAGTTCACTCAATTCCATAAGACGGGCATTGAGCTGTCGCAACTCGGTATTTTCGGCCTGTGCGCGGATTTTCTGGTAGCATTTGTTGATAGTAAATTGCACATGATCGAAATTTACAGGTTTCAGGATGAAATCGTGCGCGCCGGCTTTCATTGCCTCAATAGCAGACTCGATGGTCGCAAAACCGGTAATTACTATTACCTCGATAAACGGCCATCGGGCTTTGATGCGCTTGAGCAGTTCCATGCCGTTCATCACCGGCATGTTGAGATCGGTAACTACCATATGAAAAGTGTGCTCCTGGCATTTCTCCAATCCATCTTTTCCATTTTCCGCAGCAACAACCTGAAATCCCCAATTTTCAAACGACTGCCGAAACATCGACCTTATTAATTCTTCATCTTCCACTACAAGAATGTGTACATCTTCTTTTTTCATTCCGCAATTCCAAATTTCTACATGTTTATTAATCTTCGGATGGACTCCATCTCTTCATTAATCTTTCGGAAATATTTTGAAACATCCTCTCCACGCGAGAACCAATTGGTTTCCAGCAGGTATACGGAAGTTCCGATGATATTTAGCCGGCTGCGAATATACGAGATCAGATTTTCGTAGTATTCTTCCACCTGCGGGTCGGGCAAATTTAATTCCTGGATGGAATTTGTTGTTTCTGTCATTTCACTTCCCTGTCGATTCCTGAACATCTTCCTTAATATTCCCGAAGACTTGCTTCATCTTCAATCAACCGAATAGATATTTTGCAAATTGAATGCCGCTCTTCAGCCGCGTTTTAAACCTCTGTTAACTCGTTAATTTTTCATGAAATAATCTAAACGGCATTTTCCCCAGCTCCTGAAAAAGTGTTGAACTTTCCTTCAATCTGTTGAAAATAAAGTGTATTTGCACAGCTCCCTTCCGGCGCGAACGATCCGATTCCGATATAGATACTGCAAAAATGGCGGCAAATCGATAAGCGTGCCGAGGATTCATTAACCTGGGACGACAAAATAGTTCAACCCGGAGGATGGAATTCAGATCAGTTGGGGACGAGATGAGGAATGTTTTATGATTGACTATGCTCGGACCTGCCGGATCCCTTGCCGTCGGGGATATCTAATTCATAAATAATAGGAACACTGAAAATGAAGACAAGCAATCGCCTCCGGCCCGGGAGCAGCGAGCATGATCGCATTAGCTACAGCGCCTTACTCTTCGTAAAACTTGTTTTCGATGAGTTCCTCAATGGCCTGCATTGCCTGCGTTTCATCGGAACCATCGGTAACTACCTTTATCGTGCTCCCGGTCTCGGCGGCTAATGTCATAACCCCCATGATGCTTTTACCGTTGACCTCGTAGCCATCCTTTGAAATATGGATTTCGGATTTGAATTTTCCGGCTGCCTTGATGAGCAGAGCGGCTGGACGGGCGTGTAATCCGTTTTTATTTGTAATTGTGAACTCTTTGCTGATCATTTCTTAATAAAGACAAATTTATGGCGCTATTGGCCGCGCCCGTTAAAAAAAAAGAATTCCAACAGTGAGAAAAAACGTAAAGGTTGCAAGGCATACAAGGTAAAAATTCTTGATTACCTTATTAAAAAGAAAAGCATAGACGCTGGAGCAGACAAAAACCGCGATCAGGGCCGGGTGCATCTGAAAGACCCGGTAGCCGAAAACAATCGCGAGAGCGATGAGCGATACCACAAACATCGCCAGGTAAGTTTTGCGCAAATTCTCAAATCGTTTCTGGTTAACGTATTTGTGAATATCCATAGGATGGTCGTAACCCTCGCGCAAGCCTTTGTACCGGAAATAAAAATGCGGAACATTATAGACAAGAAAGGTAGCCACCAGTGCTGCAACTTTGAGTGGTGTGTTGGGCGCCAGCAAGAGCCAGAACATGCCAAAGATGAGGCTGGCCGGTTTGATGGTTGCCCAGAACAAGCGGTCACCAACCGCTCCCAGCGGCCCGATAAGGACTTCCTTCAGGCGATCCAGCATGTCCGGAATCTGGAGCTCTCCGCTGCTTCGCATCTGCTCCAGGCGCAATGACACACCCAAGGCGAATGAGGCAAAATAGGGATGGGCATTAAAAAAACGCAAATGCCGGTGGAAAAATTCGCGCTTGGCCTCTCTGTTTTCGCAGAGCTTTCCCAGCACCGGGAAAAAGCAGACGCTGAATCCAACGCTAATCAGGCTTCGAAAATTCCAGACCGCCTGCATGAAAAAGCTGGCAATAAATATCTTGAAAAAATCCCAGCGCGTAATTCGCGGCCCGGTAACGTTTTTTTCCATCTCGGTCAATTTATTTCACCATGTTTTTTGAAAATGCTTCACGGATCAATGGAAAGACGAACGCCAGGCCAATACCAAGAATCGCGGGTTTTACAACAATCAGTTGCTGCTCGAACAATCGACCAACCGAGCGAATCCAGGATGGCAAAAACTGCTGGCTTCCTTCGATAACAACGTACGTCAGAAAGAAAACCATGATCAGGTAAATTCCCATGCTGACGGCCTCCAGCACTGGAATCAGTCGGAAATGCAAATGCTCTACCTCAAAGAGAATAAAATCAAGCAGCCTTCCGTTGAGCTTGCGATAAAAAATTGTGAGTAATGCGCCAAGATAACTCACCACAATCCCTTCCATGAAAGCTATGCCCAGGGTGGTATTCGGATAACCACTCTCACTGTTGAGCAGGACCAGCGCCGTGGCTATCATGGAAGCTATATTTCCTTCGGGAACAATAGCCGCACCCGCCGGAATCCGCCCCAGCCACAACAATTGAAAAATGAAGCCGAGCTCGAAACCCAGCCGAACATCCCCCAGCAGCCAGCCCAGCAGCGGGCAAGCAAAAATGGGACTGGAAATCAGCACCTGAAATGCAATAGTGATATCCAGTGAAAGAAAGCTGATGACGGCCGATAATAACGCAATGTTCATATTCAGAGGCGTCCAATTTTATCCAAATATAAACGATTGATTATATTCAATCAATGCAAAAGCAAAACGGCACGGTTGGGATTTGGTTCCCATCATAAATACCGGATATTGTTTCCTGGCTGCGTTTTCCAGAGCTGGCGAACTGCAAATTGTTCTTTCGGGCAGTTCAATCTGCGTAAGATTATGATCTTAATTTTGAGGAAAGAATTCTGACAAGATTGATGAATGCCACATTTGCGAGATAGCCTTGCCGAGCGATTTCACTACCGGATTACAACAAACTTTCCCGATTTTGCCAGGTTACTGCCCATCAAGCGATAAATATAAACACCGCTGCCAAGCTTTTCACCAAACTTGGTGGTTAAATCCCAATCCAACAATGCGGCCGGGGAATTTTTGCGCAGGGTTTGAAGATGCTTCCCATTGCTGGTGAAAATGTAGATTTCGGCACCCTCCGGAACGTTGATAAAGTGCAAATTTGGTTGGTGTTCCGAGAGCCGCAACGGCTGCGGCCCCACCGCTATTTCATTCTGAAGCGAAACAATTGAAGCAAGGCGAAATCCATAATCCGATGAACCGGAACTCTGTCCATTTACAGTACAATAATGCAGCCCGGTGGAATTTATGGAATAGGGATACTGAAAACTGTTTCCAATTTTAACTTGAGAATACTCTCCGTTGCTCTCATCGGGATATATGGTATAAAGCTGACCGGTTAAATTGCTGCCGTCCGGGAGCATCAGCAATTCAAGAGAATTTACTGCCGCCGGTTCTGATTCGTACCACCGGAAGGACAATCGCGGCAGCGAATCAAGAACCAGATCACTTTGCTCTGCCTTAACCGGTTGACCGGCAACAAAATCAAAATCCGGGTAGGCGGCGCCATCCGGAAAATACTGGCCCGGTATCTGCCGGCTGCCGGCGAAAAACATCCATGCCGAGAGATTGCCCAGCGTACTGGCGAAATCCGAACCGCTTTGGTGAAGAACATCTTCCAGGGCCGGCTTGGGGCGTTCGGTATGAATTTTCTCCCAAACCCTGCGGGTAATATCGCGCCCGTAAGTTTTACCCAGCATGATTTCCAGCAAGACCTTGCCATAATTTTGGAGTGAATTAACGTAATCATCCATCGGCTGGTCAGTAGACCGGTAAAAATAGGGGACATAATTCAGATAATCATTAACCGCAGGCGCGACCACTTCTTCCATGTAGGTAGCGGAGCTTTCGATCCACCAAAAATCGATAGGTGCCGGCCACAGGCCGTAGGCCATTTGCAGCGCGTGGTTGAATTCGTGGGCGCCGGTGACCGCGATAGCCATGCTGTCCCGTACGATCGGATCGCTTACCCCGGGGTACTGCACAAAATTAAAATTGGTGTTGACAAAAATCCGGGTCACATAGATTGAATCGGCCAGGCCGGGAATGGCGATGCCGTAAATCAGATCCGTATAACCGTAGTCCCCACCCACAGAACCGGAGCAGTAGACCGGGTAGACGCTGCGCGGTGCTCCGCTGGAGTCGGGCGGCGCCTTGAACAGCAGGGTATCAACTTCCACCCGCCAGGCACGGTCAAAAGATTTGGCAACGAAATCCAGGTAATCTGGAAATCCGTCGTTATTGCGGTCATATTGTGGAATAGCCTGTGGATCGTAATGGATGGCAAAATGGCCGGAGGGTGAAATATAGATCGACTGATACTCGATCTGCTGCGCTCTGTACGTTTTATACAATCGATGAAGCTCTGCGTTAGCCGGATTGTTGGCCTGCAACACCAAAGGAAAGCCGCATTTATGACCAGCCGCGCCGGATTCGATCCCGAGAATTTGACGGGCCTCCTGGAGAAAATTCTGCGCCGCCTGGAGCGGCGACATCAGGCTCAAAAATGCTAAAAGCAGGAGAAATGTTCGGATAGTAGAGCTGTGCTTCCCCGCACTGGACCCGGAAAAGACAACTGACCGAAAACAGTGGAATTGAATTTTCTTCATCGTGGCGAGTTTTTTCCCCTGCTCTTTTGTTTGGATTTAAATACGATAGTGAGCGGCACACCGGCAAATCCCCACTGTTCGCGAATTTTCCGTTCCAGAAAACGCTTATAGCTCTCACCAATCAGCTCCGGGAAATTTGCAAAGAATGCGATTACCGGCGGTGCCTTTTTGACCTGCGTGATGTACTTGATCTTGATTTCTTTCCCCTGGATGGCGGGCGGCGTGGTTTGCTGAATCAACGGTAGCAGTGCATCATTCAAATCGCTGGTTGCGATATATTTATTAAGCTCCTCGTAAATCGCGATAGCGGAATCCAATAATTTGTAAAGGCGTTTTTTCTCCAGCACTGAAACAAAAACGATGGGGATGAAACCGAAACTGCCCAGACGTTCCCGGATCGCATTTTCCCATTCGTTCAGCGTTTTGTGATCTTTAGGTACCAGATCCCATTTGTTTACCGCAATGAGAACACCCTTGCGGCTTTGAACCGCGTCGTGGATGACCCGCATATCCTGGCGCGCCGGCCCCTCGGTCGCATCCATGAAATAGAGAACAACATCCGCACGCTGAATGCTTCTCGCGGTTCGCAACTGGCTGTAGAAAAGCACATTTTCTTTGACCTTCGCTTTGCGCTTCAAGCCGGCGGTGTCGATTAGGAGTAATTTGTTTTGCTGATAATTCAATTCGGAGTCTATCGGATCGCGGGTGGTTCCCGGAATCGAGGTAACGATGGAGCGATTCTGTCCCAGGAGCATGTTTACGAAAGATGACTTTCCCACATTTTCCCGGCCTACAACGGCAAGTTTTATCGCGTCTTTTTGCACAGCGGGCTGCGGCACTTTTCGCAGATGAGCTGCCAGGACATCCAGCATGTCTCCAATGGAGCGCCCCTGCAATGCAGAAATTCCGTAGGGTTTGTCCAACCCCAGACCGTAGAACTGGTACATCTCCGCTTCCATTGCTTCGTTGTCAATCTTATTAACAATCAGGATGACCGGTTTCTCCGACCTCTGCAGTTTCTCGGCTATTTGGGAATCCCAGTCGGTAATTCCGGTGGCGGAATCTACTACAAAAAGAATCACATCGGTTTCCGCAATGGCGATGTCGACCTGCTCCCGGATTGCCATCTCCATCTCATTTGCCGCTTGCGGCATATAGCCCCCGGTATCCACCAGCATGAAGTGCTGGCCAATCCAGTCCGCAGAGGCATAAAGCCGGTCGCGGGTAACACCGGGCTCATTATCGACGATTGCTTCCCGTTTGTGAATAATGCGGTTAAAGAGTGTGGATTTCCCCACATTCGGTCGCCCGACAATTGTAACTACAGGTAGACTCATATTTCAGCAGCGATTCCTTGTTTTTCTCCACCCAATTCGCAGGCAATACTTAGCGCCTGCCGCCCTTCATCTTTTCAGCCACGTACGGCGTGGCGAAACCGTGCCGGATTTTCTGTTTCACCTCGGCTGAAAGCCGACTATTCTGCATGGCAATATTTTCAAACAGTTTTACAAAACTATCCGGGAAGATAAAGACCTTCCGTTGAATCTTATTTTCCAGATTTTCGACTGTCCAGTCATCCAGAAAAATTCCATCGTGATTCAGCACTCGTGGCGGCAGAATGACATAGTCACCCAGCGGCTGATCCTTTAATGCATCGTAAATATCCTGCCCTACCAGCAGCCCGGCAACCACTATCGATTCCCCATAAAAATGATTTATTACAGAATGCATGGAAATTTTCAGTCCCGGAATTTTCTCCAACTCTGGAAAAAAATAGCGCCGCAGGGCCTGGGTGCCGAGCACGCCGCTGACCAGGCTGAGATGCGCCTGCGGGGCAGCATTCAAAATTTGCGGGAATTCATCCTGAAAGCGGTTCATCATGTCGCGAGTTAATCCTACGCCGTTTTCCAATTGATAAAATCCTTCATAGTAGTCATTGTCAGGAATGGGAACCCCGGTGCGGATGTAGAACTCATCAGACAGATAAACAAAGGAGCTGCCCAGTTCCTGCCGGAGGCGACTGCGTTTTTCAGCAATTTCCTCCATCAACGCCAGGCTGTATTCATTGGTCACCGGGTTAAGCACCGGCAGGTTACGACGATGCCGGGTAAGCCCCACCGGTACAATCGCAACTGACTGCACGCCAGGATAGAATGCTTTCAAATCGAGTATCGTTTTGTCAAGGTGTTCCCCGTCGTTCAGGCCCGGGCACAAAACGATTTGACAGTCAAGCTCAATTCCATTGCGCGTCAGGTATTCAATCTTCTCAAGCAGGCCATCATCGTATTTGATGCCGAGCATGTAGCGCCGGAGATCGTGGTCGGTGACGTGAACGGATACGTAGAGGGGCGTGAGCCGTTGTTCAACAATGCGGTCGAGATCGTGCTGAGTGGCATTGGTCAGCGTCACATAGTGGCCATAGAGAAAGGAAAAACGGTAATCCTCGTCTTTAAAATAGAGCGTTTTGCGCAATCCTTTGGGATTCTGGTGAACAAAACAGAAGACACAGCGGTTGCCGCACTTGCGCATCTTCAGATCTTCCAGCACAAAGCCCAGGTCTTCCTGGTACTCCTTCTCTATTTCGTAAAGCACCTGCTCGCCGGCCTGCTCGACCAGAACTTCCAAATCTTCTCCGGCATTGTAAAAGCGGTAATCCAGGTTATCGCTCAGCGTTTTGCCGTTGATACTGATCAGTTTTGCACCGGGACGAATACCCAATTCTTCTGCGATACTTCCCGGTTCTATATCTAAAATTTCAACCATAGACAATTCCTAAAATTTGGCAGTAAATGTAACACATTCAGGCTGTTTTCACCACAGGAATGTGAAACAGGGCCGATTTCATGTCCCCACAACCTTTGATGCCCGGGAGGTGTCATTTGATCAGCACCGTTTTGCCCGTCTTCTGAAATGCGACGGCCCCCGGCCTTTTGGGGTTAAAATATTGAATCCGGTAGAAATAGATGCCGCTGGGATGATCCGAAGCATCCCATTTCACTGCATATTCCCCGGGCTGCCGGAACCGATCGACCAGCCGAGCGACTTCCTCCCCCAGTGGATTGAACACACTTAACCGCACTTTTGCGGCATTTTGCAGCCGGTACCGAATGGTTGTCGTGGCATTGAACGGATTAGGGTAATTTGGTAAAAGTTCGAAACCATCAGAAACCTCCGTTCCCGGCCGCCGATTTATCGATGATACCGGCAACTGGCGATATTTGACAGCTGTAAAAACTCTCCAGCCCCCGCCTTCGCTGTAGCCGCCGACATACACGTTTCCCGAATCATCCAAAACAATGGACTTGGAATAATCGAGGTAATTCGCTGGCCCTGTATATCGCTCAACCCAGCATTCATTTCCGGATGGATTATATTTGAGGGTAGCAAAATCATACGAAGACTCCTGGCTGTAGCTCGAACCGGTGACATACACATTTCCCGATTTGTCAATAGCCAAACCGGTAGCGGCATCCTGGTTATTGCCCGGGCCGTTGTAAAATTTTGCCCATTGCAGAACGCCCGACGAATCATACTTTACTGTAGCGTAATCCAGAAGTGTTCCCTGCCGGTAGCTGTATCCGGCAACAAAAATATTGCCGGTTGAATCGACGACAAGTGCCGAAGGCACATCTTCGTCCTGAGAAGGACCGTCAAATCGCTGCGTCCACAATTCCCGTCCGGCGGTATCGTATTTGATTGTGGCAAAATCGGTGAAATGCCCCACAGCATCGCTTTCACCGGTAACATACACATGTCCGTTTCCATCCGAACAAATCGATCTTCCGGCATCGAATCCATCAGCAGGCCCGTTGTAGCGCCTTACCCATTTGAGTACCCCGGACCGGCTGTATTTCACGGTGGCAAAATCGTAACCGGATTCCCCGCCAAAACTATAGCCGGTCACATATATATTCCCGGAATCATCGGTGCAGGCGGAGGTGGGGATATCGTCGCCAGAGGCCGGTCCATCGTAACGCGCGACCCATTGCTGCACTCCAGTTGAATTGTATTTGACAATCGCATAATCATAGCCGGTCCCGATGCCATAGCTCAATCCGGCAACACAGAAATTGAATTTGTCATCGGCAACAATTACAACTGCGCGATCGTTGAAACTGCCGGTTCCATTATACCGGGATACCCATTCTTGAATCCCGGCAGCACTATATTTAATTGTGGCAAAATCATAATCGGTATTGGCAGCATAACTGTAACCCGTAACACAGACATTTCCTGCTCCATCCACTGTCATTGCTGTAATCTTGTCCACGCCCTGATCCGGGCCGTCATAGTGCCGGACCCATCCCCTGTTCCCTCCAGGGGTGAATTTGACCGTTGTGTAATTATTGGCGCCAACCGAATTGTAGCTGTTTCCTGCAATATAAAGATTCCCCAAATTATCACCAATCACAGCTTCTGCCTCGTCGATGGAATTGCCCGGCCCATCTAATCCGCGCGCCCAATCCAGGTTCCCGTGCTCATCGTACCGGATGATGCTGAAATCGTAATCGGGGAAGCTTCCTGAATAGCCGGTCACCTGGACATTTGCATCGGCATCCAGCGCAAAATTAGCCGGAACAACGCCGCCGGGACTGTTGTACACAGCCGACCACTCAAGGTTCCCTCCCGAATTGTAAGAAACCGTTGCCACCTCCGCCAGATTCGCGCTCTTAGCCAGTCCGCTGACAAACACGTTTCCTGCAACATCAACCTGAACGCCCACCGGCTGGTCATCGCCGTGCGCCGGACCGTCATAATCCGCCTGCCAAATTTCGGCACCGGCGGTGTCGTATTTGAGGGTAAGGAAGTCAAAACCAGAGTTGGCTGTTTCGCTGGCACCGGCAACATAAAAAAGACCTGAATCATCAACAGTAATCGCCGTCGCAAAGTCTCTTCCATTCGCCGTGCCGTTGTAGCTACGAACCCAGCGTTCCGTGCCGCCTGGCCCATATTTGACCGTGACATAGTCCTGACCGCTGCCGACGGTTTCGCTGTAGCCTGTCACACAGGAATTGCCACCGGCGTCAACCGCCACAGCAGCCGGCTGATCCCGCAGGTTATCGGGACCGTTGAAACGGTTCACCCATTGACGCCGTCCTTGCGGATCATATTTGATGGTTGCAAAATCGTATTGGGTTTGACGATCGTAGCTTAAACCAGTGACTATCACATTATCCCCGCGATCAACCGCCAGATCCACTGCGCGGTCCGAGGAGCCCGCTCCATCGTAGCCGCTGACCCATTGCTCCACCCCTTGATTATCATATTTCAACACCAGATAATCCGCAGTGTTGTTGTTCCCGGTATTCCAGCCGCAGAGGAGAACCGAATTCGCGCCATCGAGCGCCATGGCGGTGACGTAATCGTCATTCGTGGGAAAACTTCCGTAGCGCGCTCTCCACTGTTCCACCCCCTGCGGATCGTAGCAAATCGTAATGATATCATAACGGTCGTTTCCCCGCCAGCTCATGCCTGTTACATAAAGCCGGTTGTCGGTCCCAAGAGACATGTCCACCGGGAAATCATCTCCCGTCTCCGGCGCGCTGAAGCGCCTGCTCCAGAGCAGATTTCCTGATGAATCGTATTTCACCGTTAGATAATCCAAGCCGTAGTCCGGAGTCGAGCTGTAACCCGTGACATAAACATTGGAATTCACATCGGCTGCAACTTTCACGGCTTTATCAAAACCGGGAGCGCTGCCGGATGCGAAATGAGTTGTCCAGGCTGTCTGGACGGAATCCGGCAAAATGCGAATCTCCGGCAAAAAAATTCCTGAATTTTCCAATGTGAGATCGTTTTTGAACCACTGACCAAGATTCATGAAAGGGTCCGGAATATGCTCCTGGGTGTTGCTGAAGTTGCGCCTGATAGGAAAACGCTCCCCATTACCCGGTACAATTCGAGTCAGCAGGGCCCCGGAATTTTCCTGCCCCAAAAGCAAATCTGCTCCTTCGAAGAAGATCAGAAAACAGGCAAAAATGATTTTGTACAAGTCTCTCTCCAGCTTCAATTTGCCTTCCGACGTTTATGTCAGGTTTATACTAATGTCAGCGGATTTGGTTTGCAGCAGCAAAAGATAGCAGAACATCCTTACGCAGGCAGATGGAAATCATTTAAGCCTCATTTTGCAATTGACCTGGCAGCCTGGCACGCCGTTGAGTAAATCCTAAAAATTCGATAAGGAAAAACAGACTTTTGCTGCTCATTGCGCCAAGTGTGCACCTCAATAGTTGGGAACCCGTTTTTAGCGGATCGCCATCCTGTCTACCCGGCAATAATTTTGTTCAAATTCCCGGGAAAGCATCAACTTCCCCGACTTCATGGTGAAGTTTACCAGGGTTGACCGGTGGACACATAGAGCGGCTTTTAGCTTGCATATCAGCAATTTTCAGAATATTTTGGGCATCAAACTTTCTGCCGGAGCAGGAGGTGGTTCATTAACAACGAACGGCTTAAGGATTGAAATCATGAATTACGAAAAGGAAATTTTGGAACGGTACCTTCACGAGCACATACCCATTTCCAAATCGATGGGGGTCTCGGTTTCAACATTGGAGCCCGGCCTGCTGGTTTTATCCGCTCCTATCGCCCCAAATATCAATCACCGGGAGAGTGTTTTTGGCGGGAGCGCCGCATCTGTGGCGATCCTTGCAGCATGGTCACTCATTCATATCAGACTTTTAAATAGTCACATCCACAGCCGTCTGGTGATCCAGAAAAACAACATGCGTTATCTCAAACCGATTGTCAGCGATTTCGAAGCGGTTTGCCGGATAGATGATGAGGAAAACTGGACTCATTTTATTAAAATTCTCAAGAGAAAGGGAATTTCGAGGATCAGGCTGACTTCTTTTCTCAAATGTGAAGAAGAGACTGTAGCCAGTCTGGAAGGCGATTTTGTGGCCATAGCGCAAGCTGGTAAATAACAAAAGCTCAATTCGAAAATCAACGATAATCAATTTCAAAAGAAGAAACCACTCAATACCCCGTTCATTGCATCTGTAACCGCTTGATGCAAATCATCACGAATAGGCCCAAGCATGGAATGAAAGAAAGGAAACCAGGCCGTTCTTGCAGATATCTGTTGTCGGAATTATGATTCGACCAATAGCATTCTCCTTTGCTCGCGTTTTTAACCCACTTAAAGAAATATTCCTGTAATTTCTACGGGCTGCTACTTATATTTTGCATTGTTATAACTCAGATTCATGGGTTAGATAAAACAGACCAAGAGTCGGCAGAACAGGTGCCAAAACCGGCATCCGGCCCACGGGATGTAGCAAAATGCAGTGCTGCATCTGTTTTCCCGGCAATAAAATGAGAAATCAGGAAACGGATTCACCAGTATGACCGAAAGCATCGATATACGCACCGGAATTGGTATCGACATCTGTGAGTTCTCCGGCGAGGAAGATTTGGTTTTGGGTGGGATTGAAATTCCCGGCGAAAAAAGACTAAGAGGAAATTTCGATGGCGATGTTGTGCTACGGGCAATCACCGATGCGCTGCTCGGCGCCCTGGCGCTGGGCGATATTTCGAATAATTTCCCGGACTCGGATACCCGCTTCAAAAACATGTCCTCATCTGCCCTGCTGAAAGACACCTACAATCAGGTCATGACGGAAGGCTTTGAATTGAACAATATGGACTGTACGATTGTGTTAGAAAATCCAAAAATCTCACCCCATATATCTGCCATGCGAAGGAAAATCACGGATATCTGCTGGTGCTACAAGGAACAGGTTTCCATTAAAATGACGCCCGCCTCCGCCTCAATTTTCACAGGAAGCAAACAAGGAGCAGCCTCCATGGCGGTTGTCAGTTTACGCCGAAAGAAGAGATAACCGAATGGAATCTCTTATCTCTCACCTGCTGCAATTTCCGCCACTTCTGGCGTATGCATTATTGTTCCTCAGCGCATACGTAGAGAATGTGTTTCCGCCCATCCCGGGCGATACTGTCACGGTAGTCGGCGCGTATATGGTGGGAGAAGGGCATCTCAACTTCTGGGGAGTTTATCTCACAACCACCGCCGGCAGCATTTTGGGTTTCATGACAATTTTCTGGCTGGCCTACTGGCTGGAATGGAAATTCATTGAAAAGTACCGTCCCAACTGGATTTCCAGCACGAGACTCGATAAAGTGCAGCAGTGGTTCGGAAAATACGGCTACTGGATTGTGCTGGCGAATCGATTCCTGGCGGGAAGCCGGTCGCTGGTCTCGGTAGTTGCCGGATTATCCAAGCTGGATGGCAAGAGGGTCTTTCTTCTCGCCCTCGTTAGTTGCGCGGTATGGAATGGCATCCTCATTTTTGCCGGCTCCAGCATAGGAAAGAACTGGGAAGGAATTCTGGATTTCATAAAAGTTTACAACCGCTTTGTTATTGCCACGCTGGCTGTTCTGGCTTTGGCAGTGGCTGTTTACATGCTTATTAAGAAACGAAACAAATCCAAATCGTCTTTCAAAATGTAAAAAATTAGCAGCTGTTAGGTGCAAATGAACTCGCCCGGGCAGCCTTTCCGTCCCAATTGATTTCAAATATATCGCTTGAATCAACAATCGCTTATTCGTAATATTTTGCTTTGAAAAAAACGGGTCAGAACCGTGAAATGTCCGGAGAAAGAAAAAATAAAGAACATGTTAAAATGGATTTTCAATTAGCGATTAGATGTTTTCACTTTCATTTGTGAAATATTAAGGGAGTAGATTTTATGTCTGAGAAGGAAACCAAAACACCCTCCAATTTCATCCGGGAAATAATCGACCGGGATTTGGAAACGAATAAATATGAAGGCAGGGTTCATACCCGCTTCCCGCCGGAACCGAACGGCTACCTGCACATCGGCCATGCGAAATCAATCTGCCTCAACTTCGGGCTGGCGGCAGATTACAAGGGTCTGTGCAACCTGCGTTTCGACGACACCAACCCGATCAAAGAAGAGTCGGAATACCTGGAATCGATTCAGGAGGATGTGCGCTGGCTGGGATTCGATTGGGAAGATCGCCTCTATTATGCATCCGATTATTTTGAGCAGCTCTACGAGTTCGCGGTGAAGTTGATAAAAGACGGCAAAGCCTATGTGGACGACTTGAACGCCGATGAAATCCGCGAGCATCGCGGCACGCTGACCGAGCCGGGCAAAGAGAGTCCTTACCGCAACCGGCCGGTCGAAGAGAACCTTGACCTGTTCAAGAGAATGCGGGACGGCGAATTTCCCGACGGCTCACGGGTGCTGCGCGCCAAAATTGATATGGCCTCCCCCAACCTGAATTTCCGGGATCCGGTCATGTACCGGATTCTTCGCGCAACCCACCACCGCACCGGCGACAAATGGTGTATTTATCCTATGTACGATTGGGCGCACGGCCAGTCGGATTCAATCGAAAAAATCACCCATTCCATCTGCACACTGGAGTTCGAGGATCACCGCCCGCTCTACGACTGGTTCCTGGAAAATCTCGGCATTTACCGCCCACAGCAGATTGAATTTGCGCGCCTGAATATTACATACACGGTAATGAGCAAGCGGAAACTGCTGATTCTGGTTCGGGACGGACACGTTTCCGGATGGGATGATCCCAGAATGTGGACTATCTCCGGGCTGCGGCGGCGCGGTTACACCCCTGAGGCAATCCGAGATTTTGCTGATCGTATTGGGGTATCGAAAAGCAACAGCACAGTGGATTTTGCATTCCTGGAACACTGCCTGCGGGAAGATTTGAACAAGCGGGCAACGCGGGTGATGGGCGTGCTTCGACCGTTGAAGATCATCATCGATAATTACCCGGAAGACCAGGTTGAAGAGCTCGAGGCGGTCAACAATCCGGAAGACCCATCCATGGGCACCCGAAAAGTGCCGTTCTCCCGAGAACTGTATATCGAAAGCAGTGATTTCCGGGAAGACCCGCCGCGAAAATTTTTCCGGTTGGCGCCGGGCCGGGAAGTTCGCCTGCGATATGCCTATTTCATAACCTGCGTGACTGTTGTAAAAGATGAAATTACCGGCGAAATTGTAGAACTCCATTGCACTTACGACCCTGCCACACGGGGCGGCGATTCGCCCGATGGGCGGAAGGTCAAAGGAACGATCCACTGGGTCTCAGCCGCACAGGCTGTTCAAGCCGAGGTTCGTCTCTACGATCACCTTTTCAATCGCCCCGATCCGGATACGGTTGAGCCGGGCAAGGATTTTACCGCCAACCTGAATCCAAATTCGCTGGAAGTGGTTCAAGCATACGTGGAACCCGGTTTGGCCAATGCGCAGCCGGGCAGCCGCTACCAATTTGAACGCCAAGGCTATTTTTGTGTCGATGCCGTCGATTCGACTGCGGAGCGACTGGTATTTAACCGCACTGTTTCGCTGCGTGATACCTGGGCCAAAATCGAAAAATCGTTGCAGGAAAACCAGTAAAAACATCACAGCATGAAATCCGTCCGCCAGGCATCCTGCGAAAACAGTAATTCTGTTTGTTGTGCGGTGACGGAACAAAAATTTGGTAAAATTATAAGCAATACCTGACATTTCATATTCGGCAGGAAGGATTTTCATTATGTCTCAAACCGTTCGCGTCCGATTTGCCCCAAGCCCTACCGGCTACCTGCATGTGGGCAGTCTGCGCACTGCATTATACAACTATCTGTTTGCGCGCCATCATCATGGAAAAATGGTGCTGCGCATTGAGGATACGGACCGCACCCGTTACGTGGAGAACGCCACGGAAAGTCTTATCCGAACCCTGAAGATCATGGAAATTGAATACGATGAGGGACCGGACAATGGTGGACCAGATGGTCCTTACATGCAATCCGAGCGGCTTGAGATATACAATCAGCATATTCAAAAACTCCTGGAAACCGGGGAAGTATACTACTGTTTTTGCAGCCCGGAACGTCTGGAGGAGATGCGTAAACAGCAGGAAGCTGCTGGCCTGACCCCCAAATATGACGGTACTTGTCGCAGCCTAAGCGAAGACGAAATCAGCAAAAATCTCGCAGAAAACAAGCCGCACGTAATTCGTCTCAAGATGCCGCAATCCGGCGAAACACGATTTTATGACGTAATCAGGGGCGAGGTGAGTTTCCAAAATGAACTGATCGACGACCAGGTTCTCGTAAAATCGGATGGATTTCCCACCTACCATTTGGCCAATGTGATTGATGATCACCTCATGGAAATCACGCACGTCATCCGCGGCGAAGAGTGGCTTTCCAGCATCCCAAAACATCTGAAACTTTACCAGGCGCTGGGTTGGGAATCGCCACAGATGGTTCACCTGCCGCTGCTGCTCAACCCCGACCGTTCCAAGCTGAGCAAACGACAGGGAGATGTTGCTGTTGAAGATTACCTGGCGAAGGGTTACCTGCCGGAAGCCCTGATCAATTTTATTGCGCTGCTGGGATGGAATCCGGGAACCGAACAGGAGATTTTCACCCTTCAGCAACTGGTCGAACAATTTTCACTGGAACGGGTCAATAAATCCGGGGCGGTATTCGATGTCCGGAAGCTGGACTGGATGAACGGCCACTACCTGCGCGAAATGCCGGAGGACGAACGGCTTCAGTTCCTTACTCCATTTTTGGAGAAAGCGGGGTACGACGTCTCCGATCCGGAAAAAAATCGAAAAGTTGTTGAGGCAGTTTATAAACGGATTTCAACCGGGCAGGAAATCGAAAAACATGCCGCCATATTTTACACGAGCACCATCACTTTGGAAGATGAGGAGGCAAAAGCAGTTCTGGCGCAGCCAACCGCAGTGATCGTGCTGAAATCGTTCCTGGACAAGGTTGAACGCGAAACATCGGTCGATGTGGAGATCTTCAGCCGGCTTATGAAAGAGGTGCAAAAGGAGACCGGGATAAAGAAGCAGGAACTCTGGATGCCGGTGCGGGTGGCGTTGAGTGGTGTTACCCACGGTCCGGAACTTCCGCTGGTCATCGATATTCTGGGCAAAGAAAAAATAGTTGGTTTCGTTCAGCAGGTGCTCGATCACCATGTACCGCATTCACACTGACCGGCCAGGAAGTTGTTTTCGCAGGATAACATTTTAAATATCAAAATCTTTCGAACAGTCCACAGCAAAGGGAGGCGAGTTTGTCTTTCAATATTGCAGTTTTATTGGGCGGAACTTCGGCGGAGCGAGATGTTTCGCTGGTCACCGGAATGGAAATTGCCCGGGCGCTGCGTCAGAAGGGACACCGGGCAACCGCTATCGATTGTGCATACGGTGCGCAGATTATCGACAACCTGAACCAGGATACCAGTCAGACAATACGGATCACGCCATCCGAAATCGAGAAACAGCGCAAAGAACTGGACCGAAATATTTTAAAGACGGCCGACTTCCTTATCGAAAAGAAATTCGATGCCGTTTTCATTGCTTTGCATGGCGGCTATGGCGAAAATGGTCGTTTGCAGGCACTGCTGGATCTCATCGGAATTTCTTACACCGGCAGCGGTGCCCTTGCCAGCGGACTGGGAATGGACAAGCACCTGAGCAAAGTGCTGTTTATGGACAGCGGTGTTCCAACTCCATCCTGGATAAAATTGCAGGACGCAAAGGAATGGCTGCCACATCTGACCGATTCGTGGGGTTACCCGCTGGTGGTAAAACCGAACGAACAGGGTTCGACAGTTGGTCTTTCAATTGTCAAAGCAGCGGGCGAGGTTCCCGCGGCCATCAACAATGCACTCCGCTTTGGGCCGGGCACAATCATCGAAAAGTTTATTCCCGGGCGGGAGCTTACCGTTTCGATTCTGAATTCGGAGCCGCTTCCAATCGTTGAGATCATCCCTGAAAAGGGAATCTATGACTACGAGAGTAAATACCAGCAGGGAAAAAGCCGCTATGTTACTCCTGCTGAGCTGCCCGTGGAATTGGCAGTAGAGATACAGAATTACGCCCGAACCGCCTATTCTGTCCTTGGCTGCCGGCATTACGCGAGGGTGGATTTCCGCCTGACGCCGGATAATGAAGCGTTCTGCCTGGAGGTGAACACGTTGCCCGGCATGACTTCCACCAGCCTGGTTCCCAAGGCGGCCCGTGCAGTGGGAATCGAATTCCCCGATCTGGTGGAAAAGATCATCCTTCTGGCAATGAAGGAAAACAATATCTGACGCCGGGAAGCATACTGTTCCTCGGGCCGGAATCGCCGGTTTCATATTCATATCAGAGTGCCCGGGAAAAAATTCCGGCAACTCGGTTCATTAGGATCACCGGATTTGATCGAAGCCGCAAGGTTCATTAAACTTTCGCTGAGAAAAGTCGAGAATGGAGTAGGAATATTCAGGTGGTGGTTTATATTCCGGGCGGGCCTAAATCTGCAAATCGCAATGACAATAGAAGCCTGGAGAGTTTGACACCGAATGGTTCGCGACTCGATTACGATTTATCCCCGGCAAGAGAAGGCCAAGAGGATTGCAAATTGCTTCAGCCCGTAAAAACAATCGAACGCGGGATCAATAAATCGAAAAGAACAAAAATGAAAATTCTGATATCACTTGTCTCTCTATAAATAATTTAACCATATATTACATTAACCTGGGATGATGAAAATGCCGAGAAGCAAAAAGGAAATAACCATAGAAAGAGAATACTGGCGGGATGCAGTGGATGTATTGCGGGAAGATGTCGACCACGGCTCAATGTATATTGCCGAAGAGGGATTAAAAATAATTGAGGAGTACATCGGTCGCCAGCTTTACAAAAATCGCACGGAACTAATCCAGAACCTGGCCAAATTGAGCAACGCACTGGTGCGCGCAAAACCACTGATGGCGCTGATTTACAACCGTGCCCATCGCATTTTGAATTTTATTCAGTCCCTTCCCAAGGATGAAAGAGACATTTCGGCCATAAAAAATCTGGTGATAGATGAAATAAAGCTGATCCGTAAACAAACAGCCGAGAGGCAGGCCAAAATAATCCGGTTGGGCGCCCGCCTGATCCTGGATCAGCACACTGTCTTGACACACTCCTCCAGCCAAATCGTCGAATCCATTCTGCTTGAAGCAAAAAGATTAAAAAAGCGTTTTCGCTTGATTTGCACAGAAAGCCGCCCCCGACTGGAGGGAAAACAGTTGGCCAGGCGAATGGCAAAAGCGGGAATCAAAACTACCCTCATTCCCGATGCCGACATTAGCCGGGCGGTGGGTGAGGCGCATTTTGTCATTACCGGCACCGATCGGATTACCGAGAATTCGTTTGTCAATAAGACCGGAACAACCGCCATCGCATTCGCAACCAAGGAGAATAACAAGCCTTTCTACATTGCCGCGGATTCCGATAAGATTTTGCGCAAACGCGTTTACCCGCTGCGATTCCATTCAATCAACGAGAAAGAGCTTTTGGAAAAAAGCGCGGCCAATTTAACGATCGAAAACATCTATTCCGAGGAAACTGCCCTCTCATTTTTGCACAAGCTGATTTGCGAAGCCGGCATTTTTGAGCGGGAGGAGTTTATAGAGCGTTTCCTAATTTGATAAAAAATTTATGTAGGAGTCTAATCCTCCGAAAATAGGAAAAGGAATTTCCGGTGAAAAGCAGGGGCAGTTGTGAATAAAAACAATCAATATGCAGAAAAAAAAGTATTGGCGGTGGACGACGATCCCTTTATTCGCAAGATGTTTCACTCTATGTTGGAGAGCAAGGGATTCCAGGTGTTTACTGCAATAAATGGAGCCGAGGCGGTGTCCAAAGCATTGCAGATTCTTCCTGATGTCATTTTTCTGGATGTCATGATGCCGGAGGTGGACGGAATTAAAACGCTTGAGATTCTGCGCAAGATGGATCAGACTAAAACCATTCCAATCATTATTGTTACTGCCCGGGCAGATACCGCAACTCTGCTTAAGGTTATTAAAAATGGCGCCAACGATTTCGTTGCCAAACCGTTTACCCGCTCCATGATTATGAGAAAGGCGCACTTTGCCCTGATGCCATCCAAACACAGCAAGAACTCCAAAGAAAGCGAAAGTGAGGCAATTAACGAACAGCGCCCGACCTTCATTGATAATAATACATTCCAGGAGATGAAACAAAATTATGTGTTTAAGTTTGACGCTATTTTTGTATCAATGGTCAGGCTGCTATCCAACCGCAACAAGACGGAGTTGATTTACCAGTTGGAGGAAATAGAAGAAACCTGCGCAAACTTCGAGATTCACACTCCTCTGCCTCTCGTAAAGGAAATGCAGGATCTGTTGAAGCAAAATGATTGGGATGAAGTTATGAACCTGATGGAAAAACTTTACCTGCTATTTCGGGGAATCCAAGAGAATGAAGAACAAAAGGCCAGGGATAAAAAGGACGAACAGGACGCGAACGATGGGAAATAAGGAATTTGAAATTCCGGTTGACCGCTGAACCACTTGCACTCCGAAAGAACTTGACATCTGCTAACTTGAAAAATTCTGTTTAAAATTTAATTTGTTGTTTAGATTTGACCTGCAATTTCTGTTACTTCTGCTTCGGCATAATTGAAGATGCTGTTGCCTTCCACACGATTATTACAGATATTCTGGCTTAAATGTGGCGGAGGGGCTGGCATTCGAGCGACCTCGTCCGGCCCCGGGCCAGAATTTCCCATCCCGCATGGTTCCAACAGCGGAACGATTAAAAACAGGGATAAATCTGAAGCTTTTTCGAGATACCACATATGACGCCCACACCGGGATTTCACAATCCATTGTTGCTGCCGCGAAAAATAATTTTTGATTTTCTTTCGGATTTCCAGCCGGAGCAGAGTCTTTCTTCGGTAATTTTCGATCCTGAAGAGCTTTACTACTTCATCCTCAGAATTTGCGCGGAATTAGCACAAATCGGTTTTGTTTCACAAATCATTTTGCTGGACAAAAGCCTCGTGATGCCGGGAGGTTTAGAAACCGCGGCAACCGCCATGCACGATCTCGGCCTGGCAGGCTGGGTTGGGAATGTGGTTGATCTCACAACGGAGAAAACCGACAGCGCTCTGGCGTTTGAGGAAAACCGGGATTTCGGCCTGAGACATCCTGTCCACGGTATCCGCGGCTTCCAGTACCTGGTGTGGAATGAGAATCACCCGTTTTTGGAAAGCTTTACAGAGCACGATTTGTGGCAGGCAGGGACGGTTTACCTGCAGGGCCTCCGGCCGGGCATGAACCATCGCCTGCTAAAAAAAATTCCGGCAGGAAACACGATTTTCTGCGACGCGGAAAGCTACAAGGTGCTCCGCTCAGTACCCGTTAAAAACAAGCTTGTAATCCTCTCGCCGAATACTAACGCAGCACAATTCCGGTTCTGCGAAAACCCGCTGACTTTGAGCGGCATCCAAATGTCGCTTCCATCGCGAAGCGAAAGGAATTCGACTGAATTTCAACTGAATGGAATAAAAGCGGAGGAATTCAGCAAGATGCAATGCCACCTGCAAAATAATTTCAAGAATATCTACCCGGATTCCGAAATAGAGAATCTCGGTTTGGCAACCTTTCGAAACCCGACGGAATTCCGAAATGCTGCTCACTTGACTGAGAAGCTGATTCCCGTTGATTCCCTGGAAATCGGGGACCGGCAGATCATCAAAGAAGGTAAGTTTTGCGCCATTGATGCTGCTGTTATAAAACATGAATTCGACCACGTAATACGCAAAATAAAACGACAATTTTGAAACGGAGGACGATTTGAAAGAGCTGGCGAAAAGGTCATTAGTCGCACTTTGGGGAGTTCCTATCATTCTGGGACTAAGTTACCTGGGGGGTTATTTTTTCCTGGCGTTCATTCTGGCCATTAACGGTGTGGCGCTATGGGAATTCTATACCATGTTTCAGAACCAGGGAATCCGCCCTTATCAAAGGATCGGAACTCTTCTTTCCGCCTTACTGGTCGCGGCCGCTTACTATCTGTCATTCGCAGATTTGGCATTTGTGCTTTTGCCTATGGTGATTATCATTCTAATATTTCATCTGCGTCTCAGCCAGCCCAATTCCAGCACGAACAGTGTATTTACACTTGGCGGGATTTTCTACATCACCCTGTTCCTGATTACCGTGCTCAAATTGCGGCAGGGATTTGCCGGCTGGAGCGGTGCGGCGGGGGATGCTTATGCCGGAGGCCGGCTGCTGGTGCTTATCTGGATCAGCATCTGGATTTGCGATACTTTTGCCTATTTTGGCGGCAAAACCTTTGGCAAACATAAACTGGCGCCAAACACCAGCCCCAACAAAACGGTGGAGGGCGGATTTTCGGGATTGCTTGGAGCTTTTCTCATATTTTTAGGACTTGGACCATTTCTTCTGCCGCACTTGCCGGCAATCTACCTGTGGGCAGGAGGATTCATTGTCGGCGTTTTCGGGCAGGTAGGGGACCTGGTGGAATCACGGTTCAAAAGGGATGCGGGTGTAAAAGATACCTCCCATATTCTTCCCGGCCACGGCGGTTTCCTGGACCGGTTCGACTCCTTCATTTTCGTTTCACCATTTTTCTACTTCCTATTTTATTTTTTCAGACACACAATGAATTAATTAATGGGGCAAATGAAATGCACACCTTTCCCGGCCCGGAACCGGGAAACGCGAACCCGTTGGCCCGCAAAGGAACGAATTTAATTGATGGCAGCAATATTAATTTCAGCATCGAAGCGTAATGAAAGAAAATGAATCAGCCTCGGAAATTCTGCTCCGGGTTAAACACCTTTCGCTGGATGTGCTCACGGAGCACGGCAAATTCCCCCTGGTGCGGAATGTATCATTCGATTTGGCGGCCGGCGGTGTGCTCGGAATAGTCGGTGAAAGTGGCTCCGGGAAAACGATCAGTTGTCTCAGCCTGACCCGACTGCTCCCCCAGCCTCCAATCTATTACCGCAGCGGAGAGGTCCTGCTCGATGGCCGCGACCTGTGGAAATTGTCCGGGGAGGAATTGCGCAAAATCCGCGGAACCGGCATCGGCATTATCTTTCAGGAGGCGCAAAGCGCGTTAAACCCGGTGGTCAGTGTCGGCAGACAATTGGCGGAGGTGCTTTCCATCCACCTGCACATGAAAGGCGAAATCGCCCGCCGGCAGGCACTCAACCTGTTTGAACAGGTGGGCATCCCTTCCCCCGAAATACGGTATAATCACTACCCCCACCAGCTCTCCGGCGGTCTGCAACAGCGGGTAATGATCGCCATGGCATTGGCCGGAAACCCGCGGCTTCTGATTGCCGATGAGCCGACCACTGCCCTGGACGTTACCATTCAGGTGCAAATAATTGAACTGTTGAAACACCTGCAAAAAGAACGGGGCATGTCGATCATTTTTGTAAGTCACGATTTGGGCCTGATCGCCGAAATGTGCGACCGTGTAATGGTAATGTACGCCGGTGAGATGGTCGAGGCGGCGTCGGTGAAAGGCCTTTTCGCACAGCCCGCCCATCCCTACACGCAGATGTTGTTAAAAACCATTCCTCGTCTTCAATCGCAGCGCGGCGAGTTTATTGAAATAGCGGGGCAGGTGCCATCCCCTGCGAATTACCCGTCCGGCTGCAAGTTCCATCCCCGCTGCCCCTATGCGGACGAAAAGTGCAAGCATGAATCACCGCCTGAATTCCATATTTCTCAGGATCACTGGCATCGCTGCTGGCATCCGAATCTTGATCTCTGAAATCTGCCACACCCGTTTTGGGATGCAAATAAAATTCTCCGCATTTTCTTCCAGCCTGAATAAAGAAAACTATTTCTCTTTGCATTTGGAAATAATACGTAACAAAACTAATTTGTTGGCCGAAAAATAGGAATTGGCGATGGAAATTGAAAAAGCATATCAGCACTGCATGGAAATCACCCGCAACCACTATGAGAACTTTCCGGTGGCAAGCAAGCTGATTCCATCTGCCTACCGGCCGCACATCGCCGCGGTCTACGCTTTCGCCCGCACTGCGGATGATTTCGCCGATGAAGCAAAAGACCGGGAGAAACTTCTGGACTGGCGCAAACAATTACAAAACTGCGTGCAGGGGGAGATCAGCAATCCGATTTTTTTAGCGTTGGCCAATACTATTGATAAATTTCAACTACCGGTAGAGTTGCTGGACAATCTCTGCACTGCTTTTCTGATGGACCTGGATAAGAATCGGTTCGGGACATTCGATGATCTGCTGGGGTATTGTAAATATTCCGCCAATCCGGTTGGCCGGATTGTGTTATGGTTGTTCGGTTTTCGGGAAGAAAAAACCATGCGCGACGCCGACCATCTGACATCAGCTCTCCAGCTCACCAACTTCTGGCAAGATATTTCCATTGACCTCCACAAAGGCCGGATATATATTCCGGTTGAGTTAATGAATCGCTATGGCGTCGGAGAAGAGGATATTCTCACGGGTCAATTTTCGACGGGTTTTGGGCTGCTCATGACGGAGCTGATTAAGAAAACGCGCGCGCTTTACCAGAGAGGAGCCGCCATCTTTTCAAAAGTAAAAGGCAGGCTGGGATGGGAGCTTAAACTGACGATTTTGGGAGGAATGACTATCCTCGAGAAAGTGGAACAGGAACAATACCGGATATTTCACAACCGCCCCGTTTTATCGAAATCGGACTGGGCTAAGATTGCGGCACGCGCTTCGTTTAAATCTTTTTAGTTACAGTGGAATTCTCAATGACGCAGGAAAAGAACATTACCCGCAACAGTAAAAGCAGTTTTTACTTTGCGTTCTCGATCCTTCCCCGTGAAAAGCGGGAAGCGATTTATACACTATACTCTTTCTGCCGGCAGGCCGATGACATCGCCGACAGTCACGAATCTTCTTCCGCCAAGCAACGAACACTGGATTTTTGGGAAAAGGAGCTGTTCAACCAGTTTCGGGACCAGGACAATACCCGGTTTTACAAATTATGGAAGATCGCAGAGCGGTTCAGAATACCGCTCGATTATTTCATTGAGCTCATCCGGGGGGTTAAGATGGACCTTCTGCATGTCCGCTTCCAATCAATAGATGATCTCATCACCTATTGTTACCGGGTTGCATCGGTGGTGGGGCTCATGAGTATCCAGATATTCGGCTACCGGGATGAACGCGTAAAAGAGTATGCTATCAACCTGGGCATTGCCCTGCAGCTCACAAATATCATGCGGGATGTTGGTGTGGATGCGGATATGGGGAGAGTTTACCTGCCGTTGGAAGATTTGGAGCGGTTTGGCGTTAGTGAACAAGATATACTGCGGAAACAAAACAATCACAGTTTTCGAAAACTAATGGAACATCAATACCAGCGAGCCAAAACCTATTACGACCGGGCCAGCAAGATACTCCCGCTTACCGAACGTCGCAATATGATACCTTCCCAGATTATGAAAAATATATATTACCATTTGTTAAATCAAATGGCAAAAAAGCAGTTTAATGTTTTGAATCACAAACCCGAGATACCATCCCCTATTAAATTATTCATAGTTTTTAGGACTCTGGTCACCGAGTCTGTATTAAGTATCTGAGGCGGAATTCGGTTTTACATTGCAGCAGGCATCGTTCCTGAAATTGCTCTAATTTAGTTGCCGTGTAAAACTGGCGAGAATTTTCCTGCAAGGAGACTTAATCAATATGAATAAGGAAGTCATCATCATTGGCGGAGGACTATCCGGCTTATCGGCTGCTATTTATGCCATTCAAAAAGGCTTCCGCCCCATCATACTGGAAAAGAATCGCTACCTGGGCGGACGGGTTCGTTCCTTCTTTGCCACCGATATTCAACACACTATTGACAACGGCCAGCATCTGCTTTCCGCTTCATATAAAGAGACAATTCAATATCTGAAAATCATCGGTGCGTTTCACAAGATCTATTTTCAGCGGAATTTCAATATACAATTTATCAAGGATCCCATCCACCGGTTCACGTTTCGCACATTTCCGCTGCCCGCGCCGCTGCATTTTTTCATACCGCTGTATCTGAAAAAACGGTTTACCCGAACCGACACCGGCGATTATATCAACTTTGTCAGGCAAAACCGGAATCTATCCCCTGATGATCTAAAAAAAATGACAGTGACGGAATGGCTGAATTACAGCAGACAGGGAACGGCGTTGCAGGAGTTACTATGGCGCCCACTGTCCTTTTCAATATTGAATACATCACCGGAGGAGGCGTCTGCTCATCTTCTCAACCTGGCGGTTTCGCAGTCCTTCCTGCATTCCCGGAAAAATGCCCGTCTTGGTATTCCCAAGGACTGGCTGGGAAACATCTTCGCTGATCCGGCCGAGAAATATATCCTGGCAAATAATGGAAGTATCCACCATTTTGCTGACGCCACAAAGTTCATTGTAGAAGAAGGACGAATTCATAGCATAGTTACGAGAAAGCAGCAATTTGATGCCCCTTGGGTAATTTGCACTGTTCCGCCGGTGGCACTGCTTGATATTCTGACCGCTTCTGCGATGCCGGAATTCGGGAAACAGATTGAAAAATTGGGCCAATTCCAATATAACACTATTATGACAATCAATCTTTTCCTCGAGCAGCAGATAAGGATTCATTTTCCGCTGGCTGCGGTTTCTTCTCCTCTCCAATGGATTTTCACGCACCCCGCTGTTGAGGGATCAACCGGAGGACACGGCTACGCGGTGGTGGTAAGCGGTGCCAACAATTTCAACAATTTGTCTTCAGCAGAAATTATGGAAATGGTGCGCGAAGAATTCTTAAGAGTATTGGGGGTGGATATCCATATTGGCGGTAACTTGCTCCAATACAAAATTATAAAGGAAAAGAGGGCTACCATCGCGCAAACACCCCAGTCCCTGGAGTTGCGGCTGCCAACAAAGACACCTTTGAAAAATCTTTTGTTGGCTGGCGATTGGACAGACACCGGACTTCCCGCTACCATTGAAAGCGCCATCCTGAGCGGAAAGCTGGCGGTTGAAGCAATGGTGAAAAGATCATAATCCGCTCCTGAAATTTTCCACATCAGCTTCCCCCCGAGCTGGAATTATAGAATTTAGCCGGTGTCCCACTTTTATTTATTGATTTCGTTCGGGAACCAGGCCTAGCGCGGTGCCAAGTGTAATGTCAGTGCTGGCACCGCAAAAATAGAATTGGCGAGAGATGGAAGGATTCCATCCCTGTATTCCTCGCGCCATGCTCCACGCTCCATGCCACTTGCCCGGACTAAGAATAAAGATTAAAATTACAGGTGGGAGATCTGGCTGGCAACAAAAAATCCCGTTGCATATTGAAAAGATTATTGCCTAATTATTCAAAAAAACTGCAAAAAGATGTACAAAAGAATAATTATTATCGATGGCTACAATCTCATCAAATCTCCGCAAATAAATTACCCCGATTCCGGCTCGCTTGAGGGACAACGTGAGCACCTGTTAAGGATTCTCCATTCTTCATCTCTGGCCGCTGGAAACAAGATCATAGTGGTCTTTGACGGTGACCAGTCAAATCTGCCGCGGCGAAAACTGACATTCCGCGGTATCCAGGTAATTTATTCACCAAAAAACAAAAAGGCTGACGACATTATCCGGGAAATGATCCGGCGCGATTCCGCCCGGCAGGAAATGGAGATTGTCTCTTCCGATCGGGAAATACAAAATTCCGCCCGCGATCACGGGGCGCAGGCCACCGACAGCCACGCCTTCTGGAAAAGAATCCACTCCCCTGTTCCGCCTGATCCCGGCAGGAATTCTCGCCCACCCGAAATTCCCGACCGGGAACTGACCGACAAAGAGGTTCGCAAGTGGCTTGACATTTTTAAAAATGGGAAACCGGATGAAAACAAGTAAACCGGTCCATCTCAGCCGGAGAACAATTTACATTATTATTTTCATTGGCGTACTCACTTTGGCGGCACTGAATTTTGCGGGCTGGCTGTTTCTCCAGAGCCTCAAATCCGATCTGACTGTCGAGTTAAAACGCCAGTTTCTGCACGTCGGTCAGGTGAGCGCCCGGCTGATAAACGGTAACGACCTGGAAAATTTATTGCCGGGGATGGAAAATTCCGTCACGGTTCGCGCTTACCAGCAGTTACTTTATGATATTAAAATCGGCAACGACCTGGAAAATATCGTAATACTGGATCCGGCCGGGCGGTTACTGGTGGATTACCGCCTGAACTACCGAATCGGCGACACGCTGTTTGCTTTTCCGCTGCAACGCAATCTTTTGCAACATGCCGCGGTGGGCGAAACGCCGGAGCCTTACCTGCTGCACAACGCCGGCCAATATTTTTTGTCAGCCTGTATCCCGATATTTAATGACCAGGATGAAACCGTCGCCGCTCTCGCCATCGACGCCCCGCTCCACTTTTTCGACACGCTGCAAAAATTCGGATCCGGCGTTCTTTACATTGGGGCCGGCGGTCTGCTGATCTTGCTTGTTTTCTCGGCAATCATCATCTCTGCAACCCGCCGTCTGTTTGGCATCGAAGCACAGCTTCTGGAACAGCAGCGCTTGGCGCAACTGGGACAGATGGCCGCCTCAGTGGCCCACGAAATCCGTAATCCACTGAGCATTATGAAAGGCACCGCCGAAGTGTTGCAGAAGAAATATGCCGGCAGCGGGGAAGAAATGTTTTCATACATTCCGGAAGAAATTGATCGCCTGAACAGGCTGGTGGAAGATTTTCTGCAGTTCGCCCGCCAGCGAAAACTGGAGCTCCGGAAAGGCTCAATTACTGATATCATCCGGACAACAGTGCAGCAGGCAAAAGATTCGCGGGTAACCAGCGAACTGCCGGACGATCTTCCCGAAATATTAATGGATACCGATGCCATGCGGCAAATCCTTCTGAACCTGGTTCGGAATGCCCTGGATGCAATCGATGCCGGCGGCGGGGTTAAAATAAAGGCCTTCTCCGAAAAAAGCAGGAATCCGGTAGTAATTGTGGAAGTGACCGACACCGGCCGCGGGATATCCGCTGAGGACGCTCAAAAGGTGTTCGATCCGTTTTTTTCCACCAAAGCAAACGGCAGCGGTTTGGGTTTGACCATCTCCCGCCAGTTGGTGGAGCAAATGCACGGCAGCCTCAATTTCCGCAGCAAGCCGGAAAAAGGCACCACGGTTCAATTGGTGTTTCCTTCCGCATGAAATCTCGCATTTCAAAAGCTACCCGAAAATATCTGCGGAGATCCATCCTCGAGAGACCGCCAGAATCCGAATAATAATCCGCTGATGCGTTGGAGTGATGACGCAATGGGATGTTGACGCTAGCACGGCGGCAAATTGTATACTGCTGTTGAGGTTTACAACTACGAGTATGATTAGGATTAGGATTAGGATTACGAGCCGGATTTTCCGGGCGAGAGCCGACACATTAGAAAATTGAAATCGACAGTTAATGTTTTGCCAAATTTTTTGCGAAAACATGAACAATTTTGGTTTCCCGGCAACGGGCATTATATTTGAAGCGCTTTAAAATGCATGTGAGGAATTGAATGACCAACGAAGAGGAATTAACTTCATTTCAATGGATTTAATCAAATTATTTACTCTGCCGGAGTGGCTCTTTTTCCTCACGCCGTTGTTTTTCCTGCCGGTTTTGGGCTATGCCGAAATTCATTACCGATTCCCCTTTTTCCCCAGCCTGACCTATCAGCGGGAGCCGGAGATTGTGTTTGATCTGCCGATTCGCGTACAAACCGGGCAGCCGGTCCCGCTTTTCTTGTTTATCAAGGATGCCCATCGCTTCCCAATCCAGATTATGGATATGGAGGTGGAATGCATTCCGCCATCAGGGAAAAAAACCATCATTCACAGCGTTTTTGAACCGACAACAATCGATCAAAAATTTCATTCCCGGACAACCTGGCTGGACCCGCGGCATTTTTCCGAACCGGGCACGTACAAGATTTTCGGCCTTCTGAAATACCTGAATTCATGCAAAAAAGAGAAAATTGCAGTGCAGGATAATTATCGCGGACTTCCAAATCCACCGTTTCTGTTGCAGGTTGCATCGCAGGCGCTGCCCAAAACGGAGGGGTGGTATTGGGGAGATCTTCACCTGCACAGCTTTTACACCGACGACCAGGTGGAATTCGGAGCGCCCTTGCCGGAGACAGTCCAGGCAGCGCAGAGCATCGGGCTTGATTTTGTAGCTGTGACCGATCACTCCTACGACCTGGATGACGAACCTGATAACTTTCTCATCAACGATCCTCGATTGCAGAAGTGGGAGATGTTCAAGAAGGAGGTGCTGGAACTCCAGGACCGGCTGCACGATTTTGTGATCATCGCCGGTGAAGAAGTGTCCGTGGGCAACCATCTCGGAAAAAATGTTCACTGCCTGGTGCTGAACGATCCGGTATTCCACCCCGGCAACGGCGACAGCGCCGAGCACCTTCGCAGCAACCGACCCACACTCTCGCTGGAGAAACTGCTTCAGAAAATCTCACCGCAGGCGACGGCGATTGCCGCGCATCCGGCGGATGTTCCGCCGGTATCCCAAAGAATTGTTTTGCGGCGTGGCTACTGGGATCACGAAGACTGCTCCATGGACAAGATCAGCGGGCTGCAACTTCTGAACGGCCTGATGAAGAAATCCACGCAGCAAGGCATCGCCATGTGGGTGAACCTGCTTCTGCAGGGAAAGCGCACCCCCATCCTGGCCGGAAACGATGCCCACGGAAACTTCAACTGCTACCGGCAGGTTAATATTCCTTTCGTGAGCATGAATTACCACCGCGAGCAGATTTTGGGGGCGTCCCGGACTGCGATCCGGACAGATTCGCTGCAGCGGGAGTCGCTGTTAGACGGCATTCGAGCGGGACGGGCGATAATTTCCAACGGCCCGTTTGCCGCTTTGCGAATTCAGGGCGCCGGGTCCGCTGAAATTGGTGACACGCACATCCGCCGGGACGGAGACAAAATCGAAGTAGTTCTGAAGAACGCCCCCGATTACGGTTCCTGGAAAGAGTTTCGATTATATTTTGGAATGATGGAACGAAAAGAAGAATATAAGATAAATTATACCTTATCGGATGTCGGTTTGGATATTCAAAAAGAACTCGATTTTCCCCAAATCAAGGCCGGCTATGTTCGGTTGGAAGCATTCAGCCAGTTGGGGGACGAGGAATATTTTTGCATGACCAACCCAATCTGGATTGAAATGGAGTAGAAGTAGTTGAAAGATGTTCAGTTTAAATTATTGGCAATCATTTTTGTAGCAAGTTTGGCCGTTTCGGGGTATTCACAGCCGCAAACGGTGACCTTCCCAATCAGGATCGACACCGTAATCGTGGTGGGGAACGAGCACACCAAAACTCAAATAATTATGCGGGAAATCCCATTCACTTTTCCGGATTCTTTAAAAGAAAGCGATTTTGTATTGATCAGAAACCGGCTGCAGAACCTGTATCTTTTCAACCGGGTCGAATTGCAGGTGGCGCCGTTGAATAATAAAATGGCTCTGATCATCATGGTCACCGAAAGCTGGTATATTTTTCCACTGCCAATTTTGTTTATCAACGAGCGGGACTGGAGTAAGATCAGTTACGGGCTGCAATTCAGCCACTACAATTTCCGGGGCAGAAATGAAAAGCTGAATGTGGGTGGCTGGCTGGGGTACGACCCGGCATTTTTCCTCAATTACTACAATCCCTGGATTGGCAAGAAGAGCCGCATTATTCTGGGTTTGGGATTTACCCACCGCATGGTCGCCAATAAATTTTTTGATTTTAGGGAACGCAGGACAGGTTCTTCACTGACCCTGGGCCGCAAGCTGACGCTGAACCTGGAAACCCAGCTCGATTTTTCCATCCAGCGCATTCAACTCCCACAAGAGTACAAAATATATTCCGTTTCCGGCAGCGGGACCGACTGGGCACCGAGCATCAGCTACCAGGTAAAATGGGATCGCCGGGACCTTTTTGAATACCCGCGATCGGGATTTTATGTCCGCTACAAAGCGCAGCGCACCGGTTTCTCGAAAAACCAGCCGCGCTTCTGGCGATTCGAATCTGATCAGCGCGTCTATATCCCGCTTTATAAAAAAGTAACGCTGGCGCTGCGAAACCTTTCAATTTTTGATGAAGGAAAGCTGCCGATTTACGACCGCGTTTTCCTGGGATATTCGGAACGCATCCGCGGTTATTTTGACAGGGTGTTCCCGGATCGGGCGCTTTTTGCCCGCTACAATTCCACCAACCTGTCGTTGAACAGCGCGGAGCTCCGGTTTCCCATAATCCCGGTAAAATACTTCTCATGGGACGACGCTCCACTGCTTTCAAGTCTCTACCAGGATTTAAAATTCGGCGTCAGCGGCGCCATTTTCATTGACAGCGGAATTGCGTGGCAGGATAAAAACCAGTTCGCTATTCCCAATTATTACACCGGTTATGGATTCGGCCTGCACATACATCTGCCCTATGTTTACCTGCTCCGCCTGGAATACGCCTGGAACGATGCGGGAGAGGGGCAATTCATAATAGATGCCGGCGTCAGTTTTTAAAGGATAGGTGGGGAATCCATTCCGGCGATAGTAGGAGGGCTACAGGTAGCATTTATAAAATAGGACCTCATCCCCATCGCCCGCCCCTTCCCCTTCTTCAACATGGAGACGGGGAAGGGGAGTTTTCGCGGGTTGATCCTTCGCTGCAAACTGGGGATGGGATTGAGGTTCACGATGCACTGCTTCCTTTCGTCGACGAGGTCAATTTCCTGTGGGAGGGGAATCATGTCCCCGATAAGAAATTGGAGATTTCTTTCTCAAAATTTACATAACGCACTGAATCATCCATGGAACTCTTTTTTGCTGAAAATTTCGAACCGGGCCAGGATGAAATAGTCCTTTCTCCGGACGAATCGCACCATGCATTGCGGGTGCTGCGCAAGCATGCCGGCGATGAAGTCGATTTGACCGATGGCCGTGGACATCACATCCGGGGAATTCTCTTCGACGAAAATGCCAGAAAGCTAACCATTCGGGTGGAAAGCTATGATTTCGTGCCGTTTCCGGCTGTCGACCGCATCGAAGTCGGGCTGGCGATCATCCGCCCCAACCGCATGGACTGGGCGGTGGAGAAACTTACCGAATTGGGGGTGGAGAGGATTGTTCCGGTTATCTGTCACCACAATGCTGTGCGAACTGTAAAACCACAGCATCTCAACAAAATAGCGGTGAGCGCCATCAAGCAATCGAACCGGTTTTATCTGCCACAGATCAGCCCGCCGATGCAATTCAAAGATTGGCTGGAACAAACCGGTTCTAATGCGGGGAATAAATTTGTCGCGCATCTTCAGGAAAAAAATGCCGGATTTTCACAGCAAACCGGCAAGATTGAATTTCCCGTTTTCCTGGCAATCGGGCCGGAAGGCGGTTTCCACCCGGACGAAATCGCGTTAGCGGAAAAGCTGGGTTTTATCACCGTCGAAATGGGGGAGTCCATTTTACGAACCGAGACCGCCGCAGTAGCGGCAGTGGCAGGAATCAAATTGCTTCGTTAATTTGCTATTAAGTAGGCTCGTTCATTCCCATTACAAATCAGGGAGCGGCAAAATGACAGACTGTATCTTCTGCCAAATTGCAGAACACAAGATGTCCGCTAAAATCGCCTATGAGGATGATGAAGTGGTCGTCTTCCACGATATATCCCCCCAGGCGCCGGTGCACCTGCTGGTAATCCCCAGGAAGCACATCGCCAGGATCAGCGAGATGGATGCCGGGGACGCCAAACTGGTCGGACACATGATTTACACCGCCAAACAGCAGGCGGAGAAACTCAATTTAGCAAACGGTTACCGGCTGGTCTTCAATAACGGTAGGGAAGGCGGACAGCACGTTTTTCATATCCATTTGCACCTGCTGGGCGGAAGACCGATGCACTGGCCGCCGGGGTAAGTTTCTGACCTGCAGTATTTTTTGAAAGACGGAATGCGGCTACTCCAATTTTATCCTGACTCCATTCATGCCGTTAGGCACCACTATGTGGCAAAATGAACAGGATTGGTCAAGAGAGGACTACCCGTTTAACCCACATATTTGCCTTGTAAGCTTATAATAATTAAAATTTAGCTCACTATTTTTTTTCTTGCGAACCTCAATTCACTTCATTATTTTATGAGTGGTTATATGTTCACTATATTTTTAGTGAGAGGCGCTTATGTTTTCTGTGAAATCGAATCGACCTTTGCACGACCGCTCCATATTCCACATCCGCTGCAAGGATTTTGCGATTCAGGCGGAGCGGCTGATGGACTCCCGCTTGCGCACCCGGGCGGTGGCCGTCATCTCCTCCAACCATCAGCAGGGAACGGTGGTCAGCCTATCGGACGAAGCGCGGCAGGAAGGTTTGCGGAGCGGCATGAAGGTTTCCCTGGTGCGAAAAATGAATCACAGCGTGCTGCTGTTGCCCTGCAACGAACGGCTTTATGAGAGCATGAACCGCTATATTTACCAGACGGTGTTGTCCTATTCCCCGCTGGTGGAACCGTCCCGCTACGGGCAATATTATGTCGACATGACCGGGATGGGCAATATTTACGCATCAAGCAAACAAGCGGGAAACCTCATTCTGCGGGGAATTCACGATAAAGTCAGTTTGACGAGCACACTGGGCATCAGCGCCAACAAGCTGGTGAGCTCGGTTTCCACCCTGGTGGTGCCGGAGCCGCTTTATGAAGTGAGCAGCGGTTTTGAGCCGCAATTCATGGCACCACTGTCTTCCCGCACGCTGCCGGTGACCAAAGAAAAACCGGTAAAACAGGTGGTCGAGTTCGTTTTTCTCAAAAAAGTGGTGGACATTCAGGAAATCCTGAGGCAGCCGGAAACGGCGGCGGTGCTGTTTGGCAAATTTTACCGGCAGGTGGATATGCAGGCGCATGGCAAGGATTTCTCGGCAGTGGTGGCGCCGCGGGCCGTTCCTCATGTCGTCAAACAAAAGATCCTCAACCGCGATACCAATGACGCCGCCCTGCTGGAAGCGGTGGTACAGACGCTGGCCGAACAGATCGGTTTTGAGCTGCGGCAGCGAAAACGGGTGGCCCGTTCGCTGTGCCTGGAAATCCACTATTCGGACGGGTTCAAAAATGCCCGCAAAGGTGCTGCTGATTTCAACGATGACAAATCGCTGACCACCTTGTGCCTGGATCTGTTTACCAAAACCAACTACCGCCGCAACAGCATCCGCTCCATTCTGATTGATGCCACCAACCTGCAGCCGGTGGTGCACCAACTGGAATTGTTTGACAACCGGAAGGAGGAAAATGAGGCGCTTTGCAAAGCGGTGGATAAAATTCGAACCCGTTTTGGCGACCTGAGCATTCAGCCTGCTTCGGCGCTGGTGGCGTAGGGTGGGAAAAAAGCATGTTTTGCCATCTGAACACCCATTCCCACTATTCCAAGATGAGCGGCACCGCGGCGCCGGAAGCGCTGCTGGCGCGGGCCAAAACAGCCCGCATGAGCCATCTGGCCCTGACTGAGGTAAACGGGCTGTGGGGATTCATCCGTTTTGTGCAGGCCGCCGGGGAAAGAGGCATCTTGCCCATCGCCGGAACCAACCTGATCACCAGAAGCGATGAAGCAATCCTTTTAGCCGAAACGCAGAAGGGATATGAGAACATCTGTTTCATCCTGTCTGCGGCACATGAACGGCCGGAAGCCGGCATCCGCCAATTGCTGGGAGGACACTGGCAGGATATCTTTGTTCTTTCACATAAAGAAAATACAGTTGCCGAATTGGCTTCTGTTGTTCCCTCCTCGCACCTGTTCGTGGAATTGCGCCCCGGCGTGGAAGAGTCCTACGGACACCGGTTGGCCCGCCGTTTTGGCCTGGAGATGGTGGCCACTGCCGACGTTTATTTCCTGCAGCCAGAAGACGTGCAAACCCACAAAATCCTGCGGGCCATCGACCTGAATTCCACCCTGTCCCATTTAAAAGCGGGTGATTTCAAAGATGAGCGGCATCATTTCCGCAGCGAAAAGGAGATGATCAATCTTTTTCCCAACAGCCTGGATGCCATCAACAATTCCCAGTACCTGGCGGAGCGCTGCAAAACGGACTGGAAATTCATCAACACCATTTTTCCGGAGATGTCCCTGCAGGACACCCACCGCGCCAACCGCAAGCTAAAAAAGGAGGTCTATGAGGGCGCCAAAATCCGCTACCCGGAGATGACGCCGGCCATCCGGAAACGGATTGAATACGAACTGGACATTATCACCCACAAGGGATTTGCCCCGTATTTCCTGATTGTGGCGGACATTGTGCGGCAGACAAAAGCCACCATCGGGCGGGGCTCCGGGGCGGCATCGGTAGTGAGCTACTGCCTGTTTATCACCCAGGTGGACCCCATCCGCTTCAACCTGCAGTTCGAGCGCTTCATTCACCCGGAGCGGGAGGACATGCCGGACATCGACATCGATTTCCCGTGGGATGAACGGGATGATATTCTGGATTACGTGTTCAAAAAATATGGCAAACAGCGCACCGCCATGGTGTCCAACCAGGTGCTGGTGCAACCCCGCTCTGCGATTCGCGAAATCGGAAAAGTCTATGGTCTGTCCAACGAAGAGATCAACGCCCTCACCAAACGGATCGGCTACTTCCGGGGAGAGGCCGACCTGCTGGAATGGATTCGCACCGACAACCGCTTCAAGAACCTGGATCTGAACGACACCCTGATGGATATCATCCGGCAGAGCCGGAAAATTGTGGGGGTCTTCCGCCATTCATCGGTGCATCCCGGCGGGGTGATCATTGTGCCCGACGACATCCGTAAATACGTACCGGTTCTTATGGCGCCCAAAGGGGTGCAGATTACGGAGTGGGAGAAAGACCAGGTAGAAGATTCCGGGTTGCTGAAAATCGATCTGTTGGGTAACCGCTCGCTGTCGGTGGTGCGGGACACTCTTCGCCAGATCAATTCAAATCGGAACGGGTATGCGGACTACCACCGCATTCAGCCGGTGGGCGATGCCAGAACCGCAGCGCTGTTGAAAACCGGCCGAACGATGGGCGTCTTTTACATCGAAAGCCCCGCCACTCGTCTGCTGCTACGAAAGTCCGGCACAGTGGACTTTGAGCACGTAGTGATCTACTCCTCTATTATTCGCCCGGCCGCCAACCGTTACATCGACCTGATGCTGGAGAGAATTCACGGCAAGCCGTGGAAGCTGCTGCATCCCGACCTGAAGTGCCTGGCGGAAAGCTACGGCATCATGGTTTATGAAGAACAGGTCTCCCGGGTGGCGCGGGACATCGCCGGCTTTGGCTATGCGGAGTCCGACTACCTGCGCAAGGTGATTTCCAAATCGTCCCTGCTGCACAAAGTGCCGGAGTGGAAACGAAA
>CAZUZS010000028.1:0-8181 GCA_964624795.1 uncultured Calditrichaceae bacterium
TAAAAATCGCTACAGAATAAATTTACCCTCCGGATTTTTCCAACACGAATTTTGGCTGAACCCAAGACTCATCGAAACGAATAACATCAGAAAAGATTTCCAAATAATGCATTTTGCATTCTCTGTGGAATCATTTCTTTGGAATCTAAAAATATTTTTCACGGAAAAAAATATGAAGATAATTTCGGAAGGAATTAAAAAAAGCCGGCAGAAGACTTCACGTGTAAATCCGCTGCCGGCGAATAAAATAGAGTAAATCTTGACGGAGGCTCGTCCGGCGAACTCAGAAGAAAATTACAGTGCCTCACCATCAAGATCGGCTTTGCTCGATAATCCTTCTGGCAACAAAATAATATACCAGGAACCCGAGGCCGGCGAATATGAACATGCCGCCGACGGTCATGTCGTTAGTAATCGAGGACGGGAATAGCTGGCCGATGAAAAGCGCCAATCCCAATCCAAGCAGCACGAGCCCCCACTTGAGTGAGGACAAGTTGGAAGGTTCGGTCTGGTTCATGAAAAGAAATTTTGCATTTTCATCGAGAACCCCTTTATCAATCAATCGCCCTCGTAGACGGTTATCCGAAAGCACCTTGATGACCCAGCCAATCACCATTAACACTCCAATCGGGATGATAAACTCCGTGTTCATGTCTGCTCCTTTCTTTTGTTTCGTCATTTTCTACTTCATCTGACAGGAGAATTTTGAAAATGTTGCAATCGATTAAATTTTAACTGCAACAATTTTCCCAATTACCTGTCTATCTCAATGTGGCAGGTTAAAAAAAATGGCAAATGATCGAGAGAATATTCAGACCATCCTGGATGGAAACATCGAGGCTTTTCAGGTACTGGTGGAGAAATACCAGCGATTGGTGGCACATATCGTGTCCCGGATGGTTTCTAACGTCACGGAAAGGGAGGATCTGTGCCAGGAGGTTTTTCTGAAGGTTTACCAAAATCTGCACCAATTCCGTTTTCAGTCCAAGCTGTCCACCTGGATAGGAAGGATTGCCTACAACACCTGTATTAATTTTTATGAGAAGAAGAAAATGCCTCTCATCGGTGATTTCGATCTGGCCTGGGAAACCGAATATCATGCATCGAGCGGCGACAGCTTGCCCAACCTGTCCGCTGAAAGAAATCAGACCGCAGGATTGCTGCACGTGGAAATCGACAAAATGCCGGCCAATTTCAGGACAATTCTCACGCTTTTCCACCTGGATGGCCTGAGTTATTCGGAGATCGGCAAAATTATGCAGCTTCCGGAAGGCACTGTAAAAAGTCATCTTTTCCGGGCACGAAAACATTTGAAAGAAAGACTGGTAAAAAAATATCAGCCGGAGGAGTTGTGATGAATCGTCATTTGATGGAAAACGAAATTCAAAAATATATGGACGGCACATTGCCTGTCGTCGATCAGGAACAGATTGAAAAACATCTTACAGGATGCGAACAGTGTCGTGAAGAAATTCGGGCATATCGTCAACTCTTCACGGAACTGAACGAAATGCCCGAATTCAAATTGCCTGAGGATTTTTCGCAGCAGGTAATGAACGGAATTCGCCAAGCTGCCGGATCAGCCGAACGCGGCGCATTGCAGGAAATAGTGTTCTCCATTGTTGGGCTATTGATCGGGATCGGTGCTACCATTTATTATACAGGCGTTCAGCCATTTCTGTCATTGGCATCCGGATTCAGCACTCCCGAATTATCATTTTTCGGTCAGTTACTCATGCAAATAAGGAGCAGCCTGGAAAAAATCCATATCGATTTTTTCACATTTGGCGCGGCAGGGATTATTATTCTTCTGATTACATTTGCCGATCGGTTACTTCTGCGGCAGCGGATGAATTTATCCTGATGCATCGACTGAATAAAACAATCAATAAGCACGGTCAATTTTCATTTCGAGCGGCGGCCGGAAATCCTTAAAAGATTCCTTGGCGTAAGCCACTGGCATTGCCACCGCTATGCGGCACTTACGTGGCACCCTGCCAAAGCAGGATTCGAAGTCACAAATATCTGGCTAATCATGCAACAAAATGGTCCGTTGCACCAAACATTGCCAGGCGTAATGACCTGACTCTCATAAATTCTTTTTCCAAAATTCCAGCATGCGGGTGTAAAGATGAATACGCGCCGGGCGGTCGGAAATACCGTGCTTGCGCATGGGGTAGATCATCATGTCGAACATTTTATTAGCACGGATTAGCTGATCGACAAACGCCCAGGAATTCTGAATATTCACATTATCGTCGTATGTCCCGTGTACCAGCAGTAACCGGCCATGGAGATCTTTCGCATATTGTAGCAGCGAAGACTTTTCATAACCTTGCAAATCGTCCTGCGGGCGTTTCATGGAATATTCCGTCCAGCGGGTGTCATAGAAGCGAAAATCGGTGACCGGCGCGACTGCGATCCCCGCCTTGAATTCCTGCGAGCGGGTCATAGCCAGCAGGGTGAAAGTGCCGCCGCCACTCCAGCCCCACACGCCAACTCGCTGTGGATCGACGTAGGTCTGTTTATTCAGCCATCGCACAGCATCCACAAGGTCATTCAATTCGCCGTCGCTCATCAGATTCTTAAGCGCCAGATTTTCCAGCTTCTTGCTGATGGCGGTGGCGCTGCGATTGTCTACCCGCACCACCAGGTAGCCGTTGTTCACCAGGATATTGTCAAAAAAGATGGACGATTTCCACACGTTGTTCACCGTAGGCGCGGAAGGTCCGCCGTAAACGTTCAGTATAATCGGGTATTTTTTGTTTGCATCAAAATCGCGAGGCTTAATAATAGACGCCGGCATTTCAAATCCGTCCGAAGCGGGGATATGGAAAAACTGCTGGTATTGGAGATCGAACCCGGAGATTTCCTTTGTCTCCGGTTTTGCCAACTCCACAAACTGGTTCCCGCTACTCTCGCACAGCGATAAAGAAGGCGGGGTAGAGGCGTTGGAAAACCGGTCAAAATAGTATTTCGCATCCGGACTGAATGTCACATTATGGAATCCTGGCGTCTGAGTCAACTGCTCCATGCCGCTGCCATCCAGCCGTACCCGGTAAAGCTGTCTTTCGATGGGAGATTTTTTCTGCGCCGTGAAATAAACCCAGCCGTTCTTCTCATCCACGCCCACCAGCGCCTGCTGCACCCACGCCACCCCGGGCCCGGCGGAGCGGATGGACCAGTCCCCCGAAGTGATGTGATTCTGCAAGCTGCCATCCATATTGTAGAGATAGAGATGGGCATAGCCGTCCCGCTCGGACGCCCAGATAAATTGCCGGCGCGCGGGCAGAAAATGCAGATCGTCATGAATGTTTACCCACGCGCTGTCGGTTTCGGTGAGGAGATGCGCGGGTTTCCCGCTGTTACGGTCAACCAGGAGCAAATCGAGCCGGGTCTGCGTCCGGTTCAGGGTCTGGACGCACAAATGCTTATCATCGGGCAACCAGTTCACCCGGACAATATATTCATAAGGAAATTTCGAAAAATCCACCCACGTTTTTTCTCCGCTGTCCACATCCGCAATGCCAACTTTAACAACCGGGTTGGCCTGTCCCGCCTTCGGATACCGTTGGGTGATGATTCGCGGGGTGTACGGTTTGAAATCGGAATAATACATCAGGCTCACCAGCGAATCATCGGTTCTGAGAAATGCAATGGAACGGGAATCTTCCGACCACCAATAGCCGATATCGTGGCGCCCGAAAATTTCTTCCCAATATACCCAGGAGAGCGTGCCGTTCAGGATGGTGTCCGATCCGTCATCGGTCAGCCTTTTTTCGGATTTTTCGGCCAAATCATAAACATAAAGATCGTTGTCCCGCACAAAGGCTACGCGGTTTCCATCGGGAGAAAAATGGGCATCCTTTTCTTTCTGCGGTGTTTTAGTAACTCGGGAAAATTGCGACTTGGAAAGGTCCAGCACAAAAACATCGCCGGCGAATAGATAAAGCGCCTTATCTCCGCTTCGGTCAAATTCGTCCGGCCAGGCCACGTAATCCGGAAGACTATCTGCCGGCAGGTTGGCTTTCAGGCTCTCCAGAGCCTTCCGGGAATCCAGGATTTTTTCCTGCTTTCCGGTGGCAGGATCCAGTTTGTAAAAGGTCCGCTCGTCCTGCGGTTTGCGGCGGTCGTAAATAATGGCCGGGCCGTTCGATGTCCAGAAGTAGTTGGGCACCGCACTGACCAGACGGGCCTGAGGACCATAAATCCAATCGACTGTTAACGGCGCCTCCGGCGGCTGGGCATACAAACCCATTTCATTAATTGCGAAAAAAATAAGAGATATAAACAAAAGCAAACTCAAGTGAAAAGATTTCATGATACTCCTCTGAATATACTGGCTATGTAAAAAATCATCCGGACAGGCGAGTTCATTCTCAATTGAATTCCCCTGGCCGCCACCAGACCGGGCAGATAAGAAAATAAAGATTTTTTATTCAGGCAGGAAATAATTTTTGAAATAAGATAATTGGTGATAACTTGTGTAGGCACTTCCTAATGGAAGTGATTAAGGCCATAGAATTTCCAGAGGACGGAATTGGCCGAATTAGGCTAAGATGATTATTTAATAATGAGTTCGAGTTAAGAACACTTTGAGGTTTAATTGTCATTCCGCAGGGATCGCCCGAATCCGGAGGATCAGGGAAGAACAAATTGCAATTCTGTTGCAATAGATTCCCGCCAAAGACATGCGGGATTGACATTGGGGAATAGATTTTGATATAGTTTAACTGGAACCTGCATCATGTCAAACTCACATTATTTTAATTTTCTGTTTCAGATGGGAAATCAGATAGGGGAGTGATACGTCAGAAATGAGACCCGATTTCCAAAGCCTTCAGCCACTTCGCCCCCTGCAAAGATGGGTTACCAGGCAAATTTTTTCCACATTTTAACAGATCACTTTAAAAATGCGCGCAAGGCTTTACTGCGTTGTGTATGTCGTAACCGACGAAGTGCTTTCTCTTTAATTTGCCGTATTCGTTCGCGGGTCAGGTTAAAGCGCTCGCCAATTTCTTCCAATGTCAGGGGACGCTCATGGCCAAGCCCAAAATACAATCTTACTATCTCTGCTTCACGTTTTGTAATAGTCGCCAGGGTACGCTCTATTTCAACTTTCAGGGATTCATCCATCAAATCGGAGTCGGGTGAAGATTGATGATCATTCTCAATGACATCCAGCAGGGAATTGCTCTCGCCATTGCTGAATGGGCTATCCATCGACAGATGTCGCCCCGCAACCCTCAGGGTATCCATCACTTCAGCATCCTTCAGATCCAACTTATCGGCAATTTCGCCGGGGCTTGGCTCCCGTTCAAATTCCTGCTCAAGTTTGGTAAAGGCTTTCCCGATTTTGGTGAGAGTGCTGACCCGATTTAGCGGAAGACGGACAATTCGGGACTGGTCGGCCAATGCCTGCAAAATTCCCTGGCGAATCCACCACACCGCATAAGAAATAAATTTGAATCCGCGGGTCTCATCGAAGCGCGTTGCTGCTTTAATCAAACCCAGGTTGCCTTCATTGATTAAATCTCCGAAAGAAAGTCCCCTGTTCTGATATTTCTTAGCCACGCTCACGACAAAGAGAAGGTTCGACCTGGTCAGTTTTTCCAAGGCCTGCTGGTCCCCCTGCCTGATTCGCTGCATCAGTTCGACCTCTTCCTCGGGAGCTAATAAAGGGATTTCGCCAATCTCCTGAAGATAACGATCCAGAGATTGATTTGCGCGATTTTCGGAGCGCTTGGTCATTCCTTTTTACCTCGCCAAAATATTTTTATGTTTAGTCCAGAATTTCCAGTATACCGCGGCTTCCTTTTTTTGCCGACGAAACTGCACTTAAAAGGGTGCGAATTGCGGAAGCGGTTTGCCCTCTTTTGCCAATCACTTTTCCGATATCGTTCTTGGCCACACGCAACTCGAAAATGGTCAGGTGTTCACCCTTTACCTCCGCCACCTGAATTTCTTCCGGATTATCAACCAGTTGCTTAACGACGTACTCCAGAAATTCTTTCATCGTTTCACCCCATTCCCTGAAAAATGATCTCGTTTAAAGTGCTTAAACCGCGGTTTTATCTTTTGCGATTTAATAGCTTAAGACCGTTGAATTTTCGAGTGAATAGCCAGTGAGGGATAACGATCGTAACCCTATTCCCTTCGTTTTGCTCAAGCATTATCAGAGATTTTTGCAACCATGCAGTCCGATGTTTATATTCCACCCGAATTGTTTTTATTGTCTCTTCAATAATCAGCGCTTTAATTGTAGCCGGTTTTTTCCCGGATTGGCCGAACAGCCAATTTTGAAGAAATTTCACAGGGTGCATCCAGCTCATGGTTTGAGTCGGAGCAGGTATCATGATTCCCCCTTTGCTAGATATTTTTTTTATGACTTTCCAGCCGCCAGCCATAAATAAGGGCAATTACCAACGCCGTCCGCCGCCGCCTCTCCGGTTTTCAGATTTGGGGCGGGCTTCATTTACAATAATGCGGGTTCCTTTTAATTCACTGCCATCCAACCCTTTGATTGCTGCCTGGGCTTCCGTTTTGGATTCTATCTCCACAAAAGCAAATCCCTTTGACGCGCCGCTAAACTTGTCCTTTAGAAGATTGACCGACTTAACATTGCCGTATGCTGCAAAGGCGGTACTCAAGTCTTCCTCAGTCGCTTGTTGCGACAGATTTCCGATATAAATATTCATCCTGTTATCCTTTCATTACCGTGCTGTTTAGATTTTAAAAAAGCGACACCGGTGAGCGTCGCCTTTTAAAATATTAATTTGTTTTAGATTACGCAGTTTTTTCCCCTCTTTTGGTTTTCACTAACAGCGCGGCATTTCGCAATAAGACATGCTGCACTTTGCGGTCTCACGGCAACTTGCCTCAGCTACAATCCCACAACATCGATTGCACGGGGGCCTTTTTTGTCCTCTCCTATTGAGAATTCAACTTTCTGTCCTTCTTCCAGGGAACGGTATCCCCCGCTTTCGCGAATGGAGCTATAATGAACAAAAAGTTCCTCGCCTTCATTGTAGGATATAAAACCGTAACCTTTGCCGGCATTAAACCATTTCACAACCCCTTTTACCCGGTCTGACATTACTGAAACTCCTTTTATAAAGAAATTAAAACTGTAAATTCAATTGACTTTTGGGTTATTCTAGACTGGTGAGAGATAAATCCAGGACAGGCTGGAATTTCTAAAAAGCCTTATCAAGGTACGCTAATTCAGTGGCATTGTCAAGGAGTAAGAATCCGAGCCGGTATTTCCAACCCGGACAAACCGGTTCGCAATTCTGATCTTAAGCATGATCGTAATGGCCAGTCTATATTCTCGAAGGAAGAATTCGAGCTCGAGACTTTTTTTCATCGATGGTGATCAATGCCCCATCCTCGAGGTGTCTGCTGAATTGGCCTAGCGCTGAAACAACAAGGGTAGATAGATGTTCAGGAGCCACATCTTGAGTGCGAATCTGTATGACACTGGGATATTCCGCATTTGTCGCAGCAAGAATATCTCCAAAATCTAAATCGTGGGTAAAAATGACAAATTTATGATATCTGGCATATTCGAAAATCTCTTCATCGGGGGCGTTTGGTTTTCCGACGGAGGACCAATGCACTGCTTCCCAGCCAGCTTCTTCAAGTACCGACACCCACTGAGGGGACAGATTCATATCTATCAACAATTTCATGCAGACTTCCCGGAAAGTGGCACTTCAATCTCTTCCACCCGCCATGCGGCATAAGCGAGCGCCTCATCGATGTCTTCGGATTCAAGATAGGGATAAAGCTGCAAAATGTCCGCTTTGCTGCGCCCGGCAGCCACAAGGCCGACAATAGTGCCTACTGTCACCCTCATGCCGCGAATGCACGGTTTTCCTCCCATCACCCTTGAATCGAAGGTAATTCTATTTAATGTTGACATTTCATCTCCTAAATTAATAGTCTGTTTTCTCGCCCGTTCAATATAGCGCCACTATTCCCAAACATCAACCCATTATGTCCTTACATGCCACTGGTATTATTGCGGATTTCAGATTTCAGCTTTCGGATTGCGGATTTTACCGGTTTGCAATTCCCGCGCCCAATCAATACTCCACCGCTCCAGCACTCCAATACAACCGTCGCAAGGTGACAACGCTGCCTCCACCACAGCCGGTCATCATAAAAATAGTAAATTGA
>CAZUZS010000028.1:8281-53385 GCA_964624795.1 uncultured Calditrichaceae bacterium
CATGAAAGGAAATTTCGCATGTTTTCGTACGGCTGACGAAAGACGCAAATCCTCATAGAAATTAAATGCTATTTATCAAGAAATTTTGAGAGCAAAAAATGGCATATAAAGCTATCGATCCACGGCGTTACAATTTTGTCTTCCTGGCGCTGATCCTTCTGCTCATCCCGCTTTGCATCTACTATTTTGTTTACATCCCAAAACAGACCTCCTATTTCATCGACCGCGGCTTCCGGATATTGGGCGTAATGAGCAACAATATCGATTCAAAGATCACCAATCTGAGCAAGGCTCTGAAAAATGCGTCAAAATCCGCACAAGCCGTCACCGAAAATGCGGAAGCCGCCGGCATCAATCAATCCCTCGAGCTTGTAACAAACCTGCAAATGGTTGGCCGGCCGGAATTGGTGAAGATGCCGGCGCAGGGCGAGAACGATCTGAGCTTAAAGCTCGATTACGATGGCAAGAACTTCTGGCTGAAGTTCAATTACATTAAGCCATCCCAAGTCGTGCAACTGGTTCTTAAGGGATTCGGCGTTCAACTACAGGCACGCAGCAAGCTGAAGAGAATTGTCGATCCGCTCATTATCGACAATACTTTCGACAATGTTCTGGTTGTGCTGGACGACGGCCAAATCGTTTACCAGCAGGATTCGTCCAAATTCCGGATCACCAAATTCGATAGCTTGAAGAGCGCAAAAGGCGAGAAGTTGGCATTCCGGTCACTCACGCGATCCAGCAACCTGGTGGACGTAAAGCTGGGAGGAGCTTCGTACAAGCTCTTTATTCAGCCGACCCTGATCCCTTATCTCAAGGGGCCGGAGAACGACCCATTCCACCGGGGGAAATGGCTCGTCTGCGGCCTAACAGAGTCCGGCAGATTTGCGACTCAGACGATCTCGATTAATTACCTGTTTATTATTGGTTTTATGCTGCTTCTGGTTTTAGCCGTTCTAAGCTGGCCGCTGCTCAAAGTTATCTTTATGAACCAGTACGAAAGATTGCAGATTAGCGACGTTTTATTTCTGGCGCTTTCCTGCCTGATCGGTTTTTCGATATTTACCATGATTGTTTTCGATGGCTACGCCTATCTCGGCTTTGAGCACCGCCTGGATCGCCAGCTTGAGGATTTCGCCGGGGAGATTTCCAGCAATTTCCAAACCGAAATCCAAAATATCTATCAGCAAATCCAGGTTTATAATAAATCTGTCAACGACTCAACAGACTATTTTCTGAACCGGCGAACCCGGACGCAGCTCCTGAAAAATCCGAATGCAGTTCGTTACCCTCGACAATATCCTTACCTTGATATGGTCTACTGGATGGATAAAGATGGCGTTCAGCGAATTAAGTGGAGCACAAAAGATCGAAATACGCCGCTGATTTCGGTAGCCGCCCGGGACTACTTCAGGAAAATTGCCGAAAAACGTTACCGGGTGAGGGATGTTGCCCCCGGACAGGAAATGCGATACTGGCTGGAACCGATCTATTCCTGGAACACTGCCGAAAATTTGACGGTAGTTTCGGCACCAATCGATAATCCGAAATTGGCTGCCGGAGCGGTCGTCACCCGCCTGCTCTCGGTGATGAAACCAGCAATCCCGGTCGGTTTCGGTTTCGCAATCGTCAACGAGGATGGTCAGGTTTTTTACCATTCGGATGAAAAACGAAACCTGCAGGAAAACATTTTGGATGAGTGCGATAACAATCGCTGGCTGCGCTCCACCCTGTTGGGCCGGATCAGATCTGCCAACGGAGTTCAATACCTGGGGCGGGGTTACCGTTTTTTCATTCAGCCAATCAAAGATTTGCCATTATATCTCATCGCTTTCCGGGACAAGGAAATTCTGCGCACTGTGAACCTGGAAATCCTGACTATTGCCATGCTGCTGTTCACCGTCTACGCCTCGTTGTTTCTGGTGATTATCGGTCTGGTATATTTTATTCGACCGGATTACCGCGCTACCTGGGTGTGGCCGGACACTATTCAAACATCCGCCTACCAGAGCCTGATCTTCACCTACCTGCTCATATCGGCGATGTTCATATTCTGGATATTCTCGGTAAAGTCGCTGCAGGTGCTGCCCATCCCGATCATGCTGCCGTTCTACACCTTCGTGTTGACCTACCTGGTTCTGAAAGGAAATCCGCGTGCGGCAAACCACCGCAATCGCGGCGCATATATTTTGCTGTACACAATTCTGGCCCTCACACTCCTCGTCGCACTGCTGATCTTTCAGAATATTTTACTAATAATAATTTATCTCCTGATCTTGGGCGTACTGCCCATTTTTGCCGTAAAAATGAGAGATCACAAATTTTTCAAAGAGCAGAAAATCATTTCATACCCGCTGGTTTACACGCTGGCGCTGGTCTTTGTATTATTGGTAATGAGCGTATTTCCTTCCATGGCATTTTTCAAATTTGCGTATCAACAGCAGATGGAACTTTATATCAAGCACCGCCAGTTGCAGTTTGTCAAGGGTCTGGAGGGTCGGATTGATCGCACTGAAGCATTATACAGGGATATAAAAACAACTCCTTCTTTTTGGAAGGACAGGTTGGCTCTTAATAATCTTGACATTTATTCTGACTTCTTTTTTGATACCCGCGTGCAGGTAATCGAGAACAAATCGATTGCTGCGCCCGACGAAACAGATTGGAGAGGCAAGCTTAAACAAATTCTGGCTATGCTGATGCCGTTGTATAACGAAACCACCATCGAAATCCGCAGCCTTGTGCCAAATGCATCGGCAGATAATCTCTGGAAATGGTCGCAGAATTCTGAGGAACGGGAAAAGCTTTCCCTCATTCTTGAAAAAAATTACCGGAGAGGAGACCAGCGCTCGATTATCCGGTTGAGCTCTGTTTTGCCCGATCTTTCCATGAGCCTGCCGGCAAAAGCGGTGTTTGCAGCCGGTATGTTTTTCCTGATTCTATTGTTATTTCTATTGATGCGGTTTATCGCCCGCCGGGTACTGCTTATCAATCTCCATGCTTCCAGGAACCTTGGCAAGTTTGAGCTAAGCAGCAAAGATTTTATGACGCACAGCGTTCTGCTCATTGGCCCGCCGGCATCCGGAAAAACCGACCTGATAAATTCTGCCGGAGTGCATCGCATCGATATGATACAACTGGCGACAGTCAAGGATTGGAAGGAGCTTATCAACCGCAAAAAACTTGCTGGTCACAACGTAATCGCTCTCGATCATTTTGAATTCAAGCTGGATGAGCCGGGAATAAATTCTATCAAGCTGCTGCTGCTGGAAGAGCTTATTTTCAACCAGCATAAAAAAGTGGTAGTCACTTCCACAATCGATCCCCTGCTTTATTTTTCCTCCCAGGAACCCGGAGTCGGCGGGGAAAGAGACATGAAAACCGATGAGCAAAATGTTCTCCGCTGGTCCAGCGTATTCAGCACATTTTTGACTTACCACCACGAAGATCCCGGGAACCCTGACAGTTTTGCCAGCGGTCTGACCGCGCAGGAGCAGATCATGCTGGGCGAGAATAACCAATTCAGCGACTCCAAAAAGAAGCGAATTGCCGACTTGATGGATCAATTGTTTCAGGAATGCAAATACAACGCGTTTTTGCAGGAGGTTGGTTCCAAAATTGCGGAGCTCCCGGATTTTGCCGATCTGGCCTCCGAACAGCTCGTCTACCAGGTTATGGATTGGGCGGACACCTACTATCGGACACTGTGGGGCACATTTACGATCGAAGAAAAGCTGGTGCTGATCCATCTGGCCAACAACAACCTGATCAATGCCAAAAACGAGCAAACCGTGTGGAAGCTGATGCGCCGCCATTATATCATCAAAGACCCGGTTTTTCGGCTGATGAATAAGAGTTTTACCCGTTTTGTGTCGCTCATCCGGCAGCCGGCAGAGATTGCCGAATGGGAGAAAGACGTCAAGAAAAAGAGCAATTGGAGCCGATTTAAAACGCCTTTTCTCACAGTCGTCGCAGGGATTACCATTTTTCTTTTCACTACCCAGCCGGGCGCATTTGATACCACTTTTACTTTTGTCACAGCTACCGCTGCCGCGATTCCTGCAGTTTTAAAAATCCTGGATCTGTTTCAACGATCAAAGGCTGCCACATCGCAGGGTGGGTAAGCTGGAAGTGAGAAGTAAGAAGTTGGAAGGGAGAAGGAGGAAGGTAAACCGGAGCATGGAGACCAAACCAGCCTCCAAGAAGCCAGGCATTCCACTCAGGAAGATTAAATCCCCGTCAGGGGTGAAATATCTATAGAAAAAAGCCACACACACAATCCCAAACCCTGTAAGGGTGACATGTTAAAAGAATTTGAATTTTGGGAAGTTAGAAACAGGAAATTAAAAGAAACCGGAGTGGCGGGCTGATGGAGTAATTGCTTAAAGACAAATTACTTATGCCCGGTTTCTAAGCGTCAACTTAAAATCTGAAATCCGAATTTTCTAAATTGGCTCTGCACACTTATGCGGCGGTGAAGGCCTGCAGTTTGAATCGCAGGACATCCTGCGAGCGAATTCCCAATTTCTCCAGGCGGTAGCGTAGTTTGCCGCGGTTAATTCTCAGCAGCCGTGCGGTTTGGCTGAGGTTACCTTGCGCCCGCTCCAACGCGCTGAGGATGAGATCGCGCTCCACATCTTCCAGCGCGATACCTTCCGGCGGTATTTCAAATCTATTAAAGTCCAGACTCGCACCAAGTGTTTTGCGAGGCTGTAGCGGTTCGCTGATAGTGCGGGCACGGGTGAGGTCCAGCGAAAGATGACTTTCTTCAATCCAGTCTTCGCTTTCGACCAGCACCGCCCGTTCGATGGCATTTTTCAATTGTCGCACATTGCCGGGCCACGGGTAGCTTCGCACCAGCCGCTTTGCGGACGGCGCCAGGCCTTTTACATTCTTCCCATATTCCCGGTTAAATTCATCAATAAACCGCTGGGCAAGTATAAGGACATCATTTCCCCGTTTGCGCAGCGGCGGCACTTTTATCTGGTAAACATTGAGGCGGTAGTACAGGTCTTCCCGGAATTTCCCCGCTTTTACCGCTTCATAAAGGTCGATGTTAGTGGCAGCAATAATCCGGGTGGAGACAATAATTTCTTCCACCCCGCCAATGCGCCGGAATTTCTTATTCTCAACCACCTTCAACAATTTCACTTGGAAATTTTCGGTGGTATTCCCAATTTCATCCAAAAAAATGGTACCACCGCTGGCCAATTCAAATAATCCCTGTTTGCGGGTGTAGGCGCCGGTGAATGCCCCTTTTTCGTATCCGAATAGCTCCGATTCCAGCAGCGATTCAGGAATGGCGCCGCAGTTGATATCCACAAACGGCTGGTTGGAAAATGTGCTGAAATTGTGAATCAGCCTGGCGAACATTTCCTTGCCGGTGCCGCTCTCGCCAATAATCAGGGTGGTCAGGGAGGAGCTTGAGGCGATCTTTCTGGCGGTGGCAACAACTTTCTTGATCTCCTGCGACTCGCCGATGATCGCCTCTTCATATTTATTATTTTGTTTTTCCGAATTCTTCATTTCGCACCATCAGTTTCCAGGCTTCTGTTCTCCATGTTCATATTTTAAGCCGCTTGTTTTTCATTATCGGTAACGATTTAATAAATTTTAATGATTCGGCGGTTTTCCGGTATATCATCAGGCGGAATTTGTCCTCATGCTGTTCTGAATCGCCTCGCCAATGAGATTAAAGCTCATCACCGTGAGAACGATAAAAATTCCTGCGAAAACCGAGATCCACCACGCTTCCACCAGCACCTGCCGGCCATCATTTATGATATTTCCCCAGCTTGCGGTTGGCGGCTGCACCCCGATCCCAAGAAAGCTTAGCGCAGATTCCAGCAGTATGATCTCACTGATCTTCAACGGCGCCGCTACAATGGCCGGCGTAAGACAATTGGGTATCACGTGGCGGAAAAGGATGTGCAGGTGCCCGAAACCAAGCCCGCGTGCTGCCAATACAAAATCCCGTTCTTTCACGGTCAACACTTCCGAGCGCACCAGGCGGGCGACATCCATCCAGCCGGTGACGCTCAGCACCAGGATCAGGCTCCACAATCCGGGGCGGAATATGGCCACGATTGCGATGACTAGAAAAATAATAGGAAATGCCAAAACAAAATCCAGCAGGCGCATAAGCACCGAATCTACCCAGCCACCAAAATAGCCGGAAAACGTTCCATAAAGTATACCGATGGTGAGCGACAAAAATACCACTGAAAATGCGATAGAGAGTGAAATCCGTCCTCCACAGAGTACCCGGCTGAATACGTCCCTGGCAAATTTGTCGGTGCCGAAGGGATGCTGAAAGGAAGGCGACTCGTAACGCGATATCACCAAGTCCCCCTGGTGGTTGGGATCGTCCGGGGAAATCACGCTGCTCATGGCGGTAGCTAAAAACAGGACAACCAGAAAATAGAGCGCCGCCACCGCCATTTTATGTTGTTTGAACCGGTAGCGAAATGGATTCACTCCTGCATCTGCAAGGAATTGTTCCTGATTTATAAACGCCAAATCCGACATGCGAGCTCAAATTCCCTTCACTTTAATACGCGGGTCGATAATCACGTAAAGAATGTCCGAGATCAAATTTCCAAAGACCACCGCCGCCGCCGCAATGGAAGTTGCCGCCAAAATCACCGGAAAATCATGTGTAAAAATGGATTCGATGGTTAATTGCCCCATGCCGGGCCAGGAAAAGATATATTCGGTAATAACCGCGCCGCCCAGCAGAAAAGGAAGTGAAAGCCCCAACAGGGTCGCCAGCGGCAACAGCGCATTTTTAAGAGCGTAGCGGAAATAAATGCGGCCCCTGCTCAGCCCGTAAGCGAAGGCTGTTCTCACATAATCCTGGTCCAGGATTTCGCAAAAGCTACCCCGCACGAATCGCGCGGTATAAGCAGCGAACGGCAGAACCAGCACGAAAACGGGAAGGACAAGATGCCGGAGCCTGTCCGGCATCACTGTCCAGAAATCCCCGCTCAACCCAATTGTGGCCATTTGGCTGGAGGGGAGCCAGCCAAGATGATATGAAAAAATTAAAATCGCGGTGAGCGCCAGCCAAAATCCCGGGATGGAGTAGAAAAAAACCAGCACTCCGCTTATTACGCGGTCGATCCGGGTATTGCGCAGAATAGCTGAGGGGATTCCCACCAGAACCCCTATAGTGAGTTGCAGCACAAACACGATGGCGGTGAGACGCAGGGTATTGGGGATAGTCTCCCGCAATAGCTCCCACACCGGTCTTTTATAAGAAAATGAATAGCCGAAATTTCCCTGCACAAACTCGCCAATCCAGTGGAAATATTGCTGCCATACCGGCAGATCCAGCCCCATTTGCCGTCGTATGTTCTCCACAGTGTGGCGAGGGATATCAGGGGCAATGTAAACCGATGCCGGATCGCCCGGCGCAAGGTGCAGCAGAAAAAAGGTGATGCTCAGGATCCCTAAAATAATAAGCGCTGCCATAAGAAATCGTTTTAAAATGAAGATGACCATATTCTCTTAAAGTTGAAATGGTTGAGAAAATCCATGCTCAACACCGCGGGCATTTGCAAGCGATTGCAGAGCAAAGTCCGAAGATGTCTCTGACAGAATTTCTTCAGCCGATTCGATCAACAACCTTGTATATGGATGCTGCGGATTTGCAAGGATTTGTCCGATTGGCCCGGTTTCCACGATTGAGCCCTCTTTCATTACCGCCACCCGGTCCGCGATAAATGCCGCCAGTGACAGGTCATGGGTGATGAAAAGCACGGTCAGGTTAAATTCCCTTTTCAGATTTTGCAGCAACTCGACTATTTGCCACTTCAAACCGGCATCCAGGCTGGAGGTAATTTCATCGGCAATCAAAAATACCGGTTGCACCGCCAGCGCGCGTGCTAAAGCGACACGCTGCTTCTGTCCGCCGCTAAGGCTGCCCGGAAGACGAGCAAGTACTGCCTCCGGCAAATCCACAGTTCGCAGCAGGTTTGCTAAGGTTCCCGTCGCCTGCCCCTTCGGGACTTTGCCATTTGCCCCAACCACTTCTTCCAGGCACGATTTTACAGTCTGCCGTGGATTTAATGATAAAGATGGGTTTTGAAAAACCATCTGAAATCGTTTACGGAAATTTCGAAAATCCTTTCCGGAAAGTGCTGAAAGGTCGACTCCATTGAAGAAGATTTTACCCGAGTCGAATGAATTCAACCGCAGCAAACACCGCCCCAGGGTTGTTTTGCCGGAACCGGACTCCCCCACAACCGCCAGCGTCTCGCCTTCCTCCATAGAAAAAGAGACACGGTCCAGAACTGTCTTCCTTCGCTTACCGCGATTGAAAGGACCGTCATGCTCCAAATAGGATTTGGTTAAATTCCGCACTTCAAGGTAATTGTGTATCAAAATTTAGGTCCCCGATAAATACCTTGTGTTTTGGCGGGCATTTCGCCCCATCTTCATCTCAGGTCCCGGTTTCCGGGAAATGATAGATCGGTTCCGCCTCCCGCAGTTCCGGCACCTGACGCAGGGGACGAACCGCCTGCAACAGGCGGCGTGTAGAGGCATGCCGCGGATCGTTAAAGACAGCGGTAGTTCCCCCCCACTCCACAACTTCTCCATTCTGCATCACCAGTATCTCATCCGCCCGCTGCGCCACCAGCTTCACATCATGTGTAATCAGCAAAAGCGCAAATTGTTGTTCCTTTTGCAGCTTGTCCAACCGGTCAAATATCCGGGCCTGGGTTGCAAGATCAAGGGCAGTCGTTGGTTCATCGGCGATGATGAGCTGTGGGTTACAGCTTAGCGCCATGGCAATCATGGCGCGCTGCGCCATTCCACCGCTCAGCTGGTGGGGATACGCCCGGTAAAGTCGCACTGGATCGGGGAGGTCTACCTTTTCCAGCAGTTCAATAGCCCGGCTCCGGGCAGCCGGTTTGTTCAAATGCAAATGTTTCCGGATGACGTCCCGGATCTGAACTCCAATACCGATCAGAGGATTTAAGGCTGCCGCCGGTTCCTGAAAGATAAATGCAATCTGGCGTCCCCGCACTTCATCGAATCTGAACCCACCGGGCTGGTTCAGCGGTGTTCCCTGAAATTTTATCAAACCGCCGATCTGTTGGGCATTTTGCGGCAGTAGCCCCAAAATTGACAGGGCAGTCAACGTTTTTCCCGAACCGGAATCTCCAACCACACCCAAAGTCCGGCTTGAATGGATGGAAAAGGAGACATTGCGAACCGGGAAAAAACTGCGATCCAGATACCGCACCCCTATTGTCAAACTATCTACTGAAAGAAGCGCTGGTGATGTAGATGCATTTTTTCTGTTCATCCCTGAACCATTTTTATGTGAAAAACAAATCCCTTTATTCAAATCACCGGGTTTCGAGCTCAGGTAAATTTCAAATTAGCCGGGGATTCGGTACCATTTCTCTACCTGGTAAAGTGCACTGAGGGTGACTGGTGTAACGTTCCGGAAGTGCTTGTTGACCGCCACCACCTTGTCAATCCAGAAGAGATAAGTATACGGCTGGTCTGCATAGATCAGTTCCTGGACCTTTTTCCATGTGATCGCCGCCTTTTCCCGGTCCATCTCCACCCTGCCCTTTTCGATCAATGCATCGACCTCGGGATCAGCATATCCAACGTAATTAAACAGGTTAACCGATGAAGAGTGGTAGATCGGGGTAGGATCGACATATAGAGAAGTGCTGAGTCCGCCAATATAGGCATCGAAGTTCCGTTTCCGCATTTCATCCAGCAGTGTGGTCCACTCCAGCGTGCGAATATCGGCTTTGATTCCCACCTGCTTTAACTGATCCTGGATAATTACCGCCAGATCGGATCGCAACGCGTTGCCAGCATTCGTCTTGATAGAAAACTCAAATTTCTTGCCGTCTTTGTCCAGCCAGCCGTCGCCGTCGCTGTCCTTCCACCCTTCCTGTTCCAGCAATTGGCGTGCTTTTGCTGGGTCGTAGGGCAACTCCGCAATCTGATCATCATAGGCCCATCCCACCGTAGGCGGAAAGGAGCTGATACAAGCCTTCCCATAACCAAACAACAGGGCATCGATGATTTTGTGCCGGTCAATAGCCATTGTCAATGCGCGACGAACCGCAACGCTGGAAAACAGCGGATTTTGTTCATTGTAACCCACATAATTATAAACGCGTCCCGGAACGTCGTAAATCTGAATATTGTTGTTGGAGGCCAACTGTCCGACTTTTTCGGGAGCCACATCCAAAACCATGTCTACTTCACCGGTTTGCAACTGGGTCATCTGATTCGTGGAGTTTGGCACTACTTTGAAGATCAGTTTATCAAGGTATGGCCGACCACCGAAATAAGTTTCGTTGGGTGTAAGTTCGATATACTGCTTGCTTACCCATTTATTCAAAACAAACGGCCCGGATGAAATGGGATTTCTACCGAACTCATTAACGGCCAATTCATTTCTTGGAACATCCTTCAGCAGATGTTCCGGCAGAATTTCGCCTGCCGTATCGAACATTTGATCCGGGTACGCTTCAACAAATTCAAAAACCACCGTAGAAGAATCCTTCACTGTAACGCTTTTAATATATTCTGCGGAGCCCTGGCGCGGACTTCCAACAGTGGTATCCATCAACACATCGAACGTGAATTTTACATCGTAGGCGCTTACCGGCTCGCCATCGGACCATTTTGCATTTTTCCGGAGGTGGTAAGTTATTTTCAGGAAATCCGGGGAACGTTCCCATGATTCCGCCAATTCCGGAACAAAATTTCCTTTGTCATCCAGATCGGCCAATCCCAGCATAAGCAAATGGTTAACATCCTGGCCGAGGGATGAGCGACTGAACAGCGGATTAAATGTATCGATATCCCCGGTTACCGCAACTACCAGGGTACCTCCATAGCCGGCATCTGCCGCCTGCTCCGTATTTCCTGATTTATCATCTTTTGCCGGATTACAAAAAACAAATGTCAGTATCAAAACGCACAGAAGAGTAAAAACGATCCGTTTGATCATTGCCGTCTCCGTGTTTGGTGAATTTGCATATTTCGTATCCTGCCAGGCATTTATCTTGAACCTTCGAACCGCAAGATCTTCGATCCCAGTTTAATCAGACTTCCTTCATACAATCTTTTCCTGCCGGTAATTCTGCTGCCGTTGAGATAAACCCCATTCTTGCTGTCCAGATCTTCGATCCAGTAGTAGCCGTTTTCGAAATAGATGGCAGCATGATGTTTTGAGACCTGTTCATCATCCAAAACAATCGAGTTTACAATATCCCGTCCTAATGTGCTTCGACCACCGTTAAGCGCAAAAATAGTCGATCCGGTCTGATTATTCAGGATGACCAACCTCGGGTGTATTTTCTCATCACGGTGTAGTTTTGAGCCGCACTGCGTGCAATATTGATGTTCCGATTTGTTCTTGAAATTGCAGGTAGGGCATGTATTCAACATAATCGCATCCAATTCAATTTATTGTGGCGGCCGCAGAAAGGGTAGATCTGGCTTCCTGTATCTGTCGTATCTGTTCCATCATTCGCGTAGCGTGCTGGTTTTCCGGGTCAACTTCCAGGATTTTATTAAATATGTCCCGGGCTTTGGCAAACTCGCCTTTTTTCAGGTATACGATCCCCAAGCTAAGCTGAATATCGCTAAGCTTCAACTCCTTCTGGGTAGCCCCTCCAAAACTTGCCTGCGCCATTATATTCAGACCGCAGTTACCGCAGAACAGGTCTTCGGGGTCAATTTGTTTCTCACAACGAGGGCATTTGTCCATGATTCCTCCATGAATACCGGGCAATTCCATTTGCATTAAATCTTGACCATCCTAATCGTAATATCAAAACCGGCACAGTCATCTCTTTTAAAAATTGGCAAATCGAATGCCAGAAAAATGGTCTCGCAAAATATCTCCAAACCATAATTATAACTGGGAATATGAACAAACAGCCCCCATCCTGCGCATGTACGACTGTTGAAATTTGCATCAAACTGTCGATTGTCGATGCATCACCGGGCATGTATGTGCCCACATTAACTGTGCCTGATATTTTGGGTTTTCAGCAAAACGGGGTTTTAAGGGGCAATTGGCAGAAGTAACTGAAAAGTCGTTCCTTTCCCAACTTTCGACTTCACAGCCAGATTGCCGCCATGCCGCAAGGATATGTCGCTTGAAATATGCAGCCCGAGACCGGTGCCTTTGCCTCTTTCTTTTGTGGTGAAAAATGGTTGAAAAATCTCCAACATCAACTCTTCGGGAATGCCGCTTCCCTGGTCATTGAAATAAACTACCGCAAACTCCGAGACCCTTTTTAAAATATCTTTCCATTCATCAGGACGCTGGCAGAAGGTATGGCTTATTTCGCCCGTCTCACGAATAAATTTAGACTTCAACTTGCGAGTGTAAATTCGCAGCAACTCGCCGTTATTTCTCATGGCATCGAAGGCATTTTTGGCCAGGTTGAGGAAAATCTGGTTGATCTGGTAGGGATCGCCTTTTATGGGCAAATTGTCCTCGCACACTTCCAACTGTATCCGAACAGATTTTGGTTTGATGATTTCGATAGTTTCCACACATTCCGCCAGGTTCTGATTCAGGTCGAACAATCGGAAATCTTCTTTCCCTTTGTATGCCATAGCCTTAAACCGGCTTAGCAGGTTGGACATACGTTCTGCATGTTCCGAAACAATTTTGAACTGTTTTGTTGTTTCCTCATCAACATTTTTCATTACAGCAAGCTGCGCCTGCAAAGTGATGGCAGTTAACGGACTACTCAACTCATGGATTAATTCTGTGATAAACTGACCGATTGAGGATAATTTCTCCATGTGGATGAGCATGTTTTCCTTTTTGGAAAGCTGGTCGTACAGATTCTCCAGCGCCTCGAACTTTTCCTGCAACTCGTTATAGGCAATCGCTTTTTCTCTCTTCGATTCTTCCAGTATCCGTTCCATGTTCGTATAGGCAGTTTCCAGCTCGGCTAAAAGGCGCTGGTTTTCGAGCATAAGCTCTTCGCTATTTTGGGGCATGTGCGGAATCTGCGCTTGCTGCGGCTCGCTACCGGACATCTGCGACCTCCTGTTTTATTTCGAGCGGAATTTTATCCTGGAGGGCGGAAATTTTTTCATCCAGTTCCTCGGATTTTTCCCGAAGATTCATCCTGCCATAAGTTTCCGATGCAATGAGATAATTTTCATAGGCTTTTTGAAATTGGCCGTATTTTAGGCACACATCAGCGTATACTTCGCAGGAGTGTGCCAGACCTTCCTGGTACTGTTTTTCACGATTCATCTGTATGCTTTCCGAAAGGAATTTTTCCGCCTTCTCGAATTGGCCCTGCTCTCCCAGAATTTGGCCGTAAATCTGGTAAATTTCGGCCACACTTAACGTATCGGAAACTCGTTTGAAAAACTTGAGCGCTTTATCAGCATGCTTTTTGGCGATTTTATGGTCACCCTGCCGGAGATACGCCTTCCCGACATTCAGGTTTGTGAGTGCGATTAATCCCTTATCCTCAATTTTATCGGCGATAGCAGTGCATTTCTCGTAAGCTTCAATAGATTCCTGCCATTTCCCCAAATCGGAATAGCACATCCCAATATTATGAAAAACCTGCGCCTGGTTCTTTCTATGATCTTTCTGCTGATAAATTTCCAAGGCTTTCTGATAGTTTTGCAAAGCAGACTGGTGTTCTCGTTTTATATTTAAAATGCTGCCAATATTGGTAAAAGCATGCGCTTTGTCAAAATCACCGTCACCTGTTTCCGCCTCATCAATAGTTCGTTTAAAGTATTCGAGGGCTAAATCCAGTTCCCCCTTTTGAAAATAAACAACCCCAATATTATTGGTTATTCTACTTCGCATATTGGAAACCGGCTGTAGCTCCAAAAGATGGAGGCATCGCTCATATTTTTCCAGCGCTTCATCCCACTCACCGGTTTTAACGTACAGACGCCCCATTCGATTCAGGGCTTCAATCTGGATTCCCGCATCGGCGGAGTTCTCGCCTAAAGCCAACAGTTTTCGATAATTTGACCGGGCATCCTCCCAGCGTCCTATCTCCTCGTAACAAACACCCAGCTTCAGGTTCAGCTCGCCTGCGGAAATATCTTCCGGCAGTGTTTCGTCTCCCGTCTGCAAAGATTCCTGCAAATGCTCGAAGAACAGGCTGGCTTCTTTGTAAGCGGAAAGCCTGTAGGCCCGCAAAGCTGCCTGGTATAAAAGCGGAATCGCTTTTTTATGGTTGTTTCCCCTGCGAAGGTGTTCCGCTACTTCTCCTACCATGGCACCCAGATTACCATTGTACATCGCTTCCAGGCGATCGGCGATTAGCAGGTGATACTCACGGCGCAGGGCATGGGGGATTTCATTATAAAGCAGCTCTCGCAGCATCGGGTGGTCGAACTGAAAACCATCCTCCATGCTTGTCAAAATCTGCAAATCGTGCTGAATTTTCTGAAGGATTTTAAGCAGCTTGATCTTGGACATTTCCAGAATCATGGTTAGCACTGATACATCGAATTTTGTCCCGATTACCGCTGCTACCTGTAAAATCTCTCTTTCATCACCGTTAAGTCCGTTTAGCCGGCGCACGAAGACATCCTCTACGCGGCTCGGTACCACCAACCGCTTCAGATCCTGTTTGTCGAACCAGGCACCCTCTTTTAAGAAAATTCCGCCGTTTTCTTGCAGCATTTTCAGGGTTTCCAAAACAAAAAATGGATTACCCCTGGTTTCGGTATAAACGTGCTGGTAGAAATCATCGGAAAAAATTGTTTTTTTCAGCGTCTGGTCAATCAGCCGATCGCAGTCCTCTCTTTCAAACCTGCCAATCTTCAACTCGGTGGCGATGCCTTCCTGGCGAAGACGGGATAGCACATCGACCACCACGGTTGGTTTGCCATCTTTGTGCAAATCGTAACGGTCGGTACGGCAAATGGCTAATTGCAGAATCTGGTTTTTGGTAAGATGCCGTGCCAGATAGTGGAACAATTGCAGACTGGCTTCGTCCGCCCACTGCAGATCATCAATTATCAGAACAACCGGGCGGATTGTGGACAACAGAGAAATAAGCAGATTTATTCCCTCAAACAGGTTGATCTGACGAGTTTGATCCTCTTTTTGATGAAGCAGATTGGTTTGGCCGAATGAGGTTGTGAACCTTTCCGTGAATTCCAGGAGAAGCGGTACTTTCTCCCGGACAACGGCCTTGATCTGAAGCCGATCCTTCTCCGGAAGCGCATGACTCTCATTATTAAAGAAACCACGGAGGGCATCAATAAAAGGGAGATAGGCATCCATGCCAACCTGGTAGAGGCAAGCACCATACAAGACCCAGGCTCCCTTACGTTCTACATGCTTTCTGAAATAGGCCGCAAGAGTACTCTTCCCCACCCCGGCTTCCCCGTGTATGATAGCAGTTTGTCCCTGGCCTCGTTCGGCCAATTCGTAGATGGCGCGAAGTTTCTGGAATTCATCTTTGCGCCCCACGAAAACCGAATGAAAAATTTTTGCTTCCGGGGCGAGAAGCGGCTGGTCCGCAATTTCATCCGGACCGGAAGAAACTCCAAAATCGTCGGAATGCGGCATGGATTCCGGTGCCGCTTTTTTATCGAGCAATCGAAGTAGTGCGTCTGAAAAATTCTGGGCGGATTCCCACCTTTCCTCCTTTGTGCTTCGGATAGCCTTTAAAATCGCATCATCCAGCGCAGCAGCAATTTCTTGCGAATAAAATGAGGGAGGAACAGGCTCCTCATTTAATTTTTTATAAAGAAGAGAAATCACCGAATCTCCAGCCAGCGGCATACGGTTTGTCAACAATTGGTACAACACCACACCGGCTGCATAGACATCACAGCGGGCATCTATTTTCTCACCCAACATCTGCTCGGGAGCCATATATTCCACGGTTCCCAGAATATCTCCGGATGCCGTAATCCCTGCTTGCGCGGTGAATTTGGCAATCCCAAAATCGAGGATTTTTATGTGATCGTCGCCTGTTACGAGGATATTATCAGTCTTGATATCGCGATGAATAATCTCCAGCTTGTGAGCGGCCTCCAAACCGGCCAATATTTCCGACCCAAGCCGGACAGCCCGTTTCCATTCCAAGGGACCATTTTCCCGCAGCAGCTCGTTGAGCGGGACACCCTGAGCATATTCCATAGCAATATACCGGCCGCTTTCAGCTTCGCCGATTTCATAAATTGTGACAATATTGGGATGAGCCAGCTTTGCCGCGGCACGCGCTTCCTGCAACAGCCGCTCAGCATTATTAGGATCCTGCAGCAGGTGGGGGTGCATAACTTTTACTGCCACCTCCCTTTCCAAAATGGAATCGAAAGCCCTGTAAACCGTCCCCATTCCTCCGCTGCCCAGGCTTTCCAAAATTTTATAATGTTTAATCTGTTCCATGATAAAGCTGGTTCCTTTAATTCTTAGGCACTCTGAGATGGCGCCCGGTGCGCTCCCTCGCTCTCCTCCACATTGCTATTAATGATGACCGGGGGCGCAGAATTTTTTCTTATGTGCAATACCGGCACTTCTACCCCCAGGTTTTTATAAATTTCGTTGGCCTGTTCCAACATTGTGCTCACCTCTTCCCGGTTCCCTTTTTCTGTCAGCATCTCTGCAAACTCCCGGTAACAATTCGCCAGCCCCAGGGGAACCCAAAACTCTTTGTAGAACTGAATACTCTCTTCATAAAAGATGCGCGCGGTTTCCAGGTCATCTGATTTCCAAAATATTCTTCCCAACAGGTTATTGGCCTTTGCAATTCCAATTGGGTTTTTCAATCGCACCAGGATTTCCAGCGCCCTGCCACAGGCTGTAGCAGCCATCGGGTAATCGCCCACTTCGATATAAAATTCCGTCTTATTCAAATAGATGAATGCCATGGAAGGCAGGTTGCCGCTGTCCTGGCAGAGGCGAAGCGCCTTCTCGAAGTAGCCGGTTGCTTCGCGCAAATCACCATTTCTGAGATGGATGACTCCCAGATTATTCAGGCTCTCAGCGCTTCCCCTTGCATCCTGAATACTCTGGAAATCTATCAACGCTTTCTGAAAGTGGTGAAATGCATCATCATATTTCCCCTGCATCCGCAGAAGCATACCCAGGTGATTGTTTACGGTAGCCATTTTTGCCACATCATTTACCGACTCACTGGTTTCCAGCGCCGACTCGAAGAGCTTTTGTGCTTTGGCATATTCTCCTTTTCGGTAAGCAATTTTCGCCAACTCCAATTGTGAAAGCGCAATTCCGCTGAAATCACTGATGGCCCGCATCACCGCAATCGCCTGCTGAAGCAGCCGGGTGGCATCTGACCACTTTCCCATTTCGCCATAAATGCACGCCATTCGGAATTGAATCTGGCCCTGCAGCAGCCGGCTGTTCTGCTCTGCTGCAAAGTCGAGAGCAATTTTATAATTCTGCAAAGCGGATTCATAGCTTCCCAGCGTTTCGTAAGTCTCACTCAAAATGTATATAAATTTTGCCTGTTGTCCCTTTTCCAGATGGGGGTGACTTATCTTTTGAAAGGTCTTCAGCGCCAAATCAATAAAGTAACCGACTTTTTCCACAGATTCCCCGGACATATCATCTTCTGCCGGGACGGTTTCATTGAAATTCACATCGGCAAGTTTTTGCACCTTTTGGAAGAAACTTCGCATAATGCGTTTTTCGGTATTGCCGCCAAAGCCGGCCGTATCCTGAAAAACCTGCGCCATCCTGTTCAGATGGTTTTGTATGACTTTTTCGCTACCTTTTTTCATGTGTTCACCCTTTTTCAACAATTGCCTTCTCCTCATAACCAATGCTGGAATCATTCAACCCAAATTCATCACGGATTGCTTCCATCTGCCGCTTCAGCCCCAATCCGTCAAAACTACGAATTGCTCTTAAGGTCCAGTCGTTTGCATGAGCGCCATCCATATTCAATCGGAACAGGCGGGCCATCTCGCACTCGGTTTCGGCAAAACCGAGCTTGTTTTTCAATTTGCGGAATTCATCGAGCGCCAGTTGAAAGAAGGAAGCGGCACGTTCGCAATTCCCTTCCTGCCTTTCAATTACTCCCTGGATTTTATGATACTCCGCCAGACCCAGCTCATCGTGAAGATGTTCCAGAATGCGGAGCGCTTTGAAGTTATATTCGCGCGCCTCGACAAAATTCTCGAGGTAAGCCAGGGCTAATGCACGGTTCAGGAATGTAATGGATTTCAGCGGCATCAGGCCAAGATCGTCGGAAAGATGAAGACTTTTTCCGTAGAATTCATTGGCATGTTTCCAATTCTTCGCCTCCGCATGGGTCATCCCGATGTTATGATAAATTCTCGCCAATCCGGCGCGGTCATCCATTTTTGTAAAAATGGGGACACTCCTGCTGTAAAGCCCGATTGCCTGCAGGTGATTGCCTTGAACACTTTCCAGGGCGCCCAGATTGTTCAAAATATTGGCTAACAGAATTTCATACTCGGACTCGGAGGCGATCGCCAATGCAATCTCATAATATTTCTTGGCGGTTACGTAGTCGGCAAGCTCAAAGTAAACGCTGGCTAATCCGTAATTCAGAAGCGCGAAGTTAAAGGATTGGTCGTCCGCGGCAGAACGGTCGAGGGATTCGCGGAAACATCGAAGTGCATCTTCCCAATTGTTCTCGCGAAAATAGGTAAATCCTTTCTGAATGCGGATATGCATGCCCAGATTTTCCAATGTTCGCTGATCGCAGACTTCTTCAGCCATTTGACAAAACTGCAGGCTTTCGCTCCAATTTCCCAACATTCGGTCTAACCAGGCGGCTTCCAGCAACATCGTTGCCTGCTCATAGCGTTCCAGGAGATTGCGAACCGACGGCAACAGGGCAACCGCTTTTTGATAGTAGAGCAGTGCTTCGGCAATCGCAAAGTTTTTCAATGCCATTTCGCCTGCCCGGTGCAGATAGATAAATGCGGCCTTTTTATTTGCCGTATGGCTGAAATGATGTGCCAGAAGAGATATTTTTTGAGAATTTGTAAGGTAATCCGCGCGGCTAACCACATCCGCAATTTCACTGTGCAACGTCACGCGGGTTTCTGGCGGGATTTGGCTCTCGATCATGGATTGGATTGCAGGCCTTCGAAAGTAATATTTGCCGTCGTCCCTCGCTGCCAAAATTTTCGCATCAGTGAAGAATTGAAATTGCTTGATTATTGCCACCGGCGTCATGTTCAGAAGATCGGCAAGAATACGATGGTTGAAATTGTAACCCTGCATTAAAACCATATAATTGAGTATGGTTTTCTGCAATATGTCAAATTTTCTAACCACCGAGCCTATTCCTGCAAGTTCATTATCTTCACGGGAAATTTTCAAAATCATTTGGTGTGAGAAGTTCTCGCGAATAAACCAGATGCTGTTTTTTTCATAGATGATTTTCTTGTGAACCAAAGCTCCTGTTAATGAAACCAGATGCCTGGGAAGGCCGCCGGACACCTCCAGGACAGCAGGAATAAAATGGCTGTCAAAGTCCATACGATAAAAAACGTTCCGGTAATATTTTCTGGTTTCTTCCCGCGTAAAGCGCTTTAATTGTATTTTCTCCACCAACCCCTCACGATTCATTCGCTGCAAAACATCCGAATACACAGGAATCTTGTCATGATTGAGAACCTTACCATCCTGGCGCAGGGAGAGCAGGATCATAATGGGATGTTCCGCAATACTGCGGGAGAGGTAGTGTATAAACTGCCATGCGGTAAGCGGAGCCAGGTGCGCATCGGTAAGCGCAATAAGAAGCGGTTTTTCCCGCGCAGCTTCCAACAGGGCCGAGATCAATAATTGTTGAGCCAGGCCTGTCCGGGTTTGCAGGGAATAAAGTGCTTCCAAGTTCCAGAGCGGGGAACGGTTTCCACCGCCCGCTCTGGCTGCGGTTGGCGCATTCTCTTCAGTTGCCCCCACCCTTTCCATGAGACTATCGATTTTTGAACCGCCCAGCTTTGCTATCATTCTAAGAAAGGGCGTATAAGGCTCGAAGCTATGAACACGACCCAAATTTTCGGAAATGAATGTGACTCCTGAATTCGCGGCGTATGTGGAGAATTGGCGAATCAAGGTAGATTTTCCGGTTCCTGCTTCCCCGCTTACCAGGACAAAACAGCCGGCGCCTTTTACGGTGCGCTCGAGCAATGTTGAAAGTTGCTCCATCTGTTTCGATCTACCAACAAAGGTAGCAGATAAGCGGTGTTCCAGAGATTCGGTAATGTTTTTCTCCTCGTAATTCATCATGCGCATTTAATCCGATTTTTAGCCAGGTTCCATTTAATTAATATCGAGTGGCTTCGGTTTTTCTTTAGAGCTTTGAAATAAAAATCATACGGCGAATTTTAAACCACTAACGGTATAACGAGGCATCTTCTATAGCCATATCTCGAGGTAATTCTCAACTGTGTTTTGTACGTATTCCAGGGTGAGATACTATCGGAACAACCGTGTAAGCTGCATTCGATGAATAGTAATTGCGACTAATCAAAAGTCTCCCCAATTCCAGGCCAGCCGAATTCCGGAATCTTCGGGACCTGACTTATTGGTTTTGCAGCTCCGTAGAATTACTTGCACTATTCTGGTTAGATCCAGGGATCCGGCCGGAGCTCCGGGAAATGGTAATAACCGAATCGCGCCGGAAATTAAGATTGACCTTGTTCGTGCCGCGGGAGGTACGTCCCAAACCCGGTTCTTCATAGTGAAATGTGATTTCGATAGATTCCGGCGCTGGTATAGATAAAACGCCGGAAAGGCAAGTATCCAGGTTGACATGCTCTTCCCACATGATAAACCTGCTGTTACGGCAGGAAAAATAGGACCCATCCATCCGGTGTAGCAGATTCAAAGTACCAATCCGCTCTTCCTGAGCCACAACATTTCCATCCGCTTCGGAGAAACGCATATCCCGGTTTTCTTTTTGCCTTGCGGTCATGCTAATGGAATTGTGCATGGAAATCGGTGAAGGGACGACTATGCTGTTTTTGTTGGCAAACTGGCAATTAATAAATGTAAGAGTTGCAATGATCCCAAATAGGGTGAAGTTCATTTTAATTTCCGGCTTTTCCATGATAAATCTCCTTTGTATTTGGCATCCGGCCTTCCAGGGAGTGTCCGCCGACAAAGCGAATTTTACATGTTATCTTGTACGGCAGATGTCCTGCTGAACAGCAAGCTTGATCTCCCCTGATTTAAAATTTTTAAGTAATTCTACTATGGATAAAACAAATGTTGTACCACCGCAGCTCAGACGGGGCAGGCATTTTGTTAAAGTTCATAAAAGAATAAATCTATTACAATTATCCCAATCTCCCGCCCATGCACTGGATTTAGCGCCCGGAATCCGAATGGCTCATTTCAGCCACGAATGGCGAATTTTCGGCAACTGGCGGAAATGAGCAAACGGAATCCTGTTATGCCAGGAGAGATATAAAACAATGTATTAGCCGCATACAAAACCATGTTTTATCGGTGATTAAACAGAAGCAGGTTCTATTGAAATTTAAAATGAGACAGAATAAACGAAAACGTGTCCGTTGATTAACAAGGATTATCTTATATTCTTTATGTTAATTTTCAATAATAAAAACACCAGATCACTCATAAATAATAATGCCGGCACCCCGCCCGGATGCCGGCATTATTTCCATAATTCCCCTCAATGAACAACCATATTAAAACAGCAGAAGTCGGTTGCACGTCACTAGATCAATGTGAAAATCAGGGTGTATCACCAATCGCATAGCGGGAGAAATGAAGAATTGTTCCTTCTACTCTTTTGGCCGTCTTATCAACCGTCCCGCCAATCAGTTCCCAATTATCATTACCTTCATTGTAGTACCAGATTTTCAGGTTGTCTTCATCCACCCCCGTCAAGTCGGCATCTTTGTAAGACAGGTCTAATTCGACCGGGTGATTAAATACCAAACCATGCGGACCAAGCTCTGTCACATAGCCCTGAGAATCCCAACCAAAGCTGATTAACCTGTCATCATTTAAATCGCCTGGTTGGAATTGGATCGTACTAACGCCGGAAATATCATCCCCTACACTAATGGTTCCTCCGTCGCTCGCAGTGATCAACTGATCGGCACGAAATTCTTTTTCAAAACGAATTGTTTTGGCGTGCAAAAATTTCATTTGATCGGTTGACCGAACAATTTTTGCGACGGGCGAGGGTGAAACGGGACTCTGCGTCTCACACCCAATCATCAAAAGTAACGCCGCAAATACAAGAGCAAGATTCCTGAAGCTGAACATCCTTGTTAATCGTCCCATTTTATCTCCTTGTGGTTAAATTCGGTTTCAAATTATTTCCCTTTTTAATTCGCTGCATGCTTTGGCATACCGGGAAGAGTGGTACACGCGAGATTACTTTGCTCAAATTTTGCTCCCCTCTGAAAGTCTCTTGTATTTATTATGATAAATCTTTGTCTCAAGATCTCTTCTCCATACAAAAATTTGATGCTATTCGAAGGTTTCGTTCTGGCTGTCCTGGCTGAACGCAATGGCATAGCGTGAAAAATGATCCACATATATATACATAAACTGGTGCTTGATATCGATATAATCAGGTGTCTGCCGGACATACTGCCCATTCGGTTTTATATAATAGAGCACCGGATTTACCACACCCAGAATATTATAGGTTAGTGTTATTCTTGCAGCCGGTACAAATTTACAGCCGGATGGACCAAACGTAAATATTAGTTCCTTATTCAGACTATCAAGGTCCACCGTCATCTCGATCGTTACAGCACCACCTTCGGGATGTCCCGGTGGCGGGGTTAAAGAGCTATCGAATACATGAAAATTGGACCCATTGCCATTTCCCATCTGCAATGTGCCGCCGGAATAGAGATGTGTGCCGGGAATCAGAGAAAAGGTTTTTAATGCATGAATGGGAAAGACGCCGATTCGGGTTCCTTGATCGGATTCAGACTTATTAAACACCCCGGAGTTTGCATCGTCGTTAACATAGCTGTTATCAAAATTATCGCCCGTGATTTGTTGCCCGCAACTGGTAAGGAGAATGGCGAATAAAAAGCCGGAGACTGTGAGATAGTTTAAAATGGTTCTAAAATTCATCGTACCTCCTTGTGTTTGAATTTCATCCACTTCTACTCTTAATGCTTCAATTTCAGTGCCACAAATGACACGACGACAGAATAGCATGTTATATGTTTTATTTACAACATATTACAAGCAATTCTGAAATAATCGGTGTCAAAGAAGAATTGGCGGATATGGGCTACTGGTGGCTTGGAAAAACCAGGTAGCTGATTTCAGCCAGATGATTCCACCCCGGATAGCCCAAATATGCGAATCAAACTAAAGCATCATTGATCGGCAGAAAACATGGCAGATTAGATCGTAAGACAACGCAGCGGCGTTAATTTTAAGGCAGAATTTAGATCATTAAATCACTTTAGCCCAGTGCCAGATTTCTATGTAGCATAAAATGAGCAGCCATTATATGCTATCAGGCCCATGCGGTTCGGGAACTAACATAGTGGTTTTGCAAACAGAGAGAATTTTTAACGGAACGGGTATGGCTCCATGCAAATGAAAAAATATTTTGACAGGTTAACAGTCAAGAAATGCTAATCGACATGCTATTCGGAAATCTCAAACGCGACTGCCGTGACATCATCATCAAAGGAGGTCCGGCCATTCCAGGCCGCCAACTCCTCAAACAACAGGTCTACCTGTTGCTGGAGGGAAATACTTCCTGTCTTCGACAAAGAAACCAAAAGATTTTCTTTTCCGAAAAATTGGTCATTCTTGTTCTGTGCTTCAATCAATCCGTCGGAATACAAGAAAATCCGATCCCCCGGGTGAAGCATGATAGTATGTTCTTCATACCTTTCATCATCCTTAAAACCGATGGGGAAGCCAATGGTTTCAATAACTCGGGGTTCTTCGTGAGCTGGCAAATAAACAAGCGAAGGGTGTCCGGCGGTGATGAATCGAAAAGACCGGGATCTCAGGTTCAAAATCCCATAGAGCAAAGTAAAAAATTGCCCGCTCGATAATTCGACCGGAAACTGCCTGTTAAGCTGATTTGCCACTTCAGCCGGGGAGACAATCGTTGGTCCACTGGAAGAGCCGGATTTAGTCATTAACAAATTAGAATGATCGGGGTCTGGCGATAACATGCGATTTAACATAACAGACCAAAGTGCCGCCGAAACGCCGTGCCCGCTTACATCCAGTATATAAATACCCAAATTATCCTTATTTAGGTAAAAAAAATTGAATGTATCGCCAGCTAATTCTTCGCATGGTTTGAAATACCAGGCAAGGCGAACGCCCTGAATTCCCGGTATTCGCATCGGAAGAAGTGATTTTTGAATTTGCGCCGCTGCCTCCAAATCCTTGCGCATTCGCAGGTTGGTGTACTCAAGCTCTTTGTTCCGCTGCGCAAGGCGATTCTCCAGTTCGACCAGCCGCTCACCGGCACGAAGCCGCACCTTAAGCTCTTCGGCATCGAACGGTTTTGATAAAAAATCATCCGCGCCCGCTTCCATTCCCGCAACCAGATCCTCCTTTTGCCGTTTGGCGGTAAGCAATATGCAGTACACATAGCTATTGTGCTCAAACGAACGGATTTTTCGTATAAGTTCAACACCATCCATTACCGGCATCATCCAATCGGTAATAACGATTGAGAAATTTTGCTCGTTAAACAATCTCCAGGCTTCTCCGCCGTTACTGGCTTCCACCACTTCGTGTCCCCATTTTTCGAGACGTCTTTGAAGTAATCTACGGGAAATGGAGTCATCGTCTGCAATAAGAATTTTCATAGCACTTTTTCCTGTATTGACAATTGCAGAGCATTCTCAACCCGTACAAGTTCCATTTTTAGCATTTCAAAAATCTCGGTAGCTTCGGAAAAGTTTTTATTTCGACCGTGTTTCTCCAATTCAAAAGCCTGTGCCCGTGCCTTTTCCGCAGCAAATGTAGCCAACTGTCCCTTTAAACTGTGGGCTGTTCTCTCAAGGTTATCCGCATCGCAGTTCCGAATCGCCGCTTCCAGGTTTTCCATTAATTTCCGGCTTTCTTCCTGAAAAATTTCGATTAGCTCTTCCAGCAATTCGTCATCATCTTCAAATCTTTGCAGCAGTTCCTGCCGATTTATTACACCATCCGTATCCATCTCCTCTTCAGGACCAGGTTCGTCCGACAAACGCCGGTTGATTTGAAGGTCGGCCAAGAGACTTAGTTTCTCGTCAAGCTCTTTTGGTTTTATCGGTTTAGCTAAATACGCATCCATTCCTTCGGCAAGGCAGCGCTGCATGTCGCCATGCATGGCATGCGCTGTCAGGGCGATTATCGGAAGATGGGTGCCGCTGGTTAACTCAATTCTGCGCAACTCTCTTGTGGCTTCAAATCCATCCATTTCCGGCATTTGCACATCCATCAACACCGCATCAACTTTTTGGTGAGTCACTATCTCAACCGCCTCCCTACCGTTATTTGCCACAAGAACCTGATGCCCCATTTTCTGGAGCAATCTAACCGCGAGCTTTTGATTCACATAATTGTCTTCAGCCAGCAAGATTTTCAGTTGCGGTTTTGGATCGGTTACAGCATTCTCTGCTCTGATTGACACCCCCGGAGTGTTCCTTTCTATATCACGATTTGCCAATTTAAGGGTTCTCTGGTTTTCACGCAGAGTATGCCGGGTGATGAGTTCCATTTTTTCACCTGCCCGGTTATTGGCACAAAGTACAAAGGCAATTGTATTCATCAGATCGGAATGTGAGACTGGTTTGGTAAGATAGGCGGAAATACCCAACTCACGACATTTTTCGCCATCGCCTCGATGGCCGGCCGAAGTGAGCATCATAATCGCAGCCACATCAAATTCGTGATGTTCCCTAATGCTGGCTGCCAGGGAAAACCCGCTCATCTCCGGAATCTGGGAATCCAGGATGATTAACTTAAAAGGCTTTCCCTTATTATGGGCTTGCCATAACGCATCGAGTCCCTTTTGGCCGTTTTCCACTGAAACCGGCTGCATTCTCCAGCCGGATAAAATTTCATGCAAAATTCGCCGATTCGTTTGATTGTCATCAACAATCAGTGTTCGTAGCCCCTCCAACTGTTTTAATTCAATTGAATGTACATGCTGCTTAGGATTTTCCTGGATTTTGAATTGCGCGGTAAAATGGAATGTGCTTCCCGGACCTCCCTTTCCGGTTGCAGGTAGCAGATCGGAAGAATTATTTTGGCCAGACTCGCGGCGCTGCCCATCCCCCATCTTTATTCTCATCAATAATTCCGGGTTTGCGGGACTCTCTACCCTGATTTTCCCCGCCATCAATTTGACTAATTGTGAGGATATCGTCAGCCCAAGACCGGTTCCACCAAACGTTCGCGTGGTAGAACCATCGGCTTGTGTAAAGGATTCGAATATTTTCGCCTGTTTATCTTTGGGAATGCCAATTCCCGTATCAGTCACCGAGAACTGCAAAACAACAGACCGCCCGCTGGTTCCATTGTTTCCAGGATCCGATGGCGAATCGGCAGCCCGGACATACAACACAACTTCTCCTGTTTCGGTAAACTTGATCGCATTACCCAGCAAGTTGACAAGGATTTGACGCAGCCGTCCCGGGTCTCCGTGTAGTTCCTCCGGTACGCCGGGAGCAATTTGGTAGGCTAATTCTAATCCCTTTTTATGTGCCCGAACCGCCAACGTGCGCATCGTTTCAGCGATGCTGTCGTAAAGGTTGAAATCGATGAACTCCAGATCCATTTTTCCTGCCTCGATCTTTGAAAAATCCAGAATATCGTTGATGATAGTCAGCAGCGAGTCAGCGGAAGATTTCACCATTTCCAGATATTCTCGCTGTTCGGCAGTGAGGTCGGTATCCAGGGCCAGTTCGGTCATCCCCAAAATGCCATTCATCGGGGTGCGTATTTCATGGCTCATATTGGCCAAAAATTCGCTTTTTGCCGCACTGGCCAACTCCGCCTGAACTGCCATTTCTTTTGCATATATTGTAGTTTTTTCGAGATGCTGGTTCATCTCAAGTAGCTCTTTGTTGGCTTCTTCCGCAGCTTCTTTTGCCTGTCGCAGTTCCTCTTCAACTCGCTTGCGCTCTGTAATATCCCGCAGTACTCCTTCGACACCTATTGGATTACCAAATGAATCCAGCAGCAAATGTGAATTAACCGAGACATCGATTATCTCATTATCCTTCGTCCGGAATTTTAGATCGAAATCCTTTATCGCACCGTGTTTTTTCAACAGTTCTAATAAGCGGAAACGATCATCAGGGTTCAGGTAAACATCAGAAGCTGGTTTCCCAATCAAGTCCTCCGGTTCGTATTTACCCCGATTCCTGATCGAGGGGCTGATCTCGGTAATAACACCTTTTAAATCAGTGCAATAGTAAACATCCTGGAATGATTCGAAAATTGCGCGGTATTTTTCCTCGCTTTCGCGCAGTGCCGCCTCCGTTCTTTTCCGTTCGAGCGCATTCGCCAAAATATCCCCAACAATTTTCAGGAGGGTCACGATGTCGGATTGCCAGTTCCTTTCCTCTTGCACCGTATCCATGCCCCAAAAGCCTATTACAGAACTACCATAAATCATGGGAACAGCAATAAATGACTTAATATTATAGGACCGCAATATTCCTTTCTCAGTCTCCGCTTCAGGTGGCATTTCAATCAGCCGGTGAATACGAATATTCTCCCAGGATTGCATTTTCTCCATCCACCAGGGAATAGATTCGGGAAGTATTTGCTGCATGTCAGGCATCATAGGCTTCATGCCTGGAGAGCACCATTCGTGTGTATTTCTGATCAGGTTTTCCTTCTCAAACAACTGAAACACATGTGTTCTATCAACCCCGATGAATTCTCCGATTACTTTCATAGTGTAATCTATTTCCAGATCAATTTCATCCGGCGGCAGGTTGATAAACTTGGTGGAGATGTGATTTATGAGGTCCTCAAAGTCAACCCGGAACTGAAGTCTTTCCTGTCCGTGTTTTCGCTCACTAATATCCCTGTAAATACCATACACAGCGATTTGTCCGCCTTCAACACGAATCGGTGAGCCCAAAATGGATACGTTGAGAAGCGACCCATCCTTGCGTTTTCGAACTGCCTCCACAGAGATGGTCTGACCGTTTGCCACCTTTTGGGTGAGAGTGAACCCTTCTCCTTTTAGATCATCAGGAACAATTAACTTGTTTATCGGTTGATTGACCACTTCTTCCAGGCTGTAGCCAAACATCCTTGTAAACTCCGTATTCGCCTGCAAAATGCGGTCTTCCGAATCAAGCACCACCACTCCTTCCGGGGCACTCTCAAACAACTCATCCAGATAGGCTGTCTTTATTTTTAGTTCTTCTTCTACTTTTTTTTGATCAGTGATATCTTCAAAGCTCTCGATACCGCCAATAATTTTGCCGTCCGAATTCCGCAGCAAATCCGCATTTTTGAGGACGGTGCGCATTTCGCCGCCTTTTGTTTGAACAACACACTCGGCGCGTAACAACGGTTTAGGGATATCTTTCCCGAACAGGCCGCATGATATATCACAGAAACCGGAGGCAAATTTTGTGCATTTACTTCCTACCAATTCTTCAGGAGAATAGCCCAGAATTTCGGCAGCTCGTTCGTTAACGCTGGTAATCGTGCGTTTTTGATCTACCACAAAAATTGCACTGGGGACGAGTTTAAAGAGTAGCCCTGCTTGTTTCCCTGACTCACCAAGAGCTTCCTCCGGCAAGACCTGATGATTTCCCTTCATCAACACTGAATCCTTTCGCATAAATCGTTGGCAAAGTCTAAAAACAGACCGGGTGAATTTCTTCTCAGATTGCCAAACCGAGCGAGACATTCACCCGGTAATGTCAATTATAATTGCCCCACTCTCCCGACTTCATTAATAATTCGGCATTTCTTGATAATCCTTTACAAAAATTCGGCCAGTTATTTTTCTTTCCGAATCCCCTGCAAGCCGCCTTGCAGCCGAATTTCTAATCCCCATCATAACTATATTATTTATAGCCTCCCTCCCCCCAGAGGCAATCGCAAGGGGCCGTTATTCTATTTGCTCCAGGATCGCATAGGCATGAATTTCCGCAGTGTCAATATCGCGAGGCAGACATGTTTGAAATATCCTTGAGGTATAAAGCGGACTTCATTATATTCAACTGCCTTAAAAGGAAACCAAGAATGTTTATATTAGCCAGATATATTGTCAAAGAACACCTTGGACCGTTCTTTTTCTCGCTGGCGGTCATTATGTTTGTTTTTGTGACCAAATTCATCGTGCAATATATCGGCAAAATATTTGGCAAAGGGCTTTCGGTAAAGACTATTGTTGAATTTATATACCTCAACCTGGCATGGATGCTGGCACTGGCAGTGCCCATGTCGGTGCTGGTGGCCGCCCTCATGGCGTTTGGCAGGCTTTCCGCCGATAATGAAATCACGATTCTGAAAACATCCGGGATAAGTCTCTATAAAATCATTCGCCCCACGTTGATTGCGACGATTATCCTGACATTGTTCATGTTCTGGTTTAACGACCGGGTGCTGCCGGAGTTTAACCATCGTGCCCGCGTCCTCTTCTACAGCATTTCACAAAAAAAACCAACCCTGCAACTTGAACAAGGCATCTACATGAACCTCGATAAATTCAGTGTTCTGGTTCAGGGAATAGACAAAAGCTTTACCGAAAAAGTGGTGGACAATACCGATATGATGGGGCCGGATTATAACGACACATCGGGTGACCGCCTGGAAGATATCACAATCTTTGACCGGAGCACAACGAACCTGCAGCGAACGATTACTGCAAAGAGCGGTTACCTGGTATTCGATAAGAAAAGAGAGACACTGGTTTTTACATTGTTCGACGGCGAAATACATGAAATCAATACCAACGATTTTTCCGAATACCGGCGGGTGCGGTTTAACCGCAGTGTTTTTTACATTCCGGCGCCGGAGTTGGTTTTTAAGAAAACGGATGATACATGGCGCGGCGATCGTGAGATGTCGATTGCCATGATGGAAAATGAAGTAAATAAATACAAAAAGACCATTCAGGAGCAGGTTGAGGACCTGCGTAAGGTTCTCAGGGAATATTACCCCAATCCCGATTCATTGCAGGCCAGCCTGGCGGAATTGAAACCGGTTCAGAATCTTAAGCCGTTGAATTTCAACCAGGAGCAAATTGTTCGGTCGAAATCGCTGCGCAAAACGCAGGGCGTAATTCAAAAGATCAAAAATTTTAAAAAGAACATTCAATACAACGAGAAGCAGATTTATAAGTATGAGGTTGAGATCTATAAGAAATTTTCAATTCCTTTTGCCAGCATCGTCTTTATTCTCATTGGCGCACCGCTTGGAATAAAGGCGCGCAAGGGAAGCTTGGGAGTTGGCATTACCTTCAGCATCGGTTTTTTTCTCCTTTACTGGGTGTTTCTCATTGGGGGTGAAGAATTAGCAGACAGGCAACTGCTTTCGCCATTTCTGGCAATGTGGATGGCAAACATTATAGTTGGCTCCATTGGAATTTTCCTCACCTACCGGGTGGTAAAAGAAACTACTTTTATTCAATGGAATAAATTGCCGAAATTCCTGCAGGTATTTTTCAAAGGAGATGAGGAAGCAACGTGACCACCATTTTAGACAGGTACATTACCTGGAAATTTTTATCAATCCTCTTCTTCACAATATTGGCATTTATCATCATATTTGTGATCGTGGATTTGATCGAGAACCTCGACAAATTTTTGTCCCACGACGCCAGCCTGGGAAATGTAACTCTCTACTACATCTTTTATATCCCATACATCATCATTCTTACACTGCCGGTTTCGATGCTGTTGAGCAGCCTGTTCTCGCTTGGTTCCATGGCGCAATACAATGAAATAATCGCCATCAAGACCTCCGGGGTCAGCACCTATCGCATTTTATTGCCAATCCTGATCCTGGCATTTCTCATCAGTATACTTTCCGGGCTGGCAGGCGAGACGGTGGTTCCGATCTCCAACCAGGCGAGGCTGGACATCTTTCGCTACCAGATCAAGAAAGAAACGCGAGAGATAAAAACGTCCCGAAACCAGTTGGCCATTCAGGACGGAAAAAATCGCCAGATCTATATGCAATTTTATGAAACAGCCAAGCAACGAGCCTACAAAGTAAATATTATCTGGACCAATGAGAACAAAATTACCCGCCGCATCGACGCCCGATACATGCAATGGGAGCCGCAGAAAAGCATCTGGATGCTGATCGACATTACGGAACGGAAGTTTACCTCTTCAGGCCAGGTGGTAACCCGTCTCGATTCTCTGGCCTATGCGCAAAGTCAAATTACGCCGGACGACCTGATCGATCTGGAGAAAAAGCCGGAAGAGATGAATTACGCCGAACTCAACCGCTTTGTGGACAAACAGCTTTCACTGGGGGCTGATGCCCGCCAGTGGCTGGTCGATCTTTATATGAAAATTTCTTACCCGTTTGCTAACTTCATTATTGTGATGTTCGGTGCCCCGTTGGCTGCCAAAAAGCGCAGAAGCGGACCGGCGCTCGGTTTTGCCCTGGCCCTTCTCATCAGTTTTGTCTATTTTTTGTTTCTCAGAACCGGGCAGGTGCTTGGACACAAAGGAAATATCACACCGTGGCTGGCCGCCTGGATTGGAAATATTGTTTTTGGGGTGGGTGCGATTCTGATTATGTGGAGAGCCAGAAAGTAGGAAAAGCCGGCCTCCCTTCCAGTAGGGAAACAGGCTTGCTGTTTTGGCCCTGGAGATTGTCTATCCCAATTTGTACTTCTGCGAAAATATGGATGCGTTTGAATTATTCTTCAACTAAGGATGCTGGAAATTTCTGTGGACAGGTCACAAAAGCTCATCGCAGAACCTTTAGCGGATCACTGCCACTTTCCCCGATTTTATTTTCTTCCCGTTGCTGCCCTTTATTACATAGATATAAAAACCGCTGGCTAACTGCTGCTGCTGGTTATTCACCACCCGCCACTGCCAACGGGAAGATGCTGCATCATCCAGGTTCTGGACGTAAACCAATTGACCTTCCGGCGTAAAAACCATGATTTCCGAGGCTTCCCGCGGTAGATTGTCAAAAATTACCATCTGGTGTCCGCGGGCCGGCCGGTAGGGGTTCGGGTATACAATAATATGCTGCGCATCGGCGGCTACGCTTCCCTCCGGCAGCGTCCTGAAAGACGAATCTTTTGTCGTAGTCCTGTGACCCGCCTGATCTTCGATTGTGAAAGCGAAGGTGTAAACGGTGTCCGGAACCAGGTTTTTCAGGTCGAGCGTGTGCTGGGTGTTAAAGCTGCTGCTTTGAGCCAACTTGATATCGGACGGATCGAGCCAGTATTCCAGCGATATGATGCTGGGAACATCGGTTTTCACGCGAATGCGAACTTCCGTATCGGAAAGCGGGTAAATTTGGATATCAGCAAGATCGACCGAAGCCCCCACTTCCACAGCCACGGTTCGCAGGTCGGAAAGATTGCCGGGATCCGTAACCTTGATTGCGATTTGTGATTCGCCGCTCCAGTTGGGTTCACTGTAAATCCGTAACTGCGCCAGTGCCGGATCATAATCATATAAAATATGCGGACCGGGCGTGAACTCCCACTGCAACTGGCCGAAAGTATGAGTGGAATCAATTACCAGGGTGCTCAAATTCAAAGTAACCGCACCATCTTCAGCAAAAGAAATCTGCTCCGGCAGGCCGGTGAAATGAGGCGGCGTATTTACCGGGCTGGAATTATAGTGGAGCGTCACCGTACCGGCATCCGATGCTTCCCCGGGATCAGTCACGGTAAAAGTGCCGTTTTCCATTTCAGTGCCATCAAGGCTGGTTATTTTTACAATCTTGTTGGCCTGGTCAACCCAGGAAATGTCAAAATGGCTGTAGCCGGAAAAACTCCAGTTTAGATCCTGCGCATCGTTATCCACATCATGGGCATACGGCCTGAGATCAAAAATGCTGTCGCTAAATACGCTCAAGAAGAGCTCGCTGAGGCTCAACACCGGCGGGTCGTTCACTGCGATAACGGTCGCGACTACCGTTGCTGTTTTCGATGTATTATCTGGCGCGAGGGCGATAAATCGCAATGTATCCGAACCAAACCAATCCGGCAGGCTGCTGGTAAAGGTTACCTGGCGGGATGCGGATTGGTAATCCGCGTTCAAATGATCGAGATCCAGAATCTGCCACTGAATATCGGCCGCCGTAAATGAAGAATTGGAAATCGTAACATAGTTGTCCAGGTCCAGGGTGATTTGCTGATCTTCCGGAAATTCGAAATCGGGAATATTCAGTGTGATTTGCGTGGACGAACTGCCGCCAATAACCAGGCTCACATTTCTGCGGTCCCAAAAACCGTCCGGATCCGTCGCCGTTAGGGTAAATCCGGCGGTGCCGGTAAAGCCGGATTCGGGTGTAATCACCAATCCGCCGGAGGAAACCGTTGCCTGCAAATGCGAGATGCCGGAAACCAAAAGCTGCAATTGGTCCGCCGAATTATCGGGGTCAGCTACAACTTCCGATAATGGCAGCGTTGTAGCCGCTCCGGAAGAGATGCTATCTACCGACAGAACAATTTTCGGAATGCCAATTGCCAAATAATTCGAGAGGGGGGACAGATTTCCAGCCGAATCCATGGCAGCTATCTTATACGCATATAACCGGCCCGGCTGAATGCCATTGCGGTCCACCCAGCTTGTACTGGGGTGCGGCACAGATTGAAGAAATGTAAAATTGCTGGTTCCATCCACCGCACGGTAAAGCTGGTATTCCAGCATGTCCGGTTCGGGGTTCACATCCCAGCCAATATTAAGCGAGTCAGTTTGCGCAACCGCCGTACTAAAAAACAGCAGCCAAACCGCAGAGAAGCAGACAAAACCGTATTTCAAAATATGTCTCCGATTATCACCTTTCCCAAAGTATAAAAGCAAAGTATTTGCCAGAATAGAAATCCTGCCTCGCCGCCGGATTCGACTCCTCGAATCGGCAATTTGGGTAATATTTACACATTTCCGGCAATTTTTTCCGGCAGGGGAACCTTTCTTTCCAATGCACACGCCTCAACAGAATAAAACAAACAGTTTGGAAAATCATAAAATCCCCGGGTTTCTGGTGACCCGGAGCGTGATCAACCAAATTTTCCATATCGCTGCCGGAAGATCAACCATTCAAATATAAATCCGGCGTATGCTTTAAAGTGTGATCCTTCCAATAATTTGAAAAAAAAGAGTTTGATTGACTTTCGAAATTATTATATTTTTATGATAAATTAGTTGATATTTGTTGAATATGAATTTAGAAAATACTGAGATAACGCCAAAGCCCGAAATCGCCGTTAAGGGAATCCCCGCCTCGCCGGGAGTTGCGATCGGGTCTGTATTTCTATATTCAGAACCAACCTTTGCGCCGGAATTGCGGACGGTCTCTGCCAAACGCATTCCCCATGAAATCAACCGTTTTAAAAGGGCCATCGAAGCATCCAGGAGTTATTTACAGAAGATTTCCGATGAAACAATTTTGGGGTATGGCCAGGAATTTGGTGAGATTCTGCAAACCCAGGTTTCCATACTGGAAGATAAGATATTCCTGGACGAAGTTGTGCAGCTTATCAGGGAAAAAAATTACGATGCCGCTTATGCGACCTTTAAAATATTTCAGAACAAACGCGAACACTTCCTTCGGTTATCCGATGACTACTTTCGGGACCGGGCCTTCGACATCCAGAACCTGAAACGCCTCATTTTGAAGAAGATGCTCGGTAAAAAGCTGGGCATCAAGCTGAAGGAACGATCTATTGTCGTTACCGACAACCTGAGTCCGGCAGATACTATCCGGTTGCACCACAATCATATCCTGGGATTTTGCACCAATGCCGGCGGCAAAAATTCCCATACCGCCATTGTGGCACGCTCGCTGGCCGTTCCGGCGGTGGTGGGCACCGAATTTATAACCAACATAGTGAAATCGGATGATCAACTCATTTTGGATGGGAATGACGGAATCGTAATCATCAATCCCAGTCCGGAGACAATAGAGGCTTATAGCCGGAAACAGAAAAAGTTTTTGATAGTCGAAAAAGACCTGCTAAAGACCGCCAGCCAGCCGGCTGTTACAGGCGACGGACAGGCCATCGAAGTTATGGCGAACATTGAATTTGTGGAGGAGCTGGCCCAGATCATCAGGTCGGGAGCAGAAGGGATTGGCCTCTACCGCACCGAGGGGCTGTTCCTTGGGGGCAACGGGTTGCCCACCGAAGATCAACAGGCAGAGAACTATTCAGCTATTACCAAGAGTATGCAGCCTAACAAGGTTGTAATTCGCACGCTGGACATTGGCGGAGATAAGCTATTGCCCGAATTGGTCAGCCTGCCGGAACGGAATCCTTTCCTGGGGTGGCGGGCCATCCGCTTCTGCCTGGATCACAAAGAGATTTTTCTTCCGCAATTGAAAGCCATTCTGCGCGCCAATAGCTACGGGAATGTCCACATTCTTATACCCATGGTGAGTTCACTTGAAGAGGTGCGGCAATTCCGTACTGTTCTGGAAGAAGCAAAAGAGTTGCTGCGTAGTGACGCGGTAGAATTCAATCCCGAAATAAAAATCGGGATGATGGTCGAAATTCCGTCGGCGGCCCTGTTGGCGGAACATTTCGCCCGGGAAGTCGATTTTTTCAGCATCGGAACCAACGACCTTATTCAGTACACCCTGGCCGTGGACCGGGCAAATGAGAAATTGTCCAGGCTTTACAACCACTTTCACCCGGCCCTGCTGCAACTGATAAAAAAGGTTATTGAAACGGGGGAGAAATTTGGTATTCCAGTCAGCATGTGCGGTGAAATGGCAGGGGATCCGGTTGCGGTTCCGCTGCTTATCGGGATGGGGCTGCGGACTTTCAGTGCGGCTCATATCGTGGTTCCGGAGATAAAAAACGTAATTCGTAATCTTTCCGTGGACGAATGCACAGACCTTTACAGTAAGGTAATGCATCTGGAAACTGCAAGCGAAGTAAAAAATGCCTGCGAGAATTTCTACTCGGGAATTTTTTCGAATGGTATTTTACATTCCAACGCAAATAACAATAACGGACAAAATAAATAGGCCGTGACAATTCTAACTCTTTACCATTTCACTTCCTTCCTTTCTTTATCCAATACATTCGTACAACCTGTCCTATAATCTTAAAATTTCAGGAGAAGTAAAATGCACAATTCAGACCATTCAAACTACAGAAAATTCATTCAGCACATGCCGCAGCAGATAAAGGAATCATTATCGTTTATCGGGCAGGTTGACCTACCGGAGATTCCGGCCAATTTGACGAATATAGCTTATTTGGGGATGGGCGGCTCTGCCATCGCCGGAGACATTTTATCCGCTTATTTATTGAACGAAATTCCCATTCCCTTTTCAGTGTTTCGCAATTACACCCCACCAAAATATGTAGGACCAAACACGCTGGTTTTGGCATCCAGCTATTCAGGAAATACAGAAGAAACGCTTTCGGCAGTAAAGGCAGCTCACGAAAAGAAAGCAACAATAATCACGTTATCCAGTGGCGGCGAACTCGCGGATTTTGCCGGGCAGAACAAGATCCCGCTCATTCGCATTCCGGAAGGTCTGCCTCCCCGGCAGGCATTGGGATATATGTTTTTTCCTTTTCTGCATGTGCTGGAAGGACTCGGCCTGATCCAGTCCCGCGCCGACGAGATTCAGGAAACCGCGCACATCCTGGAAGAATTGAGCCAGCGAAATGATCCTGCGAACCATCACAGTCCCAGCCTCTGCCGCCAGATTGCCCAAAAGCTCTACCGGCACACCCCGGTCATTTACAGTGCCGCCGAACCGTTTCATCCGGTTGCTACAAGGTGGCGGAACCAGTTTAGCGAAATCGCCAAAGTGCTGGCTTTCAGCAACCAGTTCCCCGAAATGAATCACAACGAAATCATGGGGTGGGAGGCACCCACCGATGTGCTCTCGGACTTCGACGTTATTCTGCTTCGCGATCAGACGGAGACTCCCCGCAACCAAAAACGGCTGGAAATCACCAGAGATATTTTGATGAAGAAGCATATCCCCGTTTTTGAGATCTTCGGTGAAGGCAGCAGCTTGCTGGCGCGCCTGTTTTCCCAAATTTACATGGGAGACTGGGTTAGCTATCACCTGGCTTTGCTCTACGGACAGGATCCGCTGGAAATAAAAAGCATTGATAAACTGAAAAAAATGATGCAGGAAAATTAAGAAGCGACGGAGGGAAAATGAAGGCAATAATACCTGTCGCAGGCTTCGGCACGCGCATGCGGCCCCACACGCTGACCCACCCAAAAGTGCTTCTCCCGGTGGCCAATAAACCGATGATCGCTCACATCGTCGAAAAGCTCCTCGAAGATGGGGTTGATGAACTCGTGTTCGTTGTCGGCCATCTGGGAGAGGAGATTGAAAAATATATCCGAGAGACCTTCCCGGTGAAATCGCACTTCCTGGAACAGACCGAGTTTCTGGGCCTGGGCCACGCCATATACACGGCGCGGGAATTCCTTGCAGAGGAACCGGTTATTATCGTTCTGGGCGACACAATTTATGATGTGAAATTGAAGGAGGTTTTGCACGGAAAACACCACTCCCTTGGAGTGAAAATTGTGGAGAATCCCGCCCGGTTTGGAGTAGCAGTTCTGGACGAAAAGAATTTTATTACAAAGCTGGTTGAGAAGCCGAAAAAACCGGTGTCCAATCTGGCACTGGTGGGGCTCTATTTCTTGACAAACGGCACTGTTTTGGAAAAGGCACTGGCAGAACTCATCGCCAGGAATATCCGCACAAAAAACGAATATCAGCTTACCGATGCTTTGCAGGTCATGATTGAACACGGTGAAAAAATCACCACTTTCCCGGTGGAAGGATGGTACGACTGCGGGAAACCGGAAACCTTATTGGAAACCAACGGCATCATTTTGCAGCGTGATTTTGGGGACGCAGACTACAGCTTTGAAAACAGTGTGATCATTCCGCCTGTGTATATTCCGCCGGATGCAAAAATCAGGAACGCCATCATCGGTCCCAACGTCACTGTCGGAAAGGAATGCCGGATCGAGAATGCGATCGTCAAAAATACCATTCTGGGCAGCGGGACGGTAATTCAGCAGATAAGTTTGCACGATTCCCTGATCGGCGATTTTGCGGAAGTCAAAGGAAAATCAAAGAATGTGAATCTCGGCGATTATTCACAGCTCGACTTCGAATAGACCAGGCCAAACCCTGGCATTCTTCAAAATATAAAAGACACTCATTTATGCCGGGCGCTTTGTCGATGATTCATTTGCCCGGGGATGAAGGTATAAAACCAAGCGAAGCTTTTCTGATTACCGGCAGCAGCACGCTGTCATAACTTACAGCAGGATGTTAAAATTCTTACTTTCCCCTTGAAGGATTTCGAATAAAATAAGCGATAAAAAAACATATCAAACAGCAGGAGAAATTCATGAGCAATTTTTCTTTTTCATCGGAATCTGTGACGGAAGGACATCCGGATAAGATCGCCGACCAGATTTCCGATGCAATACTCGACGCCATTTTAGCCAAAGACCCCTTTGGCAGGGTGGCATGTGAGACTTTCATCAGCAATGGTCTGGTGTTTGTTGGCGGCGAAATTTCGTGTGAATGCTACGTGGACATCCCGGCCATTGTACGGGAAACGGTGCGCGAGATTGGCTACACCGAACCGCAGTACGGATTTGATTACGAATCCTGTGCGGTGTTAACTAACATCAATCAACAGTCGCTGGACATCGCGATTGGAGTGGACCGCGCCGGGGCCGGCGACCAGGGAATGATGTTCGGTTACGCAACATCGGATACCGAGGAATTAATGCCGATGCCCATCATGCTGGCCCACAAACTGACCATGCGGCTTAGCGAGCTGCGTCGCAAGAAGGTCTTGCCCTATCTCCGCCCGGACGGAAAATCGCAGGTGACGGTGCGCTACGAAGACAACAAACCGGTGGCGGTAGAAAAGGTGGTAATTGCGGTGAATCACGACGCGGATGTGGAAATGAAAACACTCCGGGAGCACATCATTGAAAATGCCATTCACCATGTAATTCCGGAGAAACTGCGCAACGGTAATATTGAATACCTGATCAATCCCACCGGGCGTTTTGTGGTGGGTGGTCCTAAAGCGGATACCGGTCTTACCGGGCGCAAAATAATTGTGGATACCTACGGGGGCGCCTACTACCACGGCGGCGGCTGTTTCAGCGGGAAAGACCCCACCAAGGTGGACCGGTCTGCATCATACTTTTCACGGTATGCGGCAAAGAATGTGGTGAAGGCCGGTCTGGCGGAACGCTGCGGCATCCAGGTGGCGTATGCCATTGGGGTGGCAGAACCGGTTAGCCTGATGGTGGAAACTTTTGGCACCGGCAAACTGCCCGACGAAAAGATTGCCGAGATTCTGCGCAAGGTATTTAATTTCACCCCGGCAGGAATGATGAATACCCTTGATCTCCACCGCCCGGTTTACAAAAAAACGGCCGCGTTCGGCCACTTTGGTCGAAAAGATAAAGACTTTACCTGGGAAAACACCGACAAAGTTAAGGAGCTACAGAAGTATTTGTGATGCAAGCTGGCTAGTATCCGGCAATATATTGTGGCCTTAGGCTTCGGCCTTATCAACCGCATCCCCTTGCCCCCCTTTTCCACCAGGAGAAGGGGGTTTTATTTCCGATGAACTTTCCAACGAGGATGGGAAATGGAGTTGACCTTTTGCAGACAATTACCAAATCAAAATCATGGTATCCACACAACAGAATACCTCCGTTCCCTTTTTCACATCATGTTGTAAAACAACCCAAAAAATACTATATTCCACCAAAATAAAGAGACCGGAGAAATAACGGTGGATGACAAAAGAATTGCTTTGCTTAAAGCGATGGGCTACCCGGACAAAGCCATCGATTTTATACTGAACAAGACAAACGTCGGTGAGTTGGAAAAAGCTTCCATTTCTGCAAAGGAGCAGGGTACCTGTGGTGATATTATGATCCTGCACCTGGATATTCAAGATGAAGTAATCCGCGAAGCGCGCTATGATTACATTGGCTGCGCCGGTTTGCAGGCTGCGGCATCCGCCCTTACCGAAATGATAAGGAATGTGCCGCTCGCCGAGGCACAGAAAATCGAGTCGAAAGATATTCTTGATTACCTCGGCGGACTTCCCCAGCAAAAGCATGAGTGCGCACTGCTGGCCAGCAACACGCTGAAAAGAGCGCTAAAGGATTATGCCGCCGAAACTGTCTGAACAGCATAGATCGGCGGTCTTCCCCCTTCATTTTAATTAACCAGAAAAAAAACATTGTTCCCTCCTGCAAGCTTTTCGCTCCCGGGAAGGAAGGTTTCTCACAGGCTCACCGGCCAATGCGAGAAATACATTAACATTAAGAGTGCCCCGAAAAGCGCCATATTTTTGGTAAAATTCACTTTCTGCATGGCTTTTTGTTGTGGATCGTCGACTGTCCAGAAATCATGCATTTTGAAAGAGACGCCAGCCAGGAAAACCTCCAATATGATAATTCCAATAATTATGAACACCCCAAACAGAATACTCAATCCACCAAGTAGCAGCATAAAACCGGTGAAGCCAACTGCAAAACGCGGAAGCGGCACCCCTTTGATGCCGGCAAAACCGCTCATTCTTTCTAAATCTGCAAGGTGGTGAAATGCATTATATACAAAAAACAATCCTAAAATTATTCTTCCGGTCATGAAAAAAACGACCATCTCTCCTTCCTCCCTTTTTACAGTATTTGTAACCTCCACAACAATCTTTGACATGCTTTACACACCAAACATTCCAAAAAGTTCTGCCCGCTCAAGGAACCTCCCCTGACAGACTTAAGGACCGCAGGGAAGCATATCATACGATTTTTATGGACGGAACCAAATCGCCGGATTGGGGACGGTTCTGACAGCAAGCGATACTGGCCCGATCCCATGATATTTATTTGCCCGTGCCATGAACTTGAATATCAGCATAATTTATCGTACATTCGAATTGGTTTTATAATCGGCTGTTACGGATGTTCTGATTGGGTGGTAATTTTCCATTAACTGCATTAGCCTCAGCGAAAATGAGTCGCACAAGAATTCATCGCAGTTTTTTTATAAATGCAAATTTTTAGGGGGTACCCATGCCCGAAGAAAAAAAGAGTGGTAAGAACAAGGGAAAAAATCAAAAAAAGGAGGATTCCCCCTCGCTTGATGAAGAAACGAGGCAAGAAAGTTCATCCGTTCCCAAGAGGAAGAAATTTTATATTGTTGGAATCGGAGCTTCTGCCGGCGGCCTGGAATCTTTGGAGCAATTTTTCAGCAAACTTCCGGAAAAAAGCCGAATGGCGTTTGTGCTGATCCAGCACCTGGAACCGCATCACAAGAGCATTCTGCCGGAATTGATTCAAAAATCCGCCAGTATCAAGGTCATTCAGGTAGAAGATGGGGTGAAGGTAAAACCCAATACCGCTTATGTTATACCACCCAATAAATACCTGTCAATTCACGATGGTGCATTGCGGCTGACGGAATTTTCGGCAGAGAGAACGTCGCGGCTGCCGGTTGACCACTTTTTCAATTCGCTGGCGGAAGACCAGGGGGAAAAGGCCATTGGCATCATCTTTTCCGGGATGGGAACCGATGGGACAAAAGGTTTCAAATCCATAAAAAATGAATCGGGCATGACCATGGCACAGGACCCGCTGTCTGCCAAATACGACAGCATGCCGCGAAGTGCCATCGATGCCGGGTATGTCGATTATATTATGCCACCGGAAGAAATGCCCGAACAACTGCTCAGCTATGTCGACCCCCACCTTATCACGTCCCCGGAAATTATTGAAAGTGAGAGAGAGAAGAGCCCCGATTCGCTGCGAAAGATATTTGCGCTGCTGCAATTAAAAACCGGCCACGATCTTTCTTCCTATAAGCACAGCACTATCTATCGCCGCATAGACAGAAGAATGAACATTCACCAGATCGAGAAAATTTCCCAATATATACGGTATCTGCATCAGAATCCGGATGAGGTGAATAGTCTTTTCAAAGAACTGCTGATCGGAGTAACCAGCTTTTTCAGGGATCCGGAAGCGTTTGAGGTTTTGAAAAACGAGGTATTCCCGCGATATTTCGAAAATAATAAAACCGGCAATGTCCGGATATGGGTTCCCGGCTGCTCTTCCGGAGAGGAAGCCTATTCCATGGCTATTATTCTGCGAGAATTTATGAACGACTATGGGCAAAATTTTTCCGTTCAAATATTTGCCACCGATATCGATGAGGAAGCTATAAATATCGCCCGGCCGGGTGTTTATTCCAATAATATTTCAGCCGATATCGATGAAGTTCGTCTCAGAAGATACTTTATCAAAAAGGAGAATCTATTCCAGGTCAGGAAGGAAATCCGTGAAATGCTGGTGTTTGCGCCGCAGGATATCATAAAAGATCCGCCCTTTACGAAACTGGATATTCTCAGTTGCCGGAACCTGCTCATATACCTGAATTCGGATCTGCAAAAGAAACTGCTCCCGCTGTTCCACTACAGCCTGAAACCGCGAAGCATACTTTTGCTGGGGTCCTCCGAGACCATCGGGAATTATACCGATCTGTTCAAAACAATAGATAAAAAATGGAAAATCTTTGAACGGCGGGAAACACCCCTCAACCGCACCCAGGTGGAATTTCCCATTAATTCCCGGCGTTATGATGACGCGGGTGTTCGGGAAGAGAAACGCGGCGGGGCCCCGACAAATCAGTTGGCAGAAAGAATTTTATTGAACAGCTTCACGCCGCCATCGGTGATCATCAACGAGGGTGGCGAGATCCTTTATTTTCATGGTAAAACCGGCAAATACCTGGAACATCCGCAGGGTGAGGCGAGGCTCAATATTTTTGAGATGGCGCATGGCAGGCTGAAATTGGAATTGACCACTGCAATTCGCAAAGCCATCACCGAAAAAAAGGCAATCGAATATGATAATCTCCTGCTGAAAGGGAGCAATGAACCGCTAACTATCAAATTATGGGTGAAGCCGGTACAGACCCACAGGTTATTGGTGGTTTCATTCGAAGAAAAAACAGATCAAAAAAAGGGAAAAGCCCCTAAGGAAAAGAAGAAAATCGCGCAGCGGGACAATGAAGAAGTGGAGGCGCTGAAAAAAGAATTGAGCAACACCAGGGAAAACCTGCAATCGACCATCGAGGAGTTGGAAACTTCCAACGAAGAGTTAAAATCACTCAACGAGGAGCTGCAATCGACCAATGAGGAGCTGCACAGTTCCAACGAAGAGCTGGAGACCTCCCGCGAAGAGCTGCAATCGCTGAATGAAGAGCTGGTTACCATTAATGCCGAATACCAGGGCAAAAACGAAGAGCTGGGCAAAGCCAACAACGACATGAAGAACCTTTTCGATAGTATGGAAATCGCCACAATCTTCCTCGATAATGAGCTCCGCATAAAGAGCTTCACCAGCGACGCCTCAAAAATCATAAACCTCATCGCCTCCGATGTGGGAAGACCAATCCAGCATATCGTTACAAATTTGAAATATGACCGAGTGGTGGAGGACGCTACCCGGGTGATGAAAAAGCTGACCGCTTTCGAAGAAGAGGTCGAAACAAAAAAAGGACACTGGTACCTGATGCGGATTTTGCCATACCGCACATTGGAGAACGCCATTGGTGGAATTATCATAACCTTCATCGACGTTCATGCACAGAAGACCTTAGCCCAGGAGATGGAGCGGCTGAGCATTGAGGCAATCAAGGCCAGGACTTACTCGGACGGCATCATTGACACACTGCGCGAGTCGTTGCTGGTACTGGACGAGAAATTGCGGGTCGTTTCGGCCAACCGTTCCTTTTACAAAACATTTGGTGTTACTACCGCACAGACCGAAAACCGTTTGATTTTTGAGCTGGGTAGCAGCGAATTGGACATTCCCTCGCTGCGCCGGTTACTGAACGAGGTATTGAAGCAGAACAAGGTTTTTAACGATTACCAGTTCGAGCATGAGTTCCCTGGCATCGGATATAGAAAGCTGGTGCTGAACGCCCGCAGAATTGTGTATGAAAAGGCCCCCCACGACTCGACGCAGATTCTGTTAGCAATCGATGATGTGACGGAACGGTAGGGGAACGACCTCCGCCCATAGGGGCTGTCCAAAAAGTCGGGTAATTGTCCCGTTAGGAACAAATTGATCGAAGCCCGCTAATTCATGGACGGATAAACGAAATAAGAAATAATATCCCCGCCCGATTGCGGACGGATGAAAAATGAAAATGAAAAACATGATATTTATCATTTGTCTCCATGGGACAAAATCATTTAAAAAGTTTATCTATGCCGGCAATAAATTGCATAAGCTCTAACCCACCCCCCGGCCCCTTCCCTCATTCACAAGGGAAGGGGTAACTTCGAAAAACGTTTCTGCGATAGTGGAAAGAAACCTGCACAATGGCGTAATTCAAAAGTCCCCTCCCGGTTGCATCAGGGAGGGGAAAGTGGGGTGGGTAAGAATGATCGCTCGTATCAAAGAGAATATTAGAATTTCAAAGAATCGCCATATTACAATTTGAGACTTTTTGAAAGGGCTTTCTTATGAAGGCAGGCAAATTAGCCCGTCAGGCAGCGCGGGAACTCAGAAAGAATATGACCGATGCTGAGAAACTGCTGTGGCTCAAATTGAAAGGCAGACAGTTTATGGGATTGCGATTTTTGCGACAGCATCCAATTTTTTATCTTTATGATAATGAGAGAAGATTTTTTATTGCTGATTTTTATTGCCATGAGATCCGACTGGTGATCGAACTCGACGGTTCTATTCATATAAAAAAAGAGGATTATGATCAAACGCGAACCGATTTGCTCGGAATCAAAAACTTGACGGTTATCAGGTTTGCCAATGAAGAAGTTTTAACCGACATGGATAAAGTCCTTCTTAACTTAACGGAAGAAGTCATAAAATTTAAGGAAGATCATACTTGCTAACCCATCCCCCAACCCCTTCCCTTATCAAAATGGGAAGGGGTGCCCAAACTG
>CAZUZS010000029.1:0-53011 GCA_964624795.1 uncultured Calditrichaceae bacterium
CCACCACCGCATTGCCGGCGTCTGCCGTCAGGCTTTGCGGCGGGTTAAGTGTCGCTGCCGTATGATATGGCGCATTGGGTGAAGGAATGCTGTTATTGGTGAAGGTGTTGTTCAGATCTTCACTGGTTTCATTCGATCCGGTGACACCGTTTCCTCCAGACATAACCTGTGCACCTTCTGTGAAATCGATCCGGTGTACCGAGAAGCCGACGTCGTTGCTCGGACCTGAAACCTGATTCGCAACTGGTGTATCAGGCAGGTACTCGGTCGAATCGGTTCCGGGATCAGGACCGTCTATCCTAACGCCCGTTTTGTCCACAGCCTCATCGTTCGGCGTGGGCGAATTGACATTATAAAGCAGGTAATCCACATCGCCTACCAGGTCGGACATGCCATCCCAGTAGAACAGGATTACAACCTCATCGCTGTTGGTCAAACCACCCTGATTGTTGATGCTGCCGGGAACGGCTTCTCGCATATCCGGCACATCGGAAGGAACTGCGTGGCCGTCATCATACAATTCGTAGGTTGGCAGCACGCCATAAGTGGCATAGAAAGCCGAATCGCCGGCAAGTGCGATGGTCTGATATTCACCGGCTTGAATTGTGGCGCCATCCGGGAAGCGGGCATCGAAATCGCCAAAACTGCCGCCGCCACCGCCGCCTTCAACGATCTTGTAGTAATAGGTGCCATCGCCGGCGAATGTGGCATCGGTAACATAATAATTGCTCAGATCAATCGGGTCTGAATTAGGATTGTAAATCTCGACAAATTCACCGGATGTCGGTGTAACAACAATTTCCGAGATTAGCAGTTTTGCTACTGTTGTGCCTCCGGTATCAACGGTCGCATTCGTATGGAAAAGGTCTAAGGAGAAAGAAGCACCGTTATTATAGTTATCATTCACATGCTCGCGGAATCCGATATAAATATCGGAACCGGCAGCAACCAGAGAGCCGAGCGGATAGGAATATTTTACCCAGTTTGTATCGTTTGCTGCTCCGAATCCCAGCACATCCACCATTGTCGTGAAGGAGGCCGGGTCATTGTTTGTGCCGGTCGAAATCCGAATATCCAATGTGTCGACGTAGGAATTCGGCCAGTAACGCAGCCAGAAACTGATGGAATCACCGCTCTGGACATTCAAAATATGAGGAGTGACCAGCCACTGATCATTGGATACTGCTCCACCCGTGGACCAGGTGCAGAAGGTCACATTACTTTCGCCGTTTGGCGGAACAGTGATTGTGCCGCCGGTCCAGCCTGGAATTGGCGTAGTGCCGTTTGCCTGCTGATCCCAACCGGTTCCGCCATCAGGGCTAAGCGTAATCCAGTTATTGGGCGGGAATGCACCCTCGAAAGACTGCGTGTATCCACTTGAGGGTTGATAGGGTTGTGCAGTAACTGCTACGTTATCAACTGCCCACCACCAGTCGTATCCGGGTTGGATAGATACAAATGCGATCATTGCATTTGTACTCAGAGCAAGTTGAGATGTGAGATCCAGCATAACGTGTTCATCACGGCTGCTTGCGCCGGCATATTCCCAAACTGTTGTCCAGGTAGCGCCATTATCGTTGCTGACAGCAATCCGCGCGGTATCCTGTGCATCAATATGACGCCAGTCGGAATCAAAATTCAGCCAAACCGATTGGTATGGGCTCAAATCCAAGGCCAACACTGCACTGGAAAGCGTCAGGTTGCCGCTGCCGGCATCATCTGCATCCGCCGCAAATACATTTCCGCTGGATGTGACAGGCAGGGTATATGCATTGGGAAATGGCGGTGAGTATACCTTCCAGCTATTGGTGCTGGTCGGATCGTTTATGATTGTCCAGTGTGCGAACGTATATGTCGTGTCGGAGAAATCGTCCACATAAATGACTTCCTGACCGGCAGGTAACACACGCGCATAAGCAGACGATGTATCGTTTGCCGGATTCAGATCTCCGCTGAGCATCGAAATTACTTCAAAAGAGTACAAACCGGTATCCGGTGGTGTATAGCTAAATGGCACAGCGAGAACTTCTCCCGGATTTAGAGAGATTGTTGTATTCGCCACCATTGCGCCGTTCACGTGGAGCTCTATCGGAACAGCCGTTTCCGGCTGATTACCGGTGTTTTCCACCTCACCCGTGATGGTCGACGAAGCGCCGGCAACCATGTAGGGATCGGAGGTAACCATGGTAACGGCAAAGTCGTGGATATCGGAAGGTTCCTGGAATCCGACGCGAATAATCGGAGTAAAGGTGTGGAAAGCTGCGTTTCCAGCGTCTTCGAAGAAAAGCCATGACCCGTTATTGGAAGTCGGCGACATTCCTCCGAACCTGTGCGAGATCGTCTGCGCGCCGGGACCGGTATTGTCGCAGCCAAGCGGATAATTGGAATTGCCGGAGGAGTCGGAATCAATCACTACATAATAGTCGCCGGCATTCATTGGCATGCCCCCTGGAATAATAAATTTTGCCAGAGCAGGCAGGGGAGCAAAATCGCCATAAGTTCCGCGGTAAAGCTGTGCGAGCCAGACCGACGGCGTATCGGCCGCTGCTTCATAGATATCAATTGAGAATGAATCCGTAGCAGTTGTGGAAGAGGTAATAGCTATCTCAACGCTGGTCAAGGTATCGTTGTCGGGCACTGTGAAACGGGTTCCTAACATGCATCTATCCGTGGCCACAATCGCTACATTGTTCGTGAGATTGCCATTATCGTAACCCATAGCATAGGCGAGTTTCACAGTAGTATAAGTTGTATCGTTAGACGGATCAGTATCGATAAAGTTCGATGCAACACTGCTGACATAATAAACGCCGGGGGTAACAGATGAGGCATTCCATGCAGCGTAGGCAAGCGTGGTGTCACTGAATCCGTTGATAGTGATACCGGTGAAAGCATCGGAATATGCAACTGTTCCAAGATTGTCGGTTATTGTAAGATCGGCATCTCCCGTGTTGGCGGGTCCAATATTCTTGAAAGTCCCTTCGAATTCCAGCGCGGAAGACAAGCTGGTTTGGGTCAATGGAACCATCGTCAGATAGGAAGGCATTACTACCGACATGGCGGAAATGTCAAAACCGGCTTCACCGATTGTGACATCGTCGATAGCCATATCACTGTAATAATTGGATCCGGTAATGCCCCTGAATCTGATCTGAACCACGCCACCGGTGAACGGGGAAAGATCGGCGGCGGCTTTTAACCATGGAGCCGTTTCCGATGTTTGATACTGTCCAATCAGTGGCTGCATAATATCAAGATACCAGTTGCCACCGTATAAAGCATCCACATGCAATTCACCCATTGTCTGGCCATACATGTGAAACCAGAATTCCACAGCGGGATTGGTAAGTCCCGTCAAATCCAGGTAAGGTGTGGTCAGGTTTGCAAGTTTGTAGGGGAAATTCGGGGAGGAAGCCTCGGTGTACATGTAATTACCAGTGCCGGAATGATCGTTCAGCGGTCCGGTGCTGGTAGAATTCTGCGTACCCGAAGATTCCACGTACCAGTCAAAATCATCGTCAGTTTCGTTTGTCCATCCGGGCGGCAACGTACCGGGGCTGCCTGCAGTTGCGTTCGAATCAAATGTCTCGGTGTAAGGAGTGGGCATTGCCGTAGAGATTTCATAGCCGGCGCGAAGTGTGTCATTGGATGGATTCGCATCGCCAGCTACCATCTGCAGAGCGGCCACTATTGAATCGCGTCCGGCTGCCATAGAGACCGTAACCGATGCAGGAAGTGTGGCAGTGGCGCCGGTTGCAAGCGACGGTATGGGAATCGTTGAAGATACTGCGCCATTAAACCATATATCCAGATTAGCACCGGTTATGGTCGTGGTTCCGAAGTTGGCTACTTCCACGTCAAAATTAACGGTTGAACCGGCTAATGCGGATGAGGGAATACCCGTCAAGCCAGTGAGGGCTAAATCCACGGGTGGCGGCGGAAAGAATTCGTAGTAGTCGTTATCCGTGTTTGCAGTCCCATTGCCGTTCCACGTCGCTGTGCTGTCGCCATACTGGACTGCGGTTGTCATGTTTTGCTGTATGCCAAGGGTCACAGAACCGCCGGCTGTACTATAAAGGTCAAGCAGGTATACTTTATTGGTGGTTTCTTCCAGCACGGCAGCAAAATATTCAAAGGATATGCTTGGATTTCCAATTTCAAAAGAATACCACTTGATCCACAATTGCTGGTTGGGTGCAGTCCCAAATACCTTCGTATAAACCACATCGTTACTGCCGGTGGGGGGAGCGCTGGTAAATTCATCCCAGAAACAGGCAATCGTGTTATCCGGCAAAAAATCGGTCGGCAGGTTTCGATTTGCATTTGGAAGCAGTGTCGTCAGTGTATCGAATGTGACCAATCCATTTTGACTTACCATGAAGTGCGTTACCGGCTGGCCGAAGAAGTTAAATGCAAATGGTATCGTTTGCGGGGCCGACCAGGAATTGGCACTTTGTGTTCCGGTGGTAAAAGCTGTCCACCCGGTCGTTGAATTATCGGCTTCCGTATTCAGTCCGCCAGGATTTCCGGCATCTGCGTTATAGCTTACCAAATAGGCAGGCTGGGCCGAAACACTCTGAACGGAAAAGAACGCGAAAAGCAAGAGTAGAAAAAGTAAACTGTATTTTGATCGCATACTTACCTCCAAAAAGTGTTGATCTTTTGATTTCAACAATTATTCGTTTGAATTACCGGTTATTCATTCCCACTGGTCGCAGTTCTGCTTTTCGGCTTGGCCGGCGCAGATTTTTGGGAATTCTCATTACCACGTTTTTTCTTTTCAGAGGACTTGAAATCTTTCCGAACCGGAGTAGACGTCCCTGAATTTCGCCGGACTTTGGCATTCTCGATTCGATCTTTGATTTGCTGTTGTCTGGCGGTAAGGGTTGTTTGTTCGGCACCTTTCTTCTGGTCGGGAACAATAATTCCACCTTTTTCATCGTACCGGACAGGTGTTTTGGCTTTTAATTTCTGTGGGTCCTGCACCTTTGCCATTCTTGTGACTTGGTGAACATTACCCACTTTTTGCACCTGTGGTGCCACCACAGGCGCCTGGTCTTCGGTGCTTGATGCAGTGGCCGAGGACTCGGTTTGCGCGAAGACTAACGAAACCGAGAGTGCGAGCAGTACCACCAAAAAGACAAGCAGATTCCTTTTCATCATAAACACTCCTTTGAGTTATGGTTGTTTTGAATTAATTATGAGTTGTATTTTTTCAACGTCATATAGATTTGGCAGAAAATTTAAAACTACACAAAAAAGACAGATACAGAGGCTTACAAGAAGTTGAGATTTTAAAGCAAAACTCAGTCCTACTTTAAAAAAAGGTATCGAGAGGTAAAATATGTATAAAGAACGCTGTCCCGCATGGGATCAGGGTTTACTATAAACCAAAAAAGCGAAAAAATCAAGTTCTTTTTTTAATCATCCCACACGCTTTCTGCAATTAGCGAGAGGCAGTCGGTTCCATTGTTTTCCCCTGTGGGACAGCGTTTGCGGGGCTCCTATTTGATGAGAATCATTTTACGCGTGGCACGGAAATCTCCGGTGTCGATTCGATAAAAATAGAGACCGCTGGATAAGTCCTGGCCATTGAAGATGACGCTGTGGTGTCCGGCGGCTTCTTGTCTGTTTACCAACTCGGCGACCATTCGACCGGTGATGTCATATATTTCAATCATAACGTGGGAAGCATGGGAGAGCTGATACCGAATATTCGTTTCCGGGTTGAACGGATTAGGATAATTCTGCCCTAAGGCAAATGCCAGCGGTTGAAGTCCCTGCCGATCCGCAATACCTACCGGGTTGTAAAGCAAAATCAGGGTGTCTTTTACGGTTGGAGAAAGCGAGTTGCCCTGCAGATCGACAAGCTCAAGCTCGACCTCGTTTATGCCAACCGGCAGTGTATCGATGGAAATCGGTTGGCTCTGATAGATGGATTCATAGAAAGTACCGTTTAGCGAGACTTTCAGATAGCCGTCTCCTTCCAGCGTATCGATAAGAAAATTCTCGGTCTGAAATTCCATCTGGGCCGGGAATTGGGTAACCTCGCTGCTGTCCTGCGGGCTGGTAATTGTGAGCGCCGGCGGTAGTGCAACAATCCCCAGCGTCCCGTTGGGATTCACATTCTGGGCGTAAATTCCGCCGCCATCATTCCGGCGATCGGACCATGCCAGGAAAGAAATGCCTTGGCTGTTCAGGGTGCCGACCAAGCGCAATTTTTCGGATAAAACAGTGCTGATGCCTAGCATGGAGCCGGTCCATCCGATATTTCCGGTGCTGTCGGTAACGAATCCAGTGATCTTATTGTTGATGCTGCCGGTAATGCCCACGTTAAAATAGACATATACGCTGCTGCCCCTTGCGAAGCAGATCTGGTTTATGCTGGCATCGCCATCCATTGGCTTGAATATTTTTCCGCTGCTGTCCCATTGTCTGTCGCCGCCGGCGGAAAAACGCTGACCATAGATACCGAACAGGCTTTGCAGCCCGTTTGTCTCCTTCCAGAACATGTAGGAATCGCCGGTGGAATGCTGGTATGCCATCCAGGCATCGAAGTGATTTTGGATGTCTACGGTTGAACCAGCGGAACCGTTGGTGGGAAATTGGGCTGTGCCGTCCGGCGTGAAATGCTGCATGTAAGACGTCATTGTGTTCACCGAATTGCGGTCATCCTGCCAAACATAGAACGCACCATTCAGTTTGTCGGTAAAGATCTTGGGTACGAAAAAGCCGCTCACATTGCCCAATCCATAAACAACAGCAGGGCTGCTCCCCCACAACGGCGCGCCGGCAGAGGAATATTTTTGGCTGTACAGCTTATAGTTGCCGGGATTTAGAAACGACCCGGTGTAGCCGGACATCAGAATAATTACACTTCCATTATCTGATTTAACCACGCTGGGATAGGTAAGATTTTCGGAACTGCCACCGGACAGCAGTATGGGATCGGTTCCCCACTGTTTTACGCCGCTGGCAGAGAGCATCTGCATGGCGATCTGGTTGGGGGTTTCCGCGTAGACCCACACGAAGACGAAATTCCCTTCGCTGGTCTCGGCAACTTTCGGGTTGGGCTGGTAGGTGGAAGGAGATGTGGAAAGATCGACGCCATCCGCTCCCCACAGGAAATTTCCGTCCGGGCTAATCTGGTAGGCGAAGGGAGTAATCGCACCGCCGTCCCGTATGTCTGTGAATACGACGATTGCATTGTCGTTGTGATCGGCAATCATGTCATAATCCACCAATGAGCTGTTTTGGGGATGGTCGCTGATCAACAGCCCGTTGTTGGCCCACTGTTTTTCACCTTGTGCATTCAGCCGCTGCAGGTAAACGGCGTAGCTGCCGGCGCGGCTGTCAAACCACGAGATGTAGCATCCGCCATCGGAAGTCGGGGCAATCTTTGGAAGCGCCTGCTCGCCGGTGGTATCGCACACCGTTAAATTCTGGGCCGGATTAGAACTCCATTGCGCATGGCCAGGCGAAAAAAAGATGAAAAGGATTGCCAGGATAAATCCCAGAAAATTTTTGTAAAAACGTTCCATTCGAGAACTCCCTTCAGATTAGAAAAAGTGTTTGAATTAGTAGTATCTCATATTTTTTTGCGTTGGCAAAACAATACATATAGAGTCCGGAAAAGGCAGAAAGTCCGGTGTCGCACGGCCCACCGCATCCGGTGCAGTAAACCCACTTTATGAAAGCTTAGTGAATTTAGAGAATTGGTGGATAAAATACAAATTATTTCACTGCAAAGATTAGATGCCCTTGCGCGGCAGGGGAAATCTAAACGATACCGCTGGTGGCAAAAATTTTCAAACTAAAAATGAAGGAATATGAACTATTGGATGATATTATTCATGAGCGACTCGCTGCCACAAAAAAACGACGCCGGTCGCGGTTACCCTCGTCATCCAGAACTTCCAGTGTATGCCAGCCGGCCGAAATAGTCAGCGCCTTTACGTGTTGCTTTTCGGATGCGCCGAGATAATGATTGTCCAGATACCAGAAAATGGTTTGATTCTGCTGGCGGTGCGCAACCCGCAGGGTAATTTTTTGCATCTGCCCGTCCAGATCGCGGGGAATCCACAAGCGTGCGTTTTGTCCCGGATAAACTATTTGTACCGGCTGGTTCTCGGCAAGCGCCGGACAACTGGCCAGGTGAGGCGGGATTTCTGCCAGAACCTGCCCCCGTTCCCGCAGGTACTGCGCCACATCCGGCGGGTAAAATGGCAGCGATATCTTTTTATATTTTCCGGATTCCCAACAGAGCGAGCATACTTTATGCTTTTCATCCAGCGTCACATAAACCGCTTTGTGGAAGGGGCAGATTCGTAGCGGCTTCATGGCTGCCGGGGCTTCTACTGTCTTCACATCGGGACAGTCAGGACCGGCCAGAAAACCTGTCTCACCGCAGATATCAACCCGCTGCATCTCCGACTCCGGTTTCTCGAACCAGCTTTTTCCGACGTTTTTCGGCAGATAGTTAAAAATGTTAAATAAGATCGGCCCCGCACAACTGGCGCCGGTTAAAGCGCCGTTGGGCTCGCCGTCAAAATTGCCTGCCCACACCGCAATTGTCCACTGCGGGCTGACGCCCACCGCCCAGGCGTCCCGCTGGCCGTAGCTGGTGCCGGTTTTCCAGGCCAGCGGCCACTGGTTCTGATACTGTTCCCAGTAGTATTCCGCACCGGGACGTTTCAGGTCATGCAGAATATCCAGGGTCAGGTAGCAGGCGCCGGGAGAGATGAGGTTTGTGATTGCGGATTTGAATCTCCCATCCCGTTGGGCGTGCGATTCTCCGGTTTTTGACCCTGCCACCAAATTGCTTTCTTCGAAGATTTGCAGGTGGGAGAATGTGCCGTAGTTTGCCAACCCGCGGTAGAGTTCGGCCAGGTCCCACACCGTAGCTTCGGCGCCTCCCAAGATAAGCGGCAACCCGTAGTCGTCCGGCGTGCGAAAAAGTGTGTGCAGCCCGGCGCTTTGGAGAAAAATGTAGAAAGAGTAAATCCCAAAAGCGTTCAGCAGGCGAACCGCCGGCACATTCAGGGAGCGGGTGAGAGCTTCCCTCGCTGTCACCAGTCCATTGAATTTTTCGTCGGCGTTGGCGGGCGAAAAGGAGCCAAAATAGCTTGGCACGTCTTTGATGACCGTTTGCGGTAAAACCAGTCCTTCGTCCATGCTTAATGCATAAAGAAACGGTTTGAGAATGGAGCCGGTGGAGCGCGGCGCGTGTACACCATCGACCTGCCCGGTGTTGGTGGAATCAAAAAAATCCTGCGAGCCTACATACGCCCGCACTTTTCCTGTCTGCGTGTCCACTACCAGTGCGGCAGCGTTGCGGATGCCATAGCCCTTCAGATATTTAATGTGCTCCTGAACCAGGTTTCCTATTGTCTCCTGAAGTCGAAGATCGATAGTTGTTCGGATGTAGCCGCTTTTGCCGGCTCGCTTCTCTAAGGCAAATTGGGCAAAATGCGGGGCGTGAAACGGAAATGTCAGCACCGCAGACGGCACCGGTTCGAGGAGCGCCGTTTGGTAGGTGTCATAGCCGATAACTTTTTTATCCAGAAGCTTCTTGAGCAGCCAATTCCGTTTGCGGGTCAGTTTCTCACTGTCGGCGGACGGTGAGATAAGCCCCGGGGCATTGGGCAGAACGGCCAATGTAGCGGCTTCTCCCCAGGTGAGCTGTTCGGGCTGCTTTCCGAAATATTTCAGGGAGGCCGCCTGGTAACCAATAATATTTCCTCCATACGGTGCGTGATTCAGGTAGAGGCCAAAAATCCGGTCTTTGGAATACTGCAGCTCGATCTTCAGCGCCATCAGCATTTCCACCAGCTTATTCCGGAAGGTGCGGGGTTTATTGCGCACCAGGCGGGCGACCTGCATGGTCAGCGTGCTGGCACCGCTTACAACGCGATGCTCCCTGATATCCTGGTAGATAGCGCGAAAAATTGACACCGGGTTGATGCCGGGGTGGTAGTAAAAATAGCGGTCTTCAAACTGCAATACGGCGGTCTTCAGTTTTGGCGGAATTCTCAGCGTATCGTTCGGTGCAAAATACCACTGTTCATCTTCATTTAAAAATACACGCAGGATTTTGCCATTTGCGTCCAAAACCACCGTGCTGTAGTTCTCCGGAAAAAGCGGTTCGGGGCAGGGGATTATGCTGTATATAAAAACCAGGAGCAGCGCTGAAAGGGTGAGGTAAATCAGCAGCTTTCTTCTCTTAACCGAAATTTTCTTGATTTTATGAAACAAATTTTCGCTCATATCCAAATTGACTCAGAACAGTTCTGACGGACAAGAAAATTGAATTTGATAATATCCTTCGCTCAGCATGTTTAAAAAATATTGATTAATCCAAATTCTAACCCCACCCGCCTTTTTCCCCCTCCCCTGATGCATTAGGGGAGGGGGTAGGGGAAAGGGTCAAACTCAAAGATTTTTCCCTGCCCATCAATGGCCGGACTAATATAATTTACTTCACCCGCCTACTAACCGTCACCTTCTTTCCCGGCACAACCGCCTTATAATCATTATTGTACATCGCTTCAAAAATGGTTGGCGGAAGCCAGAATTCTCCCACGGTTACCGCATTCAGCTTCACTACGAAATCCACTTTGTCGGCAGAATATGCCGGCATGTCGAAAAACCACATAATGCGGTCGTCGCGAATGTCGGTGTAGTCGGCACGCCCCAGGCGCCATTTGCGCATCCAGTCCGGCATGCTCTCCCCAGACAAACGGGTATTTTCGATTTCCCACCCTGCCGGCAGCACCTGCACCAGCGCCAGATTCTCGATGGACAATTTGAGACTGGAGGTCTTTTCCGCGGTAAAATGTCCCCAGAAAGTTTTCCCCTGCGGCAGGTCCGCCGGGTTAATGGGCATGCCGTCGTCGTCATACCAGTCCATGTTGACTGCCAGATTTTTGGAAACCGCCGTCACATCGGGAATCAGCGGAACCCCGTCCCATTCCAGCACCGCGTAAGCCTGCTTCAGGGTGGTCTTTTCATTGAGTAAAACCGTAACTGAATCGCCAAATCCGCTGAGGATTTCCTGGCTATATTTCAGCTCCTTGGTGTCGAACTCGATTTTTTGCCCGTCCGGCAGACCGATTGTCCCGGCAATAACGCTGTTCTGGTCGCCAAATTCTCCCTGGTTAGCCTTGATATATTTGCCCAGTGCCAGCAGTGCGTAGCCGGTAGTCTGGGTGGAATACCAATTTTTGGTGGACAGTGCATCGGTAATTTCCTTGTAAATGCGGGTGGCGTCCGGCCATTGTTCAAAGGCTACCAGGGCTTCCAGGATGATGGCCTCGTCCCGCAAACCCGATCCGTAAGTTCTGGAAAACTCATGGTAATCTTTTACCGTAAATCCGGCTTTCCCGGCAATCTGTTGCGCAGTGTTGTTAATCCCGGCTAGTTTGTACGCCTCGGCCAGCAGCCACTTCTCAGCATCAGTCATGTCTTTCAGGCTGTTCTCTTTCAGCAGGTTCATTGGTCCTGTCTGCGGTTCCCCGGCTTCGGCTAACAGGTAAACCCGGTAAACCCGCTCCGTTAGATTATCCCGTGTGGTCAGCGCCTGAGCCTTTTCAAATCGCAGCCAGTTGTCCATCAGATCCGCCGGAACATGATAACCCAGTTTTTTGGCTTCGATCAGGAAATGGCCGGCGTAGCTGGTTCCCCAGACGGAAGCTGTTTTCCCGCCCGGCCAGTAGGCAAATCCGCCGGACGGCACCTGGAACTTCCGCAACCGTTCTATGCCGGCATTGATATTCTTGTCGATCTCTTTATCGGTTTCCTGCTTGCTTTTGATGAAGCTCTTTAAATAGAGCTGCGGGAACACCGACGAAACGGTCTGCTCGATGCAGCCATACGGATAGTGGATGAGCCACCACATTCGCCATCCGATATTCAATTTGGGCATTCGCATCACATTTATTCTCGCATGGTTTGTCCCCTGGATGCCGCGATTTGGGATGGTGAAGGCAATGCTCTCTCCCGGCTTGCAGGCCTTTTCTTCGGAATCGTAAATTCGCGGGGAAGAAGCGGTTACCGCCAGATCGGTTTCGCTTGTGGCGGATAGCTGCCCGGAAACCGCCGTTATGGTAATGTGTGAAGCGCCCACCGCTTTCGCAGCGCGCAGGTTGAAGTAGACGTCTTTCTCTCCAGATTTCTCGAAGCTGAGAGTCTTTTGCGCCTCCCCGGTAACCGCCACCGGCCCGGTGGACTTGATGGAAACAATAACCGTTTTGATATTGTCCTGCATGGCAAACACCGTTACCGGTACCACAAAACTGTTCTCCGGCCCCAAAACCCGGGGAAGGGTGGGGAGCACCATCAAGTCGGTTTTCACCGGCACCGTTTTGTTCGCGCTGCCGTAGCGATTGCCGGTTGCGCTTGCCACCATCACCCGCACCGCACCGATGTAATTTGGCATCCGGAAAGAAATTTTGGCGTGCCCCTGGGGGTCGGTCATTTGCGGTCCCGCGAACATGCAAACCGGCCGGAACCGTTTCACCTTTTCCACCTCCTGCTGGCTCAGGCGGTATTTCTCTGCCGACATTCCGCCGCCGATTGAGAAAGTGCGGAAAATGTCGCCCTTGTTGGCGCCAATCACATCCGAGAAGAGATCGAAGATTTTCACACCCAGTCGCAGTTTCTTGTAAAACTCGTCCCATGGATTTGGCGTCCGGAAATTGGTGAGCGCCAGCAGCCCTTCGTCCACCACCGAAATAGTGAACTGGGTCGGCTTGTGGTCCCCGGTCTGGATTTCCACCTCGAATGGTTTCTCGGATTTGAGCTCATCCGCCATTGTTATCCGGATTTCCTGGCGTGTGCTGGCCTCTTCCACATTCAGCGGAATAACGCCGTACATCCGGATCGGCCGGTCGTTGGCCGTCTGGCTGTGCGGCTGGATGATGGACACGGACACATAGGCGGTGGGGAGCATTTCGGCGGTCACCGGGATTTGAACCTGTGTTTCATTCTGGTTCCGGGCTGGTTCAATCCAGCGGGTATTCAATATTTTGTTGGCCTTTTCCACCCCGATAAGGATTGATCCTTCCGAGGGAGTGGGGAAGGTGACCACTGCTGTTTCGCCGGGATGATAATTCTCACGGTCCGTTTTCAGCGTAATGGCGCCTGCTTCTTTTCCGCCCGGCGATTCGCCCCAGTAGTAAGCATTGAAAAAGAAGCCTGCCGTATGCCCGCTGCCGTTCTCTGCCTGAACCTCCACCAGGTACTGCCCGCGGTCTTCCGGCTTGAATTTGATGACTGCCGGAATGCTCTGCGAAATGATGTTGCCTTTTTCCACCAGTTCGGTGTGCGAATCGGTTTTGTAGCGCAGTTGATAATCCGTGCGCGAGTCGTACTCCCACCACCAGTACCGGTTGTTTTTGTAAATGCGGTATTGAAGGGTTTGGCCCGGCACCGGCTGCCCGTCGGTGTTCACCAGAACCGTATTCACGGAAACGGCGGATCCCACCTGCACATATCCATATTTGAAATCCGGCTTTTCCAATCCTACGTAAAAATTGTACGGCTCTATGGGAATGGTCACATCGCTTTGCGATGCCCGCCCGCCTTTCTCATAAACTTTGGCGTTCACTTTCGCCTGAATTGAGGATGGCACATTTCTGAAAGATGGCAATTGCCAATCGATGTGTGCCTTGCCTTCCGGGCTCAGATCGCTGTTAAAAACAGTAGCGCTCACCGATTTGTAATCCATTGCCTGATTGGTGAAAGTGTAGCCCGGGAACTGCTTAAAGCGCTGGCTAAGGTTCTCCAAATCGACATTCACTTCGGCGCGCAAACCGGCAGCCGGATTCCCGAAAAGATAGGTTGCGCTCAAATCCAGGCGCAGAATTTTATCAGCCGGTCCCAACTTATTCTTCTGCGGCTCGATATTGACTTTCAGCCGGTAAGGAACCACTGTTTCTATTTTCAGGGTGTGGTAAAATTTCTGTGTTCCGACCAGGAACTCGGCCTTGTAATTTCCCGTCATATCTTCCTGCCTGGTCGAAAACATGAAACTGTAAAATCCATCTCGGGAGTTTTTATTCAATGTTTCAAAAACAAGCTGGTTTTTGGGATTGTAAACTTTCAGCGTCACCGGATGGTCAGTTGGGAAGGTGTTATTTTCGTTACGGGCGATCAGGGAAATGTGCAGCGTGTCGCCGGGGCGATAAACACCGCGCTCGGTGTAAATGAAAACCCGCGCGCCGCCGGGCGGAAGCACGGCCCCCTCAACGTCAAAGCTGGACATGTTCCAGGCCATCTCGTTGAGTTTTACCACGCTTCGCTGTCCGTCCCTCTCCGCCTGAACGTAAAAGACATCTTGCCCTGTTTTTTCAAACAGCGCCTTTCCATCGCCGTCGGTGGTGGCACTGGCGATAACCTGGTTCTGGTAGGTTCGCAGTTGCACCTGCACACCGCCCATCGGCTTACTGTCCAAAATATTGGTGGCATAAACCACATGCTGCTGGTGTCCCTGGAGGTAAGTGAGGCCGATGTCGCTCAAGACAACGGGCTTGAATATCTGGCCGTGCCTGTAAATGTAACCCGACGAGTTGGGATTGGAGTAATATGCATCCCCATAATAATACCGCCTGCGGCCATGTGAATCCTCCTCATCTTCCAGTGTGTACAACATATCTTTCTTCCGGAATCTAAGGGTGATGATGTAGAGGCCCTTTCGGTCTGCCTGCAGGATCTTTTGTAAATCCAACTCGCTTTGGAGCCAGGTATTGCGGGTATTGCCGATTTCCAGGCTGTCGGTCACGATGTTCACGCCGACCCGCCGCATTTCCCAGTTGTTGAACGCTTCGTTCCGTTCCTGCGCGCTGGAAAGCTGCTCCGTCTGCAGAAACTGCCCCAGGTTTGAATCGAACACCTTCATGATTTCCAACCGAACCTGCTTCAGGTTGACGGTTTGGAAAGCAATTTTGTCCTGGTTGGCGGTGGGCAGGAAGGCGCCGCTGCTCACAAAACGCATCTGTGGCTTAATGTCCTGGAAGGCGACTTCCTGCGAAGTCTCCTGCTGGATTTTCGTGCCCCATTTGCTGCGAATGCCGGGGTGAACCGTCAGGGTGTATGTTTCTCCATAGCCAAATTTGCCCATCACGTAAACGGTTTTCCCGCTTACTTTCAGCTTGATATCCTGCGCCGGCTGCACGCTGATGAGGCCGGCAATATTTTGTTCCGGGTCCAGCTCATCGGTAAAATTTACCTGGATTACCGGTTCATCTCCCATTTCGCGGCTGGCCACACCTGAAACCTTCATCTCCTTGAGAGGCTCCAGGTAAAGCGTTTTTTCGTAGTCGGCAGAAAGTTCAAGTTTCGATTTTTCAATCTTGAAAACCAATTTCTTCCTTTCATCGTCCCGGCTGATAATGTTGCTTGTGAAAGCAAATTTTTCTCCGTTCCCTCTTTGGTGAATTATCAAGGAAAGGTTCCTGCCGTCGATTGTGAGTTTCATTGATTCCTTGACAGCCTGCGAATCAGCCGGCTGTGTAAAATCTACTGTTCCTTTGTAAACCACGTCCTGCGGACGATTTCCTTTCGCCGGCTCAAAATCTGCCGCAACAGAAGAGATCTCCCTGCCGGCGACCTCGAATTGGATTTCCAGCGGTTCGAGATTTTTGTCTTTGTATTGTGGGAAAAGCAGGCTCATATCCAGTTGACCGGAATATTTTTCCCGCATGGGCAACGGCTGATTGGGCTGGAAAGCCAGGGTGCGGGTGTCTTCCCATTTGGTGATACCGTCAATTTTGGGAGTGAAACTGAACACCTGCTTGGAAAGTGTGCTTCCAACCAGATTATTGCCCACCACCGGTTCCACAAAACGCACTTTTATGGCGCTCCCGGATGAAATTACTCCAGAGGTGACCTCACTAACCATTTTGGCGGTTTCCAGCGGGTAAGTGATCTCTTTGGTTTCTTTTTCGGCTTTCTTGCCGCAGTTAAGGCTGGTCAATAACAGGGCGGCAGCAAAAAGAAAAATCGCAGCCACTTTAATTTTTGCGAGAAATACACGAGCGACAAAAGTCTTAAGCTTTGTTTGCATCATGACATCTTCCTCTTCTTTATTTATTTAGGATAAGGAGATTTTTATGCGATTATTCAGAACAGACTCGTATCGGTTACGATTTATTGATTCAAAATATCATGTGATAAAAATTGTAGCCGCTTCTCAGCGAATTGAACGTGGTTCAGATTAGATTCAAATTTTGATGCTGGTATGAATATAACACTTTGAAATGAATTTGTGAATATATTTTTTAGGCGGGATTAATTTGGAGCTGCGCGAGATGCCGTCCCGCCGGGACTCGATCCGGTGGCAGGTTGTTGATGTGCTACAAGCATTCCGTCTTTCCGAGACTGTGATTCATCTGAGAAGGGATTCGTTCGCAATTTTGTTGATTTTAGGCAAAATGGATGGATTTGTTTGGCTCGCGTTATTGGGAAGGAAAATCCGCCAAGACGATACAATCCAAGCCTCGGCAATGGCGAATTGTCTATAGGCCGGATAGTTCCGCTAAAAATCCTGAGTCCCTTTAGGGACGATGTGTCAAAAAATTGCCGATTCTCCCCAAAAGAACTATAAATAAAAAAATGCGAAGCCCGTCCCCTCCTACGCACTTCGCATCAGATAAACCAAATCGATATTTATGAATTAATCGGCTTCTACCAACTCGTATGTGTACTTGAGCGGAATATTGGCGGCGCGGATCATAGCCGACACCGAGCAATATTTTTCTTGGGAAAGATCGATTGATTTTTCAATTTTATCTTTCTGGGATTCCAGTTTTTTGCCCCAGAGCTTGTAGGTCAAATCGATTTTGGTGTAGACTTTGGGATGTTCCTCCGCCCGCTCGGCATCTATGTAGACTTCGAATTTACTGAACGGCACCCGCATTTTTTTCAGCAGAGAAGCGACATCGGCCCCGGTGCAACCCGCCAGGCTCACCAAAAAGAGTTCCATTGGGCGTGTGCCTGCTTCCGAGCCGCCAAACGATTCCGGCCCGTCCATCGGCACCCAGTGTTTGCTTCCGGCACGCCCGATAAAGGTTACCCCATCCACATGCTTTGCAACTACCTGACTCATTTTTCCCTCCGGGTTAGGAATTCAACCATTTATTGATTGCACTTTCGAAATAGGTGTCGGGCTTGTAGCCAACCACTTTATCGACCACCTGTCCATCTTTGTTGATGATAAAAGTAGTAGGAATGGCATTGATCCCGCCATAAGCCGAGACCACCTGCTGATTACCCAGAACGATGGAATAGTCAATATTATATTGCTGCATGAACGGCCTCACAGGTGTCCAGCCGTCACGATCCAGGGATACACCAATGATGTGCACGCCTTTGTCCTGGTACTTATTGTAGAGCTTCACAAAACCGGGAATTTCCATCCGGCACGGCCCGCACCAGGTTGCCCAAAAGTCCAGGATAACGACCTGACCCTTGTAATCGCTCAGTTTTACGGTTTTACCGTTATGATCGGTGAGAGAAAAGTCGGGAGCAACAGGATAGTTGCTCTGGCTGCTTTGGGTCTGCTGCATGTTCGATTGCGCAACCTGCTGTTTGGCTTCCTGCGTTCCGTCAGCTTTGGAGCAGGATTGTAGCGCAAAGCCCAGCGTAAAAAGTGCGATTAGCGCGAAGACAGACAATTTCTTCATAATTAGGACTCCTTTTCGATGGTAAAGAAAATATGGTTAGCTGTTAATTTTCAGGATACATATTTGCGTATGCTTCCATAACCCGTTGCACAAAATGTGGTTCGGGCAGCGCTCCTTCGATGGCAGTGGTTTCCCCGACCATGGTTCGCGGCACTCCCTGCACCTGGTAGCGCACCGAGAGATGCGGAAATTCGGTGGCTTCCACCATGTCCGCCACGATGTTCTCATTCAGCATGGCCAGCTTGTGCGCCATAAGAACAGCGCTGGGGCAGTAGGGACAGGTTGGCGTTACAAAGACCTGCAGTCGCAGCGGCTGTGTGATCTTTGCGATCTGATTTTTTGTGTCTTCGGAAACCTCCGGCTCACCTTTGGCCACTTCCTGGATATCTTCCAGCAGCGAGCTGAATTCATACCCGGAGGGAATTCCGTAGTATCGGATGCCGAAATCTTTGTCGTCTGTCATTACAACGGTTGCCGGTATTTTATCGATCTTATGTTTCTCCACTTCTTCCTTGTCGTTAACAAAGTTGAGTATTTCCAGTTCCAGCTTCCCCTCGCTCAACTCTTTTAATTCTGATAAAAGCTGTTTGGTCTCGCGGCAGTACTGGCACTCCAGCTCCTGAGTAAAATATTTCAATTTAACATTCCTGGGCAGATTGCTTAGAATTCCCTGCACCGTTTTTGCGTCTTCTCCCACTATAAAAGGCATCTGTTATCCTCCTTCTAAAATTTTCAATTTTTTTTATTCCAAATACGCTTAATAGATGAATGGCTGTTTTAAAAGTTACAGGAATTGAAAATAGGGTGACAGATGCCACTGGATTTGTTATTGGAAGAAAAGCACTATTACGTTAAACTTGGTGAGCAAGCGGCATTGCAAAACGCTGGTCTCTGATCTCTGGTTTATGGTTTCGTCAGCTCTTCAAAAATGATATTTGAGTAAATCTTATGTAAATCAATTTGTTGCATGTCGATTGTTCAAACATCTCATTGCTCCGGGAATCCAATACGCCAGAAAGAATTACTATGAAAAAAGAATTTGTTATTTGTATCAACAATGAAGGCTACGAAGTCTCTTTGGAAAAGGGAAAGGTGCATCAGACACAGTCGGATAAAGCCGCTCAAAAGCGAGGTTTTGTCAGAGTCATTGATGAATCCGGCGACGATCACCTTTTCCCTAAAGCGCTTTTTGTCGTCATTCGCTTGCCCAAAGAGGCAGAACAGGCGCTGGTAGCATAATACTTTCAGCAAGCTTCAGAACTAATCAGAAGATGGGTGCCATGCTGGGATCATGAAAAGTGATTAAGCCTACATGCCGGCCCCCGCTTGTCAGGTTCTGTAACTGCAAAAATTGTCTTAAGATTTCAAACCAATCTCTCTACACCGTCTTAGTCTGCTGCAAAATCTCGCGGGCAATTACCAGCCGCAAGATTTCCGATGTGCCTTCACCGATGGTCCCCAATTTGGAATCGCGGTAAAATTTTTCCACCGGGTATTCCTGCATGAAACCATAGCCGCCGTAAATCTGAACCGCTTCGTTGGACGCCCGCACTGCCACTTCGCTGGCGTACAATTTGGCCATGGCGGATTCTTTATTCAATTCCAGGCCCTGGTTTTTCAGCCAGGCGGCGCGCAGGATCAGCAGCCGGGCGGCATCAATCTCGGTGGCCATATCGGCCAATTTGAATTTGGTCGCCTGGAAGTCGGCTATTTTTTTGCCGAATGCCTCCCGCTCCTGAACATATTTGACCGTGTGGTCATAGGCGCCACGCCCGATTCCCACGCACATGGCGCCGATGCTGATGCGTCCACCGTCCAGCGTTGCCATCGCCTGCCGGAAGCCGTCGCCTTCCGCCCCCAGAATGTTTTCTGCCGGAATCGCGCATTCATCGAAAGACAGCTCGGCAGTGTCGCTGGCGCGCATACCCAGCTTGTGCATGTTCTCGCTGATATTGAAACCGGGAGTTCCTTTTTCCACCACGAATGCAGAAATCCCCCGGGTACCTTTTTCAGGATCGGTTCGGGCTATCACCACTGTGTAGTCCGAATAGTTGGGATTGGTGATGAAGGTTTTCGATCCGTTTAAAATCCACTTATCGCCTTTTCGCACAGCAGTGGTTTTAAGCGCTTTGGCGTCGCTGCCGCAGGCCGGCTCGGTGAGCGCCCAGGCTGCCAGGCTTTCTCCGCTCATAAGGCGTGGAATGTATTTCTTTTTCTGCTCTTCGGAGCCGTAGGTAAAAATATGCAGTGTTCCCAGCGAGTTATGGGCGGCTACCATAAGGCCAAGGGACGGATCGATTGCGGAAAGCTCTTCAACAATGAGCGCATATTCGATATACCCCATGCCTGCGCCACCATAGGATTCGGGATAGATGATTCCCAACAAACCCAGCTCTCCCAATTTCCTGATTAATTCCCTTGGAAAAGCTTTCATTTCGTCATACTCCGCCACATGAGACGCTACTTCGTTCCGGGCAAAATCCCTGACCATGTTACGGATGGCAATTTGTTCTTCGGTGAGTTGAAAATCCATCGTTTACTCCTTATTGTTTTGCGTCATCCATCTGATAAGATGCTAAAATGAAATTGAAAAATTTGTTCTCGGGATTCGTTTGGTTTTCATCCCATTTAGTGATTCCGGTATAGAACGAAAAGCGCTGTTCGCCCGGTGTTCAATTAAATAAAATCTCTTCGTAAGATAAGTTTCGCATTGAGATAAAAGTAAAAACCGATCTGCACCCCTGCAATCAGTAAAAAAAGAATTCTCCACAGCGGGAATTGAAGCGTCCATGCGCTGTAAATGATTTCGAGAACGGGCGGCAGAATTACTGTAAATAAAACATAGGCATCGCGGAGCGAAGGTGGAAAAAGAACACTTTTATTAAGGATACCTCCAAAGATTAGCAGCGCAAACAAAACCCAGGCGGTCCACGGTTTGTAGGTGAAAGAGATGCTGAGAATGGAGATTGACAGAATTAGCAGGTAGGCTGTGAAGGCCAGCCGGGGAATCCACAGGAGAAAATAGTGACCATCCAGAAACCGGATGCCATAGATGAAGGTGAAAAGAACGATCCAAAAAAAATCGATGAGAAAGATGAGTAAAATTTTGGCGAAGAAGAAATGAAGACGACCGGCAGGTCGCACCAGGCCGAAATAAAGCGAGTTTCCCTTTTCCAGGAAGAAAACCGAGGGAACAGTTACCATATTTAATATGATGCCCAAAACGCCGAAAACGGTCCATACGGCATCGTCTGGTTTGGCGCTGTACAAAAAACCCCAGAAAAAAACGTGGAAAATGAGAATGACGACAATTTCCCTCAGGTAACGGTGGCTGCGCAGGTAATTCCGGAAGTAGAATGAGAAATGGGCTGAAAAAGACATGAGCAGGGCCTTTGGGAACTATATGTTTAACAGGGCAATAAAAACTACTTCATTGAAGATGTTTTATTTCAATGTCAACAGTAAAATATATCACCGAAGCATCGATTTGAAAAGTGCAATTTTTAATTTGGTGGTAAAAGTTTGGGTACCTCTTTAGATTTAAAACTGGTGAACCGGAATTTGGCAAATAAGAATATGAGGAATTTATGAAGGAAATGATTCGAATCGCCTCCGGGCAGGGCTTCTGGGGCGACCGGCTGGATGCGCCGATCGACCAGGTGAGGAAGGGGCCGATCGACTACCTGGTGATGGACTACCTGGCGGAAGTGACCATGTCCATCATGCAAAAGCAGAAGATGCGCGATCCCAGCCGCGGCTATGCCCGCGATTTTATTCCATTGATGGGAGAAATTTTATCCGAAATTGTTGAGAACGACATTAAAGTTATCACCAATGCCGGTGGCGTAAACCCGGTGGCTTGCCGCGATGCCATTTTTGAGGTCGCCAAAAAGGCAGGGATCAAAAATCTGAAAGTGGGTATCGTTTACGGCGATGACATCATGGATCGCATCGATGAATTTCTGGAAAATGATTCCTACCTGAAACATATGGAAAGCGGCGCCTCGCTTCGCGAAGTGAAGGAACTGGTTTATAGCGCCAATATCTATTTTGGCGCGCAGCCCATTGTGCAGGCCCTGCGGGATGGAGCACAAATCATCATCACCGGGCGCGTCACCGATACCGGTCTTACACTGGCGCCCATGATTTACGAATTTGGCTGGACGAAAGAAGAATACGACAAACTTGGTGCAGGCATCATCGCCGGCCACATTATTGAGTGCGGGGCGCAAGTGAGCGGCGGGAATTTCCTGGCAGGCTGGAAAGAAGTGCCGGATATGGCGCGGATCGGATTTCCTATTATCGAGGCTTTCCCGAGCGGCGAATTTGTTGTAACCAAGCACGAAAAAACCGGCGGCCTGGTGGACCTGCGCAGCGTGAAAGAGCAGTTGGTTTATGAATTGGGCGATCCAAAAGAGTACATTACGCCGGATGTTGTGGTCGATTTTACCAGCATCCAATTGCAACCGGATGGGAAGAACCGGGTGCGCGTGCATGATGTAAAAGGGATGCCGCCGACCGAACTCTACAAAGTTTCCATTTCTTACTCCGATGGATGGACGTGCATTGGCAATTTGACCTACGCCTGGCCGGAAGCGCTGGAGAAAGCAAAGAAGGCTGGAGAGATTATCTGCCAGCGCATCAAGGACCTGGAGCTCCATTTTGAGGAGATTCACACCGAGTTTCTGGGCGTGAATGCCTGTCACGGGCCTCTGGCGCACATGGTGAACGACCCGAATGAAGTAGTGCTGCAAATCGGTGTGCGGGGAAAGAACCTGGGCCACATCGAGCGTTTCAGCCGGGAGATGATTCCGCTGGTTCTGGGTGGGCCGCCCACCGTTACCGGTTTTGGGGACGGCCGGCCGCATCCCAAAGAGGTGGTTGCTTACTGGCCGGCGCTTATTCCCAAGCATCTTGTTTCACCGATTGTGGATGTAAAGAGTGTGTGAAATGAATCTGTTGGAGAACCGAAGTGTTGGAGTGATGTTCAATAATAAATGGCCAATAACCAATGTCTAATGACTAATGATCAGCACACATAGACAGTCTGAATTCGAGTAAGATTACGAATACGAAGCAGGTTGTTTGGGAAATTGATTCCTGTTGTGAAAAATAAGAAGGACAGATATGAAAGTTCAACTTCTTCAACTGGCACATGCGCGGTCGGGAGATAAGGGAGATACGGCAAACGTGGGTGTAATTGCCTACAAGCCGGAGTATTACCCATTCCTGGAAAAAGTGCTCACCTGCGAACGGGTCAAGGCACATTTTGATGGAATCTGTTACGGAAAAGTTGAGCGGTTCGAGCTGCCCAATTTGCACGCGTTAAATTTTCTGCTGCATAATGCTTTGGGTGGCGGCGGCACCAAAACGCTGCATCACGACGCGCAGGGGAAAACCTACTCCACTGCTATGCTGCGGATGATGATAGATGTGCCGGACGACTTGGCTCAAAAATGGGACTTAAAACCCGAAACGGTTTAGCTGTTTCACTTTCCATCGGCAATTGGCCTTACGGATGTGAATGTAATGCCAGTCGCTAACCGGTGGATGCTTCTTTGAACAGATTCACCGCCACTAATGGTTAACAATCTCATACTCCATCACTTCAATACGCCAAAACCTTATCACTGTTTGTGTTAGTGAACCGGCCCCCATCATGGTGTCGGTGGCGGCACATCCTCTACGGTGATTTTCGCAATTCTGCTGGCGTTCAAACCTTCCGGATCGGTAACGGTGAACGTGATCTCGTATTCGCCCTGCTGATCACTGCCCGGTGTCCAATTGAAACTGCCGGAGCTTGGCTCGAAGTTGGCGCCTGACGGCAGATTCTTCGCCGAGTATTTCAGGTTGGGCTGATCCTCTTTATCCGGATCACCGGCCTTGAGGTTGAACGAAATCTCGTTGCCTTCCTTTACAGTCTGGGCGGCAATTTCCTGCATGGTCGGTGCCCGATCGGTATTTTTTACCTCTATGTTGAACGGAGTACTCACCGAAGCGCCTTCCGCGTCTTTCACATCAAGCGCCAAATTATATTTCCCCGCCTGTTCGAAACCCGGGATCCATTCCAGGGTGCGGGTAGCAGCACTAAAACTGGCTCCATTCGGCAGATTCTTAACCTCATATTGCAATTTGCCGGCATCTTCCTTATCGGGATCGCTTGCTTCCGGCAGTGCCTGGCTGAATTTTTCACCTTCCGCCGCCTGGAGGTTGCCGATTTCCGGCGCTACCGGCGGACGGTTCACATTTTTCACAGAAAGCGATACAGGAGATTGTGCTGTCAGTCCGCCAGCGTCTTTTACCATATAAGTCATCTGGTATGTGCCGGCCTGGTCGAAAGTAGGTGTCCAACTCAGTGTTCGGCTTTGCGGATTGAAAGTGGCGCCCTGCGGCAAATTCTGCAGATCATACTGCAATTTTCCGGCGTCTTCTTTGTCCGGGTCACTGCCTTCGGCCAAGACTGTGCTGAACGGCTGATTTTCGTCTGCGGTTAGTGCGGCAATTTCCGGGGCTACCGGCGGGCGATTTACATTTGCAATTTTTATGGAAACACTGCCGTCGGCGGTTGCATCGAAACTGTCGTGCACCTGGTAATTTATCGTATATTCACCGCTCTGTTCAAAAGTAGGCGTCCAGGTGATGACACCGGTAGACGCATCCAGCGCCGCGCCTTCCGGCAGGCTGGTGGCTGTCACAGAAAGCTTGCCGGCATCTTGTTTGTCAGGATCACTGAATTTCAGGGAAATGGTCAGCGGCTCATTTTCATTGCCGGTAACTGCGGCAAGCGGCTCAACCTGTGGCGGTCGGTTGACGTTGTTCACCGTAATGGCCACATCGGTTGCCGCTGTTAATCCTTGCGGATCTGCCACCTGCGCGGCAAGCTTGTATTCGCCGGACTGATCATAGTTAGGGGTCCACGTGAACTGGCCGGTGGCAGCATCCAAAGCGGCGCCCTGCGGCAGATTTGAAATGGAGTAGACCAGCTTCCCGGCATCCTCTTTATCCGGGTCGCTGCCTTTCAGGGCGAAGGAGACCGGCTGCATTTCGTCCACCGCGATCGCCGCAACCGCTTCAATTTGCGGTGCCCGGTTTACATGATTTACGGTAATTGAAACGGATTTCTGGTCGCTGGCGGCGTTCTGATCCGTCACCGTAAATAGAATTCCCGGATAAACACCGGACTGCTCAAAAGTAGGTGTCCAACTGAATGTTTGAGTAGCGGGATCGTAAGTTGCGCCTTCCGGCAGGTTCTGCGCGCTGTAAACCAGGCTGGCGCCGTCCTCTTTGTCCGGGTCGCTGCCGGGAGTGGTGAATGTCAATAGTTGATTTTCGTTAACCACCTGGTCGGCAATGGGCTGCAAAACCGGCGGGCGGTTGACGTTGTTTACAGTAATCGAGGTTGTTTTGCTGTCTTCCAGGTTCCCATCACTGACCGCAAATGTGACCGGATATTGCCCGGCCTGGTCATAAGTGGGCGTCCAGTTGAAAACCCCGGTCTGCCCATCCAGTGTTGCGCCGCCGGGCAGCCCCGAGGCGGAATAGACCAGTTTTACGGCATCTTCTTTATCAGGATCGGTAGCGGAGAGCCGCTGTTCAAGCGGCTGTGCCTCGTCCACGACAAGCGCCGGAACAGCCGCCAAGACCGGCGGCCGGTTCACATGAACTACCGTAATGGCAATGGATTTCTGATCGCTCAAACCCTGTGGATCTTTCACTACAAAAGTGATATTGGGGTAACTGCCGGCCTGATCGTAGGTTGGCAGCCAGGAAAAAGTCAGCGAGTCGGGATTAAAGGTTGCGCCCTGCGGCAGGTTTTGCGCTTCATAGGTGAGCTTCCCGGCATCTTCCTTGTCGGGATCGGAACCGCTTATTTTGAATTTCAACAATTCATTTTCATTTACCGTCTGGTCGGCAAGGGCAGCCAGCACCGGCGGCCTGTTCACATGATTGACGGTGATGCTGAAACGGGTGGTGTCAGACAAAGCACCGGCCTTCATTATGGCCGTGATTCCGGGATAACTTCCGGCCTGCTCGTAAGTCGGCGTCCAGCTAAACTCCGCCGTCGCCGGATCGAAACTCGCCCCTTGCGGCAGGTTCCGCATGCTGAACGTAATCTTGTTCAAATCTTCTTTGTCCGGTTCACTTCCCTGCACCTTAATGACCAGCGGCTGGTTTTCATCCACTGTCTGGTCGGCGATGGGCTGGATCACCGGTGCACGGTCCACATGCTGTACGGTGATGGTCACCGCTTCGCGATCGCTGCCACCAGCCCCGTCATCCAACACGAAATCAACCACATAAACGCCGGACTGATCGAATGTTGGTTTCCACTTGAACGTGCGGGAAACAGAATCGAATTCGGCGCCTTCCGGAATGTTTTCGGCATGGTAGGTGAGTTTCCCGGCATCTTCCTTGTCAGGATCAGAGCCTTCCGGCACCTGAATAATAAGTGTGGAATCTTCCGGAATGGAGACATTGGCGATCGGCGGTAATTCCGGCCGGCGGTTCACCTGCTGCACGGTGATGCTGATAGTGTCGGAGTCGCTGAGTTTGCTGCCGGTCTCTTCAATTACAGTGAATATTATGCCGGGGTAAACACCTGCTTGTTCGAAAGTGGGTTTCCAGGTAAAAACACCGGTCCGAGTGTCGAAGGCTGAACCGGCAGGCAGATTTTGCGCCTCAAAATAGAGCGCATCGCCGTCCTGGTCCGAAGCTTTTAATGGCAATCTGAAATCCGCATTCTCATCGATTGTCATATCAGCAAGAGGTTCCAGAACAGGCTGGTTGTTGTGCCGGAGGATTTCCGCCTTTGTATCAGTTGCCAGGAAAACATATACGTCATGCTTGTAAGAACAGTATGTTTCGCTCTCCGGCGCATATTGGGCTTCCAGGAAGGGATGCGACGGATCGGATACATTTACGGTCAGCAAACCCATCTCCCGGTTCGACAAATAAGCATAATTCCCGCTTTTAAAAACATGACGGGTGAACCCGCTGCTGGAAAACCGCGCGACCATTTTGGGGAGCTCAGGAACCGAAATATCCAGAATCAGAAGACCGCCCGGTCCATCGGCGATATATGCCAGGTTTTTATCGATTTGCATCTGAATTGACTGATAGCCGGTTTTATACTGCGCCAGACGGACTAAGTTGGAAGGGTTGGTATCGTCGTAAATAATAGTTCCACCCTGTTTAGCCGCCACGAAAAGCTTGTTCTCACTATGTGTAATACTCCAGATCCAGGTTCCGGGAATCTCCAGGCTCAAGGTGCGCGGATCATTTAGGTTGCTGATATCCATGATGCAGAAACCGTCCGCTCCCATTGCAACATAAAGGTAGGGCATGGCCGCATCCAGCCAAAGAGCGTCGCCCGGGGTTTTGATGGTAGCAAGCTGCCTCGGATTTCGGATATCCGAGATGTCATACATCTCAACACCTTCCCCGCCATTTGCTATGAACAGCTTGTCATCCTGGATGTCTATCTGGTGCGTAATGTCTTTGGTTCGCAGGAATGCTACCGGTTTGGGTGAATGGACATCCGAGACATCCATAATTTGAATACCCACCCAGTAATTGACAATAAACAGGTAATTTTTATAATAGGTAATGTAGCGGTCGCCGTCTTTAATCGGTATAGTGTCCACAACGGATGGGGGAGAAATGGTAGTAATAAGTTCGGCGGTTGTTTTTTGTGCCAGGAGCGTTGAGCAAGTTGACAGGATGAAAAATGTGAGGTAGACGTAAACATAAGTTAAAAATGATTTCATCAGGCTCCCCTAAATTTAATAAAATTACAAATCGGTACTTATTTCACTCAATATATTACAATGTTCAAATAAAATCAATGATTGAAGAAACTGCTCGCATTTCGCCAGCGACGGTCGGGGCAGGTGGTTGTACGAGTTTGAAAGTTTGGAACATTGGTGTGAATATGAAACCTTCCCGAGGAACTAGAGAACCTCCCGGGAAAATAGAAAACACGCGGCGAAATTTATAAAATGTCATAGACCATGTTTCTCCTGAAACAACTCTTAATCTTCGACAAATAAATTAAAATATTTAGCAAAAATTGCAGGTTTTATATTTAGGTGATGAAGACCTGCAGCATGATAGGGATTGCGCGACGTGGCTTTGAGCGGTGCCGGCGAGGGTCAGATAAAACTGCTCTCCCCCTAAGCTAAAATTGGCACCGGACTCTTTTTTTTATTGGATTTGTTTTCTATATTTAAGTCTTAAAGAATTCAAATCAGGGAAGGATATATGCGTGTTGAAATAATTTCCATCGGAAATGAGCTGCTGAACGGCAGCACTGTGAACAGCAACGCCGCTTACATGTGCAAACGGCTTCATGAAACCGGAATCACCACGGACCGCGTTGTTGCGATTGGAGATAGCCCGGATGCAATTCGAGAAGCGCTGAAAGTGGCGCTTGGCAGATCCGATGTGATTCTGACTACCGGCGGTCTGGGGCCGACCCCCGATGATATTACCAAAGAGGTCATCGCAGAATTTTTCGGACAGAAACTGGTGTTTGACGAAGAGATTTACCGGGAAATCCAGGAGCGGTTCGCGAAGCGCGGCATCCGCCTGCCGGAGGTTAACCGTGCCCAGGCTTATGTGCCCGAAAACTGTCAGCTTATTCCCAACCCGGCTGGCACGGCGCGGGGGCTTCTGTTTCGTCCGGGAGACAAGATAGTGATCGCAATGCCCGGTGTTCCGATGGAAATGAAGGCCATGATGGAACAGACAGTGCTCGGCTTGCTGGCAGAAAAGTGCCCGACCTGCCAGGTTAAGGTCGATTTATTCCGGACCACCGGCATAGCGGAATCTACCATTTACCAGAGGATCAAAGAGCGGCTTCCGGATTTTTCCACCTACGAGCTCGCCTTCCTGCCAAAATACGCGGGCGTGGATCTGCGAATCGTCCGCAAAGCTGAAGACATTCATAACCGGGAAAAATTTGAGGATTTTAAAAAGCTCTTGTTTTCCACAATTGGTGAATATATATATACTACGAAAGACAAGGATCTGGCAGCCGTGATTGGCGGCCTGTTGAGGGAAAAGGGATTCTCGATAGCGGTTTCCGAGAGCCTGACCGGCGGCCTCGTAGGCGATAAACTGACCAATGTTCCGGGGAGCTCCGATTATTTTATGGGGGGCGTTGTGGCTTACAGCAATACCGCCAAACATGAACTTCTGGGAGTTTTGGAAAAATCGCTGGAAGAGTACGGAGCGGTGAGCGATCCAGTTGCAGGGGAGATGGCGGCAGGTGTGCGCAGGAAATTCAATACGAGCATTGGCCTGTCCACCACCGGCATTGCCGGACCGACCGGCGCCACCGAAACCAAACCGGTTGGGCTGGTTTTTATAGGATTGGCCTTTGAAGAAAAAGTTATGGCAAAGAAGTTTCAATTCGGGCCGGACCGTTTTGTCAACAAGCAGAGGTCCGCACAGGCGGCTCTCGATCTGGTACGTCGGGCAATCCTGGGGCTGCCTGTTAAATAGCAGGAAAATCACGCATGGAGAAAATCAGGACATTCATTGCCATCCCGCTGCCGCGGGAAATTATTGATGAATTGCGGAAGCTGGTCGACAACATGCGACGAGTCTCCCGCGAGGTGAAGTGGGTGAAGCCCGAGTCCATTCACCTTACCCTGAAATTCCTGGGCGGTTTAACGTCGGAAGAATTGGAGGAAGTGTTTGCGGGAGTGGAAGAAATTCTACCGGTCGCGGAGGGGGTTGGGGAGTTGACTATCGGCGGGCTGGGTGCTTTTCCCAACATGAAACGTCCCCGTGTTTTGTGGGTTGGTGTAAAAGGAGAGGGACTGGAATCTCTCAAAAATTTGCAGAATCGCATTGAAAATAGCCTGGCGCAGAAAGGATTTCCCAAAGAGGATCGCAAATTTTCCCCGCACCTGACGGTGGGCAGAATAAAAATTGCCGGGCAGTTGGAGAAGCTTCTCAATGCTTTTATCAGCTATCAATTTCCGGCAATGAATTTTACCCCGAATCGCATCGAGATAATGCGCAGCGATTTAAAACCGTCCGGTGCCGTTTATTCGGTGCAGAAATCCTGCAAATTGTAGCTCCGGGAAGAAGGAATTTTCCTGGCCCGGAACAGATTTTTGAAAAACGAAATTATGACTTTGCACAAGATTCAAAACCTGATGAATTTTCACATCAAAACCGGAGCATGGACCTCAAAGATAAGATTCGGCAATTATCCATATCATGAAATCACCGGCAATCTGATGGGGATCAGTTTCAAATCTGGATAATCCAGTAAATCCTGTCAGAAAAAGCAAGATAGCGAAAAATAGAAAACAGAACTAAATATTGAAAGAGGAGCTTATGGCGGATCAGAAAGAAGAAAAACAGAAAGCGCTGGGTTTGGCTATGGCGCAGATCGAGCGCCAGTTTGGGAAGGGGTCCATAATGCGTTTGGGCGACCGGGTGAAAATCAATGTAGATATCATTCCTACCGGTTCCATTTCGCTGGATTACGCCCTGGGAATTGGCGGCATACCCCGCGGCCGGATCATTGAGATTTACGGGCCGGAATCTTCCGGAAAAACAACCCTGGCCCTGCACATCATCGCGGAAGCGCAGAAGCTGGGCGGGCTGGCGGCGTTTGTGGATGCCGAACATGCCATGGATCCCACTTATGCGCGGCGGTTGGGTGTAGACACCATAAATCTGCTGGTCTCGCAGCCGGACACCGGCGAGCAGGCGCTGGAGATTGTCGAAACACTAGTACGCAGCGGGGCAATTGATGTGGTAGTAATCGACTCGGTGGCGGCGCTGGTTCCGCGTGCCGAACTGGAAGGCGAGATGGGCGATTCACATATGGGTTTGCAGGCGCGGCTGATGTCGCAGGCACTGCGCAAACTTACCGCCACTGTGAGCAAATCCAACACCTCAGTGATCTTCATTAACCAGTTACGGGAAAAGATCGGTGTGATGTTTGGCAACCCGGAAACCACTACCGGCGGCCGGGCGCTGAAATTCTATACTTCCATTCGGCTAGACATCCGAAGAATCGCATCCATTAAAGATACCGAGAATACGATTGGCAACCGCACCCGGGTGAAAGTGGTGAAGAACAAGCTGGCCCCGCCCTTCCGCGAGTGTGAGTTTGATATCATGTACAACGAAGGAATTTCCAAACAGGGCGATTTGCTGGACCTGGCGGCCCGGCTGAATATCGTTCAGAAAAGCGGTACCTGGTACTCTTTCGGCGAGGAACGCCTGGGGCAAGGGCGCGAAAATGTCAAAAATTTTCTGAGGGAAAATGGTGATTTCAGCGGCAAAATTGAGACTTTGGTGCGCCAGAAACTGGGGATGATACCGGGAGAAGAGGAGAAGCCTGCGGATGATAAATCCAAAGCGGCGGCTTCTTCAGATAGTAAAGTTACCGGCAAGTAACGCCGGCCGGTCTGCCGCCCGTAATTCCGGCCGCCGGCCGGAGAAGGAGTACTGCCACATTCGGCAGTTGGAAAAATCCACTATTGCAGCGTAATTCCGGTCGCTGACCGGACGGAAAATGCGAATGCACATCTACATCTGAACCTGGTGCAAGCGGATTCGCCAACCGGCGATTTGCACGGGATTAAATGTGCTTTGCAGATCCAAATCAGGTCAGTTGATTCAGATTTAATAAGATGCCAAAAATTCTTCACATGCACATGCGGCGCGGCCGCCCGGAACGATTCGTCGTGCAATTGGAAGACGAACAGGAATTGGTACTGACTCCCGAAATCGTGCTGAAACACAGCATTGCCCCTGAGAAAGAATTCAGCGACGAAGAATTCCTGCTGATCTTAAATGAGGATAATTTGCGGCAGGCCAAAGACCAGGCTATGCGCTACCTTGCGATCCGGCCGCACAGCAGGTTGGAACTGGTCCGCAAAATGCGCGAAAAAGGCTACCGTTACGAGATCATAAACCAGACATTGGACGACCTGGAGAAGCTGGACCTTGTGAACGATGCGCAATTTGCCGGGCAATTCGCCCGGAACGAGCTGCTTTTAAGGCCGGTGAGCAAAATGCTGTTGGGGCAGAAACTGGCTGCCCGCGGAATTCCCAGGGAAATCCGCGAACCGCTTCTGGCCGAGCTCCTTCCGTCCGGCAAGGAGTTGCAGATTGTCAAAAAGTTATCGGAGAAATTTATTAAAAGTAACTCCCGCTACAGCGGTAAAAAATTGAAGGAAAAGCTGGTCCGCTACCTGCAGGGGAAGGGATTTACCTGGGAGCATATTCAAACGGTGATCGGCGGGATTAAAGATGATTAGCCGCCGCCCTGGTCGGATCAATTTTTAAAAAAGAGTAATTTATGGAGAAAGGTATTTGGAAAGAGATTGGGCAACGTGCAGTAATTTTAAAAACAAGCAATCAGAAACCTTATTTTTTTCATATAAACCTTAATAGTTAGCGAACCACCCAAACCCGCAAACTTTATTAGCTTATTTTCTGTTGTGAAAATCGGACCTGATGTGGTCTCTGATTTTTCAAGGTTAATCCATTTATTCTGCGATTCGATATTTGACCAACAAAAGTCTGAGTGTGCTGAGTAATTATAAAAAATAAAAAGAGGCTTCCTACAATGAAAGCCTCTTTCGCGTTTTGTTTGTGCCGAATCTTGTTTCCGTGGTTTTATTCCCAAGGAAGACAAAAGGCGGATTCGGGCAAATTTGCTTTCTATTTCCTGAAATTTGTCTGCTTGGGGAATTCCCGACGCGGCAAAATTTCGTTTACTTCAAATACAGCATTTTCTTCTGCAATGTGCTATGTTCGGTTCGCAGCCGGTAGAAATAGACTCCGGATGCTACCGGGGCACCGTACTGGTTTGTCCCATTCCAGGTTACCTGGTGCGGACCGGCCTGCTGATGACCATTCACCAAAACAGTTACCTTTTCACCCAGAGTATTGAAAACAGCAAGCTCGACATTTTCCGCCGCGGGCAGGTTGAATTGGATCGCAGTCGACGGATTGAAAGGATTAGGATAATTCTGGGCAAGCCTAAGATGAGTAATGACTTGCGGCCTGGAATTAATGCCGGTGAGCACGTTCTCGAGTGAGTAAGAAAAAGTCTGCCACTGAGTGCCGGTGGGAACAAACGGGTTAGTTGTATTGGGAGCCGTAGCCAGGTCCGCACCGGACTTATCAAATATGGTGTAAGGGAAAGTCTGGCCGCCATCGGTGGAAAGCAGAACAATCAGGCGGTCGGTGTAACCCGGGTACATCGCATAGGCATAGTCGAATTTTAAGGTATCAGTTGGCTCCAGGCCAATAAACGGGCGCGTGAAAAGAGTGTCCTGCTCGCCTTGTGAACCGTAAGAATAGAAGTCCATGAAGATCGATTTTGAGCCGCCGAACGATGGACCGTTGGCGCCGGAGTATTGCGCAAAAGTGATGCTTTGGTCCGGATTGGACAGGCGCCAGCCGGCCGGTGGAAAGGCACTTTCGAATAGCTCATAATTGAAACCACTCTCGATCTCATTCCCGCCATGCAATTTTTCGAGCGGTTTGGCGCTGATCGGTGCCTCAGCAAAGCTTCGATCTTTTTTGTTCAGGCTGGAAATCGGCGTGCTCTGAGACTTGGCAGCGAGGACAACATCTCTTCCTTTGCCGCAATTCACCACTTCGCGATTGGCATCATTTTGTACAAATGCGGCGGTGTAAATCATGGAGTCTACCCAGGTGGTCGTATCGATGTGATATTTGTAAACAAAATCGTATGCGCCGGGAGCGGTTGGAATCGGTACCCCGGCTGAAGTGGGATAAGAATGGCGAAATACATCATAAAAGGTCGTTTCGCCATTGGATCCCGGAGGTGTAGTGTATTCAACCACTCTTTCGACCGCGCTTACCCGCAGATAATAATCGCCGGCTTTCATTGGAGCAACAATCTCAAGGTGAATATCGGATTGCACCGAATCGCCCGGCATATGGGTATCGGTCACGGAGAGTGTGAGGGGGGTTCCGATTGCCATCCTGCCATTGAATGCATTGGTAAGGCTGCCGGCTGTGGTATATGGATAGACGGGATTTGATACACCATCCATAATCACCGTCGGGACAGCGTTTACACCATAATAGTAACGGCGGTCGTAAGATTGCGTTGTGTTGTACAGATACATGGGATCGTTGCCGGGTGATGGCCAGCCGACGTGGTATTTGATGGCAACCAGGGAATCGAACTGTGATGTAATGAAAGCGTCTACCGCCGGATTATTGCTGGCGCATGGGCCGCACGTGGCGCTGGTCCACTCTTCTACCAACACATTTCGTTGCATGCCGGGAAAGATGGCCGAATACTGGTGCAACGTATCGTTGGCCGCATTTTGATCGCCGGAAAGTGTCGTATACACCGAGATATTGATGGAATTTCCGGGTGTTATCTGGAGATCATCAAAGCTCACTTCTACAGCTTGCCCCTGGTTCAGCGAGCTGATGGTGCGGGTGCTGGAATATGCGCCGGGCATCACTTCCAAAATGACATCGAACGGGGACGAGACATCATTTCTTCCGACGTTTGCAACGGTAATATTGGGTGCAACAGTGAACGGATCGGCCCCAATGGCATAACTGGTGTCGGCAGGGATATTGTTCACAGCACCTGCCGCGACGTCAATATCGAATTGATTCCCCAGCGTTACATTATCGATATACAGATTGTTGCTGTAACCATTTACGCTGATAAACGCCGCTACGACACCATTTGTTTTCAGGTTGTTTAGTTTTGCTGCAGTAGCAGCGTCCCCACTTTTTCCCTGCACCAGGCAGAGAAAGATAAATAAGAATGAGATAGTTAGTAAAACCTTGGACATAAAAAAAACCTCCATTTGGATTAATAATTAAAATATCCTGGAGCAGCAAATATTTCCAAAAAATGAAAATTGCTGCCGCTGTTAGTTTCGATCAGGACTATCATTTGTAAATGATATATTCTGGTCAGGACGATTGTTAATTTAAAAGGAGAGAGCAAAAAGTCAAGAAGTTTTTTTCCCCAGGAAACGAACCAGTAAAAAGATCACTGCAGCCCCAATCCCCAGAACCCACCAATCGCTGAGACCAAAGCCCACCGGCAGATAGCCGAAGAAAGATGCCACCAGCCCGGCAGCGATGGCATAAGGCAGTTGGGTGCGCACATGATCGATATGATCGGCGCCGGAGGCCATTGATGACATAATAGTGGTGTCCGAAATGGGGGAGCAGTGGTCGCCAAAAGTGGCTCCCGCCAGGACCGATGCAGTTGTGCTGAGCATCAGAATGGTGGCATGTTCGGCACTGATTCCGGCATGTGCCTGCGGAAATTTGAAAGCCAGTGGAATGGCGATCGGCATCAGGATGGCCATGGTGCCCCAGGAAGTTCCGGTGGCAAAACTGACCGTTGCGGCGGTAATGAAAGTAATGAACGGCAGCCAGTGTGGCGTCAGAAACTGTCGTGTCAGGTGGATGACGTAATCTGCTGTAAACAACTCCTGGCAAATGTTGCCAATGGCCCAGGCGCTGGTCAGAATAATGGCCGCCATCACCATGGAACGGATGCCTTTTACCCACGCTTCCAGCGCCGCCTGCAGCGAGAGCAGCCGCTGGCTGATAGCCAGAATAATTGCTGCGATGGAGCCCAGGAAAGAGGCCCACATTAAAACAGCAAATGAATCCGCATTTCCCACGATCAGGCTGACATAATGGATAAAGCCTTCTCCCCTGAGGATGCTCTGCGATTGATCGAGGTTGTGGTAGCCGGAGTAGACCAGGCCGACCCCGACGGTAAGGATGACGACGCCAATCGGAATAAGCGCGTTGAACCAGCGGCGTGGCGTGTCGGCGTCCGCTACAGAATCAGTGTCGGTTAGGTCAGCCAGCGGCATGGCTCCTTCCCGAAGCACCGCCCCGGTACGCCGGGCTCGGATTTCCGCGCCATACATGCTGCCAAAATCGCGCATCAGCAGCGCAATGAAAAAGCCGAACAGCAATGTATAAATAGGATAAAAATTAAATGGAATGGTTTTGATAAACGTGATGTAGGCATTGTCCGTCACGCCCAAAGCGCTGAACGACTGGTTGATAAGGCTGATCTCGTAGCCGATCCAGGTAGAGATGATGGCGATATTGGCGACCGGGGCTGCGGTGGAATCTACCAGGTAGGACAATTTTTCTCGGCTGATTCTCAGCTTGTCGGCCAATGGCCGCATGGTGTTACCGACGATCAGGGTGTTGGCATAATCGTCAAAAAAAATCAGCACGCCCATAGCCCAGGTGGCCAGTTGACCAAGCCGCGGCGTTTTTGCATAGGTGGAAATCTTTTCGACAATACCCTGCATCCCGCCGGAGCGGGTGATTACTCCTACCATTCCCCCCAAAACAAGGCTAAAGATGAGGATGGAAATGCGGTCAGGCGTCGCCAGTGCGTTCACCACATATTCGTCCAGGGTATGTAGGAATCCCTGAATTGGGTTGAAATTGTAGATAAAAGTGACCCCCAGCCAGATGCCGGAAAACAGCGCCACGATAACCTGCCGGGAGATGAGCGCCAGGGCGATAGCCAGCAGCGGTGGCAAAATGCTAAGGATTGGCGGGAGGGCCCGGGTTTTCACATCCCGGGAATAATCGGCTGCCCGGATCTCCAGTGTGCTGGTCCCGTTCCGGCTTACTTCTATGCCCGAAATGTTGATTGTCTTTGGATGGGCAGGATCGATCAATGTTGATCCGGCAGCTAACTCCGTACCCGAGATCTTATCCACCACCCTGTATTTTATCTGTTCTCCTGCATGTTCATGGTAAAAAAGCGGGGCAGGGATGATCTCCATTTTAAAACCGATGTCATTCAGCACAATCCGGGGGATTTTCACCGAAAAAGGAGCTTGCTCACCGGCCGTTGCCGGTTGGACTGCAACCGCAAAGAACAGAAGAAATATGAATATTGCCCTGTAGCATGATCTCATACGGTCCCAAAATAATAACCGCAAACCGAAAAGTAAAGAACGCAGACAAATTTTGAGGGGACGTAATTATTGCCAGCATGATTACGATTAAGATTAGGATTAAGAGGAGGAGAGATTCACCTTTCACATTTGACGTCTCACGTTTAGCATTTTACTTTAAACTTTTTTCTTGCCATTGGCATAATGCTTTAGGGATATTAGTATAAATCGATGAAAGACTGTGCAGGATAAAATGCAAATAAATCAGATTTCAGATAGAATAACAAAGAGCAGTTCTTACCCTTGGGGAACACGCCGCCGCTATAATGCTTATGTGGATTACCTGAAAGCGAAATACGGCAGCCGGGTGCAGAAGGTGATTGTGGATGCCGGTTTCACCTGCCCCAACCGCGATGGCAGCAAGGGCTACGGCGGCTGCACATACTGCAACAACGACAGCTTTAAGCCGCCATACTGCAAGCCGGACATGACCATTACCGAACAGGTGGCCGCCGGGATCGAATACCTGGGACGCCGCTACAAGGTGGACAAGTTCCTGGTTTATTTCCAGCCATACAGCAATACTTATGCCCCGCTAAAGCGATTACGGGTTTTGTATGAACGGGCGCTTTCCCATCCGCAGGTGGTAGGCCTGGCAATTGGTACCCGTGCCGATTGCGTGGATGAGGAGAAAATCGCCTACCTGCAGCAGCTTGCGCGGGATTACTACATCACCGTGGAGTACGGACTGGAGTCGCCATACGACCGTACGCTCAAATGGATCAACCGTCAGCACGATTTCCGGAGCTGGGAAAACGCCGTGCGATTGACCTCCGGTCGCGGCATTCATATCTGTTCCCATATTATCCTGGGATTGCCCACCGAGACTCCCGCAGAGATGCTGGAAACCGCCGCGATTGTTTCGCGATACCCCATAGATTATTTGAAAATTCACCACCTGCATGTTGTGGAACGCACGGTTTTAGCAAAGAGATACAAAGACAATCCCTTCCCGCTGTTTGGCTACCGGGAGTATGTTGACCTGGTTGTGAACTTCGTTCAGCGGCTGCGCCCCGATATCAAGGTGCAGCGTCTGGTGGGAGAAACACATCCCCGGCTGCTGATTGGTCCCAACTGGGGATTGCGGGCCGACACCGTTCAGCGCCATATTGAACAGGAAATGGAGAAGCAGAATGTTTGGCAGGGCAAGCTTTGGAAGAGCAACCAGGTACCTGGCAGACGCTGAATGGCCAGCGGCCCGGAGCATGGAGAAGAAGGCCGGGTGAGTATTAAAAGGTACACTTCTGATTGGCAGAAAAAATGAGAAGATTTTCTTTTAGAGGGTTGTTTATTCCACCTGATGGAATTATATTTTTCCATAAGATTTTAATATAAGCGGAGGAGAAGATGAAAATTGGTTACGGTTTTTTCATTGTCTTATTTTTATTTGGTGTTGTATGGGCACAGCAGCCGTTATTTGAGGATAATTTTGATTATCCGGCCAATACCAACCTAACGGATTATGGCTGGACCGCCCATAGCGGGGCAGGAAATAACCCGATTCAGGTTGTCTCGCCCGGTTTGATTTATTCGGGATACCCGGGTACGGGTATAGGTAACGCGGTATCCTTGATTTCCAGTACCAGCAGTGCGGAGGATGATAATCATAACTTTTCCGAACAGACCAGCGGCGGCGTGTATGCTGCATTTATGGTAAATGTAAGCGACGCACCAACCGTCGGAACATACTTTTTCCATTTAGGTCCCACAACCCTGGGAACGACTTTCCGCGGAAAAGTATTCGCCCAGCAGGATGGTTCCAATAATCTTGCATTTGGAATTGCTAAGGCGAATAATGCCGATGTGGTTTATTCCTCCTATACTTATGCGCTTAATACGACCTATCTGATCGTCATGGAATATGTGTTTAATGGCGGTTCTGCGGATGATGTGATCAAGCTGTGGGTAAATCCCGATATTTCCGGCAATGAGCCGCCTGCTGATGTCACCCAGACCGACAGCGGTTCGGATGCCGATAATTTAGGAACCGTTGCCCTGCGCCAGGGAAGTGGCGGCGCTGCGCTTGTTCTGGATGGGATTCGCATAGGAACTACCTGGCAGAGCGTCACCTCCGGAACTGTGGTGAATCCGCCGGTTATCAGCAGTTTGACGTCCGATCCCTTTCCTGCCAACCAGGCATTCGATATTACCTGCGATGTAACAATCGCCACCGGCGCCGTTGATTCCGTAAAACTTTTTTACTACACCGATCTGGATCCGGCGAACACCGACTCCATGCTGATGACCTATGTGTCCGGTGATCAATACAGCGCAAATCTGAACGGTCTTCCCAATGCCACCAGCCTGGATTACTGGGTAAAAGCCTGGGGCAACAGCGTTTCGTCTATTTCCGGCGATGTCAAGGTGATCGTCGGAATCCCGGACATTTCGATATTCCACCTGCAGCTCGATCCCGATGGACTTCCATTGACTCTTGGCTATCTTGCCCGGCTGCGGGGAATTGTGACGGTGTCGAGTGGTATTTTTTCGACCACCAATTACGATTTCTACATCCAGGATAATACCGGCGGTATCGATGTCTTCAATTTTGGTATCGGTTCCACTGTCTACAGTGCCGGAGACGAACTGGAGGTGGTAGGCAGCATCGACCATTATCGCGGTAAGTTGGAAATTCTGAATTTCCAGGCAACTGTCCTCAGCACCGGGAATCCGGTGCCACAGCCCATCGGCATCGGTATCGAAGATATGGGAGAAGAGTACGAAGGGCGCCTGATCCGTTTTGACAATGTTAATCTGGTCAGCGGAACGTGGTTCGTGAATCCGCCCGATACCAACTACAACCTGACAATCAACGATGGAACCGGGGATCTGACCCTGCGCATCGTGGGGAGCACCGACATTGGCGGTAATCCCGAACCGTCCTGGCCGGTGTCTGTGGTTGGGATCGGCACCCAGTTTGTGTCGTCGGCACCATATTTCGGCGGGTACCAGATTCAGCCGCGCGCTTACAGCGATTTTATCACAACCGGGATAAGCGATCCAAAGCCGGTTGTCACCCGCTACCGGTTGGAACAGAACTACCCCAACCCGTTCAACCCCAAAACGACCATTCGTTACGAGTTGAAGAGCGCCGGGAAGGTCAGCCTGCGGGTCTTCAACATTCTGGGGCAGCAGGTTTATGCTTTCAGCGCCAAACAGAGCGCCGGTGCGCACTCGGTGGCATTCGATGGCAGCAAAGTGCCTTCCGGGATTTATTTTTACAAGCTGGAGGCCGGTGACTTCCAGGCGGTGAAAAAAATGATTCTGGCAAAATAGTGACTCGTCCTTTTGGCAAAAAATTTAAAGCGGTGGGTTCCTGGCCTGCCGCTTTTTGTTTCTTGGATCGGCACTAAGAATTGTTTCAAAGTTAAGGCGGGGCACGCCAGTCGGAAGAGTGCCGGTCGGTAGGCCAATCCCAAATAAGTCAGCTTTTAGATCGGCAGTTCAAGGAATAACTGCCTGAAAATTTGTAATCAGAAGCAACAGGGAGAATTAATTTCATGCGAACAAGGGATTTCTCTAAAAACCTTCACCAGACTATCCTGTCAATAGCAGCCTGGTTTGTCCTTTTAATTTTTCTTGCACCGCTGGCCGCCCAGGAAATATTTCCCAATCTATCAGGACAGATTTTGCTGGACAGCCTGGTGGCCCGTTACAAACCGTCCTATACACTGAGCTATTCCACGGCCCGCGACCGGATGTATGCCCTCATTGACAACCATGAGGACAGTGTCCACTGCGTTTATTCTGATTACACCATCTACGTACCCTACAATTCGCCTACACCCCGCAACTATACCAATGCAGCCACTCCCATCATAAACTGTGAGCATACCTGGCCCAAGAGCCTGGGTGCCACCGGGTTGGCAGAAAGCGATCTGCACCACCTGTTCCCCACCAACGAAATTCCGAATGCTGCGCGCGGTAATCTCCCCTTCGATGAAATCCCCGATTCCCAGGCCGACCGCTGGTACCGCAAAACCCAGGTGCTGACATCTATTCCGACCCAGCATATTGCTGAATACAGTAAACTGGATGAGAATCGCGCTTTTGAGCCGCGCGAAGATCACAGGGGAGACGTGGCGCGCGCCATGTTCTATTTTTACACCATGTATCGCGCCAAGGCGGACAGCGCCGGACCCGGTTTCTTCGATCAGCAGAAGACTGTTTTGCGTCGCTGGAATATGACCGACCCGGTGGACTCTGCCGAAATCGCCCGCACCAATCTTATTGCCACATTTCAGGATGACAAACCGAATCCGTTTATTCTGGATACCACGCTCATCGGACGTGCCTATTTTGGCGTGCCGGCTTCCATTATCCCGGAAATGGGAAGTATGCTTCCCAACGACTTTTCTATGAATCCCGCGTTCCCAAACCCATTCAACAGCAGAACCATTGTGAGCTTTGTTCTTCCTCACCCCGGTGTGGTGGATGTGCAGGTTTTTGATACCGGCGGAAGACAATGGCTGCACCACCAAACCAGAACACTTCCGGGCGGTAATAATTCGGTCGTAATTCAGGCCGATAACTGGGCCAGCGGGTTCTATTTTGTGCGGATGAAATTTGCGGGCCGCTATGCGATCCGGAAAATTCTCCTGCTGCGCTAAGCGCTGCGAGTCGAGAATTTATTAGCGAAGCCGGCACAATTTTTTATATATTTACCGGCTATTATAAACGGGAGAATAACATGGAAAAGAAAGAGAAACTACAGATCGAGGTGGAGATCCCCTCGCGAAAGCTTCATGTTGAACACGTTTACTGTCCAGAAGGACATGCACTTTGCGATCCGGCAAAAAAGATTCACGGTTTTCCGGCTATAAAAATCCGGGTCCGGCACAACGGCCGGGAAGGTTTTCTATATATGGACCCGGTTTACGGCAGCTATGACAACCTGGAAGAAGGCATTACCATCCCGGAAGGGGCGATAGTGGAGCTGTTCTGTCCGGAATGCGGTGCGACTCTCAAATCCAAGGAAGAGACCTGTCAACTTTGTGCTTCCCCCATGTATCTTTTTAATCTGCCCAAAGGCGGTATTATAGAGGGCTGCCTGAAAAAGGGATGCCTGTATCACAAGATGAAAATCGTAGATGCGGAACAACAGGTGGGGCGGCTTTTTGAGAATCATACCCTGGAGTCATATCTTTAAGAAAGCATGTACGCCTCCTGCTGCCGCGCGTTGCGCGGAAAAGGAGGAAGCAGGCTGACTTGATCTGCAAATATAAATAGGCGTCGGGCTGCCGCCCGGTACTTCGAAAAACCGAACGGATTCATCCGACACGAATTCGCACCGGCTGAAAAAGTTTACAGGAAAACAGAGCAAAAAGCGGAAATTCGGAACACGCGGCCAATCTAAAATGGGTTTGCATTTACCAGGTGGTCATGTTAGATTTTTCGAAATTGGACGGAGGAATGAATGGGTCTTGAAGAATTGCTGACGGAAGATTTGATCAGTGCCGATTTACAGGGCAGGAACAAGTATGAGGTGATTGAAGAGCTGCTGGATTTGCTGGTAGCTGCGGGAAAAATAGAAGCCCGGGAGATTGCGCTGCACGATCTGCTGGAACGCGAGCAGTATCTGAGCACCGGTCTGGAGAACGGGCTGGCGGTGCCGCACGCCAAAACCGCTGCGGCCAATACTTTGTTGGTCAGCTTTGGCCTGAGCCGGCAGGGGCTGGAATTCGATTCCCTTGACGGCAAACCGGCCCATTTTATTTTTCTGGTTCTCTCGCCCCGCGATACTTCCGGTCCGCACATCAAGACCCTGGCGCAAATTACCCGCAATTTTCGCGAAGGCGGGTTGAGCAAGAAACTGCTGGAATCCCCGGACCAGCATGCCATTTACGAATTAATCCAGGATTTTAAATGACGTGAGGGCGGGTTGGATATATTTGAAACACTGTACCCTTTATCTGAAAAAATCCAAAATGAACTTCATCAAAGCGTAAAAGCGGATTTTCCCCAGACCTTAAAAGAACCAATTTATTATTTTCTGGAAGCATCGGGCAAGAAGATCCGCCCGTTGCTTACGCTGCTTTCCTGCCAGGCGGTGGGCGGCGATATGGAAGCGGCTCTGGCGGCTGCCGCCGGTATCGAGCTGTTCCACGACTTTACGCTGGTTCATGATGATATTATGGATCAGGACGACCTGCGCCGCGGCCGCTCCACCATTCATAAATTGTGGGATGAAGGAACCGCCATCCTGGTTGGGGACGCGCTGATTGGAATGGCTTACGCCAATATGATCCGCTGCGATGCCCGGCACCTGCCGGCGGTGCTCCACCATTTCAGCGAAGCGGTGATCAAGGTGTGCGAAGGCCAGGCGCTGGACAAGGAGTTCGAACATCGGGAAAGCATCGATATCGACACCTACCTGGACATGATTGCCAAAAAAACCGGCTGGCTGTTTAAGCTGGCCTGTCAAACCGGGGCCATCCTGGCCGGCGGGACGCCGCGGCAGGTGGAGACGATGCTGAGATTTGGCGAAAGCCTGGGAGTCGGTTTCCAGATCCAGGATGATCTGCTGGATTTTATCGCCGATGAAACGGTGCTTGGCAAGAAGGTTGGCAGCGATCTGAAACTGGACAAAAAAACATACATCACACTGCAATATGGCCGGCTGATCGAGCAGCGGCCGGAGCTGCTCGATCGTTATCCACGCCGTATGTGGGATTTCAAATCGATCCAGGAACTTAAAGACGCCCTTCATGATTTGGGTATCGTGGAAACCACCCAGCGGGTTGTGGACGGTTATATTCGCCGCGCACTTGAATGCCTGGAAGAAGTTCAGCCCCTGGACGAACGCAATCACCTCCTGCAAATCGTGCATTTCCTTCAAAGAAGACAGTATTGATCGCGGGGGCGCAGCCGGTTTATATTTTCTGGCTCGCTGCCTTTCCTTGGCTATTTTTTCCCGCCGGATGATACTTCAGCAATGTGTCTCAGAAGCGTAATCATATCCTGTTGAATGGCAGAGGGAAGCCGGCGCCACAGGTCCGCAAATACCTGGCTGCTGCCATACGGCACGCTATTCTCGCTGACCCTGTTACCCTCCTCGCCGGGCAAAATCCCGGTGAGCAGCCACTCCATGCTGGCGCCTCCGATTTGAGCGATGCGGTGCAGCACGTCGGCCGGCGGCATGCGTCCCTGCAGGTAAAGGGAAATCGACGGCTGACTGATTCCCAAAACCTCCGACAGTTGCTGCTGGGTCAGCCCGTTTTCCCGCATAATCTGACGGATGCGATCGGCAAGCGAAACAGCACTCATCATAACCTCCATTAGAAAATGTTGAAATTGATTATAATATATATTATATTATAATCGTAATAATAATCAAAAAAGGTGCAGGGTGCAAAAGGAAAAAGAGAATACCGCACTTCCCCGGATTCCCGAGCATTATCTTTACCAGGCTTACCAGCACCATCAGAAGTTGAAGAAACCGCTGCTCACGGCGGAAGGACAGCTCTTGGAAATTGTGGAATGCGGCCTGCGAAATCCTGATAATGGTCCCGATTTTAAAGATGCGCTGTTGAAAGTCGGCGGCGTGCTGGTGCGCGGCGATGTAGAGTTTCATCTCTGCTGGCAGGACTGGTTCCGGCACGGGCATAATGACGACAGCCGATACAGGCAGGTGATTCTGCATGGACTATGGCAGCCGCCGCAAGGTTTGCCCGGCACTTTATCGCAGCGGTTTCCCCACCTTGTTATCTCATCCTTTGTGAGTCCCGATCTGCCGCGCTGGCTGGCTTTCATGCAGCGGCTGGCGGAGGACCGGCCGGAAGCGAGGCCGTCATGTATTGTTACCCGCCCATCTGCGGCAGAGCTTCGGGGGCTGGCCTGGCAGCGATTCCAAAGAAAGTGCGAGGAGATTCGGCACCGTGTGGAGATTGACGGCTGGGATCAGGCGTTGTGGCTGGGATTGGCCCGCTCCCTGGGTTACAGCAAAAACAGTGTGCCTTTTATGGAGCTGGTGCGCAGCTTTCCGCCGGCACGGCTGGTTGAAGCGGTGCATCCGCTACAGCGTTCACCGCTGCTCTATTGGGTGCTGCTGTGCTGGCACAGCGGGCTGTTCGACCGTCCTCTGCGCCGCAACGCCGCCGGGCAATCCGCCAACACCCTGCGAATAGTCGTGCGGTTGCGGCAGCAGTTCCAGTCCCGGCTCCCGGTAAACCGCCTGCATCTTACGCAGTGGCATTTTTCCCGATTGCGGCCCTACAACAGTCCCTATGTTCGGCTGGCAGGTTTTTCACAGCTTCTTTTCAACTACCCGGGCAGCACGTTATTCCGCGAATTGCATTCGGTTTTTTCAGCCCGGTTGTCACTGAACCGGTTGTTGAAAAATTTGCAGGACATTTTGCGCCCGCCGCTCAGCCGTTCCTTTGCTCCGTTCTTCCGGGAATTGCTCGATCTCGGTGCATTTCCGGAAAAAACCATGGGGGTGCAGCGCTGTCGGCAGCTCACCCTCAATATACTACTACCACTATTTACCATTTGGGCGCAAATCCACCACAGCCCGGGTTTTCGGCTGTACCTGGAGGATCTTTGGTTTCGGTTTCCGGCCAGCGACGATAACCAAATCCTCCGTCTTTTTTCCCCATCTCAGCCGGAACAGTTTGCCTACAACCAACAGGGCCTGCTGGAGTACTATCAGCAGCAGAGTGTCCAGAAATCCGGGGAATCGGAAAAACTGTTTGAAAAAATCCAATCCAATGCTTAAAATCCCAAAAAAAAAGGAATAGATGGAATCAATCGCTACGCCTGCCGTTTTGAATATTTTGAAAGTCTTTGTCGCCATGCTGTGTGGTGGGTTAATTGGCCTGGAGCGCACTACCGGCAGTGAAGCTGCGGAAATCCGGATTTTGCTGCTGGTCGGCATGGGTGCTGCGCTTTTCATGGTGACAGCCTCTTCCGGGACTATCCCGAATCTATTCAATATGGCGGCACCGGTCATGATTGGCGCCGGCCTGCTGGGGGCCGGATTAATTGTTCGTGAAAAAGGCGCGGTTTCCGGAATCAGCAGTGCGGTTTCGGTTTGGGTTGTGGCAGCTATTGGCTCCGCCATCGGTTCCGGGCTTTTTATCGAGGGAATTTTTATCACCGTTGTGACCTACCTGGTGTTGGGATGGCTGCGTCGTTTTGTAAACGCGTGAGTTCGCGGGAAGAATGACCGGGGGCGCCGCTACCAGGCGCATTCTAAAACTTACTGTTTCTGATTGATATTCCCGGCCGGGACCAGACAAATTCAATTTGGTTCCGGATAGGCCGCTTCCAAACTTGATTGGGAATAGCCTGGTGATTTGGCAGCTTGAATGACGCGATCAAACAGAGATAAAACGCATATCCGGCAGCGAAAGGGATTCAGTACGGCAAGTGATTGCGCAGTCGCAAGTTGGCGAAAAAACTAAACGGATCATAGGAGATAAATATGTGGTATGATGCACCTCTGCTTGTAAACACAATTTATGCTATTGGCGGGGTTATTCTGGGTATCGGATCGGCGATTTTTACCTATCGGCTGATCAACCGGGTAACCCATTTTGATATCCCCAACGAGCTGGAAAAGGGAAATCTGGCAGTTGGCGTGGTGGTGTGCGGCATCTTTATCATGATCGGCCTCATCGTCGGTCTCATCATCGGGATGAGCCTGAATTGATCCTGCCGTTTGTATGCCTCCGGACGAAAGCGGAAGAACGCTAAACCAATCGGGAAGAAAAACCGATGATAGAATGGGCGTGGAAGGATGGCGTCAAAAAAGGTTTGCCGCAAACGAGCATGGCGGGTTGCTGATTGGAGTTGCCGAATTCAGGTGGCGTGAGCCGGGAATGGTAACACCTGCCGGCACGCGATTTGCCGCTGAGCAGCACGAAATCATGTTTTGCGGATATGGAAAATAGCTGCTGCAATTTTTCCGATTCCGGCAAGCGAAACAGGGCTGCATTGCGAAACATTATGTGAAGAATTTTGTTGGATAAATTGATTATCAGGTAGTTTTTTAGCGGGTTGTGATTTTGTAAGTATGAATATCGGAAAGATGCCCTATTTATGGAATTTTTGTCGGACTAATGTGTAGAAAGTGAATGGGATTACAGCCACTTAAAATAGTCTTTTGCGTGCTTCTGCTGGGGACCATGTTTTTTGGATGCCAGAGCAGCATGGATCAGACTTCTTCCAGTGCCGAAAGTGATTCGCTGATGCAGATGGTAGAGAAACGCATTGCCGAAAAAAAGGAAATTGACGATTTTCGCAAAAGAGTGCTTCCGGCCGATTTCAAAGACAAAATTGAAGATTACTATTCGGTAATTCGCAAATATGCCAAACGCTACGGCTTTGACTGGCGCCTGATTGTGGTCCAGATTTTAAAAGAATCCCGGTTTAAGGAGAACGCCCGCAGCCATGTGGGCGCCATGGGATTGATGCAGATTATGCCCTACACCGCCACCGAAATCCGGCGTGAGATGGATATTGAATACATTGCCAACAATCCAAGGGAAAATATTGCAGCCGGGATTTACCATCTCTACAAGCAGTTGAAATATTTCCCGGATTCCGATCCCGGAAACCGCATGATGCTGGCCCTGGCGGCCTACAACTGCGGGGTGGGGCATATTTTCGATGCCCAGGATATTGCCCGGTTCCTGCAGATGAATCCACAAAAATGGGATGCGGTTAAATCCTGCCTCCCCAAATTGACCAGTGATGACTGGCGCCTGCACCTGGATGTGTGGGAACTTGGTGTTCCGCAGTACGGCTATTTTTATGGCTACGACCAGACCATTGATTATGTGGATGACATTATAAAAAATTACCAGATTATTAAAATCATGTACTAGCTGCAATTCGCGGTGGTGATCTTTTCGACCGGTTTTGTCGCCCAATCCTGTTTGCCCGTCCTGCTTTTATCTGAAATGTTGCTGATTATGAATATCTATCTGCGCGCTTTCACTTTTTCTCTGACTTCCCCATTTTCCTGCTCGTTTATTAAGACCGGATCGACCAGCCCTTCCGGGGGAGTCTCCGAGCCGCGGAATGAGGTCTGCTAATGAGTGCATTTTTCAAAAAACCGAACCGGTGATTTATTGGAATACCTCCTCTTCCTGGTCTCAATTGCTGCCTATTTTATTAAGGGCCTAAGCGGATTCGGCCCGGCGCTGCTGGTGGTGCCGTTATTCACGCTCCTGGCTGGCGCCCCTTTTGCATTGATGACCTCGGCGGTGCTGGACCTGCTGGCGGGGGCATTCCTGCTCCGTGGGGTCTGGAAGGAGATAGACTGGCATTTTGTGCTACCGGTCGTCGTTTCCATTTCGGCAGGCAGTTTTATGGGCGCCCAACTGGTGTTCATGGTGCCGCTGGTGCTGCTGCGCCGCGGTATCGGGATTGTCCTGGCGCTATTTATTATCTACCTGCTGATTTCTCCCGAACCGCAGCAGGCAGAGGAACGCCACCCTCCCCAATTTCATCTCTGGATTGTGGGGCTGGTGAGTGGCTTGTGCGGAGGACTGGTGGGAATGTCCGGCCCACCGCTGGTTGCTTATATGAAATACAATTTCCGAAAGGATTTTTTCCGGGCACAGCTAATCGTTATCTACCTGGTGGAAAATTTTGTGCGGCTGCTGGTTTACGGGAACCGGCAATTGCTGCCATCAGCGGAATGGACAAGGCTGGCGCTGCTGATCCCGTTCATGCTGGCGGGTTTATGGATCGGAACCCGCTTTCATTCCCGCATCAGCGAAAAACAGTTTGCGCGGGCAGTGGCGTTCATCCTGATTATCCCGGCTGTGAAGTTGGCCCTCTTTTGATGCAATTCCCGATGAGAAATTCCATCTCTCGTCATTCTCCGGGAGATGGAGTGAATTTACCGCATTGCGCTAATTACTCTTCGATTTGCATGATTTGCCGATTGCCAGTCATTCCGAATCCGGCTTTAGCAGGATGAGGAATCTTTAGAGATTTCTCGCTGATGCTCGGCAGATTGTGCCCCCTATGGGGAAATGACGATTCGTTATCTTTATCTATATGTTATTTAAAGATCTTTAATTAGCACAGCGGTTAAATTTAGCGAATGGATAACCGCACCGGAAGCTGAAAGGGGGCAGCTACTCCCGACCTTTCCGCGGGAATGCGAAACCTTGCAGCTCTTCATTCTTGAAAAAAGGAACCAGGAATTAAGAGTTTCGATAGCGGCACTCGGTTGAGAGGCCGGGCTTAAAAATTGAATCTTCTCTGGTTTTCCGGCAAAATTTGAATATATTTACAGGCTGAAAAAATACAAAATAATCCGAATACCCTGATGCCCGAAGGAATAGAAAAATGAAACTTAAAACGTTGAACTTGCTGGCTGTTTTCCTGATCTTCTGCTTTGCCTTGCCCATATTCGCAGATGAACAGTGGGAAGCATTCAAGCAGAAGAGTGATGGCTATTACTATCACCTGTCCTCACCGGATGTGGAAAATTTTACCTGTCTTTTTTCCAGCAGTGCCTATATCAATTATGTCAGGCAGTTGGCGGACAGCACCTTTTACTACCCACTGAAGTTGATTTGGACGCGGGAAGGCAAGATTTGGTTCATTCTGCAGCCGTATCCCGATATGACTGACGCCAATATGCGCCAGAGAACGCTGCAGCAGATCCAGATGGTGCGGGAGCAGTTCCGCGGTTTTTTCCTGGACTGGCAGAATTTTATTATCAGCTCTCCCTTCGAGGACATCCCGGAAGACGGGCTGGCCACCTTCTCGGGCGACAGTGTGAAGGTGAGCTACACCTCCGGGGAAGGGCAGCTTCAGACCTCGGTGACCAAGTGCTTTCTGCCATCCGGCAAGCTCTACCGGGTGGTTGTGAAATCCGGATCGCAAAAAATTGTAAATCATCCCCAATATTCAGAAGTAAATAATAAGTGGCTCTGCATCGGCTGGGACACCCAGATTTATGCTAACAATGTGGTCTCCAGCGGGATGTCCACCCGCATCGATCTAAATAAGATTGAGGGCCATTGGATGCCGGTGCGTGTGGAGACGTTGGTACAATCCACCCAAAAACCGGGAGAGAAATTCTTGTCAACGATTTACCTTAAGGATTTCCTTTTTAACATCCCGTTGCAGGAAATTGGCTCTCCGCAAAACGAAAAACAGGAAAAGCCGGCTCCGCAGGAAAAGCAGCAGTAAAAACAGCCGGCTCAGTTACTGAAACCGGCTGCGATTTTCGGTGAATCGGGGTCATGCCGTTCCGATATTAGAGCGGCAATAGTGAGGCGCAAATGGGAAATCCGGCAGGCCCACCTTTCCTAAAATTGATAAGAACACAGAATAAAATACTTGTGGAGATAATCTTATTTGCGGTTGGAAAGGATTGGCAAGAAATTAATTCCGGAAGAAGTAGTTGGCCAGGCCTTTCTTATAAACGGCTTTGCGGGGCGGCGGGAAAAACCGCGGAAGATATTCGCGCATAATCATGGGGCTGAGTAATCTTCCCCATGCCAGGCGCATGGATATGAACATCGCTAACAGTGAATACCGCATTTAGCTTTCTCCCGGATTCCGGAGCGGTTTTGCGTTCCGGTTTATTTTTGCCCCAGGCATTTGACAAAATGCCCTTTTGAATTTACGGCCCCATTCTTTCTAAAAACCCGGAATTCGCCACAATTTTCTTTCAATACATCTTGTGGCAACCAAATGACTGATTTATTGAACGGCCGACAGCTTGGTTTGGTTGCTCTTCTCCAGCACCTTCTGCATCACTGGCAGAAATTTTTCTGTTTCCACAAAACCCACGATCCGCGATTCTTTCACTTCCTGCCCGTCGGGGGTCAGGAAAACCAGCGTCGGGACGCCTTTGATTTTAAAGCTGCTTTTCAGCTCCTTTGCCAGCGGATCGTCGGCGGTGGTCAAGTCCATCTTGAGCATCACAAAACTGCGGGATGTCTCCACTACCTGCGGTGCCGAAAACGTGAATTTTTCCAACTCTTTGCAGGGAATGCACCAGTCGGCATAAAAATCTATCATTACCGGTTTGCCGGCTGCTGCGGCTTCGGCCAGTTTTGAATGGTCGAATGTAAACCATTGAATGGCATTTTCTGAAGTTACATTTCCGGCGGCAATTCGGTTTTCCGCCAGGCTTTCGTCAATGTAAGACTGAATTCCGGTGGAAGCCAGGAACAGTGCCACCGCAAAGAAAATGATTCCTACCAGGTTGCGAACCACCGGGAAGGCTTTGCCGGTTCCGGTGGTTCCTTCGATCCAGGCCATGTAGATGCCGCCGATCAGCATGGTAAGTGCCATCGCCAGGTAGTAGAGCAGGGTGTTGGGAAACAACGGCTGCAAAAAATAGATGGCCATGGCAATCAGGATAAATCCGAAAATGTTGCGCACCCAGATCATCCAGGCGCCGGAGCGCGGCAGTTTATTGATGCTGCCGGAAAACAGGCCCAGGAAGAGAAAAGGCAAACCCAATCCCAGCGCCAGCACAAAGAACAACCAGAACCCCAGCACGACATCGCCTTTTCCGCCGACGTAAGTCAGCAGTGCCAGAACGAACGGACCGATGCACGGGGCAGCGACGATGCCCACCGTCAGGCCCATGAAAAAGGTACCGAAAAATCCCTGTTTAGAGCCACCGGCAAAATTGGACAGGAAAGCGGGAACCCGGATTTCGTAAAGGTCGAACATGCTGAGCGCCAGCCCCACCAGGATTACGGCGATTACAATCAATACAATCGGATTTTGCAGCGCTGCCCCGAACAGACTGCCGGTTAATGCAGCGATGACACCCAGAATTGAGTAAGTGATGGCCATCCCCAGCACATACAGGATAGCATGCGTCACCAGACTGCCTTTTTTCCCTTCCGCCTGCCCGCCGAAATAGCTGATGGTAATGGGAATCAGCGGATAAACGCAGGGCGTCAGGTTAAGTGCCAACCCCATCAGGAATACAAAAACGAAGGTGAGCAGCAGGCCGCGTTCTTCCACGGTGCGGGCAAATGAGCCTTCTTCGGCAGTGGGTTGTTCTTCGATCTGGGCGGTTTGCTGCGCGGAAAATATCTCCTGGTTGACGGGCGAGACGGCTTCTCCGGCGGCCGCTACCGGCAGCTTCTGCTTGATAAGCAGATCCGCAGGTGCCTGACAGGTTTGGTCATCACAGGCCTGGTAACCAAGCGTGCCCTCTAACGGAATTTCATTTTGAGCGAAATCGGGGGAGAGGGTGAGGGTAGTAAAAATATAAACCTTCCCGGTGTACACCGACAATGGCTGTTCCGAAAAGGCAAAGGTCTTCATCTCCGCGGCCGGATATTTAATTCTCCCCACCGTGATGCCCTCGGGTGTTTTCAGGTCGAGAGTGGTCGGGATCAGGTAATCCTCCGTGGGCTGGTTGGAATTGATATGATACGGCTGATGGATTTCGATCTCAACCGCGACCGGGTAACTCTCGCCCGGTTTCATTTTGTCAACCGAACCAATGATGCTGCCGGAGAGGATATCCTGCGTATCCTGTGCAAAAATTGACTGGCTGAGAAGAAAAAACAGGAAGATAAAAAGCAGAGGTGCAAACTTTTTCGGCCGTCGCATAAAACATAATCCTTTCTTTACTTCAAACTTCACTTTAACATGAAATAAAAACTTTTGATTCAATCGAAATGAAATTGTTACATGATTTAAATTTGTCTTAATTCCAAATCCAGAATGTGATTATACACCGGACAACCTAAAAAGCGCAATAAAAAACTTTTTTTGCGGCTCCTGACATGACATGCGAGGGAAAACGTATAAAATGGCAAATGCCGTGAGGGCAACTGAAAATGGAATATGTCACCTTTCCGGGTAATTCGTGGCAAAAACGTCGGCGATGGGAATCGCCTCCTACCCGCAAACCGGTGGAATGGGAATCCTTCTGGTGGGAGGGGAATCATTTCCCCGACTTTTTTTGACTCGGAGTTCCAAGAACTACCAGCCTGCTCGTTTTGCTGTTCCCAGCCAGACAATTGCGCCACCAATCTCCCGGCTTATTTATTTAGTGCATTATTGACCACAAGCATGAGCACCACCTCCTTTCCGGTCGTTTATTTAAAATGATGCAACGAATAGTGCTTATTGTCTCCTGCCTGTTATTATATATGCGTTCCGCCCGTCATCCCCACAAGCCACGATCAAATCCTCTCTTACATCCACTGATCGCAGAAGCACAACTTTCGGTGATGCATACTGCCTCCAACCCAAACCGTTAAAATGCACAATTCGACCGAAATCATCCACGGCAAACACATCGTTGATATCATTTCCACGGATTCTATTGAAATAATAACTTCCAAACATTTCAAGCTTCTGCCAGCTTTGATCGAAATTCCTCACATATAT
>CAZUZS010000030.1:0-2026 GCA_964624795.1 uncultured Calditrichaceae bacterium
CAATATCGCCGGGACGATATCGAATTCATACCGCACATCGGGCTGGGACTGTTCGTAAAAGACGCCGCGCAATACGATCTGAAAGATCCGCACGAATTTGCCTTCGATGAGAAAGCTTACCGGCGGGCGTTATCGGAAGCGGAAGCAACAATCCCGGATTTCTGGTGCACGGTTGACAAACTGGATCTGGTCGAACTGAATGACGATATTACCGGCATCAAAAGTATAAAAGTATTTACATTGGAGCCGGGCAGCAGGTAATTTTGAAAATTACGAAAGGCCTGAATTTTCGTTATGAAAAAAGTGACACCCCTGAAATGGCCCGGCCTGTTTCTGCTGTTCGGGATTCCAACCGTGCTGAACCTTATCGCATGCCAGCTTGCCATTCCGTGGCTGGACTCACAAAAAACAATGCCCATCGAGGTTGCCTATTTCATCAGCGTCGGGCTGCTGGTTCTGGTTCCGATGTTTTTCGGTGCCATCTACCTGAGCGCCCGGGAAATCGGATCGTTCCGCATAAAGGATTTATTCTACAGGATGAGAATAAAGAGGCTTTCGAGGGCGGATACGGCCTGGACTGTTGGCAGTTTTATGCTGCTGTCGCTGGCTTCCTTTTTGATCGCGAAAATTATCCTGCCGCAACTCGGCATCGATGCCACCCCATTCTTTTTTCGAAACATGCCGCTGAATGACGCCTATTTTTGGATCATTTATGTCTGGCCGCTTTTTTTTCTTCAATATTTTCGGTGAAGAATTCTTATGGCGAGGCTACATCCAGCCGAGGCAGGAGGTGCTCAACAAAAAATGGACATGGCTCGTTCACGGGTCATTCTGGGCTGTGTGGCATTTGCCGATGGGTCTGGATTTGATCTATTCTGCCATTCCAATCTTCTTTATTTTACCGGCCGTGGTTCAGGTCAGAAAAAACACCACCGTTGCTATTGTCGTTCATTTTGTGTTCGGCGCTTTCGGCTTTTTGGGGCTGGCACTGGGTTTGGTGCATTAACGAGAGTTTGACGTAATAAGGTGTCAATAAAGTCATATTAAAAACTATTCCCAAATGTCATTCCCGGTCTACCCCTTCGGGGCATGTTTTTTGGCGGGAATCTGCTGCATCGGGATTTCAATTTATTCTTCCCTGATCCTCCGGATGCTCCCGGACGGACCACTCTGTGGCGGCAATCCTCCGCAACAAGTGCGGGGCAGGTTCTGCCGGCATGACAATTAAACATAGAAGAGTTCTTAGCTCGAATTCACGTTACAATAGCAACCGGAGCGCAGGCGAGCCTTTATTCATCTTGAATATAAATTCCCAAAAACATTTCTTCTTTCAGGATTTCAAAAAAATGTGTATATATTCCAACAATAATAAACATTTTGTGTTGATTATTATAAGCCGAGCATTTAGATTTGGTCAATTCATACAGGAGTCCGAATTTACCAGCGGTTATCGACTGCCTTATTGCATGTGAACCTCCTGTCCGTTTGAAGAAACGAAATGGAGCTGCCAGCTTCATGGACTGATTTCCATATTTTCCGGGTTATCAGCCGAGAACACCTTAACCTGCTACAGACGGGTACGGATCAGCAGGCGGGTTGCGGCCAGCCATAAGCGGAAGAACAAAATAAACGGGGGCGGTATGGATCATATCGAAGGTCAGAAGCAGCCTGAGGTTACGCTGCAGGAAAGCGAAGAACGTTTCCGCACTACCTTTGACAACATGCTGGAAGGGTGCCAGATCATCGGTTATGACTGGCGTTACCTCTACATCAACAAAAGCGCCGCCAGCCATGGCCGGCGAAACAGGGAGGAGATGATCGGGCGCACCATGATGGAGCTGTTTCCCGGTATCGAAAAGACAGAAATGTTTGCCACACTGGTGCGCAGCATGAATGAACGCACCCTGCACCAAATGGAAAATAGATTTATCTATCCGGATGGCTCCGTAGGATGGTTCAAGCTCAGGATCTCACCCGTTCCAAAGGGCATATTTATTCTTTCCCTCGATATCACTGAATCCAAATT
>CAZUZS010000030.1:2126-17664 GCA_964624795.1 uncultured Calditrichaceae bacterium
CACCCGTTCCAAAGGGCATATTTATTCTTTCCCTCGATATCACTGAATCCAAATTAGCCGAGAACGCACTTCGCGAATCGGAGGATAAATATCGCAAATTTTTCGAAGACGATATCTCCGGTGACTACCTCGCCACAACCGATGGCGAAATTCTGGATTGCAATCCGGCGTTTGTTAGAATATTGGGATTTGACTCGAAGCAGGAGTTGATCAAACAAAATGTGCGCTTTCTGTTTCAGGCTCCGAATGACTGGAAGGCTATTTTGAAAAGGGTAAAATCGAATATAAAAATCGAAAACCAGGAGCTCGAGCTCCGGAAAAAGGACGGCGGGCCGGCTCATGTAATTCAAAACATAACCGGAATTTTTGATGAAAAGGGTGACCTGCGGGAATTGAGGGGGTATGCGTTCGATGTCACTCCCCGTAAATCATTGGAAGAGCAACTGCATCAGTCACAGAAACTGGAATCCATTGGTGTTCTGGCGGGAGGTATTGCGCACGACTTTAATAATCTTTTGACTATAATCCTGGGTTACTGCCACATTTTGCTCAACACCATAAAAAAGCGGACCCCAATGTACACCATGCTTGAACAAATTGAAAAAGCCGGACAGCGCGCATCTTCATTGACCCAGCAGCTATTGGCATTTAGCCGCAAGCAGATTATCCAACCCCAGATTTTAAATCTTAACGCGGTTATAGGAGATTCGGTCAATATGCTTCACCGCATCATTGGCGAAGATATTGAGCTGGTGACTTACCTGGCGGAAGATTTGAATTATGTAAAGGTGGATGCGGGTCAGATGAACCAGGTTGTTATAAATCTGGCGGTAAATGCAAGAGATGCTATGCCCAAAGGAGGTAAGCTGACCATTGAGACCCATAATGTTTTTCTTGATAAGAACTATGCGGATCACCATTTGTCCGTCACAACCGGCGACTATATCATGGTCGCAATAAGCGACAACGGCGAGGGGATGGATACGGAGACCAAATCCAGAATTTTCGAACCGTTCTTTACGACAAAAAAGAAGGGGAAAGGCACCGGACTTGGTCTTTCCACTGTTTACGGAATTGTACGTCAGAGCGGCGGTAATATTTGGGTCTATAGCGAACCCGGGCAGGGCACGACGTTCAAGATTTATTTTCCAAAGATTCAAACAACCGATATGAGAAAGGTTCAGGCTCCCGCTCTATCAAAATCTCTCACCGGTTCGGAAACCATCTTGCTGGTTGAGGATGACAACGGCGTGCGGGAGATGGCTTCCACCTCGCTTAAGAATTATGGCTACCAGGTTTTGGCTGCCGACACCGGCCAAAATGCGATTCGGCTTTGCAAAAACCATCCGGAACCGATTCACCTGTTAATTACCGATGTCGTTATGCCGGGAATGGGCGGGAAGCAGCTGGCAAAGAAAGTCCTTGAGCTCTACCCCGGCGCAAAAGTCCTCTTCATGTCCGGCTACACCGACAATGCCATCGTGCATCATGGGGTGCTGGATGAGGGCGTAAACCTGGTCCAAAAGCCGTTTAACCCGGAGGGGCTTGCAAAGAAGGCACGGGAAGTGCTGGATGCACCGGATCAATAGCACCAGGAGAACTCGTTTTCTATAATCCGAATATTTCCTGGCTGCCGTTTCGCTTATCGGCATATCGGCAGTCGGATTTGAGTGGCAGAAAACCGAATCCAATGCATGGGCCAGGCTAAAAAAGAGATTGATAATTTAATCTCCGGGTGATATAATAGACCTGGCAAAGGGACCGACAGGACTGCCGGTGGAATGGTAAAGGCGAATCTTAATTTGGAGAGCGGAATGACATTTCTTTATCTGAATTCAGACAAGATGGGCGAAGGTAATCCCGAATTAGGCAAAAAATTGATGGCTATTTTTTTAAGCGAACTGGCAAAATCGGATGTCAGGATAGATATGATCGGTTGCGTAAACTCCGGCATCAATCTCACGACCAAGGGGAGCGAGGTGCTGGAGAGCCTGAAAGCGTTGGAGAGAAGAGGAGCAGTGATTGCTACCTGCATCACCTGTCTGGATTTTCATGGGAAAAAAGACGATTTGCTGATCGGCAGAACCGGCACCATGAGCCAGACCGTCCAGATAATGGCGCAAGCCGATAAGGTTATCCGGCCCAACTGATCCTGTCCCCGGTTGGAAAAAGAAAGTAAATAGCAAGAGCCCAAAATTGCTTGTTTAATTCGGCAATAATTCACTTCCGAGAAAATATTATAATAACCGGCAAACACCGGACAACTCAATAATGTTAAGAGATAAGTCAACAATGAAAACCGTTGAAGTAAAAAATCGGGCGGAATGGAGGGCATGGCTGGCAGCCAACCACGATAAGGAGACGGAGATTTGGCTGGTCTATTACAAGAAAGGCATCGGCATTTCGTCAATCGAATATGCGGACTCATTGGATGAAGCGCTTTGTTTTGGGTGGGTGGACAGCCTCATCAAACGGTTGGACGACACAAAGTATGCGCGGAAATTTACGCCGAGGAAAGACAACAGCAAATGGTCGCTGGTAAACAAAAGGCGCGTTGAACAACTGATCCGGGACGGCCTGATGACGGAGCATGGAATGAAAAAAGTGGAAGCTGCCCGGAAATCGGGAAGTTGGGACAATCCTGTGCAAAAACCCGACCTGACATTTGAGATGCCCCCGGATCTTGCCGGGGCGCTGAGAAAAAATCCTGCAGCGGAAATAGCATTTAACAAATTGGCACCGACCCATCAGAAGCAATATATCATTTGGGTAGCAACGGCAAAACAACCGGCAACGAAAGAGAAAAGGATCGCCGAATCGATCCGGTTGTTGGCGGAAGGGAAGAAACTTGGATTGAAGTAAATGGGTTAATCAAATAGGATAAAGAAGTTCTCCGCTGCCTGAGCGGATTTCCGGGCTAATAAAGGCATAATTTATCATATTATTATGAATAATCTGAACAATTGTAGGATTTTCCGAATTTATAAAGCTCTCGTTAATTGTGAATTGATACATATTTGCCTGGCCTTGCCCGAATAGCGGATAATTAAAGCGCAATCGGCCAATTTTTTAATAGCATATTGCTACAATAAAAAACATGTTTTTTAATTCGCATTATTTTTATATTTTTAAAAGAAGAAAACCGGACGGAAACTAACCAAATGAAGAATCAATCCAGACGTGAATTTATTAAAACTTCCGGCGCCGCGGTTAGCCTGCTCCTGGTGGGCGGGGCGAAGGTTAAACTTGATGGTGAAATGTTGGACAGCAAAAGCATATCTTATGAGAATCCCATGCCTGACATGACTCTTGAAGGCTATATCGGTCAGATTCCAAATCTTCGTCCTGAGGCTTATCATCACAGGTATCATGCGTTTACCGATCCCGGAGAACAGCTATACTTCAATATCACTGGAAACTCAGACAATCTTAAACCGTCTTGGAATATCACCGAGGACTCTGCGAATCCAGGTCACTGGACTGTTGATGTCTACTTCGCTACGAAGGGCGAGGTTTCAGACGATACTCTTGACATCAAATTCTCGGATGTTCCTCTCGCTATTGACGATACTGACAGCCCGGGCGTTCCAGAACACTTCAAGCTGAACCAGAATTATCCTAATCCTTTCAACGGTGTTACGAATATAGAGTACGATCTTCCCTACACTACGGATGTCCATGCCAAGGTATACAACATGGCAGGTCAGGAAGTGGCCGATATCAGCCCTGGAAAGCAGTCAGTCGGACAGCATAAGCTGAGATGGGACAGTGGAGATATTCCTAGCGGTGTCTATGTTCTTCACATGGTAGCAGGAGACTATGGTTCCCAGTCGATCAGGATGGTGCATGTAGAATGACCCTCGAAGAGCTTGCGGATGACGCACGAATCCAGGTGGATCACGATAACGCAACTGTTAGAAAGATTTACAACCATCTAATTGACTTTTCATCAGTGGGTACCTATATCAGTTCTCGTTTGACAAACAGTGAAAACAATGCTACTCTCTGGCAGGTCCCTGATGATGGCCCATGGCACAGTGATAATCTTAACAATCTCGGTATGATGCTTATTGGAGATCAAGTCATTTCAACTACCGAGGTCCCCGCAACCCTGGCAGGCCAGCCCACAGAAGGTCAGGAGTTCTGGTTCCGCTACAAGCTGAAAGACGACGACTTCAACGGCACGATCGGAAAAGCGATCGACGAGTTCGATCGCTATAGAACCAAGTTCAAGATCAACTATACCTATGATGACAATGGCACGCCGACTCCGGGCGAGATCGAGTTCTACGCTCCGGGTTCAGTTACGAAGCACTTGATGGGTTGGAACGAAGGCGATCCGATGCCGTGGCACCCCGTTAAGACATTGAATCCAAACGATCAACAGCAGGAATTTGAAGATTACTTCGCAAGATTGTATGATCTGATAGACACAGCCCAGTCCCATCCATTCCAGAATCCTGATGTTACGAAGCAGTACGGCAAGATCGTCAACAGGAATACGCCTCCAGGTTACACAGCTCCAAATCCATTCCTTGCGGATTTGGCAAGGATTAAAGCGATCGCGACTGGAGACGTCACCCAGCAGGATGAGCTCTATCCTACACTTGTCACGCTTACGATGGAAGACTTTCTTTAATTACAACTTTTATTTTTCTTCTTTCTGAAATGCGGCCCGGCAACGCGGCGGCTGAAACCCGGCGTCATGCATATCATAAATACAGTTGACAAATGAAATTTGAAATTAACAAAAAGGTTTTCGATCAATTTCCGGAATTGGAAAGTGGCAGGCTGAAATATCGTCAGATCACATCCAAAGACGCTGAAATATTATTTGTAATTCGGTCAAATAAAGAAGTTATGAAGTTCATGGATGTGGAGCCAATGAGATCAATCGCGGAATCGGAGAATCTGATAAAATCAATCAGCGAATCCTATAAGTCGGGTTCCGGTTTAAATTGGGGAATTGTTGAGAAATCCACAAATACATTTATTGGATATTTGGGATTTTGGAGAATAGACTCCAGGCATTCCAGAGGTGAAATCGGATATGCGCTGCATCCGGACTATTGGAACAAAGGGTATATGAAAGAAACTGCAGACACATTGATAGAATTTGGTTTCAGGAAATTACACCTCCACAGCATCGAGGCAAATGTCAACCCGGAAAATTTGCCATCCATGAGATTGCTCGAAAAAATCGGGTTCAGAAAAGAAGCTTACTTCAGAGAAAATTTCCTGTTTAGAAATGAGTTTAAAGATAGTGTTATCTATTCATTGCTGGAGAAGGATCTGGTAAAGAAGTAGAATAGTTTCCGTTCAACCGGCAAAAATCAACCCGACCAATTCGCCTCAATAGGGGAAGCTGGTAAACAGACCTTTCCACTAAGCATATTTTTAAAACACAGACGGAGAAACAATGCCGGCTGAAATTTTTATTTGCACTATACATTCTTGCATAGTACCTTAAGCCGTACAATAGTTAGTACTATGTGGGAGTGCAAACATGAAACGAATCATATTAAATCAGGATATACACCCCCTGTCCGAATTTCGGGCAAATGCGGCAGCTTTAATAGAACAGGTGCGTTCTACCAAACGCCCCATGGTCATCACTCAACACGGTAAAAGCTCGGCGGTTATTTTGGATGTGCAGGAATACGAGGCATTGCTTGAGAAAATAGAAATCCTGGAGGAAGTCCAAATTGCGGAAACCCAATTGGAGCAAGGCCTGGGCATTGAGCATGAGGAAGCTAAGAACAGAACATTATCACGCATTCGCGAATCGCAATGAAAATTATCTGGTCACTGTATGCTCACCAGCGGGTAAACGAAATTGCGGACTACATTGCAGCCGATAGTCTGGCTGCCGCTGAAAAATGGGTCATTTCCATATATGACAGTGTGAAAAGATTGGAGGATTTTCCCTTAAGTGGGCGATTAGTACCGGAAATTGAAAAGAACGATACAAGGGAAATTTTCTTTGGCAATTACCGAATAATATATAAAGTTGAAACGAAGCAAATTTCCATTTTGACTGTTCGCCACGGAAGGCAAATACTGCCAACTGAAGATATTGAAATTAAAAATTTAGAATCCTGAAGATGACAGGACCGGCATCCCGATAAAACAGTTATTTTAACACAACTGTCAACCCAAAAGACAAATCCTGCTACCCGTCTTAAAAAATCACCCACCACAAAAACGTGCCGATCATACTGATCCCTACCACAATCTTTACCAGACTTCCCGCCAGGAAACCCACAAATGCTCCCCAGCCGGAACGCCATGCCTCGGAGCGCGATTTTCCGGCAAGCAGCTCACCTGCCACGGCGCCCAGGAAAGGGCCGATCAGCAAGCCGATAAAACTCAGGAATACAACACCCAGTATCCCGCCAATAATCGATCCCCAGATGCCCGCAGCAGAAGCGCCGTATTTTTTGGCCCCCAGAGCTCCGGCATAATAATCCAGCGCCACCATAAGAATGGTCACAATTCCCCAGAAGATCATGGCATTCTGCCCGTAATCCGTCCAGTGCGAGGCCAGCCCGTAAATGACATACCCGAAATAAATCAGCGGAATACCGGGCACAACCGGAAGCAGAGTTCCGGCCAGGCCAACAATCATGATCAACAGACTGAGGACCAAAAAAAGAAAATGTGACATAGACGTTTTCCTTTGGTACTATGAACTTCTGATTTTATTTAAATTTAGCCAGTCCTTCGGAAAAGAAAGAAACACCATAAATGGATTCCCGCGACCCATTTCCATGGGCACAAGTTTCGCGGGAATGGCGAATCAGCCGGGCCCAATCCATTTTTTCAATTTATCTTCCAGCCAGGGCTCGACAATTTCCGGGGCCGGATACATATTTTTCGCAATTCGCTGCCGGCAGGCCTCATACAGAATCACGGCGGTGGCTACCGACACATTCAGGCTCTCCACCATGCCAAACATGGGAATCATAATCTTCTCATCGGCGATTTGCACCGCCTCGTCGGAGACGCCGCGATGCTCATTCCCAACCAGGATTGCGGACGGTAGTGTCCAATCGATTTCAAAAATTGTTTTTGCGCCGGGAGCAATGCAGGCGGCGTAAATGGTCATGTCAAGTTGTTTCAGAGAAGAGCGAAGCTCACCATTTTCGCTATGCATGGAGATATCGATCCATTTTTTTGCCGAAGCGGAAGTTTTTTCGCCCAGCTCCGGAAACGCTTCGTTGGTGTAGAGCAGGTGAACCGCATCGATCCCCACTGCATCGCAGGAGCGCAGAATAGCGCTCACATTATGCGGATCGTGAATGTTCTCGAATACAACGGTTAAATCCCGCTGGCGATTTTCGAGCACGTCCCTCATCCGCTGAATTCGTCTCTTCGTGGCCATCGTTTCTCAACCCAATCCCATATTAACGGCTGCCGGTGAATTGTGTGGCTGGTCCAATATTCTCAAACCGGAATCATCCGAACCTTTGCCCAATGTATCGCCAAGCCATTTCGTTTTTTAATATAATTTCTTTCTCGTGTTTGGAAAACCAAAATCTAAACCGATTTTGGAGGAAGGAAGCAGATAGGTTTTGTATGGCATGGGCATCGATCCAGGCGTGTTCAGAGAAGCCCAGCGTAAGCGCGCTCTAATCCGCCCGTTTTACAACTGCTGGAGACGAGTCAATCGGCGAGAGATCGGCGCGCCGCCAAATCAAAGTCATTCCCGGAATTCTGCAAAAAAAGGAGAGGCAAAAGCAACCGAAAAAACAAATGCGTTAATTCAATACCTGGTCGGAGGGCATATCGTCATAATCAAACTGAACAACTGCACCGCAACCGCAACTGCACTTGAATTCAATCGCTTCAATACGCCCATCGTTTTCGATAACCGAGACATCGGGCGCTTTCCCCGCGACCTGATTCCACTGAACCTGTTCCACCGTCTTTTTTCGATCCAGTCGATCCCTTTTAATTAATTTGCCTTCATTGGCGGATCTTTCTTCGGATTCGACAAGCGGCCTGGGGTCTTCGAGAAATGATTTAAAATCCTTTTTGTTCTTCATATCAACATCCCTATTGTTTCTTAAGGATATTATCGGAGTAATCGGGCATCCGTTAACGTTCTTTATAAAAAAAGCTGTGTGTCCTTTATGTATGATTATTTTAAAGGCGAAAAAACCAGTTCCGGCCACCTCCCCGGTTCAAAAAACATCTTGATTTATTTGTTATTTTTGTGTTATTTTTCCTTAGGTTTCGCTAAGGATGTTCCATATTACAAATCTGAAAGGAGCAGCACATGAAGAAAGTTTGTTGGACGATGTTGTTTTTAATGGGGCTTTCGGCAACCATATTTGCCCAGGGATTTCAAGATCCGTTTCAAGATCCGAACCAGAACAACGTGATGGGCGGTTTGGGGATGACCTGGATTGACGGGCAGCCATACACAACGATAACACTCGCCCCGGAACTTGCTTTCGGGAAATTCGGCGTCGGTCTGTATCTGCAACTATTGATGGACAATAACAACAATTTTAAGCTGCGCAAAGAAGAGTACCAGGGCGGAGCAGGTATTCTGAGAGCGATAAATTACATCCGCTACGGCTACAAGGGTGATCAGTTCTACGGGCGCGTGGGATCTCTGGAAATGGCGACCCTTGCCAACGGATTCCTGATGTGGAATTACAACAATGCTTCCAATTACGACAAGCGTAAAATCGGGCTGGCGCTGGATATCGATTTTGGCAAGGTCGGGTTCGAATCGGTAACCAGCAGCTTGGGCAGGCTTGAGCTCATCGGCGGCAACCTCTATTTTCGGCCCTTCCGCTTCATGAACGATGCTGTTCCTATTCTCAGAAATTTCCGGGTATATGGTACATACGTGCACGAAGACCATCTCAAATCGGTGTTGACGCCAACCACTTACAGCAAGTTGAATGCGTATGGCGCGGGCGCCGACCTGAGGTTTCTCAACACGCCCTTTATTCAGTCGGCAATATATGGGGACTACGGCAAATTCCAGGATTACGGCAGCGGAAAAGCGGTTGGTATCAACGTTTTATTCCCGGAATTCATCGGCGTTTTTGGTCTCGCGGCAAAATTTGAAAAACGCTTCGTCGGAGAACAGTTCATTCCCAATCTATTTGGACCATTATATGAACTCTATCGTGAAGGAAGCAATTTTGACCAACTGAATCCGGATACATTATTAAAATACGCTCCGAAAACCGAGGGCTATTTTGGCCAGCTTGTCGGGCATATCATCCATAAAGTGCGGCTTACCGGCAGCTACCAGCGCCTGAACGGAATTAAGCGCAGCGGTATCCTTCACCTGGAAGCGCAGGCACCCGACCTGGTTCCCAGGTTTGTGCTGAGCGGCTATTATGATAAAGCCAATATCGAAACGTTCAAAGATGTACGCACACTGGATATCAACTCAGTTCTCACTGCCGAAGTTGGTTACCGTTTGAACCGGTTCCTGGTGCTTTCCACCATTTACCGCTGGTACTGGATAGAAACCGACAACGGAAACTACAAACCGGTGGAACGGATTGAGCCGCGCCTCTCATTTAATTTCCAATTTTAGCAAATGTGTTCAGGACGCTGCTGTCCGGCCAGCATAAAACAAATTTATTCGCCCTGGATTATCATTCAGGGCGAATTTTTTGTATGAATTAAAACCTTCGGTAAAAATAAATGACTTTATCCGGGTACATAATGCAGCCGTTTCGCGATCTGCTGCAACTGGTTTATCCGCCGGTGTGCTTTGCCTGCAAACAGCTCATGACCAATTCCGGGACCTTACACCAAATTTGTGATAATTGCTTAAGCTCGTGCAAACCGGTGGAACCTGCTTTCGTTCAGACAAAAATTCTGGATCGGCTCCCCGGCAATCACCTGGATGCTCTGCACATTGCTGTACAGTTTGAGCACGTAATCCAGACCGCGATCCATCATATTAAATATCAAAAAATGAACCGCCTGGCAGAACAAATCGGGAAATGGTCCCAGAAATTCTTGCTTGGTGAATTGAGCAAAGAAAGCATCGATTTGGTGCTGCCGGTGCCTTTGCACCCGCTACGCAAAAAAGAAAGAGGCTACAACCAGAGTTACCACATCGCGAAAGGCATATTTGAAACCCTCGCGCCGCCGGTTCGCACCGGCCTGCTGGTGCGGGCAAGACACACCCCGTCTCAAACCGCCCTGAATCGCGAGCAGCGGCAGCAGAATGTTTCGGATGCTTTCCGGGTTCGGTTTCCGGATCAGGTTAGCGGTAATTCGATTGTGCTGGTAGATGATGTCGTTACGACCGGCGCAACGATGGACGAATGCGCCCTGACGCTAAAATCAGCCGGTGCAACAAGAGTGGTTGGCGTTGCCCTTGCCACACCGGTCGATTAATCGCTTTTGGAACGCAAGCAGTCTTGACGGCTGCCTGCAAATGAAGTAATTCAGCTTACTGTTGTTTATTAAACTGATCCTGGTATTTCTTCATCTGCTCCTGTATCATCTGCTGCATATTCATTTCTTTGAATCCGGCGGGAATGGTGAACTGATCATCAGACACAGACTGTTTGGTAATTTCCACCGTTTCCTGAATATCAACTTCATCACCGTTCACAGTTTTCGTGAGAATTGGGAATCCCTTCTCCTGGCGGTAAAACTGTTCCTCTTTCTCATTGTCCTTATTTTCACCGCCCATGTCCTGCATGGCTGTAAAGATTGGAATAAAGCTGTTGAACAGCGCTTCATCCCCTGTATCCAGCCAAATATGGGAAAAATGGCCGTCACTGTCTGTTCCTTCAAACAGTGCACACTTCCGACCGTTGATCGTTTTTGTCTTCCCGGTGGCCTTCATGGAAAAATCGCTTTCCTTCTTTTCACCTTCCGTGGTCTGCGGCATTTGTTTCATCATATTCCCGACATTCTCATTGATCTCATCAACATTTGTCACCATCGCCGTTTTCGAATCCCACTGCAGGGTGGTCATTTTATGAGTCGTCATGTCGTAGATCATGGACATTTTATGTCCCTCCTGTTCCGAATCCACACGGTACATTTTGCCTTTGATGTAAATTGTCGCTGTATTTTCGGCGAAGCCCTCCGGAGCAATTTTTTTGAGCTCTTCGGTGGATTTCGAAAATATGTTATCGGCAACAGCGCTGTTGTCTTCCGGATTCACAGAGGGGAAAGCCGAAAGCTGAACGGTGATATCTTTTTCGACAATCTTTCCTTCGAAGCCCGCGGCTAAAACAGCCCTGTTAAAGAAAAGAATCCCTGCAATGAGAAGAGAGAACATAAAAAATTTCGAGTACTTCATGTAGGACCTCCGGTATTTGGTTAATTATTACATGACGATTTATAATCAAATAAACACGTTTTGTTTCTGAAAATCAAACTTAAGATCCAGCCTCGTTCCCTCTTCATCGCCCGGAAACGAATGCCCATTTTATCTTCCGTCTTTGGTTTGGCCTGGTGCATCCATTCCAAGTATTCCCGCTTGCCCAAGGAAAAATCTGCCGACTACCATTTATTTTAAAATCACCGGCAAACGCCTGGAAATCCGGATTTCTTCCGGCGAAACTTGCGCCTGGTAGGCCATCGCTTCAACTCCAAATTCCGTTGCTTCGCGCAGCAGCCGACCATATTCGGGATCGATTTCATCGGCCGGCGAAACCGAATCCGCATCCCCGCGTTGCACCACAAAGAATATCACCGCCCGGTGCCCTTCCGAAACCATTCGCATCAGCTCGCGCAAATGTTTCTGTCCGCGCAATGTCACAGCATCCGGGAACAGGGCCAACCGTCCTTCCACCAGCGTTACATTTTTTACCTCCACGTAGCAGCGCCCGGTCTTTCCCTCCAGCAGCAGATCGATCCTACTGTTCTCACCGTATTTTACTTCCGGCCGGACGGTTTCGTAATTTTGCAACTCGGAAATCGTGCCGTCGACGATGGCGTCCTTCACCAGCAGGTTGGGCCGACCGGTATTGATTCCAACCCAACAGCCGTTTACCCGCACCAGTTCCCAGGTGTATTTATACTTGCGATTCGGATTCCGGCTTTCGGAAAGTCTCACCGGGCTGCCGGGATCCATGCAGCCTTTCATGCTGCCGGAGTTAGGACAATGAGCTGTCACGACCTCGCCGTTTTCCAATTCGACATCCGCTAAAAACCGCTTATAGCGGCGGACAAGCTTTCCCGGAATCAGTTTCTGGGGAAGTTTCATCGTCTTTTGTAATGCACTCCAAAATTTTTGCTGTCTCAATACCGGCAGATAAGTAGCCTAAGTGCCATCATGGAATCATTGCTATCGTTAGAGCGACCCCATGATGTACCACTTTCCGCCAAGCTTTTGAAAACGCCATTGAAAAGCCAGCCGGTGCACCGGTCTGTCTTCCGAGCGAATATACCAGTCACCTAATACAAGTACCACTGAATCCCCTTTTTCGCAGTAAAAACCGGGGCGTTCAAGTTCAATATTTGCAGACTGAAATCGTAAGCGTTCGGAGAGAAGTTCGGAAAGAAGTTCGCCAGCGGCAGAATTGCGTTTCTCAATATTTGCGCCAAGATAGGATGCCATTTTCAAGGAATCTCCACGCTGCCATTCTTTGCTGAAATCCTCAAGCCGTGCGTGAATATTTCGCTCAATTTTATATGGACAGGTGCTCACCCGGAAACCGGACATCCTGAGAAAGCCCAGACGGGAATAGATGCCGGGATGCTTGCCGAAAAGGCTGTCGGCCGCTTCACCACCAAAAACATCTACCGCCAAGACATTTTCCCTCCCAAAATGCAGATCGGCAGGATCAATTTCAAATATCGCCTTTTGCCGGTGAATATTGCCGAAATGGGGAGAAACATTTCCCCGGTGCCCAACCAGTTTCCCATTCAAATAAACATTCATGCTATCCGCATTCCGGCCGAGGTAGAGATAAACCACCCTTTCCTCAAAATGGCCCATCAGCACAAAGTGGCGACGATAGCAGGTCGGGTTACCGCTCCCGGAACCCACTGATGATTTCAGGACCGCCGGCAACGAAATTCTAGCCCAGCTCGTGTCATTAAAAAACGTGCGGCTCCACTCCGCAGAAGTCCCTTCGTGATACAGCCACATTCCGTTAAGCGAAAAAGACTGCAAATCTCCTTCATAATTCTTGCTACAGAAGAGAAACGTCAAAATCAAACCGGTAATCAGAACACGCTTCGTTGATTTCATACATTGATTTCGGGCAGTTTATTGAAAATTGATTTATTAAAACCCACTAATTCACTGCTTCCCGGCCTAAAATATAATTCATTCCAATCCGAAATACTCCCCCCCAATTATAAAAATTTTTGTCATTCCACGAACCGCTTGTCGACTGCGAGAATACCTGGCCTAAAATTTGAGAAGTGATTTTTCGGAAATTTTATTGCCCGGAGTCCGGGATCGGTAAACCGGAAAGAGCAAATCGGTCATCCGTGAATATTCTCATCTCCTGGAATCCCACAAACACCTGTTTCCCTTTCTCCAGTGAGATTTCCTGCAGTCGCTCCTGGGGCAGTTCCGCATGAACATCATCTCCCCAGTCTGTTGTTAGCTCAAGTTTGATTACCGGTCCGGCCCGGTTAATATGTTTAACCCGGGCATGGATAAAATTTGCGGAGGGTTGTTGATGCGATACGTTCAGTTGGTGCGGACGCACGCAAACCACCGCGTTCTTTGCACCATTCTGCCCGGGAACCGGGAGGTCGATGGCATAATTTCCGATGTAAGCTTTGCCGTCCCTGATTTGGCTGTGGAAGAGATTTACATTCCCTAAGAAATTGTATACAAACGGATTCGCCGGATTGTCGTACACCTCCTCGGGCGCCCCGATCTGTTCGATGCGACCTTCGTTCATCACCACCACATAATCGGCAACCTCCAGTGCTTCTTCCTGGTCGTGGGTGACAAACACACTGGTGATGTGAATTTCGTCGTGCAGCCGGCGCAGCCACCGGCGCAACTCCATGCGTACCTTGGCGTCCAGCGATCCGAACGGTTCGTCCAGCAAGAGCACTTTTGGCTGCACCGCCAGGGCGCGGGCCAATGCCACCCGCTGCCGCTGCCCACCGGAAAGCTGTCCCGGGTAGCGGTCCGCCAGCCAGTCCAGTTGGACCATTTTTAAAAGATTGTGTGCATTTTTGCGGATTTCCTCTTCCGGAGGGCGCATTCTGCGGGGCTTTATGCGAAGACCAAAAGCCACATTTTCGAAAACCGTCATGTGGCGGAAAAGTGCGTAATGTTGAAAAACGAAACCCACTCTGCGCTCCCGCGGATGGCTGTGGGTGGTATCTTCACCTTCGAAAAAAACCTGCCCCGAATCCTGCTGCTCCAGGCCGGCAATAATTCTTAACAGGGTTGTTTTACCGGACCCGGATGGCCCCAACAAAGCAACCAGTTCTCCCGTAGGGACTTTGAGAGACACATCTTTCAGCGCCGTAAAATTTCCAAATGTCTTGGTAATATTTTTTACTTCGATGCTCATCGGATTCTCCTTAAAGGGTGGCCGGCTGCTCCAGCGCCGGGGATTTTTCGGTTCTCCACTCCACAAGCTTTTTGGCAATCAGGGTGACCAGCGCTAACAACGTGAGCAGTGATGCCACCGCAAAGGCCGCTTCAAATCTATACTCATTGTAAAGAATTTCCACATGCAGCGTCATGGTGTTAGTTAATCCGCGAATATGCCCGGATACCACCGAAACGGCGCCGAACTCCCCCATCGCGCGGGCGTTGGATGTAAGAACGCCATAGAGAAGCCCCCATTTGATATTGGGCAGCGTAATTCGCCAAAATGTTTTCCACCCCCCGGCGCCCAGCACAATCGCCGCCTCCTCTTCATCATTCCCCTGGACCTGCATCACGGCAATCAGCTCCCGGGCAACGAAGGGGAACGTCACAAAAATGGTGGCAAGCAAGATTCCCGGGGTCGAAAAAATAATTTTGAGATTGTGGTCATCAAGCCACGGCCCTAACAGTCCCTGCAATCCAAACATAAGCACGTAGATTAAACCGGCAATCACAGGTGACACGCTGAATGGCAGGTCGATCAGCGTAGTAAGAAGATTTTTCCCCAGGAAATCGAACTTGGCAATTGCCCATGAAGCGGCTACACCAAAAAGCACATTAAGGATGATCACAATGAAGGTCGTGAACAGGGTCAGCCGAATCGCCGCCAGCGTCTCCGGTTCCCGGATTGAATCCAGGTATATTTCAGCTCCCTTGCGGAACGCCTCGGCGAATACCACCATCAGTGGCATCACCAGAAATATCACGACGAAGAGGAGCGCCAGCCCGATCAGCACGCGCCGCACCCAGCGCGGTTCCGACATCGCCGCCCGGCGGGAAACCAATTGCGCGGTGCTTTGATTATTTCCATCTGCAGACATGTTTATATTACCCTAAATATCGGTCAACCTGTTTCAGGACGATAGAGTCCCTTCTCACTTCTAACTTCTTACTTTTTGCTTCCAACCTCACCGCACCTGGTAGCGCCGGCTCCACCATTGGAAAAGATTGATAAGCAGCAAC
>CAZUZS010000030.1:17764-40627 GCA_964624795.1 uncultured Calditrichaceae bacterium
TCACCGCACCTGGTAGCGCCGGCTCCACCATTGGAAAAGATTGATAAGCAGCAACAGTAGAAAAGAGATGCAGAGCATCACGACTGCGATGGCGGTTGCCCCGGGATAATCGTACTGCTCCAGCTTGGTGACAATAAGCAGTGGCGTGATTTCGGTTCGCATTGGCATGTTGCCGGCGATAAATATTACCGATCCGTATTCCCCCACTGCCCGCGCAAAGGCCAGCGCGAAACCGGTCAAAACAGCCGGTAGAATAGTCGGGAAGATCACCCGGTGAAATGTCTGGCGCCGGGTGGCACCCAGGCTGGCAGCAGCTTCTTCCGCGTCCACGTCCAGTTCCTCCAAAACCGGCTGCACGGTGCGCACAACAAAAGGCAGCCCGATGAAAGTCAGCGCAACAACGATTCCCAGTGGCGTGAAAGCAATTTTCAGATGCAGAAATTTCAGATATTGGCCAAGCCAGCCATTCTCGCTATAAATGGCGGTTAATGCAATTCCCGCGACCGCTGTTGGCAACGCAAACGGGAGGTCCACAATGGCATCGATAAATCTTCTTCCCGGAAATGAGTATCGAATCAGCACCCAGGCGATCAGCAGACCGAAAACACCGTTGATTAGCGCACTGGCTAACGAAGTTCCCAGGCTCAAGCGGTAGGAGGCCAGGGCCCGGGGAGCGGTAACCGTTTGCCAGAACTGCTCCCAGTTCATCGCCGATGTTTTCAGAAAAAGAGTGGAAAGTGGAATGATCACAATTAAGCCCAGGTAGAATAGCGTGAATCCCATCGATAATCCGAATCCGGGCAAAATGCTGTGTCTCTTAAATGCGACCGCTTTCATTGGCATCCTTCCATCAGGACCATAAGGTTATGAATCTCGGGATAGTTTCAATTGTCGCCGCAAATCCATTCGATTACTCACCTGGCTGGTAAATCCGGTCAAATACCCCGCCATCGGAGAAATGGATTTTCTGCGCCTGGTTCCAACCGCCGAATATTTTATCAATGGTCACAAGGTTTATATGCGGAAATTGTCCCTCATATTTTGCAACTACGTTCTCCATACGTGGACGGTAATAGAATTTCGCAGCCAGCTCCTGGCCTTCCTGAGAATAAAGAAATTGCAGGTATGCTTGTGCAATTTGGCGTGTCCCCCGGCGGTCCACAACTTTGTCAACCACAGTCACCGGCGGTTCGGCAAGTATGCTCTGCGAAGGAATAACAATTTCGAAACGATCCGGCGCCAGTTTATTCAACACCAGCAGGGCCTCATTTTCCCACGCCAGAGAAACATCGCCGATGCCCCGCTCCACAAAAGTAGTGGTAGAACCGCGTGCCCCCGAATCCAGCACCGGCACATTTTTATACAGGCGGGCCACAAATTCGCGCGCTTTATTTTCATCATCATTATATTTCCGGAGCGCAAAAGCATACGCGGCGAGATAATTCCACCGCGCACCGCCGGATGTTTTTGGATTTGGGGTAATGACCGAAATGTCCGGCTTAACAAGGTCGTCCCAGTCCTTTATCAATTTGGGGTTGCCTTTCCGAACAAGGAAAACGATGGTCGAGGTGTACGGCGAACTGTTATCGGGCAGACGCTTTTGCCAATCGGGGGCGATGATCCCCATTTTTGCAATAGCATCGATATCATAGGCAAGCGCCAGGGTAACGACATCCGCGTCAAGCCCGTCGATCACACTGCGTGCCTGCTTTCCCGAGCCGCCATGAGACTGCTTAATTTCAACAACCTGGCCGGTCTTTTCCTTCCAGTAGCTGAAAAACGCGGCATTAAACTCACGATACAGCTCACGGGTCGGATCGTAAGATACATTTAGAATTTCGACTGGTTGCTTTTCCACCGCAGCGTTGTCGGACGAGCCTTTTTCCCCGCCGCACGACATGAAAAAAAACATAAATGTAAAGACCAGCAGGACTGAGATTCTGCTCAAGCTTAACTCACAATTCCACTTTCCTTGCATCTTTCTGACTCCTGTTGCTTTGTTTTAGATCAATGAATTCAATCCGGGATTGAATACGGCATAACCAGCATCATCTTTGATCCGGTTATTCAATAATGGCCTATAGAGGATTCGATTCACCATGTCATTCCATATAATATCCATATACTCTATATGTTCTATAGATTAATATAAAACGTGGTGGCATAATTGTCAAGAGTTATTTCTCTTTTCTCTCCCTCAAATCTAAATTTTTATGACCGCTCTAAATCATGCATAAAACTGAGGATGCGCCGGCATTGAGACACGCTTGGGGCGTGTTTGATTTCAATATGATTTGGTATTTTGCGAAGTGGAACCGAGGTGCAGCAATAATTTTGAAGCATTCTCAGTTGTTCTCTTAGCGAGGTAGAATATGCAGCCAGCTTTCAGTTAATTTTTCAAACCCGGTTTCCAGAATTTCCGAAACATCCGTGTTTCGCTTCCAAAGATGGCCGGCGGATTCCGAGATCCACCCCAATTCCTTTCCAACCTCCAGGATCAGATTGGCCCACTCCCTGCGTTTCAGAAGCTTGCCACACAATATCTCCAAATCCTTAATCTCATATTTTTCCGGCATGAACAGAAATACGTAGAGTTGCCAAAGTAAGCGGTGTTTCAAATTCGCTAATGCATCGGAAATGATCTCTCCATGATCGAATGCAAGCGGCGGCAATTTTTCGATTGGAAACCATTCTGCCCGCCGGGCATCGTCTCCTGCCTTGATTTGCGGGTAGGGTGGAGACAGAATACCACCGAACAAGACAGTTAGTGTTCTTCCGCGCGGGTCGCGTCCCGGTTTGCCCGCAGCAAAAAGCTGAAACAGTGGAATATCGGCCAGGCCGGTCTCCTCCCGCAGCTCGCGCCGTGCACCTGGCAGCAGGTCCTCATCAATTTCAACAAATCCTCCGGGCAGCGCCCACTTCCCCGCGAACGGATCGTTCTTTCTCCGGATCAACAGGCATTCGATTTCTTCCTGACAAAAGCGGAGCAACAAAATATCGGCGGTTACCATCGGCCTGGGGTAATCATATGTGTAAGACATGCGGTGGCCTTCGGTTTATGAATAGAGAGTTGTTCGCTGCAAATTATGAAAATGAATCGCCAACATCGAATTCACGGAATCCGAAAACACCCAAAAGCAAGTGTCCAAGCCGTGTCATCGGCAGGGATCCATTAAATTTTCAGGGCTTCCTATTGATTCAAATCGATAAATACAAAACCGGTAACCCTGCCGTCCAGTGCCTGCAACATGATTCTTTTCTGCGAGTTCTGTATGATTTCCCCGATTATTTTCCGGGCATGTTCAAGATCCTTCACCGGCTCTCCATCTACTTTCTGAATAATTGCCCCGATTCTGAGCCCCGCCAGGCCGGCAGGCGAGGCCCGATCCACCTGGTAAACAAATGCGCCGGGCGTCGAAAGCGGCAAGTCCTCCTGATAGAGGACATCCCGTGTCAGCTCCCTCAACTCAAACCCTAATTGGGGGACCGGGTAGCTGTCCGCCAGGCCGATGGCTTTAGGGGCGGCCATCAACCGAACCTTCTTTTTCAGAATTTTGCCGACACGGAAGATCTTCATCGAAACCGTTTCGCCTGGCGAAAATGACCGAATCAGGCTCTGAAGCTTGTCTGTATCTTCATCTTTTCTTACCAAAAGAAGCGAATCATTCACACCAAGTATAATATCTCCGGATTTCAAGCCGGCCTTTTCGGCCGGCGATTCCGGGTAAACTTCGTTGATCACGATCCCGCCTTTTTGCGGTACTTTCCAGTACTCCTGCAGTTCCTCGGGCAACCCCTGCATTCGGACACCCAGCCATGATTTTTGCGAGAGTTCCTCGGCTTCATTCTTTGGCGGATTTTTGATCAAATCCAGAAACCATTCCGCCGGAGCGATTTCCAGGTAGTCCTTCTGAAAATCCTCGAACTCTTCCGGGGGCCGGAATGAGAAGTCCATCTCCTGCTTCAGCGTGACGCCAACGGCATGGCCCTGCGCATCCAATACCAGCCCGCCGGCACTTAAAGCGGTGGTGCAGTTGTTCAACAAAAATTTGCGGCGCGGCGACTCGATAACTGAATTTACCATGTGTGCTGTAAAAAGCGGTGCGAAATTATAAGTTTTGGAAAGCAGCTCCAGCACATAAATGCTGTCCGCAACGCCAAGGTGCGCGGATGCCCCAAAAGAGACAAACGGCAGCGCACCTCCTTCCGGAAGATTCTTCATTCGGATAAATGCAACTTTTGCCTGGTCGTCCTTGCCAAGAAATTCTGCCGGAAACTCACGTCCATCATTCAGCTTCACCTTAAAATCCGTTGGCTTGCCGGAAAGAAGCGATCCGACATCCGAAATTATGTCCAATGAAACAGGGTAAACATCGCTGCTTACCATTACGAGGCCATCCGGCCCGACCAGAACACCGATGCGGTTCCGTTCGATCTTATTGAAGGAACCAATCTTCGCATCGCTGGAAATGTTTTGATAGTAAGTTACCAGGCAAATTGCCGAACGATTTTCTTCAAATATCTGATGGGGAGACAATTTCGCCCAGGAGGGCAAAACCAGGAACACCAGCAGAAGAAGAGCAGTTGTAATTTTCATCTAGATTTCAATCCCCATATAATCAAGGTTTCAGAGCCGTTTATTTTGAACTCAATATTACAAACGATTGGAAGCTTTCACCAAAAGGTTTTGAATAAAAGTCATCCCGACAAATAGAACTGATTGCGCATTGGAGTATGCAGTAGGTACTGCAATATTTTTTACTTCAGACCGGCAACTTCAATCTTAATTTCCCAAAATCCCCGGACGGAGGCTACTTTTAACGCACTGCTGCGCCGGTTTTAGAAATCTTCGATCACAAATATTGGTATTCGCATCAGTGAAAAATGGTGGTTAAGGGTCGGTAGGAATTGCTTGCTTCGGCGATTTTAAACCCAATGCGTCCCAAAACCTGCCCCTCCCGCGTTTTAACTTCCACCCGCCATTTGCCGGGCGAAACGTTTACCTTTTCGGTATAACCGCGATAGCCTTTTGCCCGTCCGCCGACTACCTGGTAGCCAAGATGATCGGTAGTGAGCCATTTCCCTCGCCTGTTATCATATTTCTGCCATTCATGGTAAATTTTCTTATTCAAATAGGTGGGAGCAAAAACTGCCGCGAAGCAGAAAACCGTATCCCCCTCTGCATAATGATATGGATTATCCGAGCTCTTCCAGAAATAGTACCAGCCGGGCTTCTCGAATTTAAGCACATATCTTTCGCCATCGCGATGCACGTGATGATATATTCCGCCCGATTTCAGCGCAAGCGGGACCGGTGGAATGAGGTTGAAGAAATAAAAAACATTGAGCAACAGGTAAATGCCGACTACCAGTGCGGAAATGCGCCGCAGCCGGCTGAAATCAATTAAATTGAATGTTCGATACAAAAAATGCATGAGCGCCGCCAGAATCAGAAGGCTGAGAAAACCACCAAGGATGAAAGTATACACATTCATCCAACCGGTGAGAACCGGCACAAAAAAAATGAAAAATGAGAAGGTCACAAGAAAATAGAGCGTCATTTGCAGGTATATATTGGTAAGGCGCTTTTCCAGGAACTCATTTCCGATAAGCAGCGCTACCAGCAATCCCATGAACAACCAGCTCTTGGACAGGGCCGCGCTCTGGAAATAGAACACCACGTAGCTGCTGAACAGTCCACCAAGGAAAAACTGGGCAGCAAGTGGATACCACTCGCTGTATTTTAGCAGTAATGGCTTCCGAATCTTGTCATGCTCCAGCAGGTTAAGAATGATGATTACAAGCCCGAGCAGCAGAATGTATCCGAAAAGAATTAGATTATCGGACATTCGGTCGATGCGCGTCAGTGTCAGGCTGTCCCACAAAAATCCGCCGAAAAAGGAAATTACCGGAAGGTATTTTTTGTAACGCTCGTAAAAATGTGTGGCTTTTGCAGCCGGTTTTTGAAAGAGGGTCGTATTCATATTCAGATCCATTTGATAGATTATTTCACCGCGTATTTGTTTGAAGGATCAAGAGCTTCATCAATATTCATTGACGCCCCCGATTTGTGTTGACAACCGCCAAATTTAATGCTAAAAATTCAAACACAGATGAGATTGCAACATTTCAATCGCAATAAAATTTAAAGTTCAAATCTATTAAACCGGGACGCCTGGCGCACCGTCCTATCAAAATTTAAGATTCCTGCTCAAAAGCGCCATCTCATTTTGTACAACAGATTAAATGCTGAATTCCATTTTCATGGTATCGTTGCAATTCGGTGACAAAAAATGATAGCTACCGGCAGCGCACCAGCAACAAGGTCTGGTCGTCCCGCTGTTTGCCATGCTTTCGAACCGCAGAAATGACGGTTTCGAAAATGCTAAACAGCGGCTGATCGGCCGTTTCTTTCAAAATGGTTTTGATCCCTTCCAGCCCAAACTCGGATTTTCTCTTATCGGCAACTTCCGTCAAACCGTCGGTCACAATTGCAAACAGATCATTCTCTGACCAGGATACTGTGGCTGTGGAAAAGCGGTACTTTTCTTCGATCCCCACAGGAATCTGTTTCAGCAATAATTCATCAACGACACCTTCCTTTTTTCTAAAATGGAGAATGGGCAGGTGCCCGGCTACCGAGAACTCAACCGAATCTCCCTCAGTAAACCGAAGACCGGCGCAGGTCACGAACATCTTGCGTGTTTTAAGCGGAAAGAGCGCTTCGTTAATATTTTCGAAAAAGTTTTGCAGCGTGAATCCGGCAAGAAGGTTGGTTCTCGCTGCGCTCTTGAACATCCCCATCAAAACGCCGGCCGAAACCCCATGACCGGTAACATCCGCCACGTAGCAGGTCAATTCCCCCTGGTGGGAAAAGCAATCGAGCAAATCGCCGCCTACTTCACTGGCCGGGAGCGATTTCCCGTAAATCTCGAAACGCCCGGTCCTCAAGGAGAGCGGCGGCACCAGTGCACGGTGAATATCCCTGGCCAACTCGATTTCGGTGTTTAGCCGAAACTGCCGAATCCCCTGCCGGGAAATAAATATGATGAAGAAAACATACCCCAAAATCACAACCGTTAAGATCCCAAAACCGTCCCGGAGCAGCCTGAGACTCAACATTTGATCGCTCAGGTTTGATGTCATGTCATTTGGAAGGAAATATCCGAGCACCACCTGTGCAGCCAATACCGCGGGTATAAATTTTAGATTGCGGGTAGCTGCGTAGCCATAACCGGCGCCGATCAAACCGGAATACACAACTGCGACCGCCAGACTCCAGTTCGAATGACCGGCTTTGTTCATCAGGTCGACCACAAAACCGATGCTTGAAAAAGTGAAGAAAACACCCAACAGAAAAATCACATAAGAGTGGAATGGGAGGTTTTTCCAGAAACCTTCCCGAAAATGCCTGTAATGGCCGGAGCTTCTCATGAATGATTCCGAATCAAGATTGATTTCACCATACTTTAGGACGCCTTTTGGTTGACGCAATTCCCGTGAAAGAGGTTGCCGGAATTTTACTGTGCGGGATACAGATCGCCCCACCACGCCGGCTGGTCCTTCAGCCACTTGTCAAACCACGCCATAATTGTTTTTGTCCATATTTTGCGCTGCCCGTATTTTACGACCCAATGATTGGCGCCCGGCACCTGCACATATTCCACGGTTCGGCCCAAAAGCTTGAGCGCGGTGAACAACTGGTTGCTTTCACCGGTCGGGACATTGGTGTCCGCGGTACCATTCACAAGAAGCAAGGGAGTATGAATTTTGTCCGCAGAATACAATGGACTCTGGCCGACATAGATATCTTTCCGGTTCCAGGGGAAACTGTTTGCAGTTGCCACGGCGCTGTAAAGATACCCCCAGTAACCCTCTCCCCAGTAGCTGGAAATGTCGCTTATCCCGGCGTGAGAAACAGCGGCGGCGAAGAGATCGGTCTTGGTGACCAGCAGCATGGTCATGAAACCGCCGTAGGAGGCCCCGATCGCACCGACCCGCGCACGGTCCACAAACGGGTGCGCAGCAAGGAACTGCTTCACACCGTCGATAATCTCGCCTGCCACTTCTTTTCCCCAGTCATTCACATGCCAGGAAGAGAATGCCTGTCCGTAGCCAATTGCGCCGCTGGGCTGCAGCACGTAAACCACATAACCCTGCGCCGCCCACAAGTTCTTGGGATAACGCCCGCCAAAATCCCGCTCCACCGGGGTGGTGCCGCCATAATAATAAACGATGCACGGATATTTTTCAGCGGGATCGAAATCCGGGGGATAATACACCCGCCCCTGGATCGTCGTTCCCCGCTCATTTTTGAAATCCCAGGATTCCACCTTTCCAAACTGCACATATTGAAAATCATCCGCTGCCGGATCAGATAATACTTTGTATTTTCCTTTTATCAGGTCGATGGAATACGCCTTCAGCGGGGTGCTTACGGATGACCCGGTGTAAATTGCATCCGGCCTATTCTTCGCCAGGGAGAGACGATTTACGACATCAACCCCGGTCTCGATCAGCTTAAATTTTTTCTTGTTCAGATCGAGACGATAAAGATGGGCATCGGAGCGGTCGGTTGTCGTAAAATAGATTTCATTCTCTTTTAACCAGTAAGCGTGATCTATGGACGGATCAAAATCGCGGGTCAGCGGCTCAATCTTTTTGGATTCAACATCCATCAGGTAGCCCTGGATATCATAATCGTTAGGCGTGCGGCCATCCGGCACATTGATGCCCAGTTCGCCAAACATGGACGGCCCACCGGTCAGGAGTAGCTTCTTTCCATCGGGAGACCACCGGGCATCGTTGAACCATTGCCCGGACCAGAGGGAATCCATTTGGAGCGTTTGCAGGTCCAGGGTGTACAAGCTGGTTTTTGTATACGGACGCACGCTGTAATCATCCTTCTCACGGGTGAAAAGCAGCTTTCGTCCGTCCGGGCTGATTCCCTGCAGATCGGTGGTCAGCTTACCGGCGGTTAAACGCTGCCGCGTGCCTTCCGGCACATTCACGCGGTACAAAAAAGTCCGGTCGCGCCACCACGGCCAGCGATCCCGCAGACTCTCCAACCGTTTCAAATCCTGCTTGTCTTCTTTTGGTTTGTCGGTAATGTTATAAATGATGAAGGAGCCGTCCGGTGACCACGAATAGCCGCTCAGATTTTCGATGTTTTCCAGGATGGGCACGGCGGTGCCATCGGAGAGATTTACAATCCATAGTGTGCTTTTCTCATCCTTGACAGTGGTGTACGAAAAGCGGTTTCCGGTTGGCGCCCACTGGATATTGTCGATGCCGGTGCCGCCGCGGTAGGTTCGAAGAAGACTTCCATCATTCACGCGGTACAATTCCACCCAGGTTTCGCTTTCGTCACCGGGAGGAAGGCTTCGTTTCAGCATGAGAGCCGCCAACTCACCGTCGGGAGAAATCGCGACATCGGAAACGGCCGGTTCTTCCAACAGGTTCACCACATCCATGATGTGCTGCGGCAACAGCTCCTGCTTCACGGCTTCATCCCCAAATTTCTTTGGTATTTTTAATACGGTTGAGATTTTCCAGTCGCTCTTCTCTGAGGGATCAAACAGAGCCTCAACCAATAATAAATGCTTGCCGGTTTCCAGCTTTATTTCCTTTTCCACCGGCTCAGTTTTCTCAGCATCTCCGGAATTTTCCGATTTTGAGATAAATTCATTTCCATCCAGAAATGCCTTGAACAGGTGCGGCGTTGTCACGCTGACTTTTGCACTTGTCCAGCGGTCGATACTGAGATACGTCGCCAGCCAGGCGATTTCTGGGTTCTTTTCACTGCTGTCGACCAGAGCGACCATGCTGCCGCTGCCCGTCGTCACTTTCTGCCAGCGCAAGACTGTTGAGGCTTTCCAGGGCAAAGTTTCACCAGTCTGCGGCCGTAAAGATTTGACATTCAAAACTTGAAAATCCAGAAGATCTTTTACGCCGAATTTTTTCGCGGAAGCGTTGTTAAAAGCCGGCAGCGGCATTTGAACCGGACCGGCTTTCAGCCATGCAGTAACCGGCATCTGGGCGGTTTCAAGACTGTCCTGTGAAAAAACAAGTTTAAAAGAAAAAGAGATGAAAGAAAAAATAATAAGTACCACAAATATCGAATTGGTTCGCTTCATTGGAATCCCTCAAATTTTAAGATCGCCTGTTCTGCAAATATTGCCAGAAGATTAAGATAAAATGTGGCACTCTTTTTTCAAAACAGTTTTGATTTTTTGGAAATTTCCACTCAATTCATTCTGATATTGACAAACCATATTGAACCGCCTAAATTGACGCAGCGCAAAGTAATGAAATGTTTAACAATGTAAATTTTACCAGCTTTTTGGATTACGGGCGCAAACACAATTAATAATTGAAATATGAAAGGGCGGCATGCGTGTTCTACCATACCTTGTCCTGGTAATTTCACTGCTTTTCGGCGCCACGACTTCGCTCCGGGCACAGATGCGGGTGGCGATTGCCGAATTTAAAAACGAGAGTGCAGTTTTCTACCTTGACCAGTGGCAGCAAAGCATTCCGGATCTGATGCAGGCGCAGTTGTCCCGCTCAAAAGAAATCATTGTTTTGGAGCGGCGAAAATTAAAGGCCGTTCTGGACGAGAAAGCACTGGCCATGAGCGGCCTGACCGATTCCAGTAAAGCGCAGGAGATCGGGAGCCTGCTGGATGCCGAATACGTCATTACCGGCACCATTCATAAAGTTGACAACGATTACCGGATCGATGCCAGCATCGTGAAGGTGAGCACCGGCGAAACCCGAAGTGAGAAGGCAGTAAGCCCGGACCGCGACCATCTCCAAAAAATGGTGGAGCTGCTGGGCAACAATATTTTATTTGATCTCACCGGTTCCGGCCGTTATAAAAATAAGATAAAACTGAAGGGCTATCCCACCACCTATTTTTTGGTTGCTACCGTGGGTCTGGCTGTAGCCACCGGGGCAGTGCGGGCGCAGTACGAAAAAAATCTGGATGCATATCACGACAATGTCCAATTGGATCAATTTAATACGCTCTACGACAAAGCAAATAACACCCAGAAGCTTTCGGTTGGTTTGGCAACGCTCACCGGAACCGCGTTGATCGGCACTGTTTACTGCTGGATTCGAAATCTCTCGCCAAAAGAAATTTATGCCGGCACGTCGATCCATAAGGACATACTGCCCTACTTAACCCTTAACCGAAAAAAAGAGGTGCTTTTCGGTGCGCATATTTATTTTTAGCCTCGCTGTCTCAATTATCTTATCTCTGGGCTGCCAGGACATTCCGCGCGATAATGTGCTCGATCCGCAAAATCCGGGCAGTTACCAGGCGCCGACTATTCTGCTGGATGCTTTTGTGAACACAAGTAATCCGTTAGATTACAACGAATTTGCACTTCAGGCGCTGGATTCCATCAAGGCCAATTACGGTGACCGGGTGGTTATCGCGGAATACCACCGGAACAGCCGCGATTACCCGGATCCCTTAAGTATTGACGATTCCGAATTGCTCTATGAAAAATATGTTCAACATTCAACCAGCGCGGTTGAGGGTGTTCCGGATATTTTTATCAACGGAATAGGCAACCGGGTGCAGGGCGCTGCCAGTGTACACAATGTGGTCTACCGATTGAATAAAGTGCTTTCCGACGAAGTCACCACAAGCAACTATTTTACGTTGGAGCCGGGAAAGGTCACATTCAGCGGTTCAGAGTTGAATGCCACCTGCAAAATTGCCAGGCTGGGCAGCACATCCGCCGACGATCTCCTGCTGAAGATAATTCTCCTGAAGCGAGTAAACTCGAGTGATTTAAAACGTGTAGTTACTAAGATTCGGAAATCTGGAATTCCCAGCCTGGAGGCCGGCGAGATTAAAGCCCAGGAATTTACAATCGGCCAGTTGAATGAACAGCCCGATGATGTCCTTTTTGTGTTGACTTCAGCCGACGAGCTAAATGTTTACCAATCCATAAAAGTTGAATTACAATGAAACATTTAATCTATTTTGCCTTGCTATTCCTTACCTTAGGAATCGGCACAATTTTGACTTCCTGCGATGCAGAGAAATTGTTCAAGAAGCCGCCGGTTATCGAAGAACTCAATCTGAGCAGAGACGAGGTTAGTCCGCTCGACACCGTTTATGCGGAAGTGAAGGCAACCAACCCGGAGGATGGCGTACTAAGCTACCACTGGTCAGTAACACCCAATAGAGGTTCCATTCTTGATCCAATCGATCGTTCTAGTCTGCGGTGGGTTGCCCCTTATGCGGGAGGCACTTATCTTTTTAATGTCGAAGTCTCTAATGCATATAAAAAATCCGAAAGCAACAAAAGCGTAAGGGTAATTGTCAGCAGCGCTCCCATTGTTCAAATATTGACTCCAAAAGACGGCGACTACCTGGTTCAGCTAAACACCTACACAGTGCAGGCCAGGGCAAGCCACGAAAACGGCATCAGTAAAGTCTCTTTTTATGTCGAAGATAGTCTGTGGGGCCAGCAAAGCGCCTCACCGAACAATGAGTATCAATTCACCTTTATTCCGGATACCAGCCTGGTTGGAAAAACAAGCATAAAAGTAGAGGCGATCCCGAATTCCGCTACTTCAATCGGCGCAGACTCGATTGAAGTCAGCATCGAGCCGATCTTACCCAAGAAGCGGTAACAGCAGTTTACTTGCTTTTTTCATCTACGTTCATAGCTGCAAAATAGGGCGCTCCACCGCGCCTCACTTCAAAGAAAACCGTCTTTTCGCCGGACGCGATCAGCTTCCTGTAGATTTCCTCGTACGACTGTAGATTGCGGACATCCTGATGGTTGAGCAACCGGATAACATCTCCCGCCATCAACCCGGCGCGGTCGGCAAATCCGCCGCTTTTCACCGCGGAGATATAAACACCGTTGTAATCCGGCATATTTTCCATTTGAAAAATATGCCGATTGATTGCTTTGACCACCAGCCCCCAATCGGGAGATTCAAATTCGGGCAGGTACTCAAACGGATCGACCTGGGTCGTCACCTCGATATTTTCAATTTTTCCATTACGCCATATTTCCAGCCGAACCGGCTGCCGGGAGGGCAGATCGGCGATGATTTTTCGCACTGCCGGCAAATCCTCATCGAAATCTGCCTTCACTTCCTGGCCGTCGATGGCAACCAGCACGTCGCCTGGCTGCAGTCCTGCTTTCTCCGCCGGGGAAAAAGGATCGATGCTGGAAATGAGCACGCCGGTCAAATCCGGCTTACCTAAATATTCCCGCAAATCTTTCACAGGCTGTAGCTCCAGGCCAATCCAGCTTCGCTGAATTCTTTCACCGGCAAGAAGCTTGTCGGCGATTTCCCTGGCCAGGTTGATGGGAATGGCAAATCCCAGGTTCTCCGCCAGGAAAACCCCGCGGGCATTGATGCCTACAACCTCGCCTTTGAGGTTAATGAGCGGCCCACCGCTGTTTCCGGGATTTATGGCTGCATCGGTTTGTATCCAGAGGTTGTATGGAGACACCATTTGCCCCGCGCTCTCGAAATAGCGGTCGATGGAGCTGATGACGCCCATGCTTACCGATCGGGAAAGCCCCAACGGACTGCCGAGCGCCAGAACCACCTGTCCCACTTCCAGGCTGTCCGAATTTCCCAGCCTGGCATATGGCAGCGGTGCCGTTCCCCACTCTTCCAGGTTCAGTTTCAACACCGCCACGTCGGTGGAGGGGTCGCTGCCCACCACCTGTGCGGTGAGTTTCATCTTGTTGTTCAACGTGCAGTGCACTTTTTCGGCATTTTCCACGACATGATGGTTCGTCAGAACATAGCCATCTTTTGAGAAGATGAATCCGCTGCCAGTTACCAGTGTGTGGCGTTTTTCGCCGGTTGTAAAAAAACTTTTCACCGGCTCTACGTTTACCAGGGCCGGCATTACATCATTCCTCGCCTCAAAGATCTCCTGCTGCAAATTGGAGGTGGCCGTCTGCGACATGACCGGCTGAATGATAAATAATAAAGTGATAAACAGAGAAAATAAGCGAACAGTTTTCAATAAATAACTCCCCTTCTGGTTTGAAATAAAAATAAGATGAATACCGGGGTGCTTCAAATACGAAATAAATTTGCTTCCGGAAGCTCTAATTCCCTGTATTTGCTACTGCAAATTTAATATTGTTGACATTTAAATGCTATTCATTTGCAGGAGTCTTGTTTTGCCCGAATCCGGTATTAAATTAGGGGAACAATTGAAGGAGCGCTGTTTATGGATCGACTCGAAAATTCCGCCGCAAAAGTAATTCTGAAAGAAGAACGCACGCGCTCCATTATCAATCGCCATCCCTGGATTTTCAGCGGTGCCATTCAAAGCATCCACGGCGTTGAGGAATCCGGTGAGATTGCCTCCGTTTATTCTCACGATGGAGTTTTCCAGGGAAAGGGATTCGTGAATTCAAAATCCCAGATTGTGGTCAGACTACTTACTTTTCAAGATGAACCTGTTAATGCAGATTTCTTCATCAACCGGCTGAGGCGGGCTTTCGATTTCCGCCGTCGAATGATCCGCAGCAACACTAACGCCTGGCGAATCGTGCACGGCGACGCTGACTTCCTTACCGGGCTGGTTGTGGACAAATATGCTGATACCTTGGTTGTCCAGATATTTTCGGCTGGAATGGAGCGAATCAAAAATCAGTTGGTAGAATGGTTGCGATCAGTTGTCAATCCATCCTGCATCCTGGAGCGTCGCGAAGCGCGAATTCTTGATGAGGAAGGGATCAAATCGAACAAAGAAGTGCTGTGGGGAAAACTGGAAAATCCGGTGCTCATCCAGGAAAATGGCATTCGATATGAAGTGGATGTGTGGGACGGACAGAAAACCGGATTCTTCCTTGATCAGCGGGAAAACCGTGAGCGGATCGGCAAACTGGCGGCAGGCAAACGGCTGTTGAACTGCTTCTCCTACACCGGCGGATTCAGCCTGGCTGCTGCCAAAAATGGCGCTTCAACCGTTTCGGTGGAAATCAGGGAAGCGGCGCAGCAGGCCGCACAAAAAAATTTCACCTTGAATAATATCGATCCCGGCAATCACAAATTCATTAATGCAAACGTTTTTGAATACCTGCGGGACATTGACGAGAAGTTCGACCTAATTGTTCTCGACCCGCCGGCATTTGTTAAGAAGAAATCCTACCTGAATCGCGGCAGCCGCGGCTACAAGGACGTCAATCGTTTAGCCATTCAAAAAAGCAAAAAGGACGGGCTAATATTAAGCTGCAGTTGTTCACACTACATCACCTGGGACCTTTTCCAGAAGATTATCTTTGCCGCTGCAAAGGACGCCGACCGGGATGTTCAGATAATTGGCAAATTCAGCCAGCCTTTCGATCATGCGGTAAGCATTTATCATCCGGAAAGCGAATATCTCAAATCATTTTTACTGAGGGTACTGTAAACCTCTTCGCCGGCGTTAAAGATGGTCGGCCAACGTGCCAATCACTGGCTTCACAAGCCGTTCGAAATCTGAATAGGTCAGCTTAATCACTTCCGAATGCGTGGTGGCGTTGAAGCAGATTTCATCATCACGGGTGAGAGAAGAATCAACATAAGTGGGCAATTCATAGATATTGCCGAACGGCGGCATGGCGCCGATTTCCGATTTGGGGAACAGGCTCTCGAACTCCTGCTCTGTGGCAAGCTCGGCCTCTTTTGCATGCGCTACTTGCCGGAAAAGATCCAGGTTCACACGGTGGGTTGCCGGCAATACCGCCATTACAAACCTGCCATCAGCCTTCAGGATAACTGATTTGGCGAACATCCTGCCGGGAATGTGACAGGCCGCCGCAATTTCCTGCGCAGTATAGGCCTTGGAATGGATCATGGTGACATACTTTACATGGTTCTCGTCCAGAAAATCTTTCAAACGTTTTTTTAACGGCATGATTTTCTCCTGACTTTAATGGAACCCTGTGCATAAATTAATTAAATTTCCCAACAAATCAAATTCTTCTGTGGCACCAATTCTAATCGTCACGCGCCAAAAGTCACTTACACATTTTTTTATCCAAAGAACGCAAAAACAGTTCCGGTTGTCTTCATTCAAATTTCATAAACCGTAATTAATGTATAAGTGGGAGGGATTGGAGGTTTCTCGAAAGAGGGTTTCTTTCACTCGTGAGGAAGAGAGGATATTGATTCAAATCGAAAAGCAAATGTCTCATTTGAATCCGAAAAAGAAAAGCCCTCTGTGGCCCAACAATCAACAATTTAAAGCAAGCGAGTTTCCTTATGGAGGAAAAATCTTACGACCCCTTTGAAGAATTGCAGAAGGAGTACAAAAAGTTTTTAGACCACCTGGTCAGCACCGGTTGGGGTTCAACACGATTTGCTGATTCGCCCTGGATGCCGATGCTGAACATTTGTGAAAATTCAACGCACTATATGCTTCATGTAGAGCTGCCCGGACTGGACAAAGAAAACATCCGGCTGGTGGTGCAGGGCGACATGCTCACAATTCAGGGCAAAAAGGAGCTGAAGCATTCCCTTCAACCGCGGCGCTGCTTCCACATGGAAATCCACACCGGTCCGTTTTATCGCGCCATTCAACTGCCCGCGGCAGTTGATGCGGCGCAGGTTGAAGCGAAATACGAGCAGGGTATTCTGGAAGTCCTGATTAAAAAGAGCCCTCCCACATCAGGCAAAAAAATCATTGAAATTCATACTGAAGAATAGTGAGAGCTGAAAAATGGAAATAAATGCAAACACATTAGCGGATATAAACCCGGCATTTCCCGAGATCCCGAAAGAGTTGAAAATTCTTGAAATAGAAAAACGGGTACTCTTCCCATTTATGCTGTTGCCTTTAACGATTTTAGACGAGCCAACACAAAAATTGGTGGAAGAGGCTGTGGCGTCGAACCGAATTGTGGCCGCATTTGCCACGAAGGAAAAGGATGAAAATCAAGATGGCGCCTCCGAGACTTCGGTGATCGGGACTGCGGCATTGATTCTGCGGATGTTGCGGACACCGCAAAATACAATTGAAATACTACTGCAGGGAATTCAACGGGTGCGATTAATTGAATTCGTGCAGAAGGTGCCCTACCCGGTCGGCAAAGTGGAGCTGCTCAGGGATTCGTTTGAAAAAGATGTTGTATTCGAGGGATTGATGCGGACCGCCCTGGGACAATTTCACGAAATCGTTTCCCGGGCGCCGTACCTTCCGGACGAAACCGAGCTGGTGGTCAACGGCCTCAATCAGGCCAGCCAGAAGATCGATTTCATGGCCACCAATCTTAATCTGAGCAAGGCGGAACAGCAGGCGCTGCTGGAAGAGCTGGATCTCACCAAACGATTAAAAATGCTCATCGGTTACTTCGACCGTGAATTGGAGATACTGAAAGTTGGGACAAAGATACACCAGGAAATCCAGCAGAAGGCAGACAAGGCACAGCGCGACGCCTATTTGCGGGAGCAGCTTGCGGCCATCAAAAAAGAGTTGGGAGAGAGTGACGAGCAAACTGCCATTATTAATGAATACCACCGGAAATTAGAGAAAGCCAATTTACCCAAAGAAGTGCAGGAGGAGGCCGAACGCGAGCTAAACCGCATGTCACAAATACCGCAGATGTCCCCTGAATACACCGTTTCGCGCACCTACCTGGATTGGCTGGTGGACCTGCCCTGGAATCTGAGCACTGAAGACAATCTGGATGTGGACCGGGCACAGCAGGTCCTCGATGAAGACCATCATGATCTTTCCAAACCGAAAGACCGAGTTATCGACTACCTGTCTGTCCGCAAGCTGAAAGCGGACATGAAAGGGCCGATCCTCTGTTTTTTAGGTCCGCCGGGAACCGGAAAAACATCGTTGGGCCAATCCATTGCGCGCGCACTGGGAAGGAAGTTCCTGCGGATATCGCTGGGGGGCATTCGCGATGAAGCGGAAATTCGCGGCCACCGCCGGACCTATATCGGCGCGCTGCCGGGGCGCATCATCCAGGGATTGCGGCGAATTGGCTCCAATAACCCGGTGATGATGCTGGACGAGATCGATAAGGTTGGAACCGATTTCCGCGGAGATCCGGCTTCCGCCCTGCTGGAAGTGCTGGACCCGGAGCAGAACAAGGCATTCGTGGATCATTACATCGATCTGCCGTTCGATCTGTCCAAGGTGTTGTTTATTGCCACCGCCAATGTTGGCGATACTATTCCCGCCCCGTTGTGGGACCGTATGGAAGTGATCGAAATGCCGGGCTATATTGAGCTTGACAAAATCCAAATCGGCAAAAAGTATCTCATTCCCAAGCAGATTGCTGAACATGGTCTGGAGACGAACGACGTTGTATTCGAAGAAAATGTGATTTCTAAAATCATCCGGAACTACACAAGAGAAGCCGGGGTGCGGAACCTGGAAAGGCAGATAGCGACAATCTGCCGGAAATCGGCCAGAAAGATTGCCACCGGCAACAAACCGCCGATTCGCATTTCGGAAAAAGATGTTGCCGAGGTTTTGGGCCCTGAGATGTTTCTCACCGATATTGCGGAAGAAAAGGATGAAGTCGGGGTTGTGGTTGGCATGGCCTGGACACCTGTAGGCGGGGATATTCTCTTCGTGGAAGCAAGCGCGGTTCCCGGGGAAGGCCGTTTGAAATTAACCGGTCGTTTGGGCGATGTCATGAAAGAATCGGCGGAGGCCGCCATGACCTACGTGCGCTCGCGTGCCGATAAACTTGGCTTGCCACCGGATTTCTACAAAAAGTGGGATGTGCACATCCATATTCCGGAAGGTGCGGTACCGAAGGATGGCCCTTCCGCCGGGGTAACGCTTACCACCGCCCTGGCGTCAGTGTTTACCCACCGCCCCGTGCGCCGCGACCTTTCCATGACCGGAGAAATTACCCTGCGTGGGAAAGTGCTGCCAATTGGCGGGGTAAGGGATAAGGTGCTGGCTGCCCACCGCGCGGGGATCAAAAGAATAATTCTGCCGATGGAAAATAAGCGAAACCTGGAGGATGTTCCGGAAGAGGTAAAACGGGAGATTAAGTTTATATTTGTCGATAATCTGGATGAGGTGCTGGATGCGGCGCTGCTTGAGAATACCAAGGCCAAATCCGCCCCAACGGAGCGAATGATGGAGAACATAGATGTTGGTTGAACAGGCCGGAGCGCTCCATGGGTAATCAGAAATGTGCAGGCATCTTCTACATGTTTTTATGATAATCGAAGGAACCGGCTATCTCCCGAATGGCTGGGCCGTCAAATAAAATCCGCACTGTCAGCAGGCTCTGCAAAACAGGAATTTGTCATACTCTGCATAAATTAGAATTTCTGAAATCCATTGATAATCAAGTCAAGGCAACGGTCGACAAAAATTAAATATTTGCCGTTTTGCCGGGATACCGACCAATTCAACTTTCAAAGCAGGGGATTCAATCTTATATTCCAAACCATGGCTTCCTTTAAAATGAAAGATGTACGATGAAAAACGAGGAAAGCAGATTCAAATTCGGCGACCATTCTACAATTCAGGCTGCGGAACAAGTCTTATCGGGTCAAAAGAAGCAAAGCCGCTTCAAAAACCTAATGCCTTTCCTGGGTCCGGCCTTTATCGCCAGTGTAGCCTACGTGGATCCCGGAAATTTCGCCACGAACATTCAGGGCGGCGCGCAATTCGGATATCTCCTGTTATGGGTCATCGTTGCCAGCAATTTAATGGCGATGCTGATTCAAACGCTCTCAGCCAAACTGGGCATCGCTACCGGAAACAACCTGGCAGAACACTGCCGCCTGCACTATTCCAAGCCGGTGGTCATCACCATGTGGGTCCTGATGGAGCTGGTGGCGATGGCGACCGACCTGGCCGAGTTCCTGGGAGCAGCCCTGGGATTCAACCTGCTCCTGGGAGTTCCGCTGATTTATGGCGGCATACTGACCGCCGTGGCAACGTTCTTCATCCTGGGATTGGAGCGCTACGGTTTCCGTCCGCTGGAAGCGGTTATCACCTCAATGGTCGGTGTCATCGCGTTGAGCTACCTGGTTGAAACCATTCTCGACAAGCCGAACCTGGGACTGCTGCTCTACCATGCAACCGTTCCGCAGTTTGCCGGCACGGAAAGCGTTTTGCTGGCGGCAGGTATTCTGGGTGCCACCGTCATGCCACATGCCATTTTTCTGCATTCCGCTCTCACCCAGGGGCGGATTATCGTTAAAGATAATAAACGAATGAGGCGGCTGTTTCACTTCGAGATTGCTGATGTTGTCATTGCCATGGGAATCGCCAGTTTTGTGAACGCCGCTATGCTGATCATGGCCGCGGCGACTTTCCACACCAGCGGCCATGCCAATATTGGCACCATCGAGGAAGCGCATCGCACACTGGAACCACTTTTGGGACGCGCAGCGAGCTGGTTCTTTGCACTCTCCCTGCTGGCAGCCGGTTTGTCCTCTTCCACGGTTGGTACCAGCGCCGGGCAGGTAATCATGCAGGGTTTTCTGCACCGCCATATTCCGGTCTGGATTCGCCGACTGGTCACCATGCTGCCGTCCCTCATTGTCATCGCCATCGGCCTGGACCCGACACGCACGCTGGTCATCAGCCAGGTAATTCTCAGTTTCGGACTGCCGTTTGCCATTATCCCGTTGGTTCAATTCACCAGCAACAAGAAAATCATGGGTGTACTGACAAATCATTTGCTGACAAATATTCTGGCCTGGATCATCGCCTTTCTTATAATTGCCTTAAATGTCTATTTGTTGTACCAGACTTTATTCGTGGGGTAAGAAATGTTTAACCACATATTGGTGCCGCTAGATGGCTCTAAACTGGCTGAATCGGTTCTCCCGGCTGCAAAACAAATTGCAAAAGTTTTTCATTCTTCAGTCATGCTAGTACATGTAATTGAAAAAAACGCACCCGGTGAGGTCCACGGGGATATGCACCTGCGAACCCCGGCAGAGGCGGAAAAATACCTGCAGGAGATCGCTTCCGAAACATTCGATGATCCGGCGAAGGTGAATCACCATGTTCACACCTCAGAGGTGGAAGATGTGGCTCGCAGCATTGTGGAACATGCCGGCGAGTTTCAACCGGACCTGATTATCATGTGCACGCATGGTAGCGGCGGTCCCCGCGACTGGCTTTTTGGGAGTATTGCGCAGCAGGTAATCGCACTTGGCACGACGCCGGTATTGTTAATTTCATCTACGGCGACGGAACCGCACTCTTTCCCCTGCCGAAAAATACTGGTTGCGCTGGATGGTCAGGAGGAACATGAACAGGGATTGAAAAAGGCCGTCGAGCTGGCACAAACCTGTCCCGCTCCCCTGCACCTGCTGATGGTGATTCCCCGCTACCGCGATATTTCCGGAAAGTGGACAGTTACCAGCCGGCTGCTGCCCGGAACGACTTCCCGCCTGTTAGACATCTCCGTGGAAGACGGAGAAGCTTACCTGGCGGAGCACCAATCCCATCTAAAGGAAGGGGGAATAACGTCAACCGTTTCCATCGCGAGGGGCGATCCGGCTGCTATTATCAGCAGAACCGCAAAGGAAGAGCAGGTTGACATGATTGTCCTGGGCACTCATGGCAAAACCGGTATGGAAGCTTTCTGGGAAGGAAGCGTAACCCCCAAGATTTGCAAACATTGCAAGATGCCGCTACTGCTCGTGCCGGTGAGGGGTGGGGAATAGAATGCAGATGGTGTGCGGTTGGCCGTTGGTTGTACCTTGTCATTGGTTATTTCAGGAAAAATCCTTGATAATTTCATAAGTATATATTAATTATGATAGGATGAGACAATAACAGGTAACTTAGAATCTAATTGGGGGGAACATATACCGCCCGCCGTGGCCTATGAAACTGCTGTGCTTGCTCGCGGCGGATGCTGGAAACTGGGGCAGTTTGCTTAAATGAAAACCAAAATTTTAGGTGCATCGTCAGAGGCCAACCCTTGGATTTCACCCAATTACCGTGCAAGCGACTGGCGAAGCTTAGATTTAAGAAATCCCGATGGTCAGGATTGGCAAAAAGCAGTTGATATTCTTTATGACCGCTTGAACGGCCGCTTCTTGGCTCATGTAAAATTGATAGAGCACAATCCAAACAAAGAAATTAAAGAGTTTTGCGGCTTTGTAATTTTAGCGATCGATTGCTTAATCATAGAAACAATGTACCAGTTTTACAACGGAGTAAATGAAACTAATATCAAACACGAAGAAGCTTTTTGGAAGTTCTTTAGCAATAGCATATTTTTCAATAAAGACTTTGATTCAAAGAACAAGGCAATTTTGTTCTATAGACATTTCCGTTGTGGCATACTTCATCAAGCACAAACAAAGCGTGCCTCAAAAATCAGAATCGGACTGCAAAAAATGATTGAACAGAGCGTTGCAGGCAATATCAATAATGGGTTGATTATTGACCGAAAAAAATTCCATCAAGCACTTATTAATGAAATAGATAATTATAAAGATAGATTACGTAATCCTAAGATTGAAGAAGACTATGTATTAAGAGAGAATTTTATTAAGAAGATGTCATACATTGTAAATTGATCTTTGGAAGAATTCATGATCCTCTTTGACGTTCAAAAACTTTAATTTTAAAAGGAGATTTTGATTAAAGGAGGCGCAAACAATGGGTACTTTTGAAAATGTCAATCTACTATATGTAGGAAGAGATGGAGGCTGCAAAGTTATTCGGAAAATTGAAAGAGACGGTTCGCGGATATTCGCCATCACAGACGAGAACAAAAATTTTACAACTTCGTCGAAAAATTTTTATAGTAGGATTGTTGAATTTCAACCCAAGACTTTAATAGTAGATGAAAAGGTGGCACGACTGATTGAATCCTTGGGCATACCTGTCAATGAGACTGGAGAACGGTTCGAAATCCC
>CAZUZS010000030.1:40637-50456 GCA_964624795.1 uncultured Calditrichaceae bacterium
GTAGCTTATAAAAGTCCCCTCACGGGAAGCTGGTCTGCATGGGATGTTGTCCCCTTTGCTAATAAAGACAAGATTTTCTTCAAATTAAAAAACGAGGCTGGTGGATTTATTATAACGCCTGAGCGATTAAGAACTTGCTATCGCGGAACATGGGATGAATTGACAAAAAATGTTACTTATTCATCCGAAGAAGAAACTGAAAAATTCTTGAGAGAAAATGGGCTAATATAATAAACAGAAGGCTAAGATATTATGAGACGACTTATTTTTTCTGTCATAATTTTATTCGGTGCCTTTACTATTTGCGAAGCGGACAATGATTGGAAAGAAAAAAATCCTTCTCCCCATCCAATAGGAAGATATTTATTCTCGATGTCATACATCGCTAATGGGAAAGTCTTATTGTTTGGCGGTAATATCACATCGACAGCCAACGAGACTGATGAAACCTGGATATATGATTTGAGCACAAATTCATGGTCACAAAAAATTGTTGATGGTCCTGTAGCTCGTGAAGAACATGATATGGCATATATTGGAGAGGATAAGGTTCTACTTTTTGGCGGTGATGCGGCAACGGGGTATCAAAGTGATACCTGGATATATGATTTAAGCGAATCTACCTGGCACGAGATGAATCCTATTAATCATCCGCCGGTAAGTCAGAATCACAAACTCGCTTATTTAGGTGATGATAAAGTACTATATTTCTTACAAAATAAAACGTGGGTCTATGATCTAAGCGAAAATAATTGGACAGACCAAAATCCTGCGATATATCCCTCTGGTAACTCGTCGCCTGCAATGTGTTATATTGGTCAATCAAAAGTATTATTATTTGGAGGAGGGAACGACGAAACCTGGATTTTTGATTATTCATCAAATACATGGACTCAGATGAATCCTACAATCTCGCCTTCAGCGCGTTCATACCATGCTTTATCGTACATCGGTAATAACAGGGCTTTGCTGTTTGGCGGCAGTACTGCCAGCGGATATGCAAATGATACATGGATCTACGATTATGGTTCAAATAACTGGTCACAAGACTTAAATGCAATTAATCCCTCTCCCAGGTATTCTCATCAAATAGCTGAAACGAGTCTTAATGGCTCCAATTACTTAGTCCTTTTTGGAGGGTATGATGGAACATTTGGAAGTTCGGGTACACGTTTTGACGATACCTGGACATTCGGCGGTGGAGATTATTCCCTTCCAATATTTCTTAATTCATATACGGCTACGGCAGGCAATGGCCAGATTACACTAAAATGGATCACGCAGTCCGAGCAAAAAAATTTGGGATTTATCATTGAACGTTCACAAAGTAGCACTGATGAATTTGATGAAATTGCTTCGTACATCAATTATCCACAGCTAAAAGGTCAAGGGAACTCAAATTCAAGGACATCTTATTTTTTTGCCGATCAGAATCTCCCAAATGGAATAGCATACTATTATAAATTAATCGATGTCGATTTCAACGGAATTCACACCGCACACGGACCGATAAGTGGGATTCCCAATGCAAACGGCGTTGAAATTGAGAAAAAAGCATATAAGGCCACCCACTTTTCCCTTGAGCAAAATTATCCAAATCCTTTCAATCCTTCCACCACTATTCGCTTTGAAATCCCGGTCAACAGCCACAGCTTAGAAACGGTCCGACTATCCATTTATAATACTCAGGGTCAAGCAATCAGAAATTTGTATTTCGGTAAACTCGCTGACGGCGTTTATGATATTGTGTGGGATGGAACGGACAATTCACATATCCAATTGCCTTCGGGCGTTTATTTGGTGCTATTGAAAGCCGGATTTTTAACTAAATCAAAAAAGATGCTCTTGGTGAGATAATCAACTTGGAAAAGAGGTTCAGGCACTTCCATCATGGATTAATAGGGTTTCCTACTGGACGCCGGAAATCGATTTAGGATCCCATAATAATCTGTTTCGGCACATAATTTTACTAAAATGCTGACGCATTAATCATGACAATAAATGATCAATCACCAAATCAAAACCATATTTTTTTAATGTCCGTCGACGATATCACATGATCAAAGGCTGAAAAGAAAATCGCCAAAGCTGCTTCTGATAAAGCATACGAAAGAGAAATGAAGACCATCAGGAAGGAGGCCGCTCGAATCCTTGAAAACCTGAAAGACACTGGTGAAATCTAGAAACTGGAACACTATCTGAGCAAAAAGCGGCTCGATGTTGATGCAAAATATAACTACCGGTACTCGTTGCTAATCCTTGTTTTCGCCAGGCTGATGTCGGATGCCTACCTGAGGATTGAAGGTCTTGAAGGTCGGTCGGAAGACAAGCTATTGTTGACCCCTGAAGTTTCCGAAGAAGCCAATAACATCAGAATCGGATATTAAAAAGGCTGCAATCCGCATGGGAGACCCAAAGAAATTAAATTGTTCCAAGCGCAAAAATCAGCACTCGGGATCAAAGGAGAATCAAAATGAATATGACAACCTGGAAATCAGATATCTGGCGGCAGTTCGGCGCCGCAATTGATATGTTGGAAAATGCTATTCAGGCCTGCCCCGAAGCGTTGTGGAGAGACCGCTCGCGGGAACCGGAGTTCTGGTACCTGGCTTTCCACACGTTGTTCTGGTCCGATCTCTATCTCTCCGAATCAGCGGAAGGATTCGCTCCGCCCGCACCCTTCACATTGTCCGAACTGGACCCTGCGGGCTTACTTCCGGAACGGGTCTATTCTAAGGTGGAGCTTCAATCCTACCTCGAACATTGCCGTAAAAAATGCCGGGAAAGAATTGAATCACTCAAAGAGGAAGGCGCAAAAAAACGATTCAAGATCGGCAGGGTAGATCTTGCCGTTTCCGAATTGTTGCTGTACAATATGCGTCATGTGCAACATCATGCGGCACAGCTAAACCTGCTACTCCGGCAAGCCACGGGATCGGCGCCCCGATACATTATTCAGGCAAAGACGAAACTCAACGCCGAATAATGTCAAAAAGAATTTCCTCGAGCAATTTTTTAACGGAATAGAAATTCCACAACGGGCGCAATAGTCCCGTCCCAAATGAACCAGACACGGTTGATGCGTTCAAATGTGGGATTCAATGTACTGCAAATATTGAGAAATACTATCCAGGCGGGTAATCATATATTGGCAAATCTCTTCATAATTGACCTTTTCATAATCATGTGCCAGGAAATTTCGAAAGCCTGCAATCCTGGCAAAATCATACGCAAATTCATCGGGAAGTATTTTCTGTGTACCCAAAATGTCGATGGCTTCGGCGTAGCTCTGGGGTTTTGGAAAGTTTTTTAACCTGATAACCATTTCCGCCAGGGCCACACAGGAATCCGCTACGATGTACATGTAATAAAGAACCGACCCACGAAAGACTTTGTCGCTTTTCATTTTATGAATACAATCATCTTTCAGGGCATTAAGGACTTCAAGGTATTCTCTGATCTTTGCAATCTTCTTGTCTATAATCTCGTCACTCACATCAGGCTCCCAGGAATAGCTCCCGTTGGTAACGGAAATCAAGATATTTATGATGACTCATCACCTCGAAATAATCCCGGCTGTCAGGATCCCGATCCACAAGCACAATCCCCTCTTCGATGATGCGGCAAAGCAGTATTAAATTTTCGAGACTATTGAGAAAGGTAATATCAATATTTTCCATTGCTGTGGCCTTGGATAACCTCTGAATGATTCCCAAACGATCATTTAGATCCATTGGATTCACGGTATAAATAGCAATATCAATATCGCTCAGGTCTGTCTGTTCCTGCCTTGCATGGGAACCGAAGAGATATGCGAAAACAATGCTTTTTTCCCTTTCCAAAGCATTTCGTAAATCATCCACTACTTCGATTTCAGATTGTATCTTCATTTGCCCGCCCGTCATGATTCTGCCGACCAATTTAAAGCAAAAAATGGGAGAAATCCAGTTCACCAATATACCCGGTCTCATATTCCCGGCTTAAATCTTTTCCAGAACAATGTCGCGGCCAATATTATTAATCACCGAGTCCAGGAATTTCATAAATTGCGGGTAATACCTCACGTGAACGCTCTGATCCGGAAAGGCTACCTGCAATGAAATCTGGTACTGCTGCGAATTCTCAAAGAACCTGAAATGAGCTTCCATTTTCCCCGGGCCGGCAATGGTCGTATCATTAAAAACTGTCTTCATACCATATCCTTCCGGCAGGTCAATGTTCCAGTTCATCATCATCAGAAACGGAGAGTTTAGCAGAATATGCGATCGTCTCAAAGTTGAGAAGAGTTTATCCCGGAATTCACCCAGGTATTCATTGTCAGGTTTGAAGGTAACGTAATTATCAACAACCTGCACTCCTGAAGATGCCGTGCCACGTAAATCCAACTCCACTTTGGGTTCATCGCCAAAATTGTTAAAATGCAGAGAATCGACTTTCTGCAGGCATGTATTGCAAAATCTCTTCGAAATATCTTTATTGATTTCATCTTCTTCCATCCCGTACATATGCCCCCGAAATTCATCCGCTGCCGACCCCTTATAAGCGATATGGACACTATCGCTTAAATTAAGATCATTGTCGAGGTGCATGGTATGGGTTTCGTAGACAATGTTCTCCTTCGCCGAGATATGCTCATTGAACCTCCGGATCACCCCTCCCTTTTTATCTAAAACCACGGCGGCCACGGACCGCAAAAACCAGGGAGTTGAAAAGTTGCTGGGAATGCAACGGTCAAAATCATAAAGCTGCTCTTTGCCACCAATATTCACCAGCACGCCCAGCCTGTCGAACCATTTAATAGTCGGAATGGCGGCTTCAAAAATGCCATCCCGTTTATCCCGTATCCAAACTCCCTTAACGTCAACATCCCATTTGTGAAGAATCTGGTACATGGCGTACGCCATGTCCGAAGCGTCACCTTTCCCATTCTTGAATATGGATTCGATATGATCTTTGAGGGGATATATGGAGTTTGATTCCTGAAGCGCTACCATTTTCCTTAGCGCGGTGTAAAGGGAATCAACCGTCTCAAATGTAATCGAATCCTTCGCTTCTTTGGAGAAACCGAGTTTCTCCACATACTTGTCATCAATTTTATCTTTGGAAAGGTAATCGTCGAAATATTGCCTGGAAATGCTTAACCAATCGCCATAATAATCCGAAGTGGGGTACCATTTTTCTATGATGAACGCGGTCATCAGGGATTGGTCTTCGAACGGGTAAGAGAGTGGCTCGTCGGGTACCGGCTTCAGATTCCGGACACTCCAGAAATACGTCTTCCCGGAGCCAAAACTTTTGCTGGCATCGGTGATGGTCGGCTCTCCGATCTGGTTTTGAGGCAGACTGATATATTTCACCTGGCATTTGTTTGGCAAAGTAATATAGAGGTTGGAATAGAGTATTAAGTCCCTCGCGTTATAGTAAAAAATGGCACTCGAGGTGCGCGAAAATCGATCAATAAATTCGTATTCCATCTGCAAAACATCGCCGGCTGCCAGGTCGGGAATTTTGAAGAGTGCTTTTCGGGAAATTGGCGTTCCGTCGCTCAACTCCCTGGAAACCTGTATATTGACGCTCTTTTTGGGCATCTTCCAGATATTGCCATTTTCTTTTAAAACCCGCACGTGAGCGACAAAATCATTGGGAATTTCATTTCCGAAATATTCAAAATAACTATATTCGAAGTTGCCATACCTGGCAACGGCTCTCTCGTTCAACAGTTTGACAATCAGGATATTCTTTTTTATGATGCTCGGCCCCTTCAGCGTAATGCCGCGGTAATGATATTCGGTCTGTTGAATCTGAAAGCTCTGCTCTTTCAGGATGATGACCGCATCCATGTTTGGGAACTTCTCGGGAGTCAACATTTGGATCATTCTGGAATCCGGGAGATTCCGGACAAATTCGTCGGCAAAAATACTGCTCACCGTGAATAAGACGATCAACAAAAGGTAGAGAGGTTTCATAAGATTTTTCTCCTCATTAGCTTAAAATTGGTGTTTAACTTCTCTGATATCGATTTAAAATCATCAATGAATTGCTCCCGTCCCTGGTTTGTGAATGGCCCGGGTGGGAGTGTATAGGGATAAAATAGGTGGAAAGGCTGATCGGAAGGTTGGCCGGCAGCTTCGTCGTACAACGATAAATCTGATATTTCCAGATCGATTTGTACCCGGCTATAAAACGGGAAATAGAAAAGATCTTCGTTTTCAATTGTTTTGATCCCGCATGGAAACAGCGCGGGCAGCAATCTTGACCCACTTACATAGAAATAGGGATCGATAGAAACCACCGTGTTGGGCAAATCGCAGGCTGCGTAAATTTCGAACTGATTGATCTGTGACTGCCAATTCAGCCTTCGCAGGACAATATTTTCATGGATGTTCTTTCGGAGCCAGGTGTACAAAAAATCCCGCATGTCCTTCTCGTTCAAATAAAAATCGCGGAAGAGAAAATCGATGGCATATTGAGCTCGCAACGAGATGGTCAGATCTCCTGACAACGCTTTATTCTTCTCCTGAAGTTTGCCGCTGATGGACAGCAGATCATTGTCCGACTCAGAAATTTGAACCAGCCGGGAATTGCCCTTTTCAAGAACCAGCGCTGTCTGGTTCATCAGGCTGAGATCCACTTCTCCCGGTATCCCGCTACGGTTGGTGCCGTCGTACCAAAAATTTTTCCCGTTGTCTGAATAGAAGGCGATCATGTGGTTAAACTGCGAAACCGGCATCTCTGGATAGAACTCCATCCCGCGACCGCGATAGCAAAGTGCCAGGTTGGCGTTCAAACCAATACTTTTTGCCAACAGGTAAATAGCCAGGGAGTAATCTTTGCAGTCGCCATATTTATGTGCAATAATATCTGTGAAATCGTTCGGTATGAATTCTCCCCGCTCGATGTAAACCTGTTCGTAACGGATGTTTTTCTGGCAGTAATCGGCGATGGCATCCATTTTCTCTTTGTCGGTTTCCTTCCCCTGTGTGATTTCCCTCGCCAATGAGGTCGCCTTATCCGGGTGCAGCCTGAAGCTAATCAGATCAAGATAAGCATCCCCGAAATCTTTCCAGTTAGCGATCCCTTCATGATCTGAAGAATTCGTGTAGTGCCTCAGAATTTGCGCGAGCAAAGTTGGGGCAACATTTTTCTTGCCGAAGACTCTTTCTGTTTCGGAGGTCGTGTATGATGTCCAGTGGAAATGGTAGGTTTTTGACTCCGGCGTCAGAATTATTTCCGGCGAAATGCTGTCATTTTCAACCCGGAAAAACAGGCTGTCGTGCAGACCCGTTTCTATCGAACAACTGGCATTAAAAACATAATCGCCTGCCTCGCTTGGCGAAAAAGTTATGCCCAGCAATGGCATGGTGTTTTCGTGCGTGGAGACTATTTCAACCAAATCGCCCATTCGCAGCTCATCCAGTACCGGCAGATAATAGACGCTCAAAGTGGAAATCATCCGGGCATTACTCAGGTGCGCCAGGACGCAGTCGGATTTCCCAAATGTTTTTACCGCGCCGTTAGGATGAATAATGCGGACATCAAAACTTTTTAATTTTTCCACGGATCCATCATATTCATAAAACACATCGGGCAGCGTCTTTGTATCTTTTCCCAACCGGAGAAGTGTGTGCCGATCCACGAACGCCCGGCCGGAATTCTCCAAACGGTAATTGGTATTAGAATAAACAATAACATTCCGGTCGGTATCGGGAAGCGTCAAGGAAGAGATGAAATCCTTTTTAAGAAAAACGCTTTTGCAGCTTAACAGGAACAGAATAGATATGGAACCCAATAGAAGAATATTCTTCATGGCAGCCTCCGGCGAATTAGCCATTTGGAATCGATAATTCAGGCAAAGTCCAATAAGGAGCAATTGAGTTTTGAATAAAAAAATTAAAATATAACGAAGACAAGACCTTAATCCATTTTCTTCTGGAAAATAAATTTTACAATCATCCTGATTGATAAGAAGCCATCCGGCGATTTATCAAACTCGTCCAAACGAGACTAATTTCTCAAGCTTTCCCTATTAATATCGGGAAAATAATATTAAAATCCAGAGAAAAAAAATTTTTTTGAATGCCGGAGAATTTCATGGAATACCAACACTCACTCTATAAAAATTCGAATGCACTACAAAGCGCTTTGCTAAGTTTTTATAAAACAATTCTGCGGCGTGTCGTCGTCATGCTGTTTACCGAATCGCCGCACTTTTTCGACAAATAATCAATTCCTCCACCCCAGTTGTTTTATTTGATGGCTTTTTGAAATCTCTGATGGTTTAAAGTCGACCAAAAATCGGAAGACAAATTCCAGCCGGCTCGCGATTTTCAATTTGGTTTTGCCCGGGGCACCGACACTTGCGATTGTACCAGCCATCAGACACTTATTCAATTCCCAAAAAACTTTTCTTGATAATTTGCTATAAATTTATTTAATTTCGTTGAATTCCCTATGGGCAGTACGCGGAGCGGATTTGAACAAGAATCAAAATAAATCACAGCATCATTATTAGATATTTAAAAATATCAACGAAACGATGGAGGATTTATGAACAAATTCTTTATTATTTGGATGTTGTTGATCTTTGGTTTGTTTAATGAGACGTTGGCTGGAAATGCCGATGATTTTGCAGGCGTTTATCTGGCGGCGGAAGAAAATCCGTTCAGGATAGCTCAGGCGAAAAGTCTGGCCACAGATCAGGGACTACCCCTAAGCATTTATACTACAGACAATGTTTTCATTCATGTCGTAGGCGTCCGCGAGGGCCATGTTCTTTACGCAGTTATTACCAATCCGGCCCACCCATTCCATGAAGGCAAAATAGCGGAATATGATGAAATCGCCGCACAGGTTGATTTATCAAATGCAAGAGTCTATTATGGAAATGGCCACTATGTCAATAAGGACATGGGTGCGCATGTTGCTAAAATTCCGACAATCCTGCCGGCGGATAGCCTGTTGCTGATTCCCGACTGGACTGCAGACCGCGTTTTGGCCTTCGATCCGCAAACAGGAGATTTGCTCGATGCGAACTTTATTCCAACTAACAGTGCGGTTCTTTCATCTCCTAAAGAAGCACGACAAAGTCCCTGGGGCACAATTACAGTTTCGGATCAAATCCAGGACGGTGTCCAAGAATTTGACACTGCAGGAACCTACCTGCAATTTTTTGCACCCGCCGGCGGCGTGAATAATGCAATAGCTGATAATGTCCGTGGACATGCATTCAGGCCTAATGGGAATTTAGTATTAACTGTTGCCGGTGGAGCAAATCAGCAAGCAGTTGCCGAATTTGATATAAACGGTAATTATATTGGGAACTTCATTACTGCGGGCGCCGGAGGATTAGACAGCCCATTCGGGATTTGCTTTCGGGATAACGATGTATTGGTAAGTGGGAGCGGCAGTCATGCGGTGCATCGATATGATCTGGAGGGCAATTATCTGGATAATTTTGCAGCAGTAAGCACCTACCCGCAGCAAATTGCTGAATTTTCAAACGGGGATGTAGCTGTAGCCAACTTTTCCGGCATATCGGGAGTTCTGGTGTATTCTTCATCCGGAACTTTGCTGAAGACCCTGACTGGCGTCACCGGAAATCGCGGCGTCTTCGAATTAGGCAGCGGAAATATTCTTACAACCAATGGATCCGGTGTTTTCGAAATTGATCCGGTTTCAGGCGCACTCATTCGCACAATTTATAGCGGTGTAAGTGCACAGTTTATTAATCTGTATGTTGGCGAGCAACAGAGCTCGACTGCCCAGGTAATCCTGGCGGCGCAGGTTGGCGGCGACAGCCAGTATCGTTCCTTCTGGGTA
>CAZUZS010000031.1:0-50363 GCA_964624795.1 uncultured Calditrichaceae bacterium
CTTAGATTCTCTCTAATTATTGTATAAGGTCATTATGTTAAAGACCAATCTCGCTTTCAAAAAAAGCCAACTAATTTATAACAAATTATATATGCTGTCAACCCCAGAAAAAATATTTTTGCTTCAAATTTGGCCCCTATGGCTACAGCTATCTACGCTCAAGGGGCGGAAAATATAAACGGTCAAACTTGTATTGTCAAGCTAAAAAAGAATCAAAACTTCTATTTCGGAAGAAGTCGTATTCGCTGCCCCATCGCTTCTTTTTCCAGGATCACTTTCTTTAATTCTCCTTTTAGCCATGCCTCAATTTGATTGGAATAATAAGGACTCAAAAAATTCCCGCTGTTTCCTCCCGGAAGAATACTCTTGTAGATACCTTCTTCACCCCAATCCACGATGAACCGCATTGAAGCACCAACTGCCATATTATATGGTGTCTTAAATTGGTACGACCCAACATTTACGGTCGTTCCATCTCCCGGCGCGGGAAATGGTCCTCTGTTATAAATTTTTTCAGTGAGTGAGACCCTCCCAAGTGAATGCTTCAACACCAGATGATGAAGCGATCCCCAGTTCCAATTTTCCATATTCTCCCCCAGGGAATCGCTCAGAAATTTCAGCGTCCGGAGATAGCTCTTTTGAATGATGTCCGACCGCTTTTCTTGAGTGGGCGTATCAACATCATCAAACCAGCCCGATTTATCCTGTTTGAATACCTGTGCAAATATTCTAATGTAAAAATTGGGAAGTCCCGCAAAAGTCTCAAAAAGATCGTCGCCCATCTCGTCTTCGAAAATATCCCGAATGAGATTGTACTGTAGTACCTCGTAAATGGTTGGGGCGATTTTGGATGGATCCATCCGGTAATCCCAGCGATCCAATAGCAAAATAGCGTCTTCGCTAATGCTGTCGCGATTTGGCACAATTTTTAGTTCTGCCAGGATTGAAGGGAGGATATTCCTGGCAAGCAGATTCATCGTATCAAATTGAAATTTTTGCATCAGACTACGGTCGATCCTGGAATGCTCATTTATCATTTCTTCTATCCGCATTATCCGGTAAGGCGGTTCCCATAATTCAGACAGGTAGAACGGATAATCTTCTACGAGCTTATTATTAGCAGTAGCAATCCAGCCGCGAGCCGGATTGTATATTCGAGGAAGCTTGTCGAATGGAATCCAGGAAGTCCACTGATTGGTGGAGGAGCTGCCGGAAACCGGTAGAAGGCCGGTTTGATATGTCCGTACCGGAATCTTGCCTGCCAATTGATAGCCGATGTTTCCTTCCCTGTCTGCATACACAAAATTCTGGGCTGGAACAGCGAAATTCTGAAGTGCGGATTTGAACTGCTCCCAATTTTGCGCCTTTGCTATTTTAATGAATGCGAGCAGTTCATCCGAATTCTGCCAGCCAACCCATTGCAATGAAATATTCTGTAAGATTTTCATTTGGGGGAAAATGCCGTTGAAAACCGGCCCATGATTGGTCGAATAGACTGAGAAGTAGACATCCGGTTTATCCTTGACATGGATAATCTTGTTTTCTTTCCGAAGCTGCTTTTTCTCTTTGTTCCAATCATACGTTTTCTGGAGAGTATCAAGGCTTTCGATAAAATAGTCACTATCGTCGATCATTCCATTGGTCATGCCCCACGCGATATGCTCGTTTCTGCCTATCACAATTCCCGGAGTTCCCGGAAAGGTGAAACCGGCCACATTCAAATCAGGCGACTTCAGATGAAGCTCGATCCATAACGATGGTAACTGCAGCGACAAGTGTGGATCATTGGCCAGCATAGCCGAGCCATCAGCCGATTTTGAGGGACCGATGACCCAATTGTTGCTGCCCCACCCCGAATATGGAATGCCAATGAATCCTCTCACATCGCGGTCTGCTCGCAGCATGGCGCCGGAGAACCGGTCCAGCTCCGTCTTAGGCACAATATTCGGGTAATCTGCCCACTTTGGCCATAAGTCCTGAAATTTTGATTTTGGCAGTTTGAAATAAAGCTGCCAATAAAGAAGATCGGCCTTCCAGTTGAAATTCAGGAACCAGGCCATCATCCGGTTGGGGAGCAGGCAATCCTGCGGCGTCCATCGTTCAGGTTTGATTTTTGTTAAGAGGAATTCGGCCGGCATATCTTTTCCCATTTCCTCCAGATAGGCATTTATCCCTTTCGCATAGAGCTCCAGCCACTGAATCGATTCAGGGGATAATTTTTGGTACATGGAATGCGTCAGCGAATCAATTCCCAAGGTCAAAAACAGTTTGTCAGCTTGCAGACCTGTTTCACCAAACGCCTCGGATAGTCTCCCCTTGGCAACCCTCCTCAATAAATCCATCTGCCATAGTCTTTCCTTTGCGACAGCAAAGCCGGAAGCGAAAATGACATCCTCGGTGGTTTGCCCGGTAATATGGATAACGCCTGAGCTGTCCCACACCAGTGTAACAGGATGGCGAAGCCCTGATATCTTCTGCGTTCCGGTATAAACCGGCTTCATTTGTTTAACCTGAATGCAGATAAAAATGCCCAACACCAGGGCTAACAGAATAATGCCGGATACAAAACCGATAATGATTTTCCTGGCCACAGAAAAACACTCCTTCTATTTTTATCTGAATAAGGCAATGTCCTTATAGGCAATAACTACCCAACTGACACACATTTGAATATAATCACAGACAGTACCAAATAGGATAGCATTTTCATCGGAAATAATATTCGAGAACTAAGTAAAACAAGAAAAAGACGGCAAACCGATGAAAAAATTGCTGCTTTTTTCGCTTTTATTTCCGATCTGGAGTTTCGCGCAGGATTCGCTGGGCATCCGGTACTCAATTGTTCAGATGGAATTCCAGGGCGATCGGGACATTATCAAAATCAAGGCACCTGCCTGGCTGAAAACCAGCGAGCTGATGGATCAGATCCGGCATGTTATCTTCTGGCCCGGAGAACCCCCGCCATCCAAACGAACGTTTATTTACGTCTTTAAGGAAACGGATCCCATCGGAGCTGTTTCAAAGACAGGCTGTGTGTATATTCCGGGACATGGATTTCATTGGGACTTAAGGGGGTGGGAGCCTGGCGCGCAATCGCTCGAAAAACCCACCGAAGAGGAACTCACGATCTACTACGAGTTTGTCGACGCAATTCTGGAAAAAGGCTCCACCCTGAATAACGTGGGAACCCGCGGGCAGATTTCTCAAAAATATGACATATCGCCGACACGCCTGGATTCAATCTACGTGCATGTAAAATATTGGCTTGAGAAGAACTCCACGGTCAATATGGGACAAAACAACCTCAACCAGACAACAAAATCCACCTCAGATTCCTTGAAGAAGCCCGACCATAGGGAGAATTGATAAAAAGAGAGGGAAGCATGACATTTCGCCTTGCTTCCCCCAATCAGTAAAACCCAAATTTAATCAGATCAGATCACAACTGGGCAAGATAATCCCTGGCCCTGCCCAGGAGCGCCGTTTTCGGATAATTATCCAGCAATTGCTGAAATTCCTGACGGGCCCGCTGCTTTTCCCCCAGCATGAAATAGCACTGGCCGATCTTGAATTGAGCGTAGTCGTCTTTGTTGGAATAGCGGAAAGTAAAAACCTTTTCAAAAGCCATAATCGCTTCTTTATACCTTCCCATCGCATAATAGCATTCGCCCAGCCAGTATTGTGCATTGTCGGAATAGTCGTTGTTGGTGTCTTCCGAGAGAAGTTGTTCAAAAGTTGAAAGCGCTTCGCGATAATGCCGGTCGTGAAAAAGCGAGAGCCCCTGATCATATTTGCTAACATAATCAGACGGGGCGGAAGAGCGGGAGGCCGAACTTGCAGCCGGTTTGTTCATGCTTCGGTAGAAATTGCTCTGGCTGGCTGATTTGTCGGATGTGCTTCCTGTTGCGTCATCGCGCATCATTAACTGGGCTTTCAGGTCCGCAATTTCCATATCCTTCTTCTTGAGCTGTGTCCTCAAATCATCCACCTGGTCCTGCAACCGGGTAAGCCGCTTGTCCGAACCGGTGGTTTGCTGACTGGGAGCCTGATTTTTTTTCTTGGTTTCGTCAACTTCCAACAGCTTAATCAAGTCATCCCCGGACTCATTCTTGGCGGTAGTAGTCTGGGGTTGCTGCGTTTTTTGTTGATCAGTCCCTGACGGCTCCTCACGGCTTATGCCCAATAGTTTTTCAATCTCGTCATAATCGTCCTGTGAGGATTGGGTTTGAGCGCTACTGTCACTCTCTTGTACAGTTTTTTTACTCGACGCGCATCCGTTCCATACAAAAAAGGATGCCGTCAATATGAGCAAAAATAAGAGGTTAAATACAGTTCGCATTAATATCCTCCCTAATCTTTAATTTCTTAGCTGAATATATAAATTAAAGCCAATATTGTCAAGACTTTATTAGCTTTTCCTGTTTTCTGCCCGCTTGAATCTGCCAACGGTAGATTAGAATGCCGATGCCGGAAAAAAACATCACAAGACTGACCACCTGGTTAAATTCCAGCCCGCCGATTACAAACATCTGGGTCTCATAGAAGCGGAACAGGTCAACTGTAAACCGGGAAATGCCATAGAAGATAAAAAACAGCCCGATCAAAAAGCCATTAAATCGTCTGTTGCGATCCAGGTACATGAGGATCCCAAAAATAATGAGTCCGTACAGCGAAGAGTACAATTGCGTGGGGTGAATAGCAACATTTCCCATCACCGATCCCGCTGGGCTGTTTTGTGGAAAAACGACTCCCCAGGAAAGGTCGCATGCCTTTCCAAAACAACAACCGTTCAGAAAACAGCCGATACGGGTGAAAAAGATACCCAATGCAATCGCCGGGGCGATGGCGTCTGCCAACACCCAGAAATTGAGTTTGTGGTAGTACATGTAAATCGCAGACGAAAGAACTGCCAAAATGACGCCGCCCAGCAAGATGAGGCCGCCAAGGCCTACCGTGCCGTCCTGTTGCACCGGCCAGAATGTGGATATCCAGCGCCCCCGGAACTCCTGCAAATGGAAAAGCACATAGAATAACCGCGCACCGATAATCGAGCTGACGATAATAAGAAATCCCAGGTTTACGACTTCGTCACCTTTGATGCCTCTTTTCTCGCCCTTCTTCACCGCAACATAAATTCCGAGGATAAATGATAATGCAAGCATCACACCGTAGCTGTGAACGGAAAACGGCCCAATTCGGAATAATTCGGGATGCATATATTCTCCTTATCAGTATTCAAATCTATTCTTGTAGAAATTTAGCAGGATTCCCACCATTGCCATTTCGGTAAGCAGGGCTGAACCGCCATAGCTCAAAAAAGGCAGCGGCAAGCCGGTAACCGGAAAAAATCCAATAGTCATGCCGATGTTCACGATGGTATGAAAAGCAATAACGGTGACAATGCCGATCGCCACCAGGCTGTTAAACCGATTTCGTACAACCGCTGCAATATAAACCCCCCGCAGCAGGAAAATTAGAAACAGCAGCAGCCCCAACATAACACCCAGAAAGCCAAACTCCTCCCCAATCACTGCATAAATAAAATCGGTATGCTGTTCTGGCAGAAAACGGAGCTGAGTTTGGGAACCCTGCATAAACCCACGACCGGAAAATCCGCCTGAACCAATTGCGACCTTTGACTGAATAATTTGGTAACCTGCTCCGCGCGGATCAGTTTCCGGGTTTAAAAATATCTGTATTCGATTTCGTTGATATGGCTTCAGATGACTCCACAGCAGGGGAGTCAACAAGCCCATCAATATATTGGCCAGGAAATTAAATATCACAACCACCTTTGATCGGTGCGAATAAACAAGGTAAGCAACCAAGACAAACATGAGAAGAAGGAAAGCATAAAAGTGGAAAGAAGCGAATACGATTAAAAATGGCATAATTATCAGGAAGAAATTGCTTCCTTTCAGCCCCGCCCAGAAGTAGATAGGGAGCGCCAGGGCCACAAAAACCATGCCCGTGCCCAGATCCGGTTGGCGAACGATAAGTGCAAATGGGACGAAAAAGAACAGCGATGCCAAAACAAAATACTTGATTCGGTTCAAATCCACTGTGTCCTGCGAAACAAAGCGAGCAACGGCAAGAATAGTCGCTAATTTCGCAAACTCGGACGGCTGGAACCCAATCGGCCCTATTCGGAGCCAGCGCTCGGCACCATATCCAATCCGGCCGAAAAAGATAACCAACATCAGCAGAAACAAGCTGAACGCATAAATAAAATAGGCAGATTCATAAATCCAGCGGTGCGGGATGAAATAGATGGTAAAAGCGACACCCAAACCGGCAATTGCCCAAATAAGCTGCTTTAGGAAATAGTTGGTGCCTACGCCCTGGTTCATTGCGGTATTGGAAGATGAGTATAGTGCCACCAGACCCAGCGCCACAAGGCCGAGCGCGGAGAATAAAAGCACCAAGTCCAACTTTTTAAAAATATTTAGCATTTTATAAAACCTGATTATTAGAATTATTTCTAACTGCCCGATCCCCCAGGAATGTGACCGGCGTGCAGATTTCAAGCTGAATCAATCCATCTTTTCACCTGTATCCCGAATCAATCCGTTGGGATCGAGTCCGGCTCGGTCTGGATTCTCATGCGCAGGCTGTCCGTCCGCAGCGAATCGCGTTTGGCCGCCAGGATGCGCATCCGCCTTTCGACCGCATAGTCGTAACGTCCCTGGTAGTGAAAATATCGTTTCATATATGCGCCGGCAATTGGCGCCGCCACTCCCCCGCCCGATCCGCCATTTTCAACCAGTACGCAAATTGCGATTTCAGGATGATCGAATGGCGCAAAACCAATAAACCATGCATGGCTCTTCCCATGCGGATTCTGGGCCGTTCCGGTTTTTCCGGCAGCAGTAATTCCAAACAACTTGGCGCGCCACCCGGTACCGCCATTTACAACCTGCCGCATACCCTCCAGCACCACTTTGTAAACTGACGAATCAATTCCCTCAATCCTCTCGGTGTGAACCGCAATTCTCTGTTCGGTGTTCTGAACCGGATCTTCCAGCTTCAAACCAAGGTGGGGCCGGTGAAGCACTCCCCGGTTGGCCAGAATGGAAACAAATTGCGTCATCTGCAACGGTGTTACAAGCAATTCCCCCTGCCCGATGGCAAGATTGGCAAGCATACCTTTCGTCCAACGGTTTTTTCCATACACCCTGTCGTAATATTCCTGGCTGGGCACCAGGCCGGGATTTTCATTTGTCAACTCAATACCGGTCTTCTCCCCAAAATGAAAAAGAAGGCTATATTTATGCCACAAATCGATCCCGATTAACAAACCCAGTTTGTAGAAATAGACATTGCAGGAATTCCGGATGGCGCCAACCATATCTAAAGTGCCATGTCCATCGCCTTTCCAGCAATGAATAGTTCTTCTTCCGAGAACAAAATAGCCGGGACAATTGGCGGTCCATGCCGGCGAAACAATTTTTTCATTCAACGCTGCAATTGCCGCCACCAGCTTGTAGATGGATCCCGGCGGATAACCGCTCTGGCAGGCGCGATCGTACAACGGGTGATACGGATCGTTCAGCAAATTGGACCAGATGTCCATCGGAATAATGCCGGTGAAATAATTCAGATCATAATCCGGTTTCGACAGAAAACTCAGGACTTCGCCTGTGCGGGGATCGATTGCAATCAGCGCGCCGCGTTTGCCTTCCATCAGTGAATCGGCATAGGCTTGCAACCGGAGATCTATCGTGAGGTAGAGCTCCTTTCCGGGATAAGGCAGCGCGCTTTCGGCAGTGGTCAGTTCTTCCACGACCCGCCCCATGGCATCCACCTTGACAAATTTCAGCCCTTTGGACCCGCGTAATTTTTCATCATACGACCGTTCGACCGCCTTTTTACCGATAATATCGCCCGGTTCCATTCGGGCATTTTTCTCCAGCTCACGGTCATCCACCTCTCCCAAGGTTCCCAGCAAATGCGCCAGGCCGGAGTCGCGCGTGTAGTGCCGTTTTGGCTCGATTTTCCATTCCACACCCGGCAAATCTACAATATTTTCCTGAATAGCGGTGAGCGTCTGCATATCGACCTGCCGGATAACCTTGACCGCCTGAAACGGGCCTGCACCTTTCAGCTTCTCCTTAAAAACATCTTCCGGGATACCGCTAAGCCGGGAGAGAATCTTAAAAGTCTGCTTCTTTGTTTCGCCCGGAATCAGATACAGCGAAAATGCCGGACGATTATCAACGATCAGCCTCCCATCGCGGTCATAGATGTTACCCCGCACAGGTGTCCGGGTAATCATCTTAACACTATTTTCCATACTCTTCTGAGAGTAGATCGTGGAATTGGAAATCTGCAGACGGAAAAATCCGAGAGCCAGGATGAAAAACATCCCACCGACTACGAGGTAGTACAGGTATTTCTTTATTTCAGGCTCCTGAACGGACATGAAGCACACCTTTTACTCGCTCACCCAGGTTTCCATCAGGTAATAGAGGAAACCGCCGAGCAGAACAGTATACATGACATTTGGAATTGTATAAAGAATTATTAATGATTGTAATGAAAAATTTTCTCCCAGAGTATATACAAAAAAATAGGTAAGATCATTTACCAGGCCGCCAATGAGCAGGGTGAGGAAAAACTCTGCGCGCGACGTAAATTTCCCCGACAGCGATCCGGCCACAAAACCGGTGAGCGTTTTCGATAAAGCGGAAAGCCCGATGAAATGCGTACTCACCAAATCCTGTAATAACCCAACAATGAATCCCGCCGTCATCCCCTTGTTCGGTCCCTCCCTCAGGGAGTATGTGACAAGAACAATCAGGACCAAATCAGGTCTCCAGGTAAAAATCTGGATGAATTTAACCAGTGTCGCCTGCAGAAGCAGCGCCACAAGAAAGAAAACCGCATAGCGAATATGCAGACTATTCATCCGGTGAACCCTCCGCCGCCAGCGAGTCTGCGGGCACCAGGATAAAGACCTCTTCCAGGCTGTTAAAATTTACCGCCGGTTTGATCTTTATTTCCTTGAATAGCGCATATTTGTCATCTTTCACTTCTCCCACTACCCCGACTTTTATGCCGTGCGGATAAATTCGGCTCAGCCCCGATGTAATGACCGATTCTCCAATCTCCACCGGGATATCTTTTGGGATGTAATTCAGATCGAGCCACAAATTACCGGACCAGGCAACCACACCCACCTCCCGGCTTTTTTGCAGCCGGGCACTCACCAGCGTATTCCGATCCATAAGTATCTGGGCAATCGACTGATGAGTATCGACAGAATAGATCTTGCCCACCAAACCCTGGTCATTTACAACAGCCATATTTTTGCGCACGCTGTCCACCGCACCCACATTAAGAATCAGCGAACGGACGGTTTGCTCTTCGCCAAATCCGACGACATTTGCGGAAATATATTTGAAATTTCCCTCCCTTTTAAATTGCAGAAGCCTGCGCAGCCTGATATTTTCAATCATGACTTCCTGAAGGCGCTGGTTGCTCATAAAAAGATCGAGGTTTCTCTTCCGCAGAACCTCATTCTCCTGCTGTAAATGTTCAAGAAAAACTAACTTATGTTCAACGGAAGTTATCCAGCTTGCCGCCCGCATCACCACAATCCGAATACCTCGCAACGTCTCCGGATCGTTAAAATTCATTAACAAAACGGAAAGAGTGATGTACAGAGCCAATAAAAAGAGGGAACCCCGACGGGAAAACAAACTGAGAATGTTATTCATTACTTAAAAATGTCTTTCTTGTGCGCAAATGAATCGGGATCGTGTGCGAACTCCCCCGAACTTATAAAATCTTGTGACCGTCAAACGGGCTTCGGACAATCGGCTGTCGCCTTGTCCTGAAGCTTTTGTACTCGCTATGCGAATATAAAAGCGAAGTAATTTTTATGCAATTCATTTGAAAATTGTATGTGTCTCCCTCGCCAAGCGCATCCAATAATGCAGACCGAAACATACGCTGCAATCTACAACAGATTGGATCGCGGTTCCGATTGGAACAATACCAGATTATCTGACCTTAGTTGCGAAACCGGGTTGAACTTCTGCTTATCCTGAAATAAATTGAATTCAAACACTATATTCAAATAGACTAGTTCACAAATAAAAAAATAATTAACGGAATCGGCATCATGAGTTGACCTGCGCTAAACGCTTTGCCTCAAGCTGTGTCAAATTCGCCTGGCGCGCAACAACACCTTCTGGAAGCGATTAAAATTATTAAGAATTTTACCGGTTCCCCGGACTACGCAGGTGAGCGGTTCTTCCGCCACATTAACCGGTAGTTGCGTCTCCTGCTGAATGAGTTCATCCAATTTGCGCAGCAGGCCGCCGCCACCGGTGAGAATGATGCCGCGGTCCAGAATGTCCGACGACAATTCGGGCGGTGTCCGCTCGAGCGTAAGCCGCACCGACTCCACAATCGTGTTGACGGGATCCATCAGTGCTTCGCGAATTTCTGAAGAATTGACTTCCACCGTTTTCGGAATACCGTCGATGAGGTCGCGTCCCTTTACGTTGGTGGATATCTCTTCCTCCAACGGCATCACTGAGCCAATTTCGCATTTTAACATTTCCGCGGTTTTTTCGCCGACCAGCAAATTGTAATTCTTTTTAAAATACTGAATAATCGCCTCATTCATTTCGTCGCCGCCAATGCGAATAGAGGTATGCAGCACAATGCCTCCCAGCGAAATCACCGCAATTTCACTTGTGCCGCCGCCGATATCCACAATCATATTGCCCATCGGCTTTTCGATCTCGAGACCAATTCCCACCGCCGAAGCCATCGCTTCCGCTACAAGGTAAACCTCCCTGGCACCAGCCCGCTCGGCACTGTCCCTCACCGCCCGTTTTTCAACCTCGGTGATGCCGGAAGGCACACACACAACTATTTTCCCGATGGAAATACGGTTTACTTTTGCCTTTTTGATAAACTCCCGCATCATCACTTCGGTCGCCTCAAAATCCGCAATTACGCCGTCCTTCAGGGGACGGATAGTCAGAATGTCCTGATGGGTGCGGCCCATCATCTCCCTCGCCTCCAGACCGACCGCCAAGACTTTCCCGTTATTCTCTTCAAATGCCACGATGGAAGGTTCGTCTACAACAATACCCTTATTCTTAACATAAATCAATGTATTCGCAGTGCCCAGATCAATTCCAATATCGTTTGACAAAAAATTTAAAAAACCAAATGCCATGCTCGCTCTCCTGAATTTAGAAATCAGTGTTTAAAATGTCGTACTCCGGTCAAAAACATTGCCATTTCATTTTGCTTTGCAGCCGCGATGACCTCCTCATCCCGGATCGAACCGCCAGGTTGAATTACCGCTCGGATGCCCACTGCTGCCGCCTCTTCCACTCCATCCGGGAATGGAAAGAAAGCGTCCGAGGCCATAACGGCGCCATCCAAATCGTGGCCGGCTTGCCGTGCCTTCATACCCGCCAGCTTGACTGCATCTACTCGGGACATCTGGCCTGCTCCGACACCCAGAAGCTGTTTTTGCTTCACAAACACAATCGCGTTTGATTTTACATGCTTCACGATTTTCCAGGCAAACAACAGGTCCTCTTTCTCCTGCTCCGAAGGTTCCCTGCTGCCGACCGACCGCAGATTTTCTGCCAGATAGTCAAGATTGTCCGGTCCCTGCGCCAGCACGCCGGCGGAAAGATATTTAAATTCCAAACTTGCTGAATTGTCTTCGAGATTTGCCTTCAGCAGCCGCAAGTTTTTCTTTTTTTGCAGGATTTGCAGTGCAGCCGCCTCATAGTCCGGCGCAACAACACACTCGAAGAACGACTGACCGATCTGCTCTGCGGTTTTCTTGTCTATCGGCCGGTTCACAGCCACAATGCCGCCGTAAGCAGATAACGGATCAGTGGCGTGCGCCAGCCGGAAAGCATCGGTAAGCGATGCCGCTGTGGCCGCCCCACACGGATTGGTGTGCTTGATGACCGCAGCCATCGGTTCGGCAAATTCCAATGCCAGGTTGTAGGCGGCGCTCACATCCACAAAGTTATTGAAGGACATCTCTTTGCCCCACAATTTCTCAAACCTCTCGCCCTTCCTGCCATTCTCGTGAAAATTACCATACAGGGCAGCCGGCTGGTGCGGATTTTCGCCGTAGCGTAAATCCTGCTTTTTAATAAAAAACTGGCTCAGGCGCTCCGGAAACCGGCTCTCATTAAATGAGTGGTCCAGGTACTCTGCAATACGGGAATCATAATATGATGAATAGAAAAACGCCTCGGCTGCCAGACTTCGCCGCAGTTCTCCCGGCACCTGTCCGTCATCGCTGCGCCAGGATTCCAAAAATCGTTGGTACTGATCCGGATGGTGCAGGACAGCAACATATTCAAAATTCTTTGCTGCCGCCCGAAGCATGGCAGGACCACCAATGTCGATCACTTCCACCATGTCATCCAGATTTTTGCCGGATTCCTTAACCTGCTCCAGAAAAGGATACAGATTGACGATGACCAGATCGATGGGGCGAATACCGTGCGCCTTTAGCTGGGCAAGATGTTCCGGTGTGCGTTTGGCCAGAATCGCACCGTGGATAAGCGGGTGCAGGGTTTTAACGCGGCCATCAAGAATTTCGGGGAATCCGGTAATTTCCTCCACCTTAATCACGGGAATTCCCTGTTCTGAAAGATGGCGTGCGGTTCCGCCACTGGAAATTATCTCAACGCCATTCCTGCTTAATTCCGATGCGAATTCGGCTATTCCGGTCTTATCCCAGCAACTGATCAGCGCTCGCTGTATTTTGATAGAATCGCTCATTGCACCTGCAAATTTTTATTCTCATCTATAAATTTTAAAGAATGTCGTGCAGCATTCAATTTGAATACAGGAATTACTGCACCCTCTACCCGGCTAATCCGGGATGCCAAAAACGACACGATTCCCTATTACCCGTGAGGGAACAGTCAATATCTTTTGCAGCGCAATGGAGTAGAGATCATGTTCGGTCCGCAATACCTTTTTCGCAATTTCCGCTGCGCTGGAGCAATCTTCAATATCGACGGCCCGCTGCATGACGATTGGCCCGGCATCGTATTTCATATTCACCAGGTGAACGGTCACACCGCTCACTTTTGCCCCGGACGCAAGAACCGCTTCATGCACATGAATCCCGTACATTCCTTTTCCTCCGAACGCGGGCAGCAAGGCAGGGTGAATATTCAAAATACGGTTGGAAAATATCTGCACAACATTATCCGGAATCTTTTTGAGGTAACCGGCAAGAACAATCCACTCTATCTTGTATTCCCCAAGAATTTGCAGAAGCGCCTCCCCGAACTCGGGGCCTGAAGAATAGTTTCCGGGCGAGATTGTGAATACGGGAATTCGGTTCGATTTGGCAAATTGAATAGCGCCAGCATGAGAATTATCGGTAATCAGGCAGGACAGCTCTGCGGGAATAAGGTTCTTCTTTATATTTTCAAAAATCTTTGTAAAATTACTCCCCGTACCTGAAGCAAAAACCGCGATTTTCTTCACTTACGCTACCCCATTTAAACAGCAAATATAACACGTTCACCTGGAAGTGTCAATTGTAAAAGAAAGTGGTGGAGCAGGCTTGATTTGGGTGGAATTTTGGTTTCGCTAAGAAATGAGATCGTAATCCGGATCGTGATTGTGATCGTTCAGAAATGTAATGAACCTGCTGTTTATGAAATATCCGAATCGGCTGCCGGGCTACTCCCATTGCAGCCGGAATGGTTCTGTTTGCAGCCTGGCATTCACCCCGGACGGTAAAGCGCATGATGACGAAAAATGACCGTATGGGAAGTTCGCAACTACCGGGATGTGCGGGGGAAAAAGATATTCGACTACCGGCCACACATCAATCGCCTTCTCTTTATTAATGAAGCGCCCTAAAATGAGTCCCTGCACCTGGTTTAGCACACCTGCAGTTTTTAGCTGAACCAGAAGTCGTTCAATTTTGTATAGCGGCTCGTTCACATCCTCGATAAACAGAATGAAGGGGGGAAGGTTCGGGAAGAAAGGGGTTCCCAGCAGAGTGTTGATAATGGAAAGAGTGCCACCGAGCAAAAGTCCCTCGGCCTTGCCCGCGCGGGCGATTGATAAGTTATCTCCTTCCAGATTAGCGGCTTTAATCTCACTCCGGATTCCCAAAAGCATTTCAAAAAATAATTTGCTGTGCGGATTTGCAGGCCGTAACTGAAAGGTTAGCGACATTCCTGACACTGAGGGCAAGCCGGCCTGCCCCCACAAACTCCATTGCAGTGCGGTGAGATCGCTGAAACCGATGAGCAATTTTCCGCTCTCGCGCCAGAGATCAAAATTAATCTCGGGAAGCAATTGTGCGCTTCCCCAGCCGCCTCGCGCGGCATACAGCGCATCGACGTCAGGATCGCGAAGAAAATCATGAATATCCTGGATGCGCTCCCGGATGGTACCGGAGAAATAGTTCCTTTTGCCGAAAAGGTGCTTGCCAGGTTTGTATGAAAAACCTGATTGCACCAGAAATTCGAGACCCGGCGAGATCCGTTCTTCATCAATATGTCCGGCCGGGGCAACCACACCTAAGGTGGCACCCTTCTTCAGCGCAGGAAGTTTCATTTGCCGGTTCCCGATTCCCGGTTCATTTTCAGCGCGAAAGCCGCAGCGCCTAACATCCCGGCGGTGTTTCCCAGGCTCGCTGCCTTGATTTCCACATTTTCCTGACTGGGCCCCATCGCCCTCCCGAATGCGGAAATGCGGATTTTCTCAATAAACCACTCGCCGGCCTGACTTACGCCGCCGCCAATGACAATAATCTCCGGATTAAATATGTTGATAATATTAGCCGTTCCGGCACCCAGGTACTCCACTACACGTTCCAGTACAGCTTTCGCCTCGGCTTCGCCGGATTCATACCTTTCAAACAACTCCTTGGTATTGGAAACAGGATTTCCAGGATTGGCCGATTTATACTCGCGCACCATGGCAGTGGCCGACGCATACTGTTCCCAGCAGCCGGTTCCGCCGCAGCGGCATTTCCTGCCTTTATAATCGATGGACATGTGGCCGATCTCTGCACCGGCGTAATACGTTCCGCGATAAATTTCTCCGTCGATGATGACTCCACCGCCGATTCCTGTTCCAAGGGTAACAAAGACCGCGTTTTTGCTATTTTTACCGGCACCGAACGCAAATTCACCAAACGCCATCAGGTTTGCATCGTTGTCTGCGAATACCGGGGTCGATACCCGTTTCTCCAGGTAATCGGAAATGGCCACATCTTTCCAATTCGCAAAATTTGGAGTGCCACCCTTGAGGTAGCCGCGCGCTAGATCCACGCTGCCTGGGGTTCCAATGCCGATAGCCGAAATTGGGAGGTTCCTGCTCTTCGCAGTTTTCACCGTTTTGTTGATAATTTCTTCCAACTTACCCAGAATTTCTTCCTTTGGCGCCTTGGCGGGCGTGCTCACTTCATCCTCGGAAAGCAGATCACCTTCTCCCGAACAAATCCCAAATTTAATGGCAGTTCCGCCCACATCAACGCCGATTGCATATTTTTTTCCCATTACTGAACCCTCGCCCGGTTTTCGATTTCCGTTGCTAAAGCCTTTATTGATTCGAACAGGTGCAAATGTTTTTGAGAGAAATCGATATTTCTGCGTGCCATCACTATCTTTGCAACTTCCACTGCTTTTTCAAAATTGTACTCCCGCAAACCGGAACTGCCTCCCCAACTGAAAGAGGGGATAAATGTCGGCGGGAAACCGGCGCCGTAAATATTGCAATTTACACCTACCACCGTACCAGTATTAAACATGGTGTTAATAGCCGTTTTTGAATGGTCACCCATGATTAGTCCTAAAAATTTTTTGCCGGTGCTGAGCCTTTCTCCGTACAACGAAACGGTTATCTCGCCGTAATTATTTTTCAGGTCGGAATTGTTGGTGTCAGCTCCGATGTTAATCCACTCCGCCAAATATGAGTGTCCCAGGAATCCATCGTGCTGCTTATTCGAAAATCCATGAATTATTGTCTCTTCAACCTCGCCGCCCACTTTGCAGACCGGGCCGATGCTTGTATTCTCATAGATTTTTGCACCGATTTTTACGACGCTGCTTTTTCCCACATAGAGCGGTCCCTCCAGGACGGCATTTGGCATGATCCTTACATTCTCATCGATCCACACCGGTCCTGCCTCGGCATCAATCACGGTTCCGGGATAAATGCGCGAACCGGAGGCAGTGTAAACATTTTGCCTGTTTAAAATATGCACGCCTTCTTCTAGTTTACCATCAAATTTGCCGGGCGTGCAGTTCGCTGAAAAATCAGCCGCGAGTTGCGCTCCGTTCGCATCGATCAGATCCCATGGATATTCGATAAGAGAAAGATCGGAGGACCGGCTATCGAAATCGTTTCTTATCCGATCTTCGAGCATCAGCCCACCGGAAAAATAATCGGACATATCGCGCCCTGCCGCCCTAAACGCGACGACACGATCATTTTTCACGAAAGCCGCATTTTCCGGCAATGCATCTATTTTCTCAACGTCGCCCGGAGCCGGAAGCCACCGACCGTTCAGAAACAGGTAGTCCCTGGGGTGCGAAGGTTGGAAGAGCGCGCCCCTGTCCGGAAAGTAATCGTTCAGATACTGCCTGGCGGTAAATAAAAACGTCCGATCCCGGAAGCTGTTTTTCATCTTTTCCAATAAGGTGAGTGCGCCGCAACGCAGATCCCACACCGGCCTGAAATAGACCAGCGGCAACAGATTCTGGAAACCCTTGTCCTCAAAAACAACAATTTTCATATTATTTCACTCATTTATATTGAATTTATAGGTTTTCGAAACCCAGCTTTCCACCGCTTTGTGGTTCACCTGTGCCGGAAGCCATTTGCTCTTCCGGGCAGCGGCAATCGCCAATTGCAGACATTTTTGGGAACCGGTCGAATTTTCAACGACTTCCACCGACGCGATATTTCCCGGCACGTTCACCAAAAGTAATAAACGGACATATCCATTGCAAGCACTACCCTTTACCTCGGGATAAACCTCCAGCAGCGGCCGTGCCGCCACTTCAGCGGCCAGACCAGCAACCGGAGAATCGAGGTCCGAATTACCCGGAAAACTGGTGAGAGGAATTTCATCCGGTAGTTGCGCTTCTTCTCCGGCCACCGGCAGAAAACTGCGCGGCCTGCGGGGAGGCGCCGGTTTTGCATTCTGCTGCCGCGTCACAGGAATATCGCTGACATATATTTTAACCTGAACAGGCTTCGTATTCATCTCCGGCATTGAATTAAATCGCGGGAAAATGTAAAAAACCAGACTGAGTAGCAACAGAGAACAAACAAGCGAAATCTTGAATATTCTGGCAAAATAGCGATCTTTTTCACTGTTTGTCCACATTAGATCGACCTTGACCCGGTGCACTCCCGGAAACAAAAAGAGGCTGACCTTTACCGGACAGCCTCCAACATATTTCAATTACTTTGTAATTATCTGCACTACTTCTTCAGCTTAAATGTGAACGGGATTGTCATCCACACTTTCACAAAACGATCCCGCTGTTTTCCCGGTTTGAATTTGAATTGCTTCGCAGCGGCAATGGCGGCATCATCCAGCATCGGATGCGATTTAACTACTTCAACTTTTTCGACATCACCTTTTGTATCGATCAGCACCTTCACAACCACCATACCTTCAATTCCTGCTTTGCGCGCCAAATCGGGATAAACAGGTTCCACCCGCTTTATGACTTCCGGTTTATCGGACAGCGCATAGAACTCTACAATCGGTTCATCCTCTTCCGGTGGGGGCGGTGGTGCCTCTTCCAGCGGTTTGGAGAAATCGATTTCGGTTTCCTGGATCGTCAATTCATCCGGAATATTCTCATCTTCGGAAGCAATGGGAATTGCCGGCCGCGCCGGTGGCGGTGGCCTGTGGATCTGTTCGGTTTGCGGAATATCGATGGTTTCAATCTTCACATCCACCTTCTTCTCCAACTGGTAGCTCGACTCGAATTTCTTGAAAGCAAAAAAAACAATAGCCAAAAGCGCCAACGAAATGACGAGTGAAGCCTCGAAGAATTTTCGATACTTCAACTTAAGATCGACATCCGGATTTTTGTAGATAAATTGATGTTTTGCCATATTTTAAAACCTCAATGGGTTGGAAGTGCTGAATAATTTATTCTTAGTGCATTCGCTTTTCGTAATTCCTGCTGAATATCACTAATGATCCCCATGTCTGCATCTTTGTCCACCCGCAAGGATACAATCAATTGCGGATCGGCAGCCAGCTTATTATAGACAATGGTTCTCAATTCCGTCAACTGCTTTACGGTAACATCATCATCCACAATATTGTTGAACCGGTCCACCCAGATGGTTGTAACATGTCTTTTGGTTGGCAACTTTTCTATTTTCGATGCTTCGGGCAAGCTGACCTTCAAACCGGTAAATTCCCGAAGCACGGTGCTTACCATAAAGAATATCAGAAGCTGAAAAATAATATCCGGCAAAGATGCAGTAGGAATACCAATCTTCAATTTTGTCTTTTTTTCAATTTTGAAAGCCATTAAGCAGCTCCTCGCCTGACCTTTATATTTCTATTTTTTTATGTTGCTAAGATCCCTCTGGTTCCGCAATTGAAATGCGGGTCGCCCCCGCTCGCTTGAGCTGGTCAAGGACCTTTATGTAGGTATCGTATTTCGTTTTTCTTGCAGTTTTTACCGAGACAATGAGCTTGTCATTTTCAAGTAGCTTATCCCGGATGATGTTATCCACATCACCAACCGACACCACTTCTTCATCAATCAGAATCTGCCCGGCGTCGTTGATCAACAAATTGGTGATATTTTTGGGATTAATCTTTATCTCTTGCGTATCGGGGGGCGGCAACACCAGGTCCAGCCCCTTATCCACATCGATGGTAGTGGTCACCAGGAAAAAAATCAATAACTGGAAAACGATATCCGGCAAAGATGCAGTGGGGATCTCAAGCTCTCCCCGGTCTCTTCTTCTTTTTAATGCCATTTTAATTCCCTCATCGAAGAATTCTTACTGTTTTTCCATTTCGACCAAAGTATCGACTAATTGAACAGAAGCTTCTTCCATGTCGATGATTAATTTGTCAATTCGTGCGGTAGCCCAGTTATATAACAACTGAACCAGCATAGCAACAATAAGTCCGAAAAGGGTTGTCAGAAGCGCCTGGGAAATACCGCCGGCAACGACCGCAGGAGAGATGTCATTTGCTGTCTTAATCGAATCGAAGGCTACAATCATGCCCCAAACCGTTCCGGTGAATCCGAGCATGGGGGCAACAACAATCACAAAACCCAGCCACACCATTCCTTTTTCCAGGAATGCCATTTCAATTGAACCGGCATTTGTGATGGATTTTTCGACGTACTCGATACCTTCCTTTGCCCGCATGAGGCCGGCATGAAAAATGGAGGCAACAGGGCCGCGGGTGCTTTCACAAATTTCCAAAGCAGCATCCGTTCCACCCTCTTTCAAGGCTGTGCGTACCCGTTCAATAAAACGACGAGTGTTGATTCCGGCACGCCACAATGTCCACATTTTCGCAAGACCAATCGCGATTCCTACAACCAAAAAGAACAGAATTGGCCACATAAATCCGCCGCCTTGTTTAAATAATTCGACCATTTTCTTTCGACCTCCTAATTCAGTTTCAATTTTAATTTAATTAAACATCAGCAAATTTTACATATATGAATATATAAAGTCAATATTTTTTTAATATTTCCCATCGTTTCCAAGCGATTCGGATTTGCTCAACATTGCAATCCGGCTTGCCTCACCGAATGACTTTAACGCCTTCCGGAATTGGTTGTCATTGTTCAAAAGAACATAGTAAAAACCGTCCTTTTCCCAGAAGTGGCGGGCAATTTCCGCTTTCAGGCGCGCCGCGATGAAATCATTGTCGCGGGCAAAAGCTTCGTCATCCATTTTTATTTCATGATCGGTGCAGTATTTTTTGAACTGCTCGAGCATTTTGTCGCTAACCTTGAAATCCTTCTCATATCCGCGCAGCGTGGTTTTCAGTTCGGGATGCTCCCCGGCGTAGCTGGTCGTGAATTCGAAAAACAGCCGCTTTACCAGAATCTGGTTGGTTAATTTGGGCGATTTCGAGTAGCTTTTGTACGGCACAATTTCATCCGGCATAATGCCGCCACCGCCATATACCAGGCGCCCGGCACGGGTATGATACTGCGGCCGGTTTTTGAGGCTGTCCGGCGAATCCCAGGTGCTGTCCGGGATATCGGAATAATACTCGGAAAGATTTTTGCCCTTGTAATCCCGCTGAATGCAGCGACCGCTTGGCGTATAATATTTTGCGGTGGTGACCCGTACCGCGGATCCATCGCTAAGCGGAAATTCCTTTTGCACCAGCCCCTTGCCGAAACTATTGGTGCCGACGATCAAGCCACGATCGTAATCCTGAATGGCGCCGGAAACAATCTCGGAGGCAGATGCCGATCCGCGGTTGATCAGGATAATCAAGGGGAAATTGTATTCCGCACCGGTGCGCCACTGATCAGAGTAGAATTCTTCATCCACCCGCTCATTTCGACCGCGTGTATCGACTACCAACTGGTGCCCGGGCAGGAATTTTCCGGCAACCTTCACCGCTTCGTGCAGATAGCCGCCGGGATTGCCGCGCAAATCGAGAATGAGGCGGTGCATACCCTGTTTATGCAATTCGGTTAACGCTTCATCCAGTTCGTCGGCGGTCGTCGCTGCAAATCGGTTCAGCCAGATATAGCCGGTGCTGTCGTCCGCCATAAATCTCGCAGTTACTGTATAAATTGGAATCACATCGCGGACTATTGTCAACTCGATGGGTTCATTAAGGCCCTCACGGACAATTGTCACATTCACCGATGTGCCTTTGGGGCCTTTTAATTTTTTCGGTACGTCATCTCTATCTATTCCAATAGCGGATTTCCCATCGATTTTTACAATCTTATCCCCGGCCTGCAGTCCCAAACGGTCCGAAGGAGAGCCAGCGATAGGCGAAACCACGGTAATATATCCGTTTATAACGTCGAATTCGATTCCGATGCCTTCATAATGACCGCTAAACTCTTCTTTGTTTTTCTCCACACTCTTTGGCTCGATATAGACGCTGTGTGGATCGAGCTTGGCCAGCATTCCTGAAATTGCACCCTCCATGGCCTTATCCCACTGGACATCTTCGACATAGTAATACTTCACGAGTTGAACAACGCGGAAAAACTTGTTGACCTGGTTTTTGGAAAGATCCTGGATATCTGCCAGTACGTCCTGGTTGATGATAAAGCCGACCAATCCAAAAACAAAGATAAGCAGCATTATATAATACGGAGTACGTTTACTTCGGATCATTAAAAAATTCCTCCTTATTTAAATGCGAGATTTTTCTTGCAATCCAGATTCCCACGGATTGATTTTTACTCATTAAGATTGCGCGATTCCAGTTCATTCCCGGACCCGTAATCGCTAAATTTATTGCAGAATTTTACGTGCCAAACGCCATTTAGTTCTAACCGGTACAAAAAAAGCACCGTGGAGCCCTGGTAAACTTTTTCAAATCCACCTTCCGAAAGCGAGACGGTTTCGATGGGAAACCGCCAAATTGTCGCCGCCTTATCGCTCGACAATTCGATTTTAAAGTTGTTGTATTCATCTATTATATTCAAAATTCGTGTTTCTTCCACTTCGCCGGAAGAGGCCAGGTTGCTTGCCGAAAGTTCCTTCCCGGGAATCTGAAAATAGCGGTCTTCAGAATAGCCCGCAAGCAGTCCGAAATTAAATTCAACTCCGAACCAGACCGGAATTCGCTCGTCATGCTCAACCTCCAGCCGGTAATCGATTTCGAAAATCGCGGAGTTTCTGCTTGCCCGGAGATGCTTGTAAATCCGGGCCGGTATTTGCGCCCCGCCTGACAATATAACCCCCTCCCGAACCATTTCCAAGCCAACCGTACTTACGCCTGCGTCCGATTTTGTGACTCTGTAAGGCGCATTCACAAAATCGCCGCACTCATTGTAACCTCCGTCTCTAAAAGCTTCGAGGGTTGTACCGGGCGCCAGAAAATGGTCGATGAGAGATTTGCGGTCGTAGGCATCGTAATGCAGGAACTGCTCAAGATTCTCCTGCTTGCTCGCCACCATGTCGTGGATGCTGGCAACAGCTTCGTCATCCTGCCGGGTTGGTGCAGACGCATTCTTCTGCTTCTCCATCTCAACCAGTTTCCGGTGATACCCTTCCTCCCGGCGGCTTACATTGTTCAGGATGTTGAAATTTGCCGGCAGGTAATCCAGCTCAGTTAGTCGCCCGCCCTTCTCCGGCTCGAAATAAAGATTGAGGAACGGTGTTTCAAGCAGGATTTCGTTAAACCCATCCACATTAAAATCGATTTCCCGTATCCCGGCAGCATCCGCCTGTCCGGCTGCTGAACGAAGCATTTTTTCCGCTGCCAGAAAATTTTGGTAATTGGCATGCCGGATATGTCCCAAATAGATGCCGCCGAAAACACCATGCCAGTATGCGCAGTTACATTGTCCCGCCCAGATATGATGCCGGGCTTTTTGCACAAGCCTGCTGTTTGTGGCCGTCGTCATCTCCTGCGCCTTCCTGCTGAGATACAGCATCTTCTTGTGCATCTGGTTTACTTCGGGGTACTTTATCATGAAGTTGCGCCAAAAACCGCCTCTCACAAAGTTGTTCACCTGGTCATAATTATCCTGCCCTTTCAGGTAAACATCGAACTCTTCAAACTCCCTGAATGCACCGGCGGGCAGCGCCCAGTGCATCATCTCGGCATACGAAGCGGTTGGCAGATAGATTCGCCCAGCCGGCTTGAGTGTATCTAGAGCCTCTGAGAAATGCATCATATTTATCCAGTCCGAATTCTCGGAAAGCAAGGCAAAAAACCTGTCCAGCCAGCCGCGTTTGTGAACAAAATCGAAGGTGCCCGGCCACAGGCCGAACTTCTCGCCGTCGTCGGCAAAGATTACCAGCCGTTGCTCATCTTCGGATGCCATCTCCTGCAGGAAATCCACTGTCACTTCCGGCTTCTGGAATGGAATGGTGTAACGAAGTTTCTGGCTTATGGGGAAGATGCGGAGTGGCTTCCCATTATCTTCAGTGATGAAGTAGCCCTTTAGATCGTCGCTTTGCAGACCGGCATATTTAAAATGAGTGTCATCAATAACGGTGTACTCCATTCCGGCCTCATTTAAAAGCGAGGGAAGTGCGGGTTCCCATACCCGTTCAGCCAGCCACATGCCCCGCGGCTGCCGGCGAAAAGTGCGGGAAATCCAGTCCGACAGTTTGTGAATCTGCCCCAAACCGTCTTCCCTGGGGATCACGGTCAGGATCGGCTCATAGAAACCGCCGCCCAGCATCTCAACCTGGTGGCGATCGACAAGCTTCCGGAGCGTCGCAATATGCTCCGGGTGGTGACGATCAATCCACTCCAGGAGTATGCCGGTATAATGAATGTTCAACTTTATCGCGGGATATTTAACGGCCAGATCGAGAAACGGCTGATAGGCACGATGGAACGCCTCCTCAAAAACAAAATCGAAGTTACCCACCGGCTGGTGGCAGTGTATTCCAAAAACAAAATTGATCTTTTGCATCTACTTCTCACTTCCCAAACCCGTTTTCACGGGAGCAGCACTGCTGCCGCAACCACCGTTGTCCACAAACCATTTTTATCGCCGATGGCGGTTTGCGTTGTATTTCTTGTTCTTACAATTTTACCACTGATTTTCCACAGCTCTTTTTTGCTGTCCCAACTGGAATCCGGATCGAAATCCACGCCAAGAATAGTAGCCAGCATTACCGCCGCAAGATCCTCGGCGTATTCCCCGGCTTTTTTCTCATTTTCACCAAACGAATGGTGCTCCGACAAATAGCCGTAGGCATTTTTATCTGCCGGGATTGCCACACCCACCGAAGCGGCAATCAGGCGGTTCGGCTCATTGGTACCGTTCCTGCTCATCACGGTGTGAACAATCTGCCCCGGGCTCAGCTCTTTCAGGCCGGACTGCGACGAGACCATCTTGCAGTGGGGTGGATAAATGGACGAAACTTCCACGATGTTGAAGGGAGCAATTTTCGCATCGCGAAGCGCCATTTCAAAACTGGCCAATTTTTCCTTGTGCTTGCCGACTCCCTTGGTGAGAAACATTTTGGTTGGTAGATACATCGTCAGCTTTCCTCATTTTCCTGGTTATTAAAATGGAATGTGTCGCTATCATACTCAAGTGGTGCTTCATATTGCTCTTCCAATTCCCACTGGGAAAGGACCTTGCGGTTGCGATATCGAATGGCGTAAAGCGCACCTACAAGAACCACAATCATTGCCACCCAGATGAGATTTTCGAGATTGAACAAGACAAACCATCGATATCTGTGCTGCAGCCACCGATACCACCGGATTTCGAAATCGATGTTATCCATTTGGGTCAGTTCCTGGAGTGCCCGGTCAAAATCAACGGCGTTGATCCGGTCCATGAATTTCCGCCAGGATTCATCGTTCCGAAGAAATTGATTGTGCAGGTAGGAAACGACTGTCAGGCTTTGCAAATATGCCAAGCGGGCCTTCCGTTGCTGGAAAGAAAGCAGGCTGTCAATATGTGCCAAAGGAATGATCTTCCTGGCCAGCAGCGCGTTGGAAAGCGTTACCCCATCCCGAATGCCCACGGTTTGCCCGGACAGAAATTCGGCAAGTCCTTCGTTGAACCAAAGCGGTACCTGGCGATCCTTCAGCTTCTCATAGAAGTAGGCATGTGAGATTTCGTGTAACAACTCCCTCCCCATTGGTACGTCGCCGCTAACCCACTGCGCTTTTTTAATCACAATTGCATAATAACGGGGAATAAAAACGGCGGCGCTCCAATTGGGGATGCCGGGTCCGGCCAGCCGGGTAAATTCCTGCCTGGTCGCCGGCAAATGAATGGAAATAATATGGCTCATATCTTCCCTGTAAAACTCCTCGATCCGGGGCAATCTCGTTTTCAGAATCTGAAGAACACTTTGTGCCCTCGCCTCCGCCGCTGGAGGATAGATTATTTTAAAATTGCGGTACTGCATTTCTACATTCCGGGATTGGGCGATACCGGAATACCCCGCAAGAAAACTGCAAAATATAAAGAATAAAACAATTTTACGCCAGCGCATAATCTTTCAAAAATCATTACAATTCCGGTTGCCACTTTAGTGGTAAACCTTCGTACTATTTACCCGGCAGCCGGCTAAATTTACCACCGAAATCGCCCATCACAAAATCGCTTACAATTAACTTTGATTTCGACTTTCACATGCTGAAAGGATGCGATGAACTAATGATGAATATTGGCTGGTATTTAGAAGAAGCAAGAAACAACACCGTGGTTAAGTCTCCGGAGGCTAAAAATGAATTTTACGCTGGAAGAGATATCCCTGCCAATTCTAAAAAACAACCCCCGAGGCGTTATCCACGGGGGTGCAAGATTAGAAAAAGTTATCGGACGATAATTCAGAAATGCTTACCGGAAGCTCTGCAGCATTTTGATGTAGTTGGCCCGCTCGTAAGCAGCAGGATTGCTTATGGCCTTATAGCTCATGCTGCCCTTCATCTGCTCGATGGATGAATATTCATTTTCTTCCATCCATTTATTGAGCCCATCCAGCAATTCCTTGACGGTAGCAATGCCATTCTGCAATAAGACCGACGCAATCATGGTGACATCGGCGCCTACCATAATCATTTTCACAATATCTTCGGCAGTGTGAATTCCGGTTGTTGCAGCCAGACCTGCTTTCACTCGTCCGTAAAGAATGGCAATCCAGCGAAGCGGTAAGCGCATTTCCTGCTGGGTGCTGAATTGCAGATTGGGAACAACTTCCAGCTCCTTCAAATCGATATCCGGCTGGTAAAAGCGGTTAAACAGCACCAAGCCATCCGCGCCGGCCTGATCCAACTGCGTGGCCATATTGGCAAAAGCAGAGAAGTAGGGACTGAGTTTCATGGCAACCGGAATTTTTACCGCATTCTTCACTGCCTTCAGGTTCTCTAAATAAAGTTTCTCAACTTTCTCAGATGTCATTTCCGGATCTGTGGCGATATAGTAGACATTCAATTCCAAAGCATCTGCGCCCGCCTCTTCCATATTTTTGGCATATTTCATCCATCCGCCGGTGGAAACACCATTGAGACTCCCGATAACCGGAATCTCTACACTGGCTTTGATTTTCCGGATTTGCTCCAGATACTCCTCGGCATGAAGATTAGTAAATTCCTCTGGCTCAGGGAAATAGCTTAACGACTCGGCGAAACTATCTGTGCCCTGCTCCAGGTAATATGCCATCTCGTTTATCTCATGATTGATCTGTTCTTCGAACAGGGAGTACATGACAACTGCCGAAATCCCCAGGTCTTCCAGCCGCTTGATTTTATCAATATCACTGGAAATAGGAGCTGCCGATAAGACCAGTGGGTTTTTCAATTTCTTTCCAAGATATTTTGTTGTTAAATCCATGATCATTCCCCTTATTATATGTGTAAGGTCGTCCAAAAAATCATCTTTAACCGCGCTGAAAAAAAGCAAGGGGGAGCCACGTTTTGTCTCCCCCAAAATGTTCTATCAGACCAGTTCCCTGACATCTTCCGGCTTTTGCTCGTACATCTGCGACATCCGCTCGTAGAGCTGCCAGCGCTCGTTTACCTCATCCTGGGCCATTTTCAGCAGCATTTTTGCCCGGGCAGGATCGCTCTTGGTCAGCATCTTGTAGCGCGTCTCATTATAAATGTATTGTTCCAGCGGAATCTTTGGCGCTTTCGAATCCAGCCGCAGCGGATTTTCTCCCTGTTTAGCCATCTCAGGATTGTATCGGATCAGTGGCCAGTATCCGGAATCCACCGCCAGTTTCTGCTGGGTCAGCCCGTATTTCATGTTAATTCCGTGCGCGATGCAGTGGCTGTAAGCGATAATTATGGATGGGCCATCATACTGTTCCGCTTCCATAAAGGCCTTGACCAACTGGGTATCGTTCGCTCCCATGGCGACCCTCGCCACATAAACATACCCGTAGCTCATTGCCAGCATGGCCAGGTCTTTCTTGGGCATCGGTTTACCCGCGGCAGCAAATTTTGCTACACCGCCCAAAGGCGTTGCTTTGGACATTTGCCCGCCGGTGTTGGAATATACCTCGGTGTCCAGCACCAGAACATTCACATTCCGCCCTGAAGCCAATACATGATCCAGGCCGCCATAGCCGATATCATAGGCCCAGCCATCGCCGCCCATAATCCACACACTTTTCTTTATAAGGTAATCGGCAATGCTCAGCAGCAATTTGGCATCCTGGGATTTTATCTTCTCGAGTTTTTGTTTCAGAGTCGCGACTCTCTCCCGCTGGTCGTGGATTCCAGTTTCGTCACCCTGGTTTGCTTCCAGGATCTCCTTTACCAGCACTTCGCCAACTTCGCCACTCAGTTTTTGGAGGAGCTCTTTCGCATGCTCGTTCTGCTTGTCGATCGTCAGACGGAAACCAAGCCCGAATTCGGCATTGTCTTCAAACAGGGAGTTGGACCAAGCCGGACCGCGTTTATCTTTATTCACGGTCCAGGGCGTGGTAGGCAAATTGCCGCCATATATGGAAGAGCAACCTGTGGCATTTGCGACAATCATGCGGTCGCCGAACAGCTGCGAGGCCAGCTTAACATACGGTGTTTCCCCGCAGCCGGCGCAGGCACCCGAGAATTCAAACAACGGTTCCAAATATTGTGAGCCTTTGACGGTGTCCACTTTCAATTGTTTGCGGTCATAATCGGGGATTTTCAGGAAAAATTCCCAATTTTCTTTTTCAGGCTCGCGCAACGGGATCTGCGGCGCCATATTCAGCGCTTTCAAACCAACCTGCTGCTTGTTCTTGGCAGGGCAAACCTCTACGCACAATTCGCAGCCGGTGCAATCTTCCGGTGCCACCTGAATGGTGTAAATCGTGTTCTCCGGCCACTCTTTTCCCCTGATTTTGGTCGATTTGAAGGTCGCCGGTGCGCCTTCCAGGTATTTTTCATCATACGCTTTGATGCGGATTACGGCATGTGGACAAACCATGGCGCACTTTCCGCACTGGATACACACATCCTCATCCCACACCGGAATTTCGAGCGCGATGTTCCGTTTCTCCCACTGCGTGGTCCCGGACGGGAATGTGCCATCTTCCGGGAAAGCACTTACCGGAAGATCGTCTCCGTTACCTTCGATAATTTTAGCAGTCACATTTTTAACAAAATCCGGGGCATAATCCGGGACAACCGGCGGAATCTCGATTTTGCTGTCCGCTTTCTGGGGAACCTTCACCTGATGCAGGTGAGAAAGCGTGTGATCCACAGCCGCGAAGTTTTTCCGGACAATTTCTTCGCCCTTCTTGCCATAAGTTTTTTTAATTGCATCCTTGATTGCCGTAATCGCCTCGTCCTTAGGCAGCACACCGGAGATGGCGAAGAAACAGGTCTGCATTATGGTGTTGATCCGCGATCCCATGCCGGTCTCTTTGGCAACATCGTATGCATTGATGACATAGAAATTTATTTTTTTATCAATGATATCCTGCTGAACCTTTCGCGGAATTTTGTCCCAGACTTCATCCGGACCGTAGGGCGCGTTTAACAAGAAAGTCGCCCCTGGTACCGCATTGCGCAGCATATCGTACTTTTCCAGAAACACATACTGGTGGCAGGCTACAAATTTCGCCGAGTTAACAAGGTAAGTAGAATGAATTGGTTTTTTCCCAAACCGCAGGTGAGACGTTGTTATCGCACCGGCCTTCTTGGAATCATAAACAAAGTAGCCCTGCGCGTAAAAATCCGTTCCTTCGCCGATAATCTTGATGGAATTTTTGTTGGCGCCAACCGTCCCGTCCGATCCAAGTCCATAAAACATGCCGCGGAACACGTCATCGCCTTCGGTGGAGAAGGAGGGGTCGTACTCGATACTATTATTTGTCACATCATCAAGAATGCCAACTGTGAAATGGTTTTTCGTTTTTTCCTTCTTCATCTCATCGTAAAGCCCCTTGACCATAGCAGGGGTAAATTCCTTGGATGAGAGACCAAAGCGCCCGCCGATTACTTTGGGCATCTTCTCAAAAGGCGATTTGCCTTCTGCATTTATTTCATTCAGAGCGGTAATTACGTCTTTGTAGAGCGGCTCGCCGGCGCTGCCAGGTTCCTTTGTCCGGTCCAATACGGCAAGTACCTTCACAGAGGTTGGCAATGCATTCACAAATGCGTTCACTGAAAACGGCCGGTATAGCCTGACTTTCAGGACACCTACCTTTTCTCCGCGATCGGACAGAAATTCGGCAGCTTCGTGAGCAGCCTCGGCGCCCGAACCCATAAGGATGATTACCCGTTCGGCCTCCGGATGTCCTACATAATCGAACAAATTGTAGTGGCGGCCGGTAAGCTTGCCAAACTTGTCCATCTGTTTCTGAACGATATCCGGGCAAACCTGGTAGTATGGATTCACCGTTTCCCGCGCCTGGAAAAAGACATCGGGATTTTGCGCCGTTCCGCGGATGAAAGGGTTATCCGGGGAAAGGGCCCGCTTGCGGTGGGCGATTACCAGATCGTCATCAATCATCGCTTTCAGGTCATCCCGCCCCAGAGCCTCAATTTTCTGGACTTCGTGGGAAGAACGGAATCCATCGAAGAAATGAACAAACGGCACCCGGGCTTCCAGCGAAGCGGCCTGGCTGATGAGCGCAAAATCCATAATCTCCTGCAGGGAATTGGACGCCAGGAGTGCAAAACCGGTTGAGCGGGTTGCCATGACGTCACTGTGGTCCCCAAAAATCGAAAGCGCGTGGGTAGCCACGGTTCGTGCCGAAACGTGAAACACGGTAGAAGTCAACTCACCTGCAATCTTAAACATGTTGGGAATCATCAAGAGCAAACCCTGCGATGCGGTAAAAGTGGTTGTGAGCGCACCGCTCTGCAATGCACCGTGGACGGCACCGGACGCTCCGCCCTCGCTTTGCATTTCGATCACGCTGGGAATGGTATCCCAGATATTTTTTTCTCCTTTTGCAGACCATTCATCAGCCCATTCGCCCATCGGTGAGGAAGGTGTGATTGGATAAATTGCAATCACCTCGTTTATTTTGTGGGCAACATAAGCGGCAGCTTCATTCCCGTCAATGGTCACTTTCTCTCGCTGCATTTTATTCTCCTCTACTTTTTATCGTTCAAAACAGTCATGATTTGCTTCTATTAAAAGATACGGTTCGGATTTGCGACTCAATTCTGCCTTTTTTCATGCGGTTCGTCATTTGGTCCAACAAAAGATATTTAATACCCGATTTTCCTGATCGTTCCCGCCTATTTCTAAATCGCGCGATCTATTAACCTTGCAATATATTCGATTGCAATTTGTTTTCCAAAGGCAAAAAATATTAATATCACATACCCGGTTTCCCAGCCTACTAACAAAAGCAAAGGGTGTACCAATCTTGCCTCCCGCCAATAATAGAGCTATAATTAGCAATTCGGAAGGTATATCTTAAATCCTATTTTTACTTTTGATAAATAGCCGTCTTGTGCTTCCCAAATATTGGAAACAGAGGTGGATCCGGCCGGATTGGCAGCTTCATACCTGCGCATAGCATTAACTTCAGGCCCGGGAAATTGCAGATCGCCGGGAACATTCCTTCATCGAATCTTGGATCGTAAGACCAAGCCTGGCCTGTCCGCCTGAATACCCGCGATTATCCTGAAGACACATATTAGCTATAGCGGATCCAGCGAATAATTTCAGGGACAGTGGGTCGCTTTCCATACATAAGGATCCCAACGCGGTAGATTCGCGCCGTGAGCCAGGTAATTCCCACAATCGTTACGATATTAATGGCAAGCGATGCGACTATTTGCCACCACGGTGGCATAACCAGGCTCACCCGCAAAAACATCACCAGCGGTGTGAAGAACGGAAGAAAAGAGAGCACCTGCGCCAGCTCGCTGGTCGGATCCTTGATTACCGCAAAGCTGGAAATAAACGGAATAATAATCAGAATAGTCACAGGTGTGGAAAGCCCCTGTGCATCCTGCATGTCCGAGCACATCGCTCCAACCGCAGCGTAAATAGTCGAGAATGTAAAGAAACCAATGATAAAAAAGAGTACAAAGTAGAAAAACACGGTCGGTGAAAGGCTGATAAACCCGGCAATGGCCGGGACTGATGCAGTGGCGATAACGAATGCCGCCGTCCCCAAACCCGCCCAGATGATATACTGCGTCAGCCCCACACTCCCTACGCCAAAAAGCTTCCCCATCATAAGCTGAAATGAGTTGGTGGAGGAAAGCAGGACTTCGATGATGCGGGAAGTTTTTTCCTCTATTACGCTGCGCATAATGGCATTGCCATAGAATAGAATCGTCATATAGAGGATCATGAGAAACATAAGAGAGGAGATATATTCCTGGTCAAATCCCCGCGCCTTCTCTTTACCCTTCACCAATTTCACGGTTTCCAGCTTCACCTTGCTGGTGAGCTCCTTGACCAGCGCCGGATCGAGACCGGCTTGTGACAGACGCCGGTTGTTCACGATATCCGTGATTCCATTTCGCAATTTTTGAATCAGATCGATGTTGCTTATCGATTTGGCGATATATGTGAGGTGACCACCGGTCATGACATCCGCAGGGATGATCAGGATCGCGGTGCTCGCCCCACTCTCAATCTCCTGCCGGTACTTGGTTTTGTCCGTATCGTATTCCGATGGCGAAACAGGTGAGAAAAGAAATCGGGGTTGCCCATTTTTCAAAGTATCATTGAAGGTCTCATTTAGCGCCCCGGTGAGGTCGCCGGAATAATCCACAACCCGGATCAGCATCGGCTCTTCAGTAGAGAGACTCATAAAATAGGCCGGCCCGAACATCAACCCGATAATAAAGATGGGACCCAAAAGCGTTCCGATGAGGAAACCGCGGGTGAGGACTTTGGTCAGGAATTCTCTTTTTATAATTTTAGCTATTTTTTTCATTTTTCCGGCCTCCAACGATTTCGATGAAAATATCATTTAGTGAGGTTTCCGCCGTCTCAAATTTTTTTACATTCAAATCGGAGTTCGCCAAGGTTTTGAACACCTGCGACGGGTCCGCACCATCCTTGAGCTGGATTTCCACGTAATTCCCATAATCGTTGACCGATACGACCATATCCAGCTTGCCAATGAAATCCGCATCACCCGAAAACTCCAGCCGGATGGCGTTGTGCCCGTAGCGCTGCTTGACTTCTGAGAGCGGCCCCTGGACAACAACCTTGCCGTGATTTATCAGGCAAATATCGTCGCACAGTTTTTCCGCCTGATCCATGAGATGTGTGGACAGAATAATCGTTGTCCCCTTTTTCTTCATCTCCAGGAGGATGTCTTTCAGAAATTTGGTGTTGACCGGGTCCAGCCCGGCGAACGGCTCATCGACAATAAGCAAATCCGGCGAATGCATTATGGTAGCAATAAATTGCACTTTCTGCTGCATTCCTTTGCTCAAATCCTGCACCTTGTGTTCCGTCCATTTTGCAAGCTCGAATCGCTCCAGCCATTCCCCGGCAAGGCGTCGCGCATCCGATGCCGGGAGTCCCTTCATTTCCCCCAGGAACTGCAAATTCGCCAGGAGCTTCATTTTAGGATACAGCCCCCGTTCCTCCGGCAGGTACCCCAGGCGGTTTTTAGTTTCTTCGCTGAATGCACCACCGAAAATCTGCACGCGTCCGGCATCCGGAATAATGATATTGACGATCATCCTCATCGTAGTGGTCTTCCCGGCTCCGTTAGGGCCAAGCAAACCAAAGAGGCGGCCTTCCTCGATAGAAAAAGAGACGCCGTCTACGGCCTTGAATTGATCATAATTTTTGGAGACTTGCTCAACTTGCAAGGCTTGCATGATTCCTCCTCATCTAAATTATCCACCGTCTTGGACATGAAATTGAATTGCACGGATCTCAAAAGTAAGCCATTCTGTCAATTTATATTCGCTGCCGGCAGCAGATTGGGAAAAGTGGCGACCCGCTTGCGCATTTGGAAGCAACGTTGACATTCTGGCCAGGTTTGCTGCCGCAATTTTATAATTTAAACATAATAACTCACAAAAGAATAGCAGAATGGATAAAATTTTTGAATTGAAAACCACAATCGAGGCACCTCGATTTGGCAATTTAAAAGACAGATCATTTGTGAGTCGTTCAAGGTCATTGTATTCCATTAAAGCGCACTGGGACAGGGGGCAATCCGATCACCGGTAAGATCCGGATGGTGGCTTGGAAACAGGTCTTTTGGTTTAATACTTGATTATTAGGGAGAAAGGAAATCCATCATGAAGCGTGCTGTCATGGTCTCGTGTACTTTCGGATGCGGTTGCATTTCACTCCCGATTACATTATTATTGGCATGTGAAATATATGTCTGAAGCAGCTTTTGTCCTGCGGGGAGGAATTGTATTTTGTCGTAATCAAAACGGAAGCGCGAATACAGATTCCGGAATCCGAACAGGAACAGAGGCAAGTAGTTTTACAGAGATATCGGGCAAAACGAATAGCCCGACCGTTAAACACGCGGGTTTTCATTCGGAGGCATAAAAATGGCAACCACTACATTCTTACCGCTTATTCACAACGAGTGGGTCAAAACTTACAAAAACATCAAAGTCAGGAGTCCCTACACCGGCGATACTCTTGGCAAAGTTTACATTGCCGAAGAGGATTTTCTGGCAATGGCGATAGAGAGCGCCCAGAAAGGATTTCAGACTGCACGCCAGCTTTCCGGCTACGAACGTCATGAGCTCCTCCTGAAAATTGCCGCAGGAATAAAAGGGAGGGAAAAGGAATTAGCCGAAACCATTGCCCGGGAAGGCGGCAAGCCGATACGCTTTGCCCGTAACGAAGTAACCCGCGCTCAGCTTACCTTCACATGGGCAGCAGAAGAAGCAAGACGGCTGTCCGGGGAATTTTTGCCCCTGGATGTGGCGCCACAAACCCGTGGCTATTATGGAATCTCACGTCGCTTTCCGCTTGGCGTAATCCTGGGAATCTCGCCATTCAATTTTCCCCTGAACCTCGTAGCCCACAAAGTAGCGCCGGCAATTGCCAGTGGGAATTCGATCATACTCAAGCCGGCATCCGCGACACCAATTACCGCGATTAAGCTGGGCGAAATCATCCGGGAGGCTGGCGCTCCGGCAGGAATGGTAAACATTGTGCCGACCACCGGGAAAAATGCCGAATCGCTGGTCAAAGACGGCCGCATCAAGAAACTGACATTTACCGGCAGCGCGCAAGTCGGCTGGTTTCTCAAATCAATAGCCGGCAAAAAGAAGGTCACGCTTGAGCTGGGCGGCAACGCTGCTGCAATTGTGGAACCCGACAGTGATCTTGAAACTGTTATTCCCAGGTTGGTTCTGGGATCATTCGCTTACGCCGGCCAGATTTGTATTTCAGTGCAGCGCATTTATGTGCACGATTCCATATTTGATGAATTCGTTCAGAAATTTGTGGATGAAATGGTTGCCAGTGCGCTTTATGGGGACCCGATGGATGAGAAAACCATGGTTGGCCCTATGATTGACGCTGATGCCGCTAAACGCGCAGAATCCTGGATTAGCGAAGCGGCTAAGGGTGGCGCCAAAGTCTTAATTGGTGGCAACCGTAACAAGAACCTCCTGGAACCAACCGTCCTGACACACACCCAGCCCGACATGAAAGCAGTCTGCGAAGAGATCTTTGCACCGGTAGTCGTCATTGAGCCGTACCGTGAATTTGACGATGCTGTGAAAATGGTGAACAATTCCTACTACGGTCTGCAGGCAGGTGTTTTCACCAATGACTTCCGGAAAATTCAACAGGCATATCGCGATCTGGCGGTCGGCGGTGTAATAATCAATGATTATCCCACATTCCGAATCGATCCCATGCCTTATGGCGGAAGCAAAGACAGCGGGATGGGGCGGGAAGGCATTCGCTACGCGATTGAGGAAATGACCGAGATAAAACTCATGGTGGTGAAAAGCTGATGCACCGGTACATAATATTGCCCGCTCTGAGTTTGCTACAGCCGTTAGACAAACCTGAAATCCCGGTTCATGCTCCAATGAGACGGGGATTCTGCAATGGTAAGCAGTGAGAGAATTGATATCCCGCTGAAAAAGTCGGACCTTCATTTGTGTTAGTAATCCTGAAAAATCAACAATAATGAGATTGTAGAACTTAACATGAGTCTTTCGATGTTTGATGTTTCTTTATAGACTAACTTTTTTTAAACAAAAAATCTGGAAAATCAACCAAAAGTGAGGTGTATCTAATGGATAATCTGTTCAAAATAGCGATTGTGCTTATGGCAGGTGTTTTAATTTTCGGTTGCGGAAAGGCGCCGGAAACAAAAATGAATGTTCAAAAAGAAACCTATGGTCAAATTGACGGGAAAACGGTGGACCTCTACACCCTGACTAACGCCAGCGGAGTGGAGATGCAGGTCTCTACCTATGGTGGCATTGTGACATCGCTCAAGCTGCCGGACAAGAACGGCAACTTTGCCGATGTGGTGCTGGGATTCAACAACCTGGAAGGCTATGTCAAACAAAGCCCCTATTTCGGAGCCATTATCGGGCGCTATGGAAACCGCATTGCCAACGGGAAATTCACTTTGGACGGGCAAGAGTACACACTGGCGCAGAATAACGGCCCCAACAGCCTGCATGGCGGTCTGAGAGGTTTTGACAAGGTCGTTTGGGATGCGCAGCCGTTTACCGGCCAGGACAGTGTTGGCTTGATTTTGCACTACCTGAGCAAGGATGCCGAGGAAGGATTTCCCGGCAACCTGGATGTGACAGTCAAATATACGCTAACCAACGCTAATGCTTTCAGGATTGATTATGCGGCGGAAACCGACAAACCAACGATCTTAAATCTCACCAATCACACCTACTGGAATTTCGCCGGTGAGGGTTCCGGTGATATTCTGCGGCATGTGCTTATGTTGAATGCCGATTCCTACACGCCTGTGGACGCCACTTTAATTCCCACCGGTGAAATTGAGCCGGTGGAAGGCACACCGATGGATTTCAGAACGCCCACGGCAATTGGAGCAAGAATCAACGCCGATTTCCAGCAGCTAAAATTTGCCGGCGGTTACGACCATAACTGGGTGCTCAATAAACCTGCTGAAGGGAAGTTATCCCTTGCTGCAACAGTCTACGAGCCAACCAGCGGACGTTTTATGCAGATTTATACTACTGAGCCGGGAATTCAGTTTTACAGCGGCAATTTCCTGGATGGCAGCATTATCGGGAAAAGCGGCAAACCATACAATCACCGCGACGGCTTCTGCCTGGAAACCCAGCACTACCCGGATTCACCCAATCACCCGAACTTTCCATCGGTTGTGCTGCGGCCTGGTGAAAAATATGCAACCACTACGATTCACAAATTTTCTGTCCGGTAAACGGAATAAAGGTGTGTAACTACATAGCTTTCCTTTGGACGGGATGTGCAGGATAAAAATAGCCGGGTAACAGATTACTGATGTTGGTGTAAATCCCGTTCATCCCGTCTAAGGTTAAGGAAACACATATGTGATTAGGTCATGCCAACGTAAAAAAGGCTGCCGTTGCCCTGAGAACAGCCATGACCTACGCCGGAAATCGAAGCGGCAAATCCGGCGATCCCCAAGAATGCAAATGCGCCTCATCTCCTGTTAACCATAGTCCTGCATGAAAATGGCTACTCCGCAAGTCACGCTGCAAATAGCGCGGCTGACTAAAAATCATCCACCACAAATTGTCGGATAGTAATAAAACTTATTACACAACCGTCATATAAATCTTGACAAAAATACAGAATATTTCTATATTCTTAATAACTTGTGGATATTTCCTCCCTGTCAACCTTGAATTAAAAATCCACAGGTTGTGCGCGACAGAGAGGATGAGTTTTTCATTAGCGGAGGTGTTTTGTTTTATGCCCATTGGTACAGTAAAATGGTTCAATGAAAACAAAGGATGGGGTTTCATTGTGCCGGAAGAAGGCGGGGATGATATATTTGTTCATTACTCTGCGATCCAGGATTCAGGTTTCAAAACCCTGAAAGAAGGACAAAAAGTAAGTTTTGAACTGAAGCTGGGCAAGAATGGAAAATACCAGGCCAACGATGTGGTAAGCGCGGAGTGAAGTAAATCATCCTGACTGACTTGATCCCCGGCTTAGTCCGGGGATTTTTTTTTGCTTTAAATTTGAAATTCGGCTTCAGGAAATTTTCAATTCATATTTTCTTTCTGCCGGGCCGGCGCAGCAGGGGCATGATTTTTTCTGAAATAGAAATAAAAAGGAATTCCAACAATGACCAAGCCCGCTCCGGCAATAGATTGGAGCGGGTGTTGAATAAGCGTATCCACCATTATCCACATCGAAACGCCTAAAAACACCAGCGGCGTAACAGGATAACCCCAGGCAGCATAAATGCCCGGCCGGATTCCATCCCGAAATCGCAGGATGAAATATGCCGCGCTGCTCAACGTTGCAAAACAGACCATTACGAACACCGTATAAGTCAACAACTGATTAAAACTCCCGCTTAGTATCAGCAGGGCCGTCCAGCCGAACTGGAGCCATAAAGCCACAGACGGACTGCCATGCCGGCGGTGCAGTCTCCCCGCCGCGCTCACGAATAATCCCTTTCGGCTCATGGCGTAGTAAATCCGGGAACCGGAGAGGATAGTTGCGTTTAGCGTGCTGAGAACCGCAACCATAATCATTATGGAGAAAAAAGCGGACCAGCCTGCGCCGCGCAAGTGCAGGAATGCCTGGTAGCCGATATCAACTACCCCATGCATCGCTGCTAAAGGCAGCGCGTAAAGATACAGCAGATTCAACATCAAATATATTACAGCGACGGTGAGAATCCCTAACGAGAGTGCCCGTGGAATAACCCGTTCCGGTGTTTTTACCTCGCCGGCGATATATACGATTGCCGTCCAGCCGGCGTATGTAAAATAGATTCCGATCAAAGCAACTCCCAGGTTCGAAATAAGATGTGCCGAATTCCGAAGCGGCAGGAAAGGTGCAAAATTTTGCCAATTCCCATTGCCGGAAAAAATGCCCAATATAAAAAAGGAGATCGCTACCAGCAGCCCGCCGACGGTGAAAATGTTTTGCCAGCGGCTCCCGGAACGGATTCCGCGAACGTTCAGATAGGTAAAGATGAGGGTTGTCAGTAGCGCGATGATCTTTAGGCCGGTCAATTTCAAATGGACCAGCGGAATGGCGTAGCTGAGATCTCTTGCGGCCTGGGGTGCGAAATTGAGCGCATAATGGGAAAATCCGGTAGCGATAGTGGCTATTGAGCCGGTGTAAGTGACTGCAAAGGCAGACCATCCGAATAAAAATCCGCCCAGCGGATGAAAGGCATGAGAGAGATAGTGGAAATCTCCGCCGGCTAGTGGGAAGCGCGAGGAAAGCTCTGCATACACAAAACCGCCGCAACTAACAAAGATACCGCCCAACAGCCAGAGCAGCAACATGAAGCCGGCGGAAGGCACGTATTCGGAGACATAGCCGGTGGCGGTAAAAATCCCAATGCCGATAATATTACCGACGATCAGAAAATAAGCATCCCGCAAGGAAAGTATGCGCGGCAGTTCCGAGGATCCGTTCACAGTTACTCCGGGCATGGATTTTCGACTCCTTAAGGAAGTCCTGGCAAATCAGGTAAATGAAACGTGCACCCGACAGGATGGCAGTGCAGCCGTTACCGAATATCATCCCTCACATCAAATTTCCTAAAAAATGCAGACAAAACAAAGGATGGAATTTTAGGAATCCGAGCGAAAAAGCGGAGGGAATGCCTTCCGCCGCTTTCAATCCATTCAACAAAGGTGCAAGCTTTCGGGTGGAGAAGCAGACGACCAGCTACTGGTTGGACAACTGGAACATCATAATACGATTGTTCCCGGTATCTGCTACATAGACGATCTGATCCTCGACGAAAGGCGTAATCGCGATCCCCTTGGGATTATTGAACATCCTCGGCCCTGAGCCGAAACCGAGTACGGCCTGAAGCTGTTTACCGGAAGAAGCAACAAACCGATAGAAGCCGGGAAGATATTGCGTAGTACCCGGCTCGTAGCTTGATTTTCCGGCATCTACAATAAAGATATAGCCGTTACGATCTATCGCGACATCTTCCAGGTTCCAGAATTTGTCTGTGGCATAAATATCCGATCCGATTAAGCTTGTATTAGCGGTGAGGATTCTGTCGCCCTCGAAACTTCGGGTTGTTATATATTGGAATTTATATGCATTCTCGATCTGGCTTGTCCGGCCCTTTTGGGTAAACAAAAACTCGATAGTATTTTCTTTGCTTGAAATATCCAGGTACTCTTCGCGTAGCGATACAATTGAGGTAGGCGCTGTGACAGAAGAAAGCGCTGTTCCATTGGTAGTAAGCGAAGGTTCACGGATCTCTCCTTTAAATATATTATTGGAATAAAACTCATAAACAAAGCTTTGGGAGCTGTCTGCTGTGTCCACAACCGTTACGTAATATTCAAATCCGTTATAAACCGAGATTCCGGTAAACTGGCGGGTGGGCTTGCTGGCTTGCTCAAACACCGTTTCCACTGGAGCATTTCCCAGAATATGATTGGCCGCTACAAGATCGATTTTAAAAATCTTGTTGGTTTTATTGACAACCAGTAATTGCAGACTGTCGTTCTGGGTGATTGCTTCCGGATGCGGAATCGCCTGCGATATCCCCTGGATACCGCCCCCCATATCCATCATAATGATTTCGTTCGCCCCTGTATTACATACATAAACAAAGTTATCCACTCCTATATAAATATCAGCAGGCTGATTGAAGTGATACCCGTGTTCGTTGTCCAGGATTGGATTTAGCATATTATAAACAACTTTATTCAGATTCTTATAATCGGTAGGCGCTGTGGGTTCACCGATCTTATCATGACTGCACGAGAGTAGTACCAAAAAAGAGAAGAATAAGATAAAGAGACCTGTCCTAAGCATCATTGTTTTTCCTTATTGAATTGAATAGAGAGCAAAAATTCTAGAACTCCAACTGAAGTGCAAACCGGTTTAAATAACCTAACCGCCCAAAATTGGTAAAGGAGTAATCCATCCCCAAGTCAGCCAATTTCATGGGAAGGCGCACACCAAATCCCAATGAAAAATCTTCCTCTATCCGTCCGGTTATATAGCCGCCCCGCAGTGCGAAGAGCTGCTTCCACCAATATTCCACTCCCAGATTCAAATTCTCAGAATTATCGTTGGGGTGGTTCAATTGAATGGATGCGGTAAGGGTATTGTAATCGTTCTTTATGAAATCGGCAGCAAGTCCGATACGGAAGAGAATAGGCGGTGGAAATTTTTGAAACTCACTCACTTCAACGTATTCATTATTCAGATTCTTGTACTCGAAACTACCGGCGGGAGCCATGTCCTTCCCGAAGTTGGTTATTGTTACCGCGAAACGCGTGGATCGCCAACCGGTTTTGTAATAGGTTCCCAAGTCGAAAAGCACAGAACGCATGGTGAGCTCCGCCAGGGTCTCCTGCATGTATTTTACTGATATCCCGAAGCTGAATTTATCGGTCATATTCCGACCGTAAGAGAGGCTTGCCAGCGCATCCGAATAGCTGAAATAATTCCCTGTCCCATAAGGATAGAGCTCGGTCGTCTCTTCCATATCTGCGGTGTGCAGATAGGTAATCGCGAAGCCGAGTGCGTCGCTTGGAGTGAGATGGTAAACAAGACCGGCATATTCCAACTGGATATCCACAAACCAGCGGGTAGTGGAAAAGAACACATTGTTTTTGGTAAACTGGGTAATTCCTGCCGGATTATAATAAAGGGCCTCAGCATCGTTCGCAACGGCGATGTATGCCTGTCCCATCCCTTCCGCTCGCGGGCCTACCCCAATTTTCAGAAACTGCGCAGCAGATGTGCCCGCCCGTTGGCCCCCGAGATTGGGGAGAAGCTGGGCGGTTGCAGAACTGATGATCAAAAATGAAACAAGTATGGACAGAAGTAATCTCATTTCTTCCTCAAGTTTAACTTTAAAACTCAACAGAGAAGCCAAAACGAATGTGACGCGGCTCTTTGTAGCGCGCCGGATTGAAAGGATATGGTTCTGAAATCGGGTAAAAACGATCCGGGTAAAGAGGATCATTCCAACTAATGGGCGTCGGGTCCCCGGCTTCGTAGGCACGCCCCGTGACATTATCGATGATGTTCGAGTTCTGTCGGTTTAGCAGGTTGGTAATTTCAAGGGTGAAGGTGTAGCGCAGCCCCGCCCAGTCAAAAAATTTCCTAAAACTTAAATCCGCCCACTGCCAGTAATCTCCCAGCTTGCTGTATCGCAGGGTCTGGTCTACAGCAGTTGTGTAAACCGGACGCCCATCTTCAGGGCGATAATAATTGAATTCAGCAGGAGTGTAACGCCTTCCGGCCATTCCAAACCACCGGAAATTCAAATTCCAGTCGTCAAAAAGTTTCAGCCCGAAGACCCGTGGAGCCCTTCCCTTGGGAACCCGGTAATTCAGATTGAAAGAGATCTGCCAGGGTCGATCCCACACTGCATAGGTTTCTTTAATCGGCTCTTCATTGATGCTGCCTTCCGCAACCAAAAGGCCGATGTCGGGTGAAGAAGATTTGGTGGTCGTGATGGAATAAGAGCCGTTTATATTGCCGTAAAGGTAATTTCCGATGCGGGTCTTGAATTCGGCTTCCACGCCACGCGAACGAGCATAATCCAAATTGATATAGAATATAGCCGACCCGACGCGGGGAATCCCCTGGATAGTCGTGGTCTGCACATAATCGAATATATCTTTATAATACGCTGTCACGTTTATCACATTGTTCTGGTTGAACTGATGCCGCAAACCCAGCTCATAGATGACCGAGGTTTCGGGATTAAGATTAGGATTGCCGAATTTCTGGTAAGCAGATTTAGAACTGATCCCGGCTAACTTGGCATATACAAATTGCGGTCTGGGACGCTTGGAAAAATGTCCGTAATTAAAGAACAGCATCTCGTTATCGGAAATGGGATGAGACACTCCTAAACGCGGCATCAGTCGCAACTTGTAGCGGTTGCCAAACAGCTTGAAGGTATTATCTTTGTACTGTTGGCGCATTGTAGACGTCAACAGGTTGGTAGTATCCTCAATTGCTCGATCCACAAATTTGCCGGGCATCCAGTAGTCCAAACGCAGTCCCGCATTTAAATAAAATCCTTCAAATTTAATATTGTCCTGTGCATAAAAAGCGCCATCGGCCGGATACACCCTGTAAATATCCTGGGTGGATCCCAGGCCACCTTCCAGCCAGGGATCCACTATATCGATCATCTGCATCTCTTTAAATGCTGCTTCGAAGCCGCCTTTAAGCGTATGGATTTTTGCTACATTGCTGGTGATATTTCCCTTTAAGGTGTACCACTCAACAAAGTGATCGTGCCAGAATGTAGCATTCCCATAATCATAAAAACCATCTCCGGGAATAACGCGCACCTTAGTGGAATCGTTGCTGGGTGTGTAGTATTCAACAGGAAGGCGTGTCACATCAATCGGTTTGCGGTAAGAGGTCCAGGGCTGTCCATTCCAGTCGGAACGTAGATGCGCCCAATATTGGCTTAACTGCAATTCATAAAAGGTAGTTTTATTGAGCGTATGCAGCCAATGGAGTGAAATTTGTTCGTTATCGTGTGTGTAGGTATTAAAAATGCCTAAGTTCTGTGAATATGAGTATGGAAAGCCGGGGCCCGGTTCCACATATTCCAGAGTCGTCTGTAAAGATTGTGTGTTCTGGTTAATTGCTATCGATCTGTTATAGGAAAAAGTGAGTGCATGAGTCGCATTAAGTTGCCATCGCAGCTTTAGAAGTCCCGACCAGTTATTGTCTTCGCGGGGCGCTAGCGAGGTAGGCGTGAGAATATCGCTCCCAAAAAGTCTTAAAGTCGGAGAGATGGAAGAGTACAGTTGTGGCGCCGTCTTACGTGTATAATCGTCCGAAATCTGACCATAGAAATTGACGAAAAAATAGAGTTTGCCGGGGAGCCTTAATCCAATAGGCTTCAATAAGCCGTTAGAAATAGGTTCCGGACCACCTAAATTGAATTCATAGATGTCGGAATTAAAACTCCACGGTTTATCCCGGAGCATACCGAAATTATCGCTTTTATAGGATGCGTACCCTTCAAAGCGGTCAGAGCCGGATTTTGTCTTTACATTAATGATACCAGAAGTAGCCTGCCCATACTCCGCCTGAAAACCACCAGTGATTACTTCCACTTCCTCTATGGCATTGGCGCTGATATTCAAGCCAAATCCGGTTCCGGAGAGCGGGTCCTGCACCGAAATTCCATCTAACATATATTGGGCTTCATAGGTTCTGCCACCCCTGATGTGGATCTCATCATCCTGTTTCACGACCCCCACCTGCGTTGCAACTACGTCCTTCACATCTTCCACAACCTGGTTGGCAATATCATGGCTGGTGACTGTCCGTGCAGTATTCGTTTCATCAAGCTCAATCAGTGGTTTCTCCCCGATTACCACAATATCCTGCCCAAGCGCCAGGGCTGTAGACTCCATATCCAGATTAATTGTAGCCGTCTTTCCCGCTTCAATCTTTACTCCCGTTTTCTTGATAACTTTATAGCCGATATAACTGACTTCCAACGTATATTCACCCGGTTTAATATCCTGAATCAGGTAAAAACCGTCTTCGTCGGTGGAAGCGCCAAGATAAGTGCCCATCACAAGGATATTCACACCAATCAACGGTTCATGATTTTCGGCATCTTTAATAACACCGCGCAGGGTTCCGTTTTCCGGGCTTTGGCCAAACATCATGCCTGAGAAGAGAAGTAGGATTGACAATAGATTTGGTAACAATCTTTTCATTACAGGACCTGCCTATTTAAAAATATAATTTAGAACAATGTCAAATAATTGATCGAGATTTTGATTTCCGTTGAGCTGATGGAACGGAACCCCGGCAAACACGAAGTCATATTCCCCGGTATTATCATTTCTTCCCATCACCACAAACAGCGGCACACCCGCCTTACCCTGTTTCGATAACACCGCATTCGAGGAGTACATTGGAACAGAAGTTACTTTTGGCCCTAGTGCTTTAATACCCAGAATATACTGATTCGGTGGGACTTTCAGCACCGGTACCGAAGGGGCATTGTGCGGCAGAATTGCGGCAAATGCCGAATCCGGTTCAAAAATGCTGTTGGGAAGCGAACGATAGGTTTTTGAAGATAGTGTATCTACCGGTGAAAACTCTAGCGGATTTCCCTGAGCACCAAATCCCTTGTTGAACTGAGTTGAATAAATTATTTTTCCACCCTGATTTAAAAATTGAGGAATAGCGACTTGGGCGGCGATAAATTTTTCGTCCGTTTCCCTCGACACATCAGAATACCAGATGACATAATTATATAACTTTAATGTTTCGGTAAATTGAATGTTGGAAGCCGGAAATTGCTCATTGATATTCCAATAATCAAAATTCTCCCCCTGTGGCACAACAACGTTCTGCATCATGCGTCGGTAGTACGAATCAGGGCCAATTGTGGGGTCCTCGCTCACAAATCCGTCAACCAACAGATACTGTCCATTGGGTTCTTTCACAAACCAATCCTGCGTGGGATCCTCCGGCATGCGGATTGTCTCACTTTTAGCACCGGCAATGTCCACCGCGCGGATGTAAAAGGAATGAGGTCCTGGAGTTAGCCCGCTGTCGGCATCCAGCGTCACCACTCGCAGATAACCAGGGATACTTCGCCAGGAAGAAGAGTCGTCCAGGCTGTACTCGAATCGCTGAATTGTGCTGTCGCCATCCAGGTCGGATGCCTCCCAAATAAAACTCGCTACAGTGAAGGTAGTATCGGGTATACGGCTGGCACGCGTCCATTTTATTACCGGCGGGGAGTTCTTGATAGGGAACCTTTGTCTGGCCGGTGTAGGATCTTCGGCACCACCATCATCCACCGCCTTAACCTGGAATACATACGAAGTATCTTCGCCGCTAATTTCGAGTGGAAAGGTCATCGAGTACTCGGTAGTGAATGTCCAGTCGGCCGGCAAGGCACTGTCCTTCCAGGTGTAATAAAATCCGACAATGAAACCATCCGCATCACGGCCATCCCAGGAAATCCGTTGTATGCTGGTAGTCGGATTGAGAGAATCTGCAGTGGAAATAAAAATGTCGGTTTCCGGTGGGATGTTTAATTTGGGCTTACTCGGAATATCCTCTTCGCATTGTACGAGAAACAAGGTCAGAAGAAGAAAGAACAAAAAAGTCAGTACTCTTTTCATAAATATCAGTTCACTTTAATTAATTGAACTTCAGTGCCCCCGCAAATGAATTGACCGCTACAAAATCGTCAAAGTTGGCAGTGCTCAGAAATCTGATCGGTCGATAATCAATTCATTAGCGGCGATTTATACAAAATCCCTCTCTGCAAGATTTCATTCATTATCACACAGAGAACCTACTTCAACATTTAAGGATACCGGGAGACTACCTTCGTATGCCTCCCGGCATCACATTTGATGGATTGATCCCGAACCTGCTATTTCATCAGGATCATTTTTCGGGTTAGATTAATATCTTTCCCTTTTAGATGATAAAAATAAATACCCGAGCTCATCTGGACGCCCGCATCATTTCTACCATTCCACTGCAATTCATGAACACCCGGCGCGGCCGTGCCGCTGAAGAGTGTGCGAATTTTCTGGCCAAGGATATCGTAAACAGCGATCGTGACAGGAGCAGCCTTAGGTACCGAATATCTGATTGTTGTCACAGGATTGAACGGATTCGGATAGTTCTGCTCCAGCGCAAAATTCGTTGCGACAGGAACCGGCTGGTCCTCGATCCCGGAAGTATGGCCTATTACATCATTGCTATCGCGGGGGAGGATTTTATAATTCGAGAAACTGTAGTAATGGACACCCCGCAGTTCCTGGATCACATCATTCAGAGCGAATGAGCTGTCCAGGTTACCGTTGAATGCAGAGAAAGCATCATCCACCCGCACACCGCCGGAGCCATCATCAATGGTAAACTCGCCATAATTGCCAGGTGCATCCGGGAAGGGATTGGTCACAGTGACATTCACGACTTTGATCAATACATCTTCATAAGCCTCGGCGTTTACGCCGCCGGTGCCTATTTCACCGGTGGTTACCAATACCGGATCAAACACGCCGTAGCCGGGGGTTACCACTGTTAGATCGGTGATGTCTTGCATTCGAGTTACACCATAATTTTCGCTTACTTCTCCTGTAACTGAAATCCAGTCACCTTTCGTAGGAGCATGGTTGGGATCATATACCCACATTCCATACCACGCGCTGTCTTTTGATTCGATATAAAAATTGTTAACCCAATCCGTTGGATCGGTCGTTACCACACCTTCGAGAGTAACGGAATAGTGGTTGAATGGAGAAATATCGCCTGAATACCCATGGGTGTACTGCACGTCCTTAATGCTAAGGCCGCCATCCCGAATCACATAGCTATAGACCGATTTCGAGGTATCGCCGGGACTTTGGGATACATCTCCGACATTATCCTGTGCCCATACGAAATACCTTACATAGGAATTATTTGGCTGCATTGGAATAGCAGCAGCAAACGTGTCGGACAGCAATCCTGAAGTCATTGTCACTTCATTGAAGGGGCCCCAATCGACACTGTAAATCAATTTGGCTTCCTGAACATTACCGTTATCTACAATAGAAGCTTTTACGGTAACATTATCCGAAGAATGAGGAACACCGGGGGTTCGATACATGCCAGTGATTACCGGGGGATTGGTCTGAATATCAATATCCGAGTCGTCCCTGGGATTAATGGAAAAATATGGTTCAAATATGTCACGCGAAAAACCGGTTAGATTTAGCTGAGTTCCTGCGACCGGCCAGGGATTGAGCCCGTTATTAAACTGGCTGCGGAAGTACCAAAAATAGTCATCAATGGAACAAGCCCCGCTGCCATCATCGATAATAGCCTGGTTGCTGCCGGCGGTTCCCGTTACGACCACGTTTTCCACCTTAACCCTCATATTCTCCCATTGCTCCCCGGTTGCATGTGTCGAGAGTTCTCCTGTGGTGAGAACCTTCGGGCCTGGCAACGTATTTCCAACCGAAACAACGGTAACCGGCACCGGTGGATTAGTAAGTAGAGCCAATTGCGTAAAGCCGTACCCGCCTGAATTATATTCATCCACAACACCTGTAAAATACACCTCATCGCCTTCCTGCACGAAACCGAAGAGTGTATTCACCGCAAAACTGTCGTTTTGAAGGATAAAAAATCCGGACCACGGATCGACTGTTCCGTCGGTAATGTAACAGGCCCAGCGTGCGCCAACATAGATTTCCCTCACCCCGGTCATAACATAACCTTTAACTACCACAGTGTCGCCATAATATAGCGAACGATCTGAAGAATCAGGGTTAGGGACATACTGCAGATCATGAATTGAAACTGTGTCGTAACTAGCTGTCTGAGACCAACCGGTCAGGGGCAGCATAAGTAAGACAACAAGGAAAACAAACATCGTAAATTTCCTCTGCATAACTTTCTCCTTCTAACTGATTATTGATACACCATAATGAATTAATTAAGTAAAGCTTTTTTGGTATTAAAAACCGGTTTAACAATTTGGCTTATTTGATGACAACGAATTTTCCCCGGTAAATATCGCCTGAATCCAAATCCTTTACGGTAAACATATAAAGGCCAGTTGCAATTGCCTGATCATTATTGGTGACCAGATCCCAGGCGTGCTCACCTCCCGAAAAAATTGTCTGCTTGTCAGTTGCTCCAAATCTCTGATACCATTTGATGTCGAGGCCGTTGTAAGTGGCCGCATGATGTGTAAATTCATCGATCATATCACCGGCTAATGTATAAATCCGGATCTCGCAGTTGGCCGGCAAATTGAAAAATATAAGTTTTCGTTCCCTTTCAAATGTACCATCCCAAAGCGCATTTGCCCGGTAGGGATTGGGATAGACCCCGATTTTCAGTTTCTCGCCAACTGGCATGGGGGGAGTACCAGGCGATACAATGACAACATTCTGCAATTTGCTGCTCTCCAGAGACGGAAGATTAAGATGCGAGTCTCCACTATCAAAGGCCGAGACGGCAAACGCATATTGCCACCCATTGTGCAGATCATTTATTTCTAATTTGTAGGTGTAAATAACGGTGTCCATTTTACCCGTCTGCGAGCTTGGCGTAATTTCAATCACAGGCTGCGGCAAAAGCACACTATCGAAGCCGGTGTCATAAAACAGACCATCTTTCTTATCATATTCGCGAATTAGCTGCATATCACTCAAAATACCGGAGGAGGAGCGATCTTTGCCCAATGAGGAACGGTAAACCCGAAAACCCTCAAAGTCTTTCAATTTGGAAATAAGATCAATCGATTCTTCGGATCGGTTATCCCACATTAAAGTAAGTTTACCATTTCCGGGAATGACCTTTAGGCGCGGCGGAGCGGGGGGCGTGGGAAGTATGTAGCGATCCAGTTTCCCATTGGGGATGACATCCTCTGTAGAATCCGTTCCTAAATAGTCCAAGACACCATTATGATTTGAGTCTTCTCCGTAATAGGCACGATATGCCCAACTGGTATTTTGGAAGAGATTCTTTTTTACCCGTTCAGTATCCCGGCGATCGTGATTCGGATTATCATTATCCGAGCCAAATTCTTTGGCGCACGAAATTGCAAACACAACGTTTATTGATGAATCGGGTGGAATGGACTCGAAAGGTCCGGTGGAAATAAGACTCATGCGATTGCCGGGCTTGCTTTTAATATTGGCATTATAGTAAGTATCGTTATTATCAATCGAATTTTCCATGCGGGCATAACGGCTGGCTTCGTCGGTAGGCGCGCGGTCCTCATCGGTATCGCCCCCGGAAAATAGCCACCAGTTATGGGTTGCCTCACCAGCGTAAGTCCGATCCGATCTCACCGGATCAGCTCCCAGTAAAGACATTGCGACATAGGAGTTACTGAAACCGCGGTCGGGACTACTGTGATCATAGGCATATACCATTTTCATCGAATCATTGTCCACGTACCCAACCCCGGCATATAAATAGAAAGGCGAGCCGATTCGCGGAGGGGAAAGATTGGTATTTCGAACTACCAGATCAGCCCACTCTCCAATATAAACATCCTTTAAGGTATCATCCCACACATTGGTAATGGTATAATTGAAAATAACAAAAGCATCTGCGAAAGGGAAATTCCAGGCATAAGTTTCAAGGTGCACTCCAACACCTAATGGTTCATGATAGGGTATGTTAATCGAAGTGCCTGGCACCGTACGGTTTGTATCGTTAAAATCGCATACAAAATCCTGGTGGCTGATTGCGTTTGTGGAATAGAATTTATTGTCTGGAAGTGATGAACGCTCTAAGACAAGATCTGTTGAAAGCGCTGTGTTGGTAAACTCAAAGTTGGCAAGAGCACTGCTCAGGCTCGGGACATTAAACGCACCTGTAGTTACATGCGTGCCTTGCGATGTCCGGGCGCCGATCCACAGTCCCCCAACAAACAGGTGCTCTATTCCGGATCCTTTGGGGTATTCGCAGGATGGCTGATCTAATCCCTGTTGCACAACAAACCCATCACCAAAGGTCCCTTCGTTGGTAATAGTGATGCCAATATTACCGGTGGTGGTAAACTTCGTTTCGTCGTCAATGGAAGGTTTGGCAAGCTCTCCGTTGCCAGTGGTATTGGGGATTTGAGCCGTTAATGTCACAAATAGGATTGCATTAACCCAAAACAAAAAGAAAAGAAAATTCCTCATTTTACACCTGCTAAGTTCTGGTAGTCATAAGAGAGATTTTGGAATGCCGGTTATCCGACAGAGAGAATGAACATACGAAGTTGTAACAAACGCCTGCTTGAAAATCTCCATCTAATACATAATAAACTCGCTGGATTTCTGATAAAGACAGCCACCAGCAAATCGAATTTACAATTTCAAACGATATTAATCAACTGCAAAAACAGAAAGGTCGGTGATAATGTCGGTATGAGTAATTGATGCACAATCGGTGTCCTTTAGGATAATCAATTTCTCATCTTTTTCATTCCTATAACCTCCTCCAAGCATTTAACTCTCACAAGACTCAGTTTGTGAAATTCGGCTTTTCAGGTGCTCGAACAAGCATTCTGAATCGCTAGAACATACCAATACCGGCTAAGCTCCAAAAATTACTAATAATTACCATATACAAAAACGAAAGAAATATCCTTCATTTTTTAAAAAATATATTTTA
>CAZUZS010000032.1:0-1556 GCA_964624795.1 uncultured Calditrichaceae bacterium
CCCACGCCGCCGCCGTTATGCATGCTTACCCACGATGCGCCGGAAGCCACATTCAGCATCCCGTTCAACAGCGGCCAGTCAGCAATGGCGTCGCTGCCATCTTTCATGCTCTCCGTTTCACGGTTGGGTGATGCCACCGAGCCGCAATCAAGGTGATCCCGCCCGATAACGATAGGCGCTTTAATCTCTCCCTTTTTAACCAACTCGTTCATTGCCAAACCGGCCCGGGCGCGTTCGCCATAGCCAAGCCAGCAAATCCGGGATGGCAGCCCCTGGAAGGCCACCCTTTTCTGAGCCATATCAATCCAGCGCATTAACGCCTTGTTCTCCGGGAATAGCTCTTTGATCAGTTCATCGGTGCGGTAAATATCTTCCGGATCGCCGGAAAGCGCAGCCCAGCGGAACGGTCCTTTCCCCAGGCAGAAGAGCGGGCGGATGTAGGCCGGCACAAATCCAGGGTAGTCGAATGCATTATTCTCTCCTGCTTTTTGAGCTTGTCCGCGCAGGTTGTTGCCGTAGTCAAAGACTTCCGCACCTTTTTTCTGAAACTCCAGCATAGCCTGGCAGTGCCGTTTCATGCTGTCGTAGGCCATTGCCATATATTTTTCCGGATTGCTTTTTCGTAGTGCCAGCGCCTCCTGGTACGGGATACCGGACGGAACATAGCCATTTAACTCATCGTGGGCAGAGGTCTGGTCGGTTATAATATCAGGGATGACGCCACGCCGGACAAATTCCGGAAAAATATCCGCGGCGTTTCCCAATAAGCCGATGGACAGCGGGCGTTTTTCTGCTTTGGCTTTTCGGGCCAGGTTCAGCGCCTCCTCGATATCGCGGGTCATCACATCCAGATATTTTGTTTCCAGGCGCCGCCGGATTCGGTGTTCATCCACCTCAACAATTATTGCCACCCCGTTGTTCATGGTAATCGACAACGGCTGAGCACCGCCCATCCCGCCCAGGCCGGCAGTCAGGGTAATCGTTCCTGCAAGATCGCCATTGAACCGCTTGCGGGCGATCTCGGCAAATGTCTCATATGTTCCCTGCAGGATGCCCTGGGTTCCGATGTAAATCCAGCTTCCGGCGGTCATTTGGCCGTACATGATGAGCCCCTTTTTCTCCAGCTCACGGAACACATTCCAGTTATTCCAGTGCCCCACCAGGTTGGAATTGGCGATCAGAACACGGGGGGAGTAGGGGTGAGTCCGGAAAATGCCCACCGGTTTGCCGGACTGCACCAGCAGTGTTTCATCATTTTCCAACTCTTTCAGCGACTTTACGATTGCATCATACGCTTCCCAATTGCGGGCAGCCCTGCCGGTGCCGCCATACACCACCAACTCCTCCGGTTTTTCCGCAACTTCCGGATCGAGATTATTCATCAGCATCCGGAGTGCAGCCTCCTGGTGCCAGCCTTTGGTGTTCAATGATGTGCCGTGCGGAGCGTGAATTTCTCGTGCCATAATTTTATCCTCATATTTTTATTCGTAATTGCTGCAATCTAAAAGTCACTTTTTACGCGCACCCCGGCTGAGTTTTTGACCGGCTTGCGGTCC
>CAZUZS010000032.1:1656-49130 GCA_964624795.1 uncultured Calditrichaceae bacterium
CTAAAAGTCACTTTTTACGCGCACCCCGGCTGAGTTTTTGACCGGCTTGCGGTCCATGGTTCCTATCCCGCCATTCCGCAAATAATTCTGAACCTGTAGCTGCTCCTGCAACTGGTTGTAGGAAAACAGTACAAACCCGCTGTTCTCCAGCGCCTGCACCTGGGCGATCTTCGGAATCGATTGTTTCGGATTCTGGTTGTACAGCGCCACCCCCACCAAGTATTTATCCTGGGGCAGGTTTTCCAGATATTCATCCAGCCGCTTGCGAAATAGCGCCTTGTCGGGCGTATAATTCATGGGCACCGCGAAATCCAGCCAGCCTTCCCGCACCCACCTATCCCAATCCTGGTAAAAATCCCAGTGTGCAAGATAAATATCCGGTTTCACTGCGGCGGAAATCATCACGCCCGGCGACATGGAGCGCACTTCCCGGGAAATCCTTTTAACATAATCGGACAAACCATCCATCAAAAATTTTTGCCAGTGATAATAGAACGTCTCGTAGCCGGCAACGCTGAATTTTTGCGCGAACCGGTCCGGATCATCCAGGAATTGCTGCGGATTTAGAACATAGCGGCGGCGGAATCCCTGCACCACATCAGGGTGCAAATCGAATCGCTGGTTCGGATACCGGATATAATCCAGGTGGATGCCGGCAATTTTGTATTTTTCAAGGATGTCTTGCACAATTTTCAGGAAATACTCCTGGGCTTCCGGCTGCAGAGGCGAAATATATAGTCCTTCGGTTTGCGCTCTTCTGGTGGAAGCCGGGTAGTCCAACGTCATTTGGGGTTGGTTAAGCGGACGGGCCAGCCAGTCTGCGCGGCGGCGAACAATATGATTCCGGTCGCCCGGCAAGCTATCCTTGCTCCACACATAAAAAACATTCAGCCAGGCATGAATCCGGATCGAATCCGACGCCGTCTTTTGCAGCAGGTAGCCCAGAGGATCGAAATCGGGATCGGGAATGTCGTGCGCCTTTGCCTCGTAACTGCTGTTGTAATATGCATCCGCCCGACCCCGCACCTGCACAAACATATCGGTAATTTTGCAATCGCGCGCAAATTCCAGCAGGCGATCAATTTTCCCGGGAGAAGTGATGGAATGCCGCACCACCCACAATCCCCGGATTTCATGCTTTGAGGGTGCGGGATGAGCAAGGCCTTGCCCGGCAATGATTAGGAAGCATATATAATAATAGATAGACTTTCGCATGTTCAATATTGTTTTAACGAATTAAAATATAGAGACAAAGACCGCTGCTATTCAACCGGATTTTAATTTGGAAACGCACAAATATCTGCAATCCGAGAAAAATAAAAAAAGGCGTTCCACAAATAGAACGCCTCTCAATTTGAAAGCTTTTTATTGTCTGATTATTCTTTTTTATCGCTGGCCGGTTCTTCAGTAGATTCGGTTTCGGCCGGCGGACTATCCGCTTCATCAGGCTTAGCCTCTTCTGCCGCTGGCTCGGAAGTTTCTTTCGCCGTCTCAGCAGGAGTCTCCTCAACTTTTTCTTCAGCCTTGGATTTCGGCTCTGCTTTCTTTTTATCGGCTTCTTTTTCTGTCTTCTCGGTGGCAGGTTTCGCCTTGGCTTTTGCCTTTTTGCCCTTGGATTTTTCCGTTTCTTCTGCCGGTTCGGAAGTCTCTTCCGCAGCCGCTTCCTTTGCTTCCACCTGCTCCGCAGCTTCTCTCTCTTTCTTATCCGCTTTTTTCTTAGCCTTTTTCGCTGCGCTCTTTTTCTTCTCTTCAATAATCATCGGTTCAAAACCGACCAATTGTAAAACGGCCATCTCTGCGCCATCGCCGTGACGCCCTCCCAGCCGCACGATTCTGGTGTAGCCTCCGCTTCTGTCCGCGAAGGTGGGCGCAATCTCGTTAAACAGAGATTGAACTAACCCATGGTTCTGCAGAACTTTGAACGCCAGGCGACGTGCGGCAACCGTATCTTGTTTCCCGTAGGTGATCAACCGCTCGACGACGCTGCGAGCCGCTTTGGCCTTGGCTAAGGTGGTTTTGATCTGCTTGTGCTGAATTATGGCGCTTGCCAGATTCCTGAAGGTCGCCTTGCGATGTGCTGCCGTCCTGCCCAGCTTTTTCACTCTATTTTGATGTCGCATTTCGATACCCCATTTTTTCGATTATTTTGTTCCTGATTCATTTGCTTTCTCTATTCGCCTGTTCCGGGCAACAAACAGAGATGCAAAAATTAATTGATGATGTCTGTGATCCCAACTCAGAAAGAAGCTTCGGTGCATAGACAAAGCCGCCGCTCACCGGCAGTTTTATTCTTCACCCTTCAGGTATTTATCCACGTCCATCCCAAAATAGAGCCCCTTCTTCTCCAGGATATCCTGGATCTCCTGCAGCGATTTACGGCCAAAATTCCTGAACTTCAGCAGTTCCGATTCATCAAGACGCACAAGGTCACTTATCGCTTTGATATTGGCATTCTTCAGGCAATTGTGGGAACGGACCGAAAGCTCCAGTTCATCCACGCTCATGCGCAGCAACTTTTTCACCCGCAGTATCTCTTCATCGATTTCCTGCGTTTCCTCTTCTTCCGGCTCAATTTCAAAGTTGATAAAGAGCTGAATATGATCTTTCAGGATTTTCCCTGCGTACGTAAGCGCGTCATCCGGGGTGATGCTGCCATCTGTTTCGATTTCCAGAATCAGTTTTTCATAATCGGTGCGCTGCCCAACCCGCACATTCTCCACATCGAAACGCACATTACGAATGGGAGAGAAAATCGAATCGATGGGAATAAGCCCAATACTGGCTTCCAGGGGTTTATTTTCTTCCGCAGGAACATAACCACGCCCTTTTGCGATGCGCAGCTCCATCTCCAAATCCGCATCTTCATTTAAAGTAGCGATATGAAGTTCGGGATTGAGGATTTCAAAATCTGCCGTATAATCGCCAATATCGCCCGCACTAAAATTACCCGGACCTTTCAAATGCAAAGACACTTTGTCCGGACGCTTGTTCAACAGTTTTACCCGCACCTCTTTCAGATTGAGAATAAGCTCCACTACATCTTCTTTCACGCCCTTGATGGTCGAAAACTCGTGCTGCACGCCATCGATGCGAATTGCGGTAATCGCCGCCCCCTGCAGGGAGGACAAAAGCACCCGGCGAAAGGTATTTCCCAGTGTAACTCCGAATCCCCGCTCCAGAGGCTGAATAAAGAAACGTCCGAAGTTCGTAGAATAGCTGGAATCGTCCAATTCTACTTTCTCTGGCATCAAAAGATTTACGTAGTTCATATATCTCCAAGTATGTTTTTACTTCAATTAGAATTATTTTTTATTTCGAATAAAGCTCGATGATCAGGTTTTCCTGAACATTTACCGGAATATCCTGCCGCATTGGCAAATCCAGATATTCGCCGGTCATTTTAGCTTTGTCCAGCCGCAGCCACGGCAGCATGGTATCATCTTTCACCCGGCGCATGGACTCATGGATAAATGAGAGTTTGCGGCTCTTTGTGCTGACTTCAATGATATCTCCCGGCCGGAGCAGAAAGGAAGGCACATTGACGACCCTGCCGTTTACTTTAAAATGGCGGTGCAAAATAAGCTGCCGCGCGGCATTCCGGGAAGCTGCAAATCCCAGCCGGTAGAGGACATTATCCAAACGGCTTTCCAGAATCTTCAGCAGGTTTTCACCACTGACACCCTTCTGTCGGGTAGCCTTGAAATAATAATTCTTGAATTGTGCTTCCAGAACGCCGTAAATCCGTTTTACTTTTTGTTTTTCCCTTAACTGAATCCCATATTCCGACAACTTGGTTCGTTGTGTAACGCCATGTTGGCCGGGGGCATAGGACCGTTTTTCAAAGGAGCATTTTGCCGACAAACAGCGCGCTCCCTTGAGAAATAGCTTCTCTCCTTCGCGTCTGCAAAGTTTACAAACTGGACCTGTGTAACGTGCCATTAATGTTTTTCTCCATTCATTATAATTTTATTATACCCTGCGTTTTTTCGGCGGCCGGCAGCCGTTGTGCGGAATAGGCGAAACATCCTTGATGCTCATGATATCCAACCCTGCTGCCTGCAGCGAACGGATAGCAGCTTCGCGTCCCGCGCCCGGCCCGGTCACTTCCACAGAAACCTGCCGCAGCCCCAGATCCATCGCATCCTTTGCCGCCATTTCTGCAGCCGATTGTGCCGCGAAAGGCGTATTTTTCCGGGACCCTTTGAAGCCTACCTTGCCGGCAGTAGCCCAGGAGATAACATTCCCGGTTACATCCGTTAAAGTAATCGCCGTGTTGTTAAAAGTGGCCTTAATATGGGCAACACCCAGGGCATCTACCTGTTCTTTTTTCTTTTTCACACCACGAGTTCTGCGTGCCAACGAAAACCTCCTTTATTGAAAATTTATTTCTTTCTTCCGGCAACCGGCCGACGGCGTCCCTTGCGGGTTCTGGCATTGGTGCGGGTTCTCTGCCCGCGAACCGGCAATCCCAGCTTATGTCGAAGCCCCCGGTAGCAGTTAATATCGATCAGCCGTTTAATATTCATGTTGATTTCTGTTTTCAGGGAGCCTTCCACTTTGTAGCTCTGCTGAATTACATTCCGAATATCACGAATCTGGTCGTCAGTAAGGTCATTGGTACGGGTACCCGGATCCACACGGGCTGCCTCGCAAATTTTCATGCCGGAAGACCGACCAATGCCAAAAATATAGGTTAGCGCCGTTCCGATCGGCTTGTTTTTTGGTAAATCTACACCAACAATACGAGCCAAAACTACCTCCTTAAGATTGATTAGCCCTGTCTTTGTTTATGTTTCGGGTTCTTTTTGCAAATTACACGGACCACGCCGTTTCTGCGGATAATCTTACAATTTTCGCAGCGTTTTTTTACTGATGATTGAACTTTCATAATAAACCCCATCTCTGCTCAAATTATTTGTATCGATAGGTAATTCGGCCCCGTTTCAGATCATAAGGGGACAATTCAATTTTGACCTTGTCTCCCGGCAATATCTTAATGAAATGCATCCGCATTTTGCCGGAAACGTGAGCCAGCACCTCATGTCCATTCTCCAATTCCACAATAAAGGTGGCATTCGGCAATGTCTCCTTGATCACTCCGTCAACCGCTATAGGTTGTTCTTTGGCCAATTAAAATACCTCTTTCTTCAAATTATTCTCCGTTAATATTTCCGGCGCTCCGTCCCGCACAATCACCGTATGCTCATAGTGGGCAGACGGCATTCTATCGCGCGTCACAATTGTCCAGCCATCTTCCTGCGTTAGCACATGCCGCGTCCCCATATTCACCATCGGCTCGATTGCAAGCGCCATTCCTTCTTTGAGAATCGGACCGCGATCCGCCCTTCCAAAATTGGGTACCTGCGGCTCTTCGTGGAGTCGTCTGCCGATCCCATGGCCTACCAACTCCCGAACCACGCCGTAGCCGTGGTTTTCCGCATGAACCTGGATGGCATTGGAAATATTCTGCAGCCGTGCGCCTGCAACCGCCTTCTCAATTCCAAGGTAGAGCGACTCCAGCGTCACGCGCATCAATTTCAGCTTTTCGGGGTCCACTTCTCCAACCGGGAAAGTAAATGCCGAATCCCCAAAAAATCCGTTCTGCTCGACCCCGATATCCACACTCACTAAATCGCCTTCCTGAAGAATTCTCCCCGGCAATGGGATTCCATGCACGACCTCTTCATTCACCGAGATGCAGGCATTTGCCGGAAATCCATACAAACCCTTAAACGCCGGTTTTGCTTTTTTTGAACGAATAAATTTCTCAATTTCCTCGTCCAGTTTCCCGGTCGAAATTCCGGGTTTTATTAAAGACCAAACTAACAAAAATGTTTCGGCTGTAATGTGCGAACTGATTCGCATCAGTTCAATTTCATGCTCGTTCTTAATAGAAATCATCTAAGATCTTCTGCCGCGCACCCGGCCACCCTTCATAAAGCCTTCGTAATGCCGCATGTAAAGATGCGATTCAAAACGCTGGATGGTATCCAGGGCTACACCAACAATAATCAATAATCCGGTTCCGCCGAAGAAAGATGCATATCCATAACTGATTTTAAATAGCTGAACCAGGATATATGGTATAATCGCTACCACAGCCAGTGCAATGGAGCCCGGTAACGTAATGCGGGTCAGAATGCTGTCCAGGTAATCGGCCGTTTTTTTGCCGGGCCTTACTCCCGGAATAAACCCACCTTGTTTCTTCAAATTGTCTGCCACGTCCACCGGGTTCAGGGCGATTGCTGTATAAAAATAGGTGAAGAATACAATCATAACGCCGTAAACCAGCCAGTAGAACCACGATTGCATCGAGAATGCTCTTTGCAGCGACCCCATAAATTCGCTCTCAGGAAAGAACGAAAAAAGCGTGCTCGGTACAAACATAATGGCCTGGGCAAAGATGATAGGCATAACCCCGGCGGTATTGACCCGCAACGGGAAGTGGGTGTTTACACCGCCATACACTTTTCGGCCTACCACCCGCTTTGCATACTGGACCGGTATTTTTCGGGTCGCCTGGGTTAGGATCACCACTCCCGCAACAATACCAAATGCCAGAGCCAAAAGCACCAGCTCGACGATCAGGGTGCGGTTACCGCTGGAGAACTGAATCCATTCCTGGACAATCGCCGAGGGCATCCGGGCAACAATTCCGATAAAAATGATGAGAGAGATACCGTTGCCAATCCCACGCTCGTCGATCAATTCTCCCAGCCACATGATCAGCATAGTGCCGGTTGCCATTGATAACATTGTTAACAGCCGGAATCCCATTCCGGGATGTATAACTGCCTTCACGCCGTTTACCTCAATGCTCTCCAGGAAAATAGCCACACCGAAAGCCTGCATTGCGGAAATCAACAGGGTTCCGTAGCGGGTGTACTGGGTGATTTTCTTTCGCCCTTCTTCACCCTCCTTCTGGAGTCGCTGAACCCAGGGGACAACAGCACCTAATAACTGAAGAATAATAGAGGCACTGATGTACGGCATAATTCCCAGGCCGAATACGGCAGCCTTGCTGAAAGCGCCACCGGCAAACAGATCGTACAGACCAAAGAGCGTTCCGGAAAGATTCTTCATCCCCTCCGCCAAAACCTGGGTATCGATACCCGGGGTTACGATGTGGGTGCCAATTCTCTCCAAAGCAAGAATAAGTACGGTAAACAGAATTCTTTGTCTCAGGTCGTGAATCTTAAAAATATTGCGGAAAGTTTCAATCATAACAGCGTTACAGTGCCTCCTAACTTTTCAATCTCTTCCTTAGCCGACTTGCTGATCGCGTGAATTGAAACTGCGACTTTCTTCTCGATTTTCCCTTTCCCCAATAATTTCACCGGACGGTCTGCATACTTAATGGAACCAGCAGCCTTTAGCACTTCCGGATTAATCTCCTCTGCATCCAACTTGGCCAGATCCTGCAAATTGACAACCTGGTATTCCGTGTTTTTATGATAGAAACCAAACTTGGGAAGACGTCGCTGCAACGGCATCTGACCACCTTCGAACCATGCCCGTTTCTTTGAACCGGCCCGTGAACGCTGGCCTTTGTTTCCGCGTCCGGCAGTCACACCCTGCCCGGAGCCTTCTCCCCTGCCAACCCGTTTGGTGCTGTGGGTGGAACCCGGTGCTTTTTTCAAACTACTTAAATCCATTGTTCATCCCTCAGTTATGATTCGACTTCTTCCCAGGTTATCATGTGATTTACCTGCTGCACCATGCCCCGGATTTGCGGAGTGTCGGTAAACTCTTTGGTGTGGCCAATACGATGCAAACCCAATGCGGTTATCGTTTTACGATGCATTGGTTTCTGGCCAATAACGCTGCGTATTTGCGTTACCCGTATCTTTTTTTCTTTTTTCTTTGGCATAAAACTTCTCACACTGTTTATTGGTTTAGCCCTTGAACAGCTCCGACAACGACAGCCCACGTTTCCTGGCAATCGTCATGGGGTCTTCCAACGATACCAGGGCCGTCATGGTCGCCTTCACAATATTATGCGGATTGGGAGAGCCCAGCGCTTTGGTCAGGATGTCCCTGATGCCAACCGCTTCACAAATTGCCCGCACCGGTCCCCCGGCGATGACACCCGTTCCGGGACTGGCTGGCTTGAGAATTACTTTCCCTGCACCGTATTTTCCAAAAACCGCATAGGGGATTGTATGACCGCTCAGGTTTATGCGAACCACTTCTTTTTTCGCTTTTTCAGTCGCTTTGGCGATGGCATTAATCACTTCATTCGCTTTGCCCAAGCCGACGCCAACATGCCCGTTTGAATCGCCAACGACCACAATTGCGCTGAAACTGAAACGTCGTCCACCTTTTACAACTTTCGCAACACGATTGATGTAAACGACTTTCTCTTTAAGTTCTAATTCATGAGGATTAATTCTCTCTGCCACACTTGCTCCTCTTCATTTTTCCTTTAAAATTCCAATCCGCCTTCGCGCACTCCTTCGGCCAACGCTTTTACTCGCCCATGGTATGCATACCCATTGCGATCGAACACGATGCGCTCAATCTTTTTCTCTTTCGCTTTCCGTGCGATTAATTTTCCAACCATGCGGCTGGCCTCGGTCTTATTCTTCGCTTTTTTGATTTCTTTCTTAATCTCTTCGCTGATGCTGGACGCCCCGACCAGGCTCTTCTGCTCAACATCATCCACAATCTGGCCATAGATATATTTCAGGCTGCGAAATACAACCAACCGCGGCCTTTCTGCCGTTCCCATAATTCTCTTTTTTCTGCGAAATGTCTTTTTCATGATTCCCAGAGTCTCCTGCTGCTTTCTATTGATTAACCCGCGGTTTTTCCTGCTTTTCGCCTCACCATTTCTCCCTCGTAACGGATACCCTTGCCCTTATAAGGCTCCGGCGGCCTGAAAGACCTGATTTTGGCAGCTACCTGACCAACCAGCACCTTATCGATGCCCGATATCGTCATCTTGGTGGGAGCCGGCACATCGATTTTAATGCCTTCCGGCGGAATAAAAAAGATGGGATGCGAATAGCCGGTATTTAAGATGATTCCAGGCCCTCTCGTTTCCACCTTGTAGCCCACACCCACAATCTCGAGGCTTTTGCTGTAGCCTTGCGTCACGCCGTGGATCAGGTTGTAAATAAGCGTACGGGTGAGCCCGTGCATCGAACGGTGTTGAATGGAATCGCTTGGCCGCTTTACAACCAGCTTATCGCCTTCCCTCTCGATAATCATTTCCTTATTGATTAATGTGCTCAACTCACCTTTAGGCCCCTTCACCCTGGCGATACCATCTTTGATGTTCACTTCCACATTTGGTGGAATCGGGATAGGCAGTTTACCTATTCGAGACACGTTTGAACTCCTTTGTTTTTAAAATTACCAGATGTAGCAAAGCACTTCGCCGCCAACATTATCCCGCTTGGCCTCGCGCTCGGTCATAATTCCGTGCGAAGTGCTGATCATCGCAATACCCATGTTATTTTTCACACGGGGCAAATTGTTGACATCTACATAACGGCGGCGGCCCGGCGTGCTCACGCGTTTAAGCTCGTGGATTACCGATTCTCCATCGTTATCGAATTTCAGGAAAATACGAAGAAGTCCCTGCTTGCCATCTTCTATAATGATATAATTCTTGATGAACTTCTGTTCGTACAAGATCTCGCTCATTCGCTTCTTCATGTTGGACGCAGGAATATCCACCCGCTTATGGCCCGCCTGAATGGCATTGCGAATTCGTGTTAAAAAATCTGCTATGGGATCTGTCATGCTCATAAGTTTTCTCCTGCCTGCTTACCAACTGGCCTTTACAACGCCAGGGATTTCACCTTTATTTGCCAATTCACGGAGACAAATCCGGCACAAGCCAAATCGTCGATAATAGGCCCGGGGTCGTCCGCAACGTTCACAGCGATTGTACTCGCGTACTTTGAATTTTTGTTTCCTTTTCGCCTTGGCGATCAAAGATTTCTTTGCCAATCCAGCTCTCCTTTTTATTGTTTGAAGGGCATTCCGAATGACTTCAACAATTCGAATGCTTCCCCATCAGTCTTGGCGTTTGTTACGAATGTAATATTCATTCCACGTATTTTATCGATCTTGTCCACGTTAATTTCGGGGAAGATGATCTGCTCTCGCACACCCACCGAATAATTTCCGCGGCCGTCGAAGGCCTTGTCAGAAAGCCCCCGGAAATCGCGAATCCGCGGCACTGCCAGGTTAATGAAACGATCCAGAAATTCATACATCCGGACGCCGCGCAATGTGACCGTACAGCCAATCTTCATGCCCTGCCGCAGTTTAAAATTTGAGATCGATTTCTTGGCTGTCCGGAATGATGGTTGCTGACCGCTTATAATCGACAGGTCGCGCATCGCATTATCCAGCGCCTTGGGGTCCTGTATGGCTTCCCCAACACCCATGTTCAGGCTAATTTTTTTCAGATGGGGTACTTGCATAATATTTTTGTACCCAAACCGCTTCATCAATGCCGGTACGATCTCTTTTTGAAATTGCTTCTGTAATCTCGCCGTGTAATTTTCCATTCCCACATCCTTCAAAATTTAAATCATTTCTCCACAATCGGGATGTTTACAAAAACGCACTTTCGATCCGTCCTCCAGAACCCGGAAACCAGCACGGGTTGGCCGGTTACATTTCGGACACACTACCTTGACGTTCGATATATGAATAGGCGCTTCTTTCTCCACAATGCCACCCTGCGGTAACTGCTGCGTTGGGCGGGTGTGCTTCTTAATCATGTTTACACCTTCAACAACAATCCTGTTTTCCTTGGGAAAAACTTTCAGAACCTTCCCCGTTTTCCCATTTGCATTGCCGCTTAAGACAATGACCGAATCGCCTTTAATTACTTTTTTCATCTTGGTCTTTCCTTTTTACAGTACTTCCGGTGCAAGTGAGACGATTTTCATAAATTCCCGGTCGCGTAGTTCGCGTGCCACCGGACCAAAAATACGAGTGCCTCGCGGCTCGCCCTGGTCGTTGAGCAGTACGGCTGCATTTTCATCGAACCGGATGTAGCTTCCGTCCGCCCGCCGAATCTCCTTCTTGGTTCGAACCACCACGGCTTTTGAAACTTCGCCTTTTTTGACCGGAGCATTTGGAATTGCACTTTTCACGCTTACGACAATAATGTCGCCTACCGATGCGTACCGTCTTCCGGTTCCTCCCAGCACCCGGATGCACATGACTTTTTTTGCCCCTGAATTATCTGCCACGTTAAGTCGGGAATATTCCTGTATCATGAGAACAACTCCAGTCCCTATAGGTTATTTTGCTTTTTCTACTATTTCAACAAGTCGCCAGCGTTTTGTTTTGCTCAAGGGACGCGTTTCCATAATTTTCACAACATCACCAACCTGGCACTCATTTTTACTATCGTGAATCTTAAATTTGGTTGTGCGCTTTACATATTTTTTATAGACAGGGTGTTTTACCAGTCGTTCAACAGCTACTACCGCGCTTTTTTCCATTTTGTCACTGACCACCACCCCGACTCTGGATTTACGTACGCCTCTTTCCATTCCTCACTATCACCTATTCTTTGGTTGCAGTTTTTGGTTCTGAGATCCCCAGTTCGTATTCACGTAAAATAGTATGAATCCTGGCAATGTCTTTCTTAACAATATGGATACGTTTGGGGTTGGCCAACTGGTGTGTTGATTTTTGAATATTCAGATTGGCCATTTCGTCCATCAGGTCTTCCAACCTTGCTTTAATTTCGTCTACGGGCAATTCTCTTATCTGGACCGACTTCATTTATCTATTCTCCTGCTTCTTCTCGGGTCACAAACTTGGCTTTGATCGGTAATTTATGAGCAGCCAGTCGCATGGCTTCCTTTGCTATTTCCTCGGAGACGCCTTCGATCTCGAACATTACCCGGCCTGGTTTCACAACCGCCACCCAATATTCCGGCGTGCCTTTGCCTTTTCCCATCCTGGTTTCCGCCGGTTTCTTGGTTACCGGCTTGTCTGGGAAAATGCGAATCCAGACTTTTCCGCCGCGCTTAATGTAGCGGGTCATGGCAATACGCGCCGCCTCTATCTGCCGACTGGTAATCCAATGGGCTTCCATCGCCTTAAGTCCGTACTGTCCAAACGATATGTGGTTGCCTCTCTGTGCTTTACCGCGCATTCTGCCGCGCTGTTGTTTTCGGTATTTTACCCTTTTCGGCATTAACATTTTGCTATCTCCCTAAAAAATATTATCTCTCTAACACATTTCCATGACACAACCATACCTTCACGCCGATGCATCCGTAAGTGGTAACTGCCGTAAAAGTGGCGTAGTCGATATCCGAGCGAAGCGTGTGAAGCGGAATACGTCCTTCTTTGTACGATTCGGTTCGGGCCATTTCAGCACCACCCAGCCGGCCGCTGCAGGTCAGCTTAATGCCTTCGGCGCCCAGCCGCATGGAAGAGGTAATGGCGCGTTTCATGGCTCGCCGGAAAGATACTTTTCCCTCTAGCTGCCGCCCGATGTTTTGCGCAACCAACAGTGCATCCAACTCCGGGTGTTTAATTTCCTTAATGTTGATCTGCACTTCTTTGTTGATCAGCTTTTTCAGCTCTTCTTTCAGCCGATCCACTTCGGCGCCTTTTTTCCCGATCACAACACCGGGCCGGGCCGTGTTGAGTTCCAGCAACACCTTTTTGGCGGTGCGCTCGATCTTTATTTTGGAAATTGCCCCATCAGGAATCCGTTTGTTTACATATCTCCTGATTAGCAGATCTTCATTCAAAGTGTCACCAAAACGTTTTTCGTTAAACCACTGCGACTGCCAGTTTTTTGTGACATTCAGGCGAAAACCTATCGGATTTGTTTTCTGACCCAAAGTATCTCCTCCGGTTGTTAATTATTCTCTATCTTCAATAACAATTCTCAGATGGCTGGTTCGCCGGCGAATACGCCCTACCCGCCCCATGGACATGGGTCTGAACCTTCTCAGCGCGGGCCCACCATCTACGGATACATGTTTTACATACAATAAATCCGGTGTAATTTTCTTGCCTTCATAAGCTTCAAAAAAATTTGCGACTGCCGAACGAAGCGCTTTTTCGATAAAGCCGGAGCTTCTTTTGGGAGAAAAGTGCAGGTAGCTCAACGCTTCCTCAACATTCTTGCCTTTGATCTGCTGCAACACACGTCGCATTTTTAGCGGCGAGGTTCTCAAATATTTTGCTTCTGCTCTTGCTTCCATTTATAACTCCATCATTACCTTTTTAATCGGGATGTCCGCTCGGATTTGCCCGCGTGACCGCGATAGGTGCGGGTCATGGCAAATTCACCCAGTTTGTGACCTACCATATTCTCCGTAACATATACCGGAATAAACTTGATCCCATTATGAACCGCAACGGTGTGCCCCACAAATTCAGGAGGTATGGTGCTGCGGCGAGCCCAAGTTTTGATCACTTTCTTCTGGCCCTGATTGTTGAGTTGCTCAACCTTCCTGAAAAGTTTCTGATCTATATAAGGACCTTTTTTTAGGGACCTTGCCATTCTTCGCTCCTAATTATTTTCTTCGTTTCACTATTACATCATTTGATTTCTTATTCTTCTTCCGGGTCTTCAACCCTTTGGACAACTGCCCCCAGGGGGAACAGGGATGCCGTCCACCGGAAGATTTCCCTTCACCACCGCCCATCGGATGGTCAATCGGGTTCATCGCAACACCGCGAACACTCGGTCTTTTTCCCAGCCACCTTGAGCGACCGGCTTTCCCCAATGAGACATTGCTGTGTTCCACGTTACTTACCTGCCCCAAGGTTGCGTAGCAGCCCAGCCGGAATCTGCGGATTTCGCCGGAAGGCATTTTCAACAGTGCATGTTCGCCCTCTTTTGCCATGAGCTGCACCGAGGTGCCGGCGCTTCTGCCAACCTGGCCACCCTTACCGGGAATAATTTCGATGTTGTGCACCGTCATTCCCAATGGGATTCTTTCGAGAGGCAGGGAATTCCCAACTTTTATCTCGGCGCTGGTTCCGGACATCACGACATCTCCCACCTTAAGGCCAGCCGGCGCAAGAATGTAGCGCTTTTCCCCATCGGCGTAAAACAGCAGGGCAATTCTGGCAGTGCGATTCGGGTCGTACTCAATAGCTCTTACGGTAGCCGGGATATCATGCTTTTTGCGCTTGAAATCGACAATTCTGTAATGCTGTTTGTGTCCGCCACCGCGTTGCCAGGCGGTAACCCGCCCATGATTGTTGCGGCCTCCGCTACGTTTTTTAGGCGCCAGCAAAGATTTCTCGGGCTTATCCTTGGTAATGTCCTCAAAATCCACATCAATCCGGTAGCGAAGCCCGGGTGTATAAGGTTTATATTTCTTAAGTCCCATACGATCTCTCCAAAACTTACTTTACAAGTTCTCCAGAAAATCCAGTTTTTCGCCTTCGTTCAAAGTAACGAAAGCTTTTTTCCAGCGCGCCGTAAAACCTGTCACACGTCCGCCACGGGTAAAACGCTGTCGCGGCTTTGGCTTTACATTCAGCACTCTGACTTTTTTAACTTTCACCGAAAAACGTTTCTCGATGGCATATTTGATTTCAATTTTGTTCGCACCCGGAGCTACCTTAAAAGCATACTCGTTATGATCGTCTTTCAGACGAAGCGCTTTTTCGGTGAGAACCGGCTGAATGACAATTTTTCTTATATCTTTCATTGTGCCAACACCTCATTTACGACCTCAACGGCCCCTTTTTGGAAGATGATATACTGTGCATTTGCTAAATCGTATACAGAAAATTCGGGCGCCCGCTGCACTACGGCGTATGGAATATTTCTCGCTGAGAGTACCAGGTTCTTCTCCAATGCTGCGGTAACAATCAACACTTTTGTTGTGTCCAGCTTAAGGTTTCGCAGTAATTCCTGCACCCGGTTGGTTTTAGGCTCATCGAACGAAAAATCTTCTACTACCACGATTTTATCATCCATGGCACGTGCCGAAAGCACGGACCGGCGCGCGAGCTTTTGCACCTTTTTGGGAAGATCCTGGCGATAATCCCGTGGCTTTGGGCCATGCGCTATTCCACCGCCAACCATATGTGGAGCCCGGATTGTTCCCTGCCGGGCACGGCCTGTTCCTTTTTGCCGGAACGGTTTTCTACCGCCCCCGGACACTTCAGCACGGGTCTTTGCTGAATGCGTACCCTGCCGCTGATTTGCCAGGTAGGCTTTCACTGCCAGGTATACCGTATGCTCATTAGGCTTAATCTCAAAAACATCGGGATTCAGTGTCACTTTTTCCCGCGATTTTGTCCCGTCAAATTTATAAACATTCAGTTCCATCGCATCTATCCGTAGTTATTCACATTCACTTTAAATTTTGTAAATCTCAATATAGTTGTTTCTCGCGCCCGGAACAGCACCCCTTATGAATAGCAGGTTTTTTTCCGCATCCACCTTCACCACGGTCAGACCTCGCGTAGAAACCCGTTTGTTTCCAAGGCGTCCCGCCATCCGAAGCCCCTTGTAAACGCGGGACGGATCGGAACTCTGGCCGAGTGAACCGGGAGCCCGGAGCCGGTCGGACTGACCGTGACTTACCGGACCACCGCCGAAATGATGGCGCTTGATTACCCCGGCAAAACCCCGTCCCTTGCTGAGTCCGGATACCTTTACCTTCTCGCCAGCCTGAAAAAAATCCACGGATATTACATCGCCGGTCTTTAATTCCTTGTCCTCGAATGGCGGGAATTCCCGAAGTCGCTGCAGAACCGGAAGATCGTGCTTCTTAAGTTGGCCCAGCACCGGTTTGGAAACATTCTTTTCCTTCCTGGCACCAAATCCCAGTTGAACTGCATCGTATCCGTCTTTTTCAGCAGTCTTTACCCGGGTGACATAGCAAGGCCCGGCTTCAATTACCGTAACCGGCACCATATTGCCTAAATCGTCAAAAATTCTTGTCATTCCGAGTTTTTTTCCCAGCATACCGCTCATCATTCTCTCCAACAAATTATCTGGTTGTCATGTCTTGATCTCAATATCGACGCCTGCCGGTAATTCGAGCTTCATCAACTGATCGATGGTCTTGTTCGTAGCGTTATGAATATCGATTAACCGTTTATGGACGCGAAGTTCGAACTGTTCCCGGGATTTCTTGTCAACATGCGGAGACCGCAATACCGTAAAAACACTGCGTTTGGTTGGCAGAGGAATTGGTCCCGAAATCAGCGCACCTGTTGCTTTGGCGGTTGTAATAATCTTCTCTGCCGATTTGTCGATTAGATGATAATCATAAGCTTTCAATTTAATACGAATACTCTGTCCAGGCACGGTTGAACCCTCTTTAATTATTTCTTTTTACCAAGAATTTTTTCGATGATCTCGTCTGTAATACTTTCCGGCATCACATTATAATGGTCAAACTGCATGGTATAAACTGCCCGCCCCTGTGTTAATGAGCGCAACGACGTTGCATATCCAAACATCTCACTCAGCGGAACGTGCGACTCAATAACCTGCGCGTCTTTGCGCGGCAAAATTCCCGAAACCTTACCCCTGCGTGAATTCAAATCACCGATTACATCTCCCATATATTCTTCCGGCACCACTACTTCAACTGCCATGATGGGTTCGAGCAAAACGGCACCGGCCTTCTGCATTGCACTTTTAAAGGCCATGGAACCTGCAATACGAAATGCCAGTTCGCTGCTGTCCACCGCATGAAAAGAACCGTCGATCAGACGAACCTTTACATCCACCACCGGGTAGCCGGCCAAAACGCCGTTTTTGGTAGCATCTTCGACACCGGACTTCACCGATGGAATAAATTCTTTGGGAATTACGCCACCCACGATCTTATTCTCAAATTCGAATCCTTTGCCCTTCTCGTTCGGCTCCACCTCAATAACCACATGACCGTACTGCCCTTTGCCGCCGGATTGCCGGATGAATTTGCCTTCGGTACTGACCGCCCGGGTAAGAGTTTCTTTGTATGCAACCTGCGGCTTGCCGACACGTGCTCCAACCTTGAATTCGCGCAGCAGACGGTCGATAATGATCTCAAGATGCAACTCTCCCATCCCGCTGATGAGCGTCTGCCCGGTCTCTTCATCCGTGGCAACCCGGAATGTAGGATCTTCGTCGCTAAGCTTGGCCAAAGATTCGCTGAGCTTTTCCTGGTCAGCCTTGGATTTCGGCTCAATCGCCACCGAGATTACCGGCTCCGGGAATACCATCGATTCCAGGACAATGGGTTTGTCCGAAGCGCAAAGCGTCTCGCCAGTGTGTGTAAATTTTAATCCAACCGCAGCAGCAATATCGCCGGTAGCAACCTCCTCGATGTCCTCACGGTGGTTGGCGTGCATCTGCAGTATGCGGCCCAGCCGCTCTTTCTTTTCACTGGTGGTATTGTAGATGTAAGATCCAGCCTTCGCCACTCCGGAATAGACCCGGAAATATGTCAATTTTCCCACATAAGGGTCGGTCGTAATTTTAAATGCCAATGCAGAGAACGGCTCATCATCAGAAACTTGCCGGGCAACCTCTTTTTCCGAACGTGGATCGATCCCCGCCACCGGCGGAACATCCATGGGCGCCGGCAAGTAGTGCACAACCGCATCCAGGAGTCGCTGAACCCCTTTATTTTTGAATGCCGATCCCAACAAAATGGGAACAATGTCATTTTTCAGAGTACCCTTCCGGATCGCCGCCCGCAGCTCTTGCTCCGAGATATCGCCGCCGTCTAAGTATTTTTCCATAAGGTGGTCATCAAATTCGGAAGCAACCTCCAGCAGGTTATTTCTGTATTCGTCTACGCGACTCTGCAGGTCGCGCGGTATATCCTGCTCAATCCAGGTTGAACCGAGACTGGACTCATCGTAAATCACCGCGCGCATTTTCACCAGGTCCACCAGTCCCGTAAAGAGATCGCCTTCACCCAGCGGGATTTGCAGTGGCACAGGCCTGGCACCCAGGCGAATCTTGATCATTTCCACTACATTATAAAAATCGGCCCCGATGCGATCCATTTTATTCACAAAGGCTATTCTGGGCACGTTGTATTTGTTTGCCTGCCGCCACACGGTTTCCGATTGCGGTTCAACACCTCCAACTGCGCAAAACAAAGCAACTGCCCCGTCCAGAACTCGCAAAGAGCGCTCGACTTCGGCAGTGAAGTCCACATGGCCGGGTGTATCGATTATATTAATTCGGTGATCACTCCAGAGGCAGGTAGTCGCTGCTGAAGTAATGGTAATGCCGCGCTCTTTCTCCTGCTCCATCCAATCCATAGTTGCGGATCCTTCATGCACTTCACCCATCCGATGCAGGCGTCCCGTATAATACAGGATTCGCTCTGTCGTGGTGGTTTTACCGGCATCGATATGTGCCATAATGCCGATATTGCGTATTTTATTTAAAGGATACCGCTTTGCCATTAACCTTTTACTCCAAGAAACATCTTTTCAACGAGACCATTACCACCGGAAATGAGCAAATGCTCTGTTGGCTTCCGCCATCCGGTGCGTGTCATCTTTTTTCTTAATTGTGGTGCCCTCGCCTTTATAGGCGGCCATCATTTCATTCGCCAACCGCTCGGCCATTGTCCGCTCCGAACGATTCCGGGAGAAACTAACCAGCCAACGGATTGCCAGAGAGCGCCGCCGTTTTTCACGTACCTCTACCGGAACCTGGTAGGTCGCGCCGCCAACGCGGCGGGAGCGCACTTCCAGGACGGGGGCTGCATTGTCCATCGCCTTCTTGAACACTTCCAGCGGGTCTTTCTTCAGTTTCTGCTCAATTATATCCATCGCCGTGTAGAATATCTGTTCCGCCACACTCTTTTTCCCCTTGAGCATCAGCCCATTGATAAATTTGCCTACGAGCTGGCTCTTGTATTTCGGATCAGGCAGAACTTTTCTTTCAGGTGCTTTTCTTCTTCTCATGTAAACCCCAAATACTTTTTATTTCTTTGGCCGTTTAGTTCCGTATTTCGAACGACTCTGTTTGCGGTCGTTCACGCCGCTGGTATCCAGTGTTCCGCGGATAATGTGATACCGGACGCCTGGCAAATCCTTAACGCGCCCTCCCCTTATCATGACAATTGAGTGCTCCTGCAAATTATGGCCCTCTCCCGGGATATACGCGGTCACTTCAATGCCGTTCGATAAGCGAACACGTGCAACTTTTCGCAGTGCCGAATTGGGCTTTTTGGGTGTGGTCGTATAAACTCGCGTACAAACACCTCTCTTTTGAGGTGAACCACCCAGTGCGGGAGCTTTGTTCTTCTTTTCAACCTGCTTCCGCCCGCTCCGAACTAACTGATTAATCGTTGGCAACACAATCTCCTTAGAATTAATTCCAAAAAAGTCACAGATTTAAAATTTAATATTCCAACCTTAATTTACCAAACTCTTTTTAAATTTCCTTCGTATTCAACACTACTTTGCCGGCACTGTTTCAGGTACTTCTTCCTCTTCTCCGGTTTCCGCTTCCGTCTTGGTTTCCACCTGCAATTGCTTGAATTTCGTAAGACCGGTTCCAACGGGTATCAGGTTTCCAACAATAACGTTTTCTTTCAACCCAAAGAGGAAATCCACTTTACCGGCCACAGCAGCTTCCGTCAATACGCGGGTCGTTTCCTGGAACGATGCGGCGCTGATAAAGCTGTCCGTTGTCAACGCAGCCTGGGTAATTCCCAGCAGGATCGGCTCCGATGTCGCCGGTTCCGCGGCCCGCGCTTCGGCGACTGCCTTCTCGTTCTTCTGAATCTGGCGGTTCGTATACTCAAATTTCATACGATCCACCAGTTGCCGTTTTCGGAAACGCGAATCACCGGCTTCGGTGATCACTACCTTGTTGCGAATCTTGTCATTTTCGTCTTTAAAGATGAACTTATTAATCGTATCCCCTTCAAGGAAACGTGTATCACCGGGATCCATTACCCGCACCCGCTGCATCATCTGGCGCACAATAACTTCTATGTGCTTGTCATCGATGCTCACACCCTGCAGACGATAAACTTCCTGAATTTCGTTCACCAGGTATTCCTGCACCTTGTTCGGTCCTAAAATTTGCAGAATATCGTGGGGGGCAATGGAACCTTCAGTCAGCATTTCGCCGGCCTTCACGTAATCACCATTGTGAACTAGCACGTGCATACTATACGGCACTGAATATTTCTTCTGCTCCAGTGTTCCTTCCACAATAATTTCACGGATTCCGCGTTTGATGGTACCGAAGCGCACAACGCCGTCGATTTCGCTGACCACGGCTTGTTCTTTCGGTTTGCGGGCTTCGAAGAGTTCGGCCACCCGCGGCAGACCACCAGTGATGTCACGGGTTCGCCCGATTTCGCGCGGAATTCTGGCCAAAATCGTGCCGGCTTTGATTTTCTGTTCATTACTTACCCGGATCTGGGCTTTTACCGGCAGAATGTGAGTGGCCATCTCATTGCCGTCAGCATCCACGATCTTGAGATGTGGGCTGAGATTTTTATTCCGGGATTCAATGATTACGCGCTGTTTCTGAAGCGTTTGTTCATCCAACTCCTCACGGGCCGTCACATTTTCTACGATATCAACGAACAACACCTGCCCCGGTCTCTCGGAGAGGATGACCGTGGAATAAGGATCCCATTCGAACAGAAGCTGCCCCCTCTTTACCATTTCGCCATCCTTTACCAGCACATTGGCACCGGCCTGGACGGTATATTTTATCTGTGAACGGTCCTGTTCATCCAGAATGTGAATCTTGCCATGTTGGCCCAGTGAGATCATCTTTTGGGTAATGTTTCCGTCTTCATCTTCTTCTTCGCCAAGAATGTTACGCAGGTTTTCAAATTTTACCTTTCCATCGAACCTGGACATGACCTGGCTTTGTGCCGCAATACGGCCGGCGATACCACCGATATGGAAAGTCCGCAGGGTAAGCTGGGTTCCCGGCTCGCCGATACTCTGTGCACCCATAATGCCCACCGCCTCGCCGATGTCTACCAGGCGTCCGGTAGCCAGGTTTCGCCCGTAACAGAGAGCGCAAACTCCGCGCTCCGACTCACAAGTCAAAACCGAACGAATTTTGATCGATTCAATCGCCGATTCTTCGACGCTGATCGCCTTCTCCTCGTCAATCAACTCACCGGCACTCACCAGCAGGTCGCCGGTCAGCGGATCGTAAACATCGTCCACCGCCACACGACCCAGAACACGATCTGCCAGGGATTCAATTATTCGCTCACCTTCCTTAATCGGGTAGGTTTCGATGCCCAGGATGGTACCGCAATCGAATTCGGTAATCATAACATCCTGCGCCACATCCACCAGCCGCCGGGTAAGGTAACCGGCATCCGCGGTTTTCAGGGCGGTATCTGCCAGGCCCTTTCGTGCACCGTGCGTGGAAATAAAGTATTCCTGAACCGTCAAACCTTCGAAAAAGTTTGCCGTAATCGGGTTCTCGATAATTTCTCCGGTTTGGCCGGTCAGCGTTTTCTGCGGCTTGGCCATCAGACCGCGCATCCCTGCCAACTGCCGGATCTGTTCACGGCTTCCCCGTGCGCCGGAATCGGACATCATGTATAATGAGTTAAATCCTTCTTTATGATCTTTCAGAATCCGGAAAAGGTCCGCGGAAACCTGCTCGGTAACCCTCGTCCAGATGTCAATGACTTTGTTGTACCGCTCGCCATCTGTGATGATACCCATCTGGTACTGGTTCTCCAGTTGTCGAACTTCATCGTAGGCCTTGTCGATTGTCGCGGTTTTGCTCTCCGGAATGACGATATCATCGAGGCCAATGCTGGATCCAACCAGGGTAGAATAGCGGAATCCCAATTCTTTCAGTTTATCAAGGAACTGAACGGTGCGCAGATTGCCAATCTTCTTCATGATGGCAGAAATCAGCGGCTCAATTGCTTTTTTGGTCATCGGGTAATTGATATACCCCATTTCCGGCGGCACAATATCGTTAAACAGGACCCGGCCCACCGTGGTATCGACAATTTCGCCGTTTATCCGAACCTTGATCTTGGCATGCAAGTCGACCTTCTTCTCATTCAGCGCGATAATCACTTCCGTGGGAGATGAAAATATTTTGCCTTCGCCCAGCGCGCCGTTTTTTTCTTTGGTGATGTAGTAGCATCCCAGTACCATATCCTGCGAAGGAATTGCCAGCGGTCGCCCGTTGGCAGGAGAAAGGATGTTGTGAGAGGCCAGCATGAGCAGCCGGGCTTCCATCTGTGCTTCAAATGAAAGCGGCACGTGAACCGCCATCTGGTCACCGTCGAAGTCAGCGTTAAATGCGGCGCAAACCAGCGGGTGAATCTCGATTGCCTTTCCCTCGATAAGCACCGGCTGAAACGCCTGGATTCCCAGGCGGTGCAGTGTCGGCGCGCGATTGAGCATAACGGGATGTTCCCGCACAATCTCTTCCAGCGCTTCAAACACCATGGCATCGCGTTTTTCGACGATGCGTTTGGCGCTTTTTACAGTCTTTACAACGCGGCGGTCCTGCAATTTGCGAATGATAAATGGCTTGAACAACTCTACGGCCATTTCCTTGGGAAGGCCGCATTCATACAATTTCAGCTTGGGGCCAACCACAATAACCGAACGTCCGGAATAGTCCACACGCTTGCCCAACAGGTTGAGCCGGAAACGACCCTGTTTGCCGCGCAGCATGTCGGACAACGATTTCAACGGCCGGTTGCCGTCGCTGCGGACTGCAGTAGTGCGCTTGGTATTATCGAACAGGGCGTCGACCGCTTCCTGCAACATACGTTTTTCGTTGCGCAGAATGACTTCGGGAGCTTTTATATCAATAAGTTTCTTCAATCGGTTGTTGCGGATAATCACCCGCCGGTAAAGATCGTTGAGATCGCTGGTAGCAAAACGGCCGCCCTCCAGCGGTACCAGCGGCCGCAATTCCGGTGGAATAACCGGAATTACATCCATTACCATCCAATCCGGACGATTTTTCAACTCACCATTTTCGCGGGTACGAAATGCTTCCACAACTTTCAGGCGTTTAAGCGCTTCATGCTTTTTCTGCTTGCTTTTCTCGGTTTTCATTACGTTGCGCAACTCTTCCGCAAGCTCGTCCACATCAATTCGGCGCATCATTTCGCGAACTGCTTCCCCGCCCATTCCGGCGATGAACTTATCGGGATTATCATCCGGCAGGTTACGCTCTTCCGGCGAGAGACCTTCCATAATGTTAAGGTATTCTTCTTCCAGAAGTACATCGCCCACCTTGAAGCTAGTCTTTCCCGGTTGAATCACAACGTAAGCTTCGTAATAGATTATTTTTTCCAGATCCTTCGGCGAGATATTCAGAAGATAACCGATTTTGGTCGGGGTCGACCTGAAATACCATATATGAACAATTGGCACCGCCAGGCTGATGTGCCCCATTCTCTCGCGGCGAACCGCCTTAGTAGTAACTTCTACACCGCAACGGTCGCAGATAATGCCTTTATAACGAATACGTTTATATTTTCCGCAATGACATTCCCAATCCTTAACCGGCCCGAAAATCTTCTCGCAAAACAAGCCATCTTTCTCCGGCTTGAACGAGCGGTAATTGATGGTTTCCGGCTTGGTGACCTCTCCGTAGCTTTTCTCCAGAATTGCATTTGGCGAAGCCAGCCCGATTGAGATTTTCGAAATTTGACCTTTTTTAGGGAATGAATCGATGCTCAATCTTTCTTTGAGATCTACTTTATTCATAAATTATTAATCCTCTTTTTTAAAGAATAAAAGACACCCGATACTGAAAATTCTTTTATTCAACCTTGATGTCCAGACCAAGCCCCTGAAGCTCTTTCACCAATACATTGAAAGACTCCGGTCGCCCGGGTTCCGGCAAATTGTCTCCCTTCACAATGGACTCGTAGACTTTGGTACGACCCTGCACATCGTCGCTCTTATACGTCAGAACTTCCTGCAGCGTGTGTGCCGCCCCGTAAGCCTCCAGCGCCCAAACTTCCATTTCGCCAAACCTCTGGCCACCGAATTGGGCTTTTCCACCCAGCGGCTGCTGCGTAATAAGCGAATATGGCCCTATGGAACGAGCGTGGATTTTGTCATCCACCATGTGGGACAATTTCATCATGTAGATAATGCCGACGGTCACTTCCTGGTGGAAAGGTTCACCCGTTTGGCCATCGTAGAGCTGCAGTTTCCCCGTCACCGGTAAATCGGCTTTGGTCAGCTCGTCCGATACTTCCTCAAAGGATGCGCCATCGAAGACCGGCGTGGCATAATACTTATTCAGTATTCTGCCGGCCCACCCCAGTGTGGTCTCAAAAATCTGCCCAAGGTTCATTCGCGACGGCACGCCCAGCGGATTCAACACTACGTCAACCGGAGTACCATCCGGCAGGAACGGCATATCTTCCATCGGAACGATTCTGGCAACCACACCCTTGTTTCCATGGCGGCCAGCCATTTTATCCCCAACCTTGAGTTTGCGTTTCTGCGCAACGTACACCTTGGCCAGTTGGACAATACCGGGAGGTAGTTCATCGCCGATCATTATCTTATATTTTTCAGTGCGCAAATCGTTTTCAATTTCGCGCATCAGGCTTTTGTACTCGGAAAAAGTGCGTCGCACCAGCTCATTCAGATCGCCATCTTCGAACCACGGCTCCAGGTAATCGATAAAATCGATTTCCACCTTCTCCAACGCAGCCCTGGTCAACTTGGCTTTCGCTTTTACCAGATATTTGCCTGCCTTGGTCTTAACTCCCAGCGTGGAAGTCTTGCCAAACTTGTCGGCAAGGTAATCCAGCAACTGCTCATGAATCTGTTTCAGTTTGTCTTCGCTCTCTTTTTCGAGCAGATCTATGTGCTTCTTATCTTCTTTTTTCGTTTTCGCATCTTTTTTCTTGCGTGAGAACAGCTTCGTATCAATGACGATTCCTTCCATGCCGGAGGGCAGCTTCAGGCTGGCATCTTTCACATCGCCCGCCTTGCTGCCGAAAATAGCTTTCAGCAATTTCTCTTCCGGAGTCGGTTCGGTTTCGCCTTTGGGAGTGACCTTCCCCACCAGAATGTCGCCGGCATGAACTTCGGCGCCACCACGGACAATTCCGTTTTCATCCAGGTTCTTGGTCGCTTCCTCACTCACATTCGGTATTTCACGGGTAAGCTCTTCCTCACCACGCTTTGTATCCCGGACCTGTGTTTCAAACTCTTCCACATGGATAGACGTGAAAACGTCGTCCCGCGCAATCCGCTCGGAAATCACGATAGCATCTTCAAAATTGTACCCGTTCCACGGCATGAAAGCTACCAGGATGTTCTGGCCAAGCGCCAGCTCCCCACGATCGGTAGCATGTCCGTCGGCCAGGCACTGACCTCTCTTCACGCGGTCACCCTCGGCGACAATTGGCCGCTGATTGATGCAGGTGTTCTGGTTAGTGCGGATGAATTTCAACAGTTCGTATTCCACGCGCTGCGCTTCACCGGTGAGAATTTGCCGGACGTTTTCCACGGTACCGGGATCAACTTTGATCACTATTTTCTCAGAGTCCACCGTTTCCACCACGCCATCCACCTCGGATAGAATGACGGCCCCGGAATCCCTGGCGACCTTGTCCTCCATACCGGTGCCCACAACCGGGGCCTCGGGCTGGATAAGCGGAACGGCCTGGCGCTGCATATTAGAACCCATCAGCGCGCGGTTTGCATCGTCATGCTCCAGGAAGGGGATGAGCGATGCGGCGGGAGAAACGATCTGGTTTGAGGCAACGTCGATATACTGTATATCTTCCGGTCTGGCTAACAAAAAGTCGCCGCGCTGCCGCACTTTTACCATATCCTTTTCGAATTTCCCGGTCTTTTCATCTACCGGCGCATTAAACTGCGCGATCACTGTACGTTCTTCGTCGTCAGCAGAGAGATATTCAATCTCGTCGGTCAATTTTCCTTTTTCGACTTTTCGATAGGGTGTTTCAATAAAACCGAATTCGTTCACTTTTCCAAGCACACAGAGCGAGGAAATAAGACCGATATTCGGTCCTTCAGGCGTCTCGATGGGGCACAACCGGCCGTAGTGCGTATAGTGAATATCACGCACCTCAAACCCGGCGCGCTCCCTGGTCAATCCTCCGGGTCCCAGGGCGCTCATTCGGCGTTCATGGGTCAGTTCCGCCAACGGATTGGTCTGGTCCATGAACTGTGAGAGCTGCGAGGTGCCGAAAAACGTGTTGATCACGGATGTAATTGCACGGGCATTGATCAACTCCTGAGGCGTAATGGTTTCGGAATCTCCCAGGTTCATCCGTTCTTTGATAGTACGCGCCATTCGGGTTAATCCCAGGTTCATCTGTGCCGAAAGTTGTTCGCCAACCGTGCGGATTCGCCGGTTACCGAGATGATCGATATCATCCGTCGCCCGTTTTCCATCCCGCAGATCGATTAGGTATTTTATGATTTCAACAAAATCTTCTTTCGTCAGAACCGTATTCTCAACGTCAACTTTAAGACCCAGCTTCTTATTCAGCCGGTAACGACCCACTTTGCCCAGTTCGTAACGCTTGCTGTTGAAAAACATTTTGTCCAGCAAACCACGGGCTGTTTCCAGATCGGGCGGCTCACCGGAGCGAAGCAGGCTGTAAATCCTGCGAAGCGCCGTCTCTTCGTCTTTAGCGTCATCTTTTTCCAGCGTATTCAGAATAATATTGGGAACAGTCGGATCGTTGGGTTGCTGGAGACGAATTTTCTTCAGGCCGGAAGCCTTTAACGCCTCCGCACTTTCCTCGTCCAAAACCGAGCCGGCTTCTAACAGAACCTCTCCGGTCGTGTCGTTTACAACATCTTCAACCGTTTTGCGTCCCACCATATTCAGTGTGTCGGTTTTCTTCACATCTATTTCATCGATCAAACCGAACAGATCGAGAACTTCCTTATCGCCGGCAAATCCCAGTGAACGAAGAAAAGTGGTCACAAAGAATTTTTTCTTCCGGTCAATATAAACATGCAAACAGTCGTTAACATCCGTCATGAATTCAACCCAACTGCCTCGGAACGGAATAACCCGTGCCGAGAATATTTTGGTACCGTTGGGGTGAATGCTCTCATCGAAGAAGACGCCCGGCGCACGGTGCAACTGGTTTACGATAACGCGCTCTGCGCCGTTAATGATAAACGTTCCCCGGGCCGTCATGTACGGGAGATTGCCCAGGTAAACATCCTGCTCGATGGTCTCGGTGTAATTTTCTGTTTCTCCGGTGAGATCTTTTATTGAGAGCCGCATTTTGGCCTTGAACGGCACGGCATAGGTCAGCCCCCGTTCCCGGCATTCGCGGACATTGTACTTGGGTTTGTCCAGGTAATATTCCACAAAGTCCAGAATAAAGTTTTCCCGACTGTCAACAATCGGGAAAGTAGCAAGAAACACTGCCTGCAGGCCTTTTTCCTCCCTTTTATCGGGCTGAACATCTTCCTGCAGAAACTCCTGGAAAGACTTACGTTGAATATCCAGCAAGTCAGGATATTCAACGACAGTCGGTATTTTCGAAAAGAATTCTCTTTCGATTGATTTTGTTTCTTTCAAAGAAACCACCTCTTTTTTGCTTCATATTTTTTTCACAGTTTTATTTGATTTCGATTGTTGCGCCGACATCCTCCAACTGCTTTTTCAGATCTTCGGCTTCGGCTTTCGAAATACCTTCTTTTACCGCTTTCGGTGCCGATTCTACCAGTTCTTTGGCCTCTTTCAGGCCCAGACTGGTAATTGCACGAACAACTTTGATGACCTGAATTTTCTGAGATCCGATTTCCTTCAGTACCACATCAAATTCGGTTTGCTCTTCCACTGCGGCTTCGGCTGCAGCACCGGGCATTGCGCCGCCAACCGGCATCGCCACCGGCGCAGCCGCCGTTACGCCAAACTTTTCTTCAATATCCTTGACCAATTCGGATACTTCAAGCATGGTCGCTTTCTCCAAAAAACTCAGTACGTCTGCACGCGTAATTTCAGCCATTTTAGGGTTACCTCCGCTTAATAATGCTGTTAATAATTAATTGCTTTTCTTTTCTTCCAGCGCCTTTAAAACCATCATCATTTTGGAAATGGCGCCGTTTAATGTGCCTGCCAATTTCACCATGGGGGATTGCAGCATACTGGCAAGTTGTGCCAGCAACTCACCCCGGGACGGCAATTTGGCTACCGCTTCCACCTGGTCCGCCCCTAATACTTTTCCCTCAAAGAGCGCGGCCTTAAAAACCAGCTTCTCTTTAAATTCTTTTTTCCTGTCCAGAACTTTTACCGGAAGGGTGGGATCTTCATAACTAATGGCGTAGGCATTTACGCCCTTCAGGTAATCGTCCAGACCATCAATTCCCGCATTCTGAAAAGAGAGTTTGGCCAAGGTGTTTTTCAATACTCGATATTCTACCTGTTCATCTCTTAGATTCTTGCGAAGCTCAGTGGTCGTATTCACATCCATTCCGGTGAAATCTACAAGGTATATTCCCGTAGCTTTCGCAAACTTTTCGCTCATTTCCTGAACAATTTGTTCTTTCTGTGGAGTAGGCATGATGCTATTCCTTAAAATTTATCAATTAATCCTGAAATTCCTGAAAATTAGTCACCACCTGAATGCCCGGCCCCATTGTGTTGGATATATAGACACTGCGCACGTACGTGCCCTTGGCCGTCACCGGTTTCAGCTTGATGATTGTCTGCATTATGGTTTTAATATTCGCTTTCAATTTGCCGGGATCGAACGATGCCTTTCCCACGCTTGTGTGGATGATCCCGGTTTTGTCTACGCGAAAGTCGATTTTACCGGCCTTGATTTCTTTGACGGTATTGCCAATATCCATGGTAACCGTACCGCTTTTGGGATTCGGCATCAGGCCGCGCGGACCCAAAACCCGTCCTAATCTTCCCAGGTCTTTCATCGCATCGGGGGTGGCAACCAGGACATCGAAATCCAGCCAGCTATCTTTCTGGATTTTTTCCAGATAATCTTCATATCCTACGTAATCCGCTCCGGCTTCCTCTCCTTCAGTGGCCTTTTCCCCTTTGGCAATAACCAGCACTCTCACTGCTTTTCCCAATCCGTGCGGCAGGGTAACGGTGCCGCGCACCGCCTGATCGGCTTTTCGGGGATCAACCCCCAGGCGCACCGCAATTTCGACGGATTCATCAAATTTGGCCGAAGCTGTCCTCTTCAACAGATTAACAGCATCATCCAGCGTATACTCCCGTTTCTCGATGAGCTGTAAAATATTTGAATACCTTTTACTTCGTTTTTTCATTGATATCCTCACCACAATTATTCGACTTCAATTCCCATGCTTCTCGCCGTACCCTCAATGATTCGCATTGCCGCTTCAATATCTGAGGCGTTTAAATCCGGCATTTTCGATTTTGCTATTTCCTCTACCTGCTGCTTGGTTACCTTCCCTACTTTGGTCAAATTTGGTACGCCGGAACCTTTATCCAGACCGGCGGCTTTCAACAGCAGGGTTGCCGCGGGTGGCGTCTTTGTTATAAAGCTGAAGGAGCGGTCTGCATAAACGGTAATGACCACGGGAATAATGTAGCCAATGCGGTCCTGGGTTCGGGCGTTGAACGCCTTGCAGAACTCCATAATGTTAACACCATGCTGACCGAGCGCGGGACCGACCGGGGGAGAAGGATTCGCCTGACCGGCTGGAATTTGTAGTTTTATGTAAGCTGCAATTTTCTTTGCCATAACAAGTCCTATCTCTATTTCTCAATATCAATTTGCAAAAAATCAAGTTCAACCGGGGTTGGGCGGCCAAATATGCTGACAGATACTTTTACCTTTTTCTTTTCTTCATTTACTTCTTCTATTATGCCGGTAAAATCCGCAAATGGGCCGTCGTTTACACGGATCACATCGCCTACCCGGAAGGGGATTTCAACGCGCTCTGCTTCCGAATCCTTCTTCTCTACGCGGCGCAATATCGCCTCCACCTCTTCCGGCTTCACTTCTGTGGGGTGGTTTCTCGGTCCGACAAAACTGATTACGCCGGGCGTTTCCTGAACCAGGTGCTTGGTTTGCGTATCCAGCACCATTTCAAGCAAGACGTAGCCGGGAAAGAAAACGCGGTTTTTCAGCCGCTTTTTTCCATCACGCATCTCCAGGACCGGCTCGGAAGGAACGACAATACGGCCAAACCTCTCTTCCAGCTCCTTAAACTTTATTTCATTTTCCAGGTGCGCCTTAACCTTGTTCTCCTGCCCGGAGTAGACCCGCAATGTAAACCACTTTTTATCCAATGCTTTGTTTACCTTTTATGGTTTAGTACAAGATATTAATAATCTTAGAAACAATCGTATCTGTCAAAAAAATGAAAACCGTAAACAACGCGGAAACCACAATAACAACGATTGTGGAATTCATAAGAGCGTCCCACTCGGGCCACACGACCTTTTTCATTTCCACCTGAACATCATCAATGAACTGTTTTGCTTTTTTGAACATTTTCTCACTCGACTTTTTAGCATAAAAAAACTCATCAATTGGTAAAATAAGCAGGCCTGGAGGGACTCGAACCCCCAACCCCCGGTTTTGGAGACCGGTGCTCTAGCCAGTTGAGCTACAGGCCTAAGCCAATCAACGAGTTTTACCTCGTTTCCTTATGGGTTGTATGCTTATTACAAGTACGACAAAACTTCTTAAACTCCACCCGCTGGGGATGCAGTCGTTTGTTCTTTGTCGATGTATAATTTCTATTTTTACACTCGGTGCATTCCAGAATAATAATATCGCGCACTTTTTAGCTCCACGGTTTGGAAATTCTGTTTATTCGACGATTTCGGTAACCACGCCGGCGCCGACAGTCCGCCCGCCTTCACGAATAGCGAAACGAAGCTCTTTTTCCAAAGCGATGGGTTTCAAAAGTTCCACACTCATCACAACATTGTCACCGGGCATAATCATTTCCACACCATCCGGAAGCTGAATGCTGCCGGTAACGTCTGTAGTACGGAAATAGAACTGGGGCCGGTAGTTGTTAAAGAATGGGGTATGACGCCCACCTTCTTCCTTCTTCAGCACATAAACCTGGGCTTTGAACTTGGTGTGCGGCGTAATGGAACCAGGCTTTGCTACAACCATACCGCGCTCCAGCTCTTCCTTGTCCACACCACGCATCAACAGGCCCACGTTGTCTCCTGCCATACCTTCGTCAAGAAGCTTGCGAAACATTTCGACGCCGGTGATAACGGTTTTGCGGTGGGCACCCATTCCCACGAGCTCCATTTCTTCGCCAACTTTTACTTTGCCGCGCTCAATACGGCCGGTTCCTACGGTTCCGCGACCAGTAATTGAAAATACGTCTTCCACTGGCATGAGGAACGGTTTATCGATATCGCGCTCGGGAGTAGGAATATAGGAATCGATTGCGTCCAGCAACTCGACAAGGCATTTCGTTTTTTCCGGATCATCCGGATGGCTCATTGCTTCCAGCGCACTTCCGCGGATAATGGGGAGATCATCCCCAGGGTATTCATAGCTGGTCAGAAGTTCGCGAACTTCCAACTCTACCAGGTCCAACAGTTCAGGATCATCGACCTGGTCAATTTTATTTAAGAACACAACAATACTCGGCACGTTTACCTGGCGAGCCAGAAGGATGTGTTCCCTTGTTTGCGGCATGGGTCCATCGGCTGCACTAACCACCAGGATCGCCCCATCCATCTGCGCCGCACCGGTGATCATATTTTTTATATAGTCAGCGTGTCCCGGACAGTCCACATGAGCGTAGTGCCGGGCCTCGGTTTCATATTCCACATGGGCCGTGGCAATCGTGATTCCACGCTCTTTCTCCTCGGGAGCATTATCAATGCTATCGAACGAACGAATATCAGACAGTCCCTTACTGGCCAGATACATGGTCATTGCCGCCGTCAACGTTGTTTTCCCATGGTCAACATGGCCAATCGTTCCCACATTGACATGCGGTTTTTTACGTTCATACTTTTTCTTAGCCATTAGTTATCCTCCAAGATTACCTTTCATTAAACAGATTAATATAATTTGCCTTTGCCTCAAAAGTTTCCAAACCAAAATAAAAAAGAGCCCACGACCGGGGTTGAACCGGTGACCTCATCCTTACCAAGGATGTGCTCTACCGACTGAGCTACGTGGGCTTAACTGCAATAAGAATTATGAGCGATCTTATCCTATCGCAGAGCGGGAGACGGGACTCGAACCCGCGACCAACAGCTTGGAAGGCTGTGACTCTACCAGCTGAGTTACTCCCGCAAAATATGTTTCCCTTTACCAACCCCTCGCTCACTACCCAATCATTCGAGCTATCAATTCTGTGGGGAGGGAAGGATTCGAACCTCCGAAGGCTTCTGCCGACAGATTTACAGTCTGTTGCGTTTGACCGCTTCGCTACCTCCCCAAACAGGAGAAAAATCAAAATCCGAGCCGATGAGAGGACTCGAACCTCCAACCGACTGATTACAAATCAGTTGCTCTACCAGTTGAGCTACATCGGCGCTTTTTTTGTACCTAAAGAACAGAACCATTTGGCCCCGTTTTTTGAGCCAATAAATATAATAAAAAATATTCTGAAGACAACAAAAATATTTTTTTCTGGTTTTGATTTCAGTCGGAGATCCTATTGGTCGATAAATTGCGGAATTAGATACCGGAAGACGGTGTTGTGGGAATTTATTTTAGCCGGACACGGGGATCAACAGTTGCATACAGCAAATCTGCCATCAGGTTTATGAAGAGGTATAAAAAGGCAATCACCAAAATGCATCCCTGAACCAGAGGATAATCTCTCCTTAATATGGCAAGTATGAGCAAACGACCTAAACCGGGATAAGAAAAAACCACCTCCGTGATGATAGCACCCCCAAGTAACGCCCCTAACTGCAAACCGACTATCGTAATCACCGGGATCAGCGCATTTTTTATCGCATGGCGATAAACCACCTGGACCCGGGACAGTCCCTTGGCGAAGGCGGTCCGGATGTAATCCTGGTTCATTACCTCGATCATGGCCGACCGAATCATGCGGGTGGTAATTGCTGCCAAACCAAAGCCCAGCGTAAAGGCGGGCAAAACGAGGTGTCTCCAATCGCCGAGTCCGGCAACAGGAAGTAACCGCAAATAAATTGCAAACAGTATGATAAGCAGCGGGCCAAGCCAGAAAACCGGCATGCTAATCCCTAATATAGATATTGTCAGCGCCAGGTAGTCCGGCCATTTTCCCTGGAACAGCGCAGAAATTATGCCCAAGGGAAACGCCAGCAGAAGAGAGAGCACCAGCGCCGATCCGGCCAGCAAAGCAGTAGCCGGCAGCCGCATAAATACCAGTGAGAGAACCGGCTCCCGGTGATAAATGGAGTTTCCCATTTCACCAGTTACTATATTTCTCCAGAAATTCAGATACTGGATGTGCAATGGCGCGTCCAGCCCTAACTGGTGGCGCAGGGCCGCTATATCCGCCGGCTGTGCATTTTGCCCCAGCATCAGAACTACAGGATCGCCGGGGACTAAATGTATAATCAGAAAAACGGCAGTCACCACGCCAAAAAGAACCGGGATAAAGGTCAGTATTCGTCTGGTGAGATAATCACGCATGATCAATTCGCCCAAAAACCATTTGTAAATCTACATCCTGCATATAATGACATGCAAACTGTAATTAATTTGAGGGGAAGGTAGCATTCTGTGGCGACGAGAATAAACTGCACAATGTGCATATTCAAGATTCGGATATTCCGGCTTCTTCATATATGCCTTGCTAATACATTCTCCAAAATCCTATATTTTGACAGCAATTTTTCGGGGAGAATTTATAATGAGTGGTCTTTTTATCCTGCTCCTTTCAATGCTTGTTTTTTTACTGGCTTACCGTATTTACGGAAAGTTTTTAACAAGAAAATTTCAGGTAGATGCAGCAAAACAAACCCCGGCCCACGCCATGAATGATGGGATCGATTACGTTCCGGCAAAAACACCTGTGCTTCTGGGTCACCATTTTGCATCCATTGCCGGTGCTGGACCCATCGTGGGCCCCATTATCGCTGCTGCTTTCGGCTGGGTGCCGGTTTACCTGTGGATTCTGGTGGGAGCCGTGTTTATCGGCGGTGTGCACGACTTCTCATCCATAATTGCTTCGATCCGCCATCGCGGGAAATCAATCGGCAAGATCATAGAGAACCAGATCGGCATCAGTGGGAAAAAGCTGTTTTTGGTGTTTAGCTGGTCTACACTGATCCTGGTCGTTGCGGTTTTCATCAACATTGTCGCGGATACTTTTTATCGTACCCCCAGCTCGGCAACATCATCCGTCCTTTTTATTGTATTGGCTCTTCTTTTCGGACTGGCTATTTACCGGTTAAAGATGCCATTGTGGCTGGCAACCGGAATCGGCATTTTGCTGCTTTTTGCTGCCATCATTGTTGGCGATTTTTACCCGCTGCATCTCAGCAAGGCTGCCTGGCAATGGATACTTTTAGCTTACATCTTTGCGGCATCCGTAACGCCGGTCTGGATATTGCTTCAGCCAAGGGATTATTTGAATTCTTTTTTGCTTTACGCATTAATACTCGGAGGTTTCGTCGGTATCTTCTTCTTTTCGCCCCAAATTAATATCCAGCCGGTTACGAATTTTTCGGTCGAGAACCTGGGGTTGCTCTTTCCAATTCTCTTTGTTACCGTAGCCTGCGGGGCCATAAGCGGATTTCATTCATTGGTAGGAAGCGGGACCACGGCCAAGCAATTGGACAAAGAGACCGATGCCAAGCCCATCGGTTACGGTGGAATGCTAATAGAGGGAGTTCTGGCGGTACTGGCGCTTATCGCGGTTGCATCCCTCACCCACAATGAATTTAATACATTTTATACTTCGAAATTTTTTGTCTCCGCATTCGCTGAAGGCATCGGCCGTTTCATCAGCAGCATTCCGCTGTTGAATATTCCGCTCACCAGCGCCCGAACGTTCACCGCCCTGGCAGTTTCCGCCTTTGCATTAACCTCCCTGGATACCGCCACTCGCCTGGCAAGATTCGCTTTTCAGGAATTCTTTGAAACGGAGCCGAAAGAAGCCAAAGCGAAAACCAATCTCCTGGAGAACCGCTTTCTGGCTACTCTAATCACGGTAGCCTTCGGAGCTGCTCTTACATTCAGTGGCAAAAGTGACGCCATATGGCCGGTTTTCGGCAGCGCAAACCAGCTACTGGCCGCCCTTGCCCTGCTGGCTGTTACCTTATGGCTGGCCCGCCAGCAAAAGTCCTATCTTTTTACTTTAATTCCAATGATCTTTATGTTCGCAGTAACTTTGAGCGCACTGGTTGCTCTTTTTTATCTGAACTTTATAGTAAAGCAGAACTACATTTTGTCTTTCCTGGCACTTGTGCTTTTTGCACTCTCTGTGACTTTGGGAGTCCAGGCCTACCGGAAATTACGCTTCGGTTTTCGGGCGGAGCCTGTGGCTGCTAGCAGCGAAAGACAATTAAATGAATACCCAAATACCCTGACGGGAGAATAACATGAGTAAATTTGATCTTTCCAAAGCAAAATTTGCCACCTTGTGCGTCCACGGTTCCGGAGGAGTTGATCCGCAAACCGGGGCGCTTTCCATTCCAATATACCAAAGTTCCACTTTTGCCTTTAAAAGCGCAAAACACGGGGCGGCGCTTTTTGCGGGTGAAGAAGAAGGTTATGTTTATACCCGGCTGGGAAATCCTACACAACATGCGCTGGAAAATGAAATGGCTTTCCTGGAGGGCGGTGAGGCGGCGCTGGCTTTTTCATCGGGCATGGCCGCAATTGCGGGAATCATCATGTATCATTGCCGTAACGGGGAAAACCTGGTTTCCAGCGACACAGTTTACGGCGGAACCCATAATCTTTACCACGAAACGCTGCCGCTTTGGGACATTCAGGCAAGGGAGGTGGATGCCACCAACCTGGAAAATATCGAGGCAAGTATCGATGAAAAAACACGGCTCATACTTGTTGAAACGCCGGCCAACCCAACGCTTTCCATAGTTGATATCCCGGGATGCGCCAAAATCGCCAGGAAACACAATATTCCACTTGTCATCGATAATACTTTCGCAACGCCGTATCTCCAGAAACCGTTGGAGATGGGTGCGGATGTCATCATCCACAGCGCAACCAAATATATTGGCGGGCATGGCGACACCATTGCCGGACTTGTAATCGGCAAGAAAGAACTTATCGACGGATTGCGTGCAAAGATCTTGCGGGATATTGGTGGTGTGATTAGTCCCCTGAACGCATGGCTGCTGCTGCGCGGATTGAAAACGCTTCCGGTTCGCATGGACAGACACTGTTCCAATGCGCTGGAGGTTGCCAAATATTTGGCATTTCATCCGAAAGTAAGCTGGGTGATGTATCCCGGCCTCACTACCCATCCGCAGTACGAATTGGCAAAATCCCAGATGACCAATTTTGGGGGAATGGTTACATTTGAAGTTAAGGGCGGACGCAAAGCAGGTGAGAAGTTAATGAACAGCGTAGGACTAATTACCCTCGCGGTGAGCCTTGGCGACTGCGAATCGCTGATTGAACACCCTGCATCCATGACGCATTCCACATATAGTGCAGAGGCATTGGAAGAGGTCGGTATTACCGAGGGACTGATCCGGCTTTCCGTGGGGCTGGAAGACGCTTCCGATATTATTACCGATCTTAAGCTTGCCCTAAGCAGAATTTGAGAGAGTGTAACATTTGCAGATATGAACAGGCTGCTGCATCGCTGATGGGCAGCCTTTTTTATGCTTGAGATTCGCAATTGGAGCAAATCCATGAAACGGCAATTCCAAAAGGCAAGTTGACAATCCGTAATTGCGGAAGATTCGAATTCGGACTCCCAAACCAGTTATGCCGGGAATGCATTACCGCCAGTTTAGGCTCTATTTTCAGATTCCTCGAATACAGCGGTTCAATGGCTTAAGAACAATAAATTTCCCATCTGCCTCGCGACGGCCTGGCCACCCAAGAGGAATATGGAATGTTAAGAAACGCCCCCGTGTTGCTCAAGCTTTTCTAATAATCGACCACAAGGCAGGTGGTAGTATCGATTACTCCATCCAGGCTGTGGATATCGGCAAGAATCACTTTTCCCAATTCTTTCATGTCCGTTGCCTCAATAAAAACAATTGCATCATAGGGACCAGTAACCGGGTGAACCATTTTGACACCCCGGATATCGCTCGTCGATTTTACCACGTCCTTTACTTTGTTGGGGGTTATCCTGACCAGGGCGTAAGCGCTGATACTCATTTTCCGTTTCTCCTCATTTTGGTATTGACAATAATATAAATCTTTCAGGAGTATTTGTCAACTTGCCAAGCCAGAGGAAATTCAATATTTCATGAAAAGGAATTGCGAGAAAGCCTTGGATTGGCCTTGAACTCGCTTACTTTTCGATGTTAAGCCTATCCTGGGTGAATGCCTCGGGAAGAAGTTCCTCCAATTTCATGGCTTTTGTTTCGCCAGCTCCCGCAACCATAACAACTTCAATTCCCGGTGCGTAGTCCATAAGAATCTGCCGGCATGCGCCGCATGGCGGGCAAAATCCGTCATTATCCGCCATAATATAAATTTTGGAAAACTTCCGCTCTCCCTCGGAAAGCGCTTTAAAAAGCGCCACTCTTTCCGCACAGATCGTCAGACTGTAGGAACTGCTTTCAATATTGTGCCCGGTGTAATGCTTGCCGTTCTTTGCAACAAGAACTGCGCCCACCTTGAAGTTTGAATACCTGGCCAAAGCATGATCTTTGGCATTGCGCAATTCCTCAATTATTTTTTCATCATTCATTCCGGCTGAATCTCCGTTTTTGAAGAAAAAAAATCCCTCAAAGAGAGACCTTGAGGGATTTTAAAAAGATGTAACTATATATTTTATTTTCCTTGCTCTTCTAACATTTGACGCAGTTCTTCCAATTCCTTTTCCGCCTGTTCCCGCTCTTTTTTCAGGCGTCTCAGCTCATCCTCGATGCTGCGGGTCCGCTGGCGTTCGCGAAGCAGGTTCTCATAGAAATCAACCTTGTTTCTCACATCCGCTTTTCCGCCCGGGGCGTTTCGCTGGGTAATCGGCATCAGTGTGAAATTAACACCCAGGTTAACCTTCCAGGAGGGATAATTCGGAAGCTGTAAACTTTGTGTCGGATCCGGTAGCAGTTTGGATGTTGTATTATCATTCGAACTCACGCGCAAATCCAAACCAAGATCAAAACTCATCCACTGTCGCGGTTTGAAGCGAATCGATGGTGTAATATATGCATAATTTTCACGGCTGTACGCCATTGAATCCGGTGCATGGATAAAACTATTTCCCCACAGTTCAAGATTCAGATCGAACAGTTCTGTCGGATACTGAAAACCAATTCCATACTGCATTTCGGTCGCATTTCCGTCCGCCTTATATTCAAAGCCTGCTTTATTGGTATACAAAACCTTGCCGGCATCGTTGTGATTGTACCACCCCAAATTAAAGTGCAGGCTAAAACTTCGATCATGCAGATACGGGTCGTTGTAAAAAGAAAACAGCCCCATAAAGCCATATTCAAATGCACCCGCTGTATATGGTTCGAACGCATAATTATATGTTTTGCCGGTTGGGATCCGCAGGCTGGTCATAATACCATAGTTAAAGCGGTTGTTGCTCAAACCGAACGATGCGGCTTTCAGATCGATAAAGATATCTTCAGGGGAGTTATATTCACCACCAACGGCATTGCGATCCTGGTAGACCCGGTTCATCAATGTGCCGTCAAAGTGTTCCGCGAAACCATAGGTCAAAAGCGCGTTGCTCTGAACGTCCCACCAGTTTACAGCAGAGAAATTGGCCGGCTTGTTTTGTCCTAAGTAATCCCCGATTTTTGAGAAGAAATTCAGGTTATAACGAAAATCGAGAGTTCCGGAGTTCAGAGTGCTGGCAGTCTGAACATGGAGTAAGCTTCGACTCCCGAAAGTACTGGCCATCGCCACAGCAGGCACGAGTAGTAAGATTAAGAAGACTTTTTGGTATCGAGACATGTCGATCCTCCCGAAGATAAGTTAGATGAAAAGATAAGCAACAATTTAATTTTTGTCAACAAAAAATAACCATTTACGGCTTCTAACGGTAGCGGGAAGCCAATACATAAACGTTAACAATAATGGCTATATCGCGAACCAAAGATACGAAGCGGGCAAAGACATCCGAGATGCTGCCCGATACGATTATGACATCGCCGGGTTGAAGCGGCACCAACAGGTCTTTGTTGCCGGTTTTTATGTACTCTTCTATATTAACCTTGATTACTTCCTGATTTTTGCGAATGACCCTTACATCGTTCAGGCGGGCGGTCTTCAGCGGCCCACCGGCGGATGAAAGGAGATCGATAATTCCAAATGAGCTGGGAATACTGTAAATACCAGGCTTTTGAACATGCCCCCACAAATTAACGTTTATCAGCAAAACATCGTTGGAACCCAAAATGTATTGTGCCGGTCTGTCGCCAAACTGAAGTTGCTGCTGCGAACGATAATCCTGGGAATAACCTAAAGAGATCATTAAAAATATGCCATATAAAAATATATTAAAGATCAACATCCTCATTTTCAAAACCATCTTCGTGTAACCATCACCTTTAGCCAACCCGATTCTGTTCCCTGACGCGCATCAGCTCCTGTCTGTATAAATTCCCTAACGACACTTCCTTGTTGTTAAAGGCGTAGCGAGAAAGATATTTGCCATCCATCCCAATCTTATTGAGGTGTATAATCGGTTCTTAAAATAAATAGTTTAGAAATTTAATGAAAAAATATATTCTTACACCATCAATGACATAATATAATACTTTCTTCTCAAATAAAAAACAGCTCGATTAATTTTCGTCATTCCTGACCAAATGCTGCGTTCAGCAAGAAAGGTTTCATTTACTGAACCGTAAAAGTTTTCCAATTCGACTCTGAGCCAAAATTATTTCCGGCATCAACATCAATTCGCCACCGATATTCCCCCGAAGTGAGTGGCTGTGGATAACCCAATAGGGAGAGCTGCCAGCTTTCGGGATTATTGTATGTTGGGCTATGACTGTCGGTCAAAAGAGTCCCATAACGGTTGTTGCCAATTAATTTCTCCAACCGGAAAATGAAGCTTGGCGCGCCGGACGGACCAAAATTCCATTGGAATACAGGATTGGGATTGGCCGATGGACCAACCGGCGCCAGCAATTCCGCCTTTTCCATCAATTTATAATTCACCGTATCGGATGGATCGCCATATTGATCCTCAGTATCGTACGCCCTAACAAAATAGTAGAAACGCATATTCAGGGCAACGGAATCGACATAAGTTGTGTCTTTCCCGCCTGCGGCGCTGGCAATTTTTTTGACTTGCGCGAAATTTTTATCGGGTGTTTCGCTGCGGTACACCGCATAACCGGCCAACGTTTTTTCCTGGTTGGGATGCCACTCCAGAAAAATACTGTTGGATTCCGGCACCGCGTCGATTCCGTGTTCAACTGCAAGCGTATCGGCAGTTTTGGGCACCAATTCCACTCTGGCCGGCGGCTCCGGCTTATTTGTGGCATCGCTGCATTGCTGCAGGATCAATCCCAAAAAGATAAGAATAAAGGAAAATTTCAATAATATTTTCATGCTTAAAACCTTATGGATGTGCTTAGTCGGTGGCTTCCACCCAATTCGTGTCCCTTGAACGCATAGTCGAAATTGAAGAACAGCACCTTCATTCCAATCCCGGCTGCAAACTGCTGGTTATCCAGTCCAAAACGGATAGCCAATCTGTCGTAATACACATACTCTATTCCGAAGTGGCTTACCTTTTCGTAGCGGTCCTCCAGAGCATACGCTAACAGCAGTTGGCCGCGAATTCTGGGAATCGGCTGAAAATAAGACAGCCCCAGCGACCAACTCCTTTCAATATTTGAGGATTGGCGAGAATCCGTATTCCATGTGATTTTGGTTTTTGTTAAATCTTTGAGCGCATATCCAAACGCAAATTTGCCAAGCCGATTGTCATCAAACAGATCGTCCAGGCCAAATTTGAACATACCCCCCAAATCCAGCCCCAGCCCGCTGGCGCTCTGGTTAAACAGCGATTGCCGAATGAACTTAATGTTCACACCCAGCGGGATTTCGATAGGAAGAACGAAATACTGCCAGCCGAAATCCAGGTTAAGCTTGTACGATTTTGCCAGCGTAAGAAAAAATGCATCATTTGTGAAGCTGCTGTAGCCCAGGGGCGCATCGGTCAGAACCGTTCCAAGCTCCTGCAATTCCTGCCAGCTCGAAGCATTGGTGCTTTCATCATTTACCCGGGTCGAATAGTCGGAGCCTAAATTCTGCGAATCGTAACGCGGAATATCAGCAACGCTCAAACGAATCCAGTTCAGTGAAAACGCCGCCCCTCCGTACAGCGGTTTAGTGAACCCGACCTGGTGGTGCCGTTCCAGAGATTTGAAGAGCGAAGCGTACATGCCGAAAAGCTCCTGGCGGAGGAGCGTCGAAGCGCCGGCCGGATTCCAGTAGAAAGCCGATCCGTCATTTGCAACTGCTACAAAAGCGCCGCCCATTGCCATGGCCCGGGCGCCAATGCCCATCTCCAGAAACGATCCGGCGTATTTCGTGCTGGCCGCAGAAAGCGGAACCGATTCAGCCAAACAAAAAATCATTACAGCAAAAGCAATTATTTTCAATCTATTTTTCATTTCAGCTTTGCCACCTTCAGGATTTCTTCTTTCTCTTTTCCTTCAAATTTTGCCCGAATCAGCGCAAAGTAAACACCGTTTGCCACTTCATTGCCATCGTCATCGATACCCTTCCAGATCAATTCTCCATAACCGATACGGCGGGAATCATTATTCCCGGGAGCAGAAGTGTTTTCATCGTTCTTGATGCGCCGGATGAGGCGGCCCGAAACCGTGTAAATACGGATTTCAAAATCGTCAATAATTTCTCCGCTGGGGGAGGAGATGTAGTAAGAGAAAATGGTTTGATCCGTAAAGGGATTCGGGTAATTACCAAAAACGTGCAAATCAAAAGCATCGTCCACCTGCAGGTTGTAATCGGTCGTTGTCTTGTTCCCATTCACATCTTTGACTTCAACCTTCAAATCGTGGTTGCCCAGATCCAGTTCAGGATAAACCGTCATCCCCAAAATCTTTGACTGCTGCACCGAATCCGGAATCAGAACCTGCTCATCAGGTACTTTAATTCCATCTATAAGAATGCCGATCTGTTCCCTGCTGATATTCAGACCGCTTTCATCCTCAATCAACACGTGCAATACCGGATTTGGAGCGACAAGGGTTTTCGCCCGGACGTGGCGGCCATTGATGGTCAACTCGATATTGGGTGGCTTCGAATCGCTGGAGAAGAAGGGAGCATAAATGCCATCCTTTTCCGGTGTGGCGATCAGCGCTCCCAGGGCGGTATCCACAACTGCCGGTTCATTCTGCCACACCTGGGTTTGTTCGTTCCAACGGTAAAGCTTGGCATCCGCCAGCCGGTTCGACCCGCTATCAATGGCAGCCTTGTTCAATAATAGCTTCAGGAAGTACGGAGTATTGACTTGCGCATCATTATTGAAAAATTTGATTCGGAATATCTCCGGCGCGGCATTACCCTTTAACGGGATGGATTGCAGTCCGGTCTGTGTCCTGTTCCCGGGGAATTTCTCGATTTTCAGCATAGCTGCCGACGGCTCCGCGATAACGCCCGGCGCCATCCTGAATTGTCCCGCATTCCCGACCGAAATTGTGTCGTTGCCTGCACCCGTATAAGTGGAACCCAACTCCGGCGTGAGGTTCACCATGTTCACGGCCAATGAAACGCTGTCGATGTTATTCTTGGAATTAAAATCCGGAGACTGCCCCTGCCGGTTCACAACGGTGTAAATCCGGTAAGTCGGGATATTCAGCGCAAACGGGAAATCCATTTTTATCGTCACACTATCCTTGCCATCTATGGAAACAGTTTGCGAGGCAAACGGCGTGTCCGAGATATAATTATCATGCCCGTTGTAAGCTCGTATTACCACATCCTGTGCCGGAATATCTCCTGAATTCCCGATGCTGACCCCTAATTTGACTTTTTCTTCCCCGACCAGCCGGGTCTTTCCGCTGTAAACAAGAGGGTCCGGACGGGTCTCGACGACCTCGTAATTCCCGTTCAGTTTTCGCACCTGGCCGTCACTGTTTATTACATAAATAAAGTAATACACGATTTCCGGTGCCAGTGCAGGTGGAATTTTTCCGACCGTGCGATAGGTGTTGGGGGCAATATTCGCAGTGCGAAGGTGAATCGTATCGCTCTGCGAGGCACTGTTTGGCAGGATCGCCACAAGATTGACTTCGGACACATCCAGAACATCCCGGACGGATAACTGAATAGACACGCTGTCTTCAGCATTGGGAACAGCAGGAATTATCCGCACTGAATCCAGAATGGCGTAATTGACGGCGACTTGCTTTACACCCGATGCATCCGTCGAATTATCCGACAGGTAGGCGCGAAGGTAGCCGGGACCATCCGGAAAAGTTGCCGGAATGGCAATCGAGTGGGTCAACTGTCCACCGGAAGAAAAAATCGGCTCCCGGACGACGACCTCGTTGTCCTTATTGGACAATTCCAGGTATCCTTCCCCGGACGAAATATTGGAATTCACGGATACCTGAATGGTGTCGCCCCTCCCCGGCAAATCATTATCGGCGCTGACCGTTAAATCCTGCTCAGGATTCTGCAGAAAAATGTATGGATCACCAATCAGATTATACTGATGGATCATGTCGTATTTCAGAATGGAATGTCCCCATTGCGAACCACTTACTATGGTATCGTTCATAACATATTGCGATGTGAGGAAATAATCAATTTTCCCGAGGGTTACTGCCTCGCCTACCGAAAGGCCGGATGCAAAAAGATGTTTCGCCACATTCCATAGAATGGCATAATCGTTGGACACCCAGCCAAGACCGGAGGAGCCCATCATACCGATGGCACCTTTATCCCGCGCAAGCACCATCTTCTGCGCCAGCCCGGGATTCCCGGGGTTTTCGAAGGCCCCCGTAAAGCAAGTCATGCTGGCGATGAAGGGGTACATTCCCTGGTTGTTCAGGCGGTTCACGTCGTCCAGATTGAAAAGACTCACGTCGGCCCAGATGGCCCCACCGCCGTGCCCCAGGAAAGTCATGAATTTTACGCCATCATCAAAATACTCAATCAAATCCGTTGGTCCACCGTAATTGGGATCAAACTGAAGACTGTCATCTTTAATAGTGTTCAACTTAAACGATGTATAGTTGCGGGGGAGCAGCATATCTATAATCCGCTGGTTCTGCGTGCGGAAAGCCGGTTTGTGGGAAGGCACTTCCGGATCGCCGCTTATTTCATACGTGCTTTTGTCATTGCCGCTAATAAAGAGCGTTTGGTTGCGCCACGTCCCTATCACAGGATGCTGAACATATTCTTTGATTTTGGCAATTACATTTACCACGCCGCTGTTGCTGCTAACCGGCAGCCGCCCAATGAAAAGATCGGGCAGATAATCGTCTCCGGATACCAGCGCGTATGGCAAATCGGATGCGATTGCGCCAAATTTTTCCGATTGGAAAAAGAAGGTTGGTACATAGTCCAGGCTCAAAGGATTCCGCGATTTGTAATTTTCATTGGCATCTCCGAGCAGCAAAACATATTTCAACCGGTGGGAGTGATCCCAGTTGTAGAAGGCGTATTTCAGGAAGCTTTTGATGGCCAGGGGCGATTTGATCCCGTCGTTGAATTCATCATAAATATCCTGCACTTTGACCATGACCACATTCAATCCCTGTTGCCGCCGGAAATCTGCCAGCTCTTGCGCCAGGTCATAAAACTTGTCATGGGTGATAATCAGGTAATCTGCCGAATTGGCCGGGTCTTTGAGTGTGAGGGATGGATTTTGTTCATCGTAAGGAGCATCTTTTTCGATGCGCAACGGTTTCAGCCTGGCGTTGCTGGCAACCGCCAAATAATCCACGTCCGGCGAGTAAATATTATCCTGAAAGATAATCCTGTAGCGGGGATGATTGGCAGTGCCTTCCACCTGCAGTTTGTAGTTTACAATCTTGCTGATTCCCTTTTTGTATATTTCGATATCCGGCCGGGTAAAGCCGGTCAGCTCAAACTGGTAAAGCGGATTGTTCGGATAATAAACCGATGCGAGAGCTGGGCGTGTGAATTCTAGTGAATTATCGTCGGCGCGGTACTGCCTGTCATAAGTGATATCGGCCCAATTGAACAGAACATAATCGGTCTGGTTTTGCGCGGCAATAGAGGGCATCTGGATTTCCAGGTCGTTTCGGCCGTTCGCCAGGTCAATGGTTCTGATGCTGGAGTTTGCGCCGGTACTCAATGTAAAAGGCTGCTGGGCATACCACTCGTTGGCGGTTTGTCCCACCAGTCGCTGGTTCAGCCATACCATCATGGTGTGGGATGTCTGCGATTTGCCGGTGAATTTCATGGTCACCTGCACCGGATTGTAGGAATTCGAATCCGGATAGGATAAATCCAGCGAATAAGATTTCTTCCCAATTGCCTGAATTCCGGAATCGAAAAACCATGAATCCCTGGTGTAAGTCAGGTTGTGCGTGTTGCCGTATCCAAGCCGCTCAAAAACATTATCTTTTTCGTAGTGCACGGTGAAGGGATAGAAGCGTGCGAGATTGTACTGCGTGGAATTGGACTGGATAATTGCCCCGCTCTCCTCGATCATGCGCAAACCGTTGGCGCCTCCCCAGCTCAGCCAATAGACATTTTCGTCACTGAATGGATCGGCATATACATCGGGATACTGCGCCAGAAAAGTTTTCTCATTTCGTTCTCCCCAGAATTCCAGGTAGTCTTCCGGATCGAACTCCTGGTCCTGGTCTCCCGAAACAAAAATGGCAACATCGTTTCCCTTATTGGTCAGGCGCAGCGATTGGGGATTTATGCTCCCTAAATCGATGCCGGCATCTTCCAGGTCCTGGCCGGTCACCCGGTATATGCCTTTCTGATCCACGTAAATCTTGGCCTGGTTATCAACGTTATTTGCGTGCAGCGGCATCGATGAAACCTGCGATTGTGCCGGAATAATAGGCGCAATGGCAGACACCTGGCTGCCGTTGAGGGCAAATTTATCAAACAGGTTTCTCTCCTCCACGGCCAGGTTCTGCGGCGGCTGGTTATTGTTTGCAGAAAATCTTATCTTAATTTTCAACGAGGCAAAATACTGAATTCCGCTGGTCGTTACCTGGGCCGGGAAAATTTGCAGACCCATGATCCGGTAATCCCGAAATATGCCCGATTCATTGATATTCACAACCTGCGCTGGGTAAACCATTGGTGCAGCATCCACAGAATAATGGGCGGAATCCTGTGAATCGGATACATACACAACCGGGCTGACGCCGGGATAATTTTTCTTTTCGCTGGAAAGAATTTCCCACGCAACCTTGCCCTGCGGCGCAACCAGGGAGGTGGAAAAAACCGGCAGCAAGGGGCGGCCTGCTTCATAATTGTAATCCAGTCCCGGAACACTGATGGAAACCAGCCGGGGGTTCAGTTTACCGGATGTCAAAACCGGTTCCGGAAACCGAAAATTTACGATAATGAATTCCGGCGTTTGTTGCTCTACTTCATAGAATTCGGTAGCGGCGAATGCAAAGCTAAAGAACGAGAGTAAAAGCCCTGTGAGAATTGTTTTATGAATCATGTTTCCTATGATTATTTAATGCAAGACAACGTTAAATTTAAACAACATACTTTCCAAATTACAATTGAATTTAAAATAGAAGATACGCTGCCCAAACCTTCCGGGCTTGTTGTACGGGGGTGATCCAACTGAGGAGGAACGCTATTATCAGATATTAAATATCAACACAGACTCGAAACAAAACGCTGGTTCGCTTCCTCCAACAAAACAAATCCCACTCATTCAGCCTTAAACAATGAAAAACAGCCACTTCTTATTTTATTTCCACCACAAGGGAATCGGTAATTCCCCTGTGGTAGAAGCTTGTTCCATAATTACTATTTTGTATAAACTATCTTCCTGACTTTATGAATTCCGTAGTCCTTTACGGTCAGGATTACATAATAAATACCGTTCGACACCGGATTCCCGCTTCCATCCCGTGCATCCCAGACAATATCATCATAAACCCCCGGGGCAAGGCGTGCATTGTTCAGAAGCGTGCGGACTTTTTGTCCCAGCATATTATAAATGTCCAGGTTGACATTGCCCTCTTTAGCCACCGAAAATTTTAGATGTGTCGACGGATTGAATGGATTGGGATAGTTCTGATCAAGCGCAAAATCCTTCGGCAGCGGAAGCGCGGTAGCGGAAACAATTTTCCCATAAGAATGCATGGCGCCGTTTACGTCCCTGGAACCGAGTTTGTAATAATAGGTGGAATTCTCCACCAGATTGCGGTCGGTGTATTCATAGCTATTTGTGGTATTGCTGTTCACATGACCGGGAATAATCTGCTGGTTGATCTGAACGAAGTTTCCGGTCTCGCTCTC
>CAZUZS010000033.1:0-48827 GCA_964624795.1 uncultured Calditrichaceae bacterium
CGCCCATTGCGGCCATGTGCTCCGACAGGTATTTCTGCGCATCTTTCCGGGCATCCGCCAGGTCATAATTTCCTGGAATTGCCTCCTGAATATCCAGACCGGGAACCAGTATTCGCCGCCGGGCGGAATCAGCAAACAGCTCGATGTCCATGGTGGTTCTGGTCAAGGCGGCACCAATCGCATTCAACACTTCGTGATGGCGGGACACCGTTACCGGTAAGCCAAAGGCGGCAGACAACGCATCTTTGAACGCCTGCGAAGGTCCACCCATTATATAAATTCTTTTGGGTTCTATCGGCTGACTATAAAGCAGCTCATGAATGGTGTAAACCGGTTTTTGGTTTACCTCTTCCAAAATATCATCCAGCGCCCTTTTTATTTTGGCAATTGCATTTTCGATGGCGGTGGTTGCCAGTTGCTCCGGATCGAGCCGGTGGCGCTGGGCAAGCCTTATTATTCCTTCTTTGGATTTCTTCTCATTGCCAAAACGAGCGGCGTTTTTAAAAACGAAGGCATCAATCAGGGTTGGTGAATCACCGCCTAAAGCAAGCGCCGATCCCCTGCGCTCCGGACCGACCTCCACTTCCCCAGTATTCAACTTTATGGCGGAATCCCCGCCCACGCCTATCGACCTTGTTCTGATTGCCCGCACCAGGGTGGGAAGTCCATTGAATGAAATCCCTTCCCGTTCCAGAAGCGGGGATCCTGCGGCAAAAATAGCAGCGTCGGTGGTCGTTCCCCCGATGTCCAGAATGATCGCATCTTCGCTAATCTGATTTACGGCCAGGCTGCCCATCACGCTGGCCGCCGGCCCGGAAAGGATGGTCTGCACCGGTACCAATCGCGAAGCCGAAAACGGAATGGTGCCGCCATCCGCCTTAAGAATATTTACCGGACAGCGAACTCCCATCTCCTCCAGGCTCTTTTTGATTGAATCCGAAAAGCGGTTGTAGATACGCCAGACGGCGGAATTAAAATAGGCGGTATGAATTCGCCGGGGAAAATTCAGTTGCCCGGAGAGGCGGTGACCAATTGTAACAAAATCGGCCCTGCCCTTCAACTGTGCTGCTATTAAATCTTCATGATCCGGGTTGCGGGTGGAAAACTTAGTCACTGCCGCAAAGACTTTCAGTCCCTTTGCGGTGAGTCGATTCACCGCTTCCGACAGGCTGTGGCGATTGAGCGATAAAATCTCGTTTCCACGATGATCAATTGAACCGGGGATGATCGCGTAATGATCGCCTGTGCGAAAATTGCCGGGATCAATGCCGGGACCGGCGGATACCAGAACGCCAACATTTTCCGCTTTCCCCTCAACCAGCGCGTTGGTGGAAAGCGTAGTGCTGAGGTTGAGCGACTCGATCCGGTCGATATCCGCTTTCCGCACTGTTTGTGACAACGCCTCCCGGACCGACTCCAGAAGATCGGCGTGGTTGGTCGCAACTTTGGCTACGGAAATGACCTTGCCATCTTCAATTAAAACCGCATCGGTATTGGTTCCGCCGACATCAATTCCCAGCCGCATTAAAAATCTCATATATTATGATAAGCAAAATTTCACAACCCTTCTTCCATAAAACGACCTACAATATACGAGATATTCAGGTATTTTAAAAACACCGTGCGACATTTGCTCAACTACCACGGCAGCAGGATTCATGAATCAGAAAGAGGAACTACTTTCTAAACAGGTCGCGAAACTCCCCTGGCGAAGCGCGTGATCGTCACTGGGAAAGACCAATTGAATCGAACTGACCGGCTCCCCACCATTGTTTAAAGAAGGAACAGAGGGGAGATCGATTAAGAACGGACTGCCAATTTGAATGGCATTTAGGGTGGCATATTGATAATTTATTTTTGCGAATATCGATTGCCGAGATCGGCTAACGAACGGGCAATCCGGCCATCCCCGCTTTCCAGATCACCTAGATCCACATAGATATCGAGATAGCGCAAATTCCGCATTGTTTGTATCTGCGCCGGAAGCGATTTCATTTTACTGTCCGCAGCATCGATCTTCTTTAAATTTGTCAAATCGCCGATTTGGTCGGGCAGCGAGCGAAACGAATTTTCACTCAAATCAAGTAGCTGCAGGCGATTTAGATAATCAAGTCCTTGCGGGAGACGCCTGAACCTGTTTCTCCCCAGATACAGTTCGCTGAGGGCAGTTAGCTGAGAGAAACTCCCGGGCAATTTGCTTAGGCGATTGTCGCTCAGGTCGAGCGTGACCAGATTCGCTAGTTTTCCAATATCATCCGGCAGTTTCCCGACCTGATTTTTGTGCAAATCCAACAGTGTCAGACCGGCCATACCACCAATATTATCCGGTACGGTTTTTATCTCATTTTCACCCATTCTCAGCTCCTGAAGATTCCGGAAGCCCGGCAAATTTTCAGGAATTTCCTTTAGTTTATTGGCACTTAAATCCAAAATCCGCAAGAAAGCAAGGCCGCCAAATTCCGGGGAAAACGATGTTAATCTGTTTCCACTGGCATAGAACTCCTGCAACGAATCCAAACCCGAAATACCGGCTGGTAGTTCTTCCAGCTTGTTTTTGCTTAAATTAAGTTTTAGAAGTCCGGTCAGGCGATGCAAATCAATTGGAAAATTTTCCAAATCGTTATTGCTGACATCCAGGATTTGAAGATTGATCAAATTCCCCAAATTGTCAGGAACTGCGTCAAATCTGTTGCTGCTGATATCCAGGATTCTGAGATTGATCAATCGATCAATATCATCCGGTAATGAATTAAGCCGGTTATCTATCAACACCAGCATCAGCAGATTGGTAAGATTCCCGATATTTTGGGGAAGCGCGGAAAGCCTGTTCCTCACCAGGATTAATTTTTCGAGTTTCGCCAGATTGGTTATGCTTGCCGGCAGGGCTTCCAACTGGTTTCCGCCCAGGTCGAGTTCCCTCAAATTTCTAAGCTGCCCAATCCCGGAAGGCAAAGTGGAAATCCGGTTGTTGTTTGCGATCAAACCCTGCAGGCTGTCCAACCCACCAACCTGTGCCGGAAGAGAATCCAGATCGTTGTCGCCGATATTCAGTTGTCGCAGATTTTTCAGGCCGGAGATGCCGGGCGGAAGCTGAGAAAGCCCATTCCGGCTCCAGTCCAGTTGCACGAGCTTTTCCAGGGTCAGCACGGACGGGGGCATTACCTTCAATTTATTTTGACTGGCGTCGATCTTTTGCAATTGAAGCAGTCGATCGACATTCTCCGGCAATCCCTCAAGCTGATTCATATTCAAAACAAGTTCACGAAGATCTTTCAAAGCACCGATTTCGGATGGTACCGAGTTCAGGCGATTGTAGCCAATGTCCAGCCGGATCAGCCCGGTAATTTCCTGCAACTGGATGGGAAAGGCCGCGAATTGATTGTGACTTAAATTCAGATCCTGCAGCCGTATTAATGCACCAAAATCTTCCGGCAGCGCTGCAATTTTATTTTCACTTAAATCCAATGTTTGGAGGTTGCTCAGTCCAGAAATCGCAATCGGAACATCGGTGTAATCGTTCTGCGCCAGTGTCAATGTCCGGAGATGCAAAAGGCCTGTCATTTCCGGGGGAAACGCAATTTGTAGATTCCCGCTGAGCAACAATTTCTGCAGCTCCGGGAGTTTTGCAATTCCTGCCGGCAGTTTATTGTACTGCATATTGCGCAAATCCAAAACCAGGAGATTTCTCAATTCAGAAATTCCCTCCGGCAACAACAAACCCGAGTTGCCGGCTAAATCCAACTCCCGCAAATTTTCGAGCCGTATGATGCTGTCTGGCAAAGCAGCCAACCGGTTATCGCCTAACCGCAGCTTTTTCAGATTCTTCAGATTGGCAATATCCGCGGGCAGGGAGGTTAACTCATTATCACTCAGATCCAATTCTTCCAGACGGGTGAGCTGCAACACCTCTTCCGGTAATTCGCGCAGCCTGTTTTTGCTCAAATTAAGTACACGCAAATTGGCTAATTTGCTAATTTCCACCGGCAGCGTCTCGTAAGCATTATCGCTCAGGTCCAACACCTCCAGCGACGTAAAATTGCCAATTGTGGGCGACAGCGATTTATTGTGCCGGCCGCTTAAATCTAACTTTTTGAGATCCTTAAATTTCTCGATCACCTGAACGGTGTCTTCGGGAGATTGAGGGATTGGATTTATTGCGGCAGCCGGATCAGACCGGAGAAGCAGGAAAAATAAAGCAGCAATGGTTATCTTTATTTGGGTATCCATCCGGACCCTCTTCCTTTTATGTAAATTGTGGTCGCAATCAATTCATCTAAGTATGTTCGAATCATTTTATTCTATCGGAATAATTCCTTAATGAGAAGCCCCTGCGTCGCGAACCGCCCGTACGTAAATGTCCGAACGCTCGGCAGGAAAGAGGGCGCAAGTTCCCAAGGTAAAAACCACCCCCCATTTTTTCCCGGAAGAATCGGGATCGGCAGTCCAGATCCAACTCTGTTTTTCATTAAAACGGGAATCGAGATACAAACCGTAAAAATTGGTATCAGGCTCCATCAGCGACATTGCTTCCCTGAGTGTCGGCAGCCGCCAATCGTGGAATCCGCCGGTATTCAGATTTTTCACATAAGCAAGGGCCTTGTCAAAACTCAGGCCGCTCACCGATCCGGATTGCTGCCACATCAGGTTAGTCGAGTGGTCGGTAACAGTGGTATTCTCATTTTGCAGGCTAAAGTTATTTTCGGCGCCCTTTCCGTCCGGGTTGCTCCAGGCAAGGTTGGATTCGTCGGGCAGCGTTGCGCAGAAGTAATCCTGATCTTTCAGCATGTTCTTAACATCCGCGACGGTCCTGCTGCGGTCGATTTCCAGGGTGAAATCGCGGGTAACTTCGTGTCCCGCTTCATCTTTTGCCTGGATGTTAAGTGTAATATTTCTTTCTGCGGGCAGAAGGCTTACTGTCCCCACACGATACTTTTTCCCATCGACCGTTTCGGTTGACATTTCTTTTGAACCAATATAAACCCGGGTGCCGGGTGGGAAATTATTGTCCGGTATACGAATTGCGGCCGGAGAAGGATTCCCGGTATTGGTGCCTTTCACGACCAGAGATGTCGGTATTATTGCATCCCGCAATTGGTTTTCAATACGGGTTTGTGCCCCTTTCTCAATCCCGGTATCGAGTTTCTTCCGACGGTTTGTGAGGTCCGTCCAAAGTGCTCCAACCTTCTCATTCTCCCGATATTGACCACCAACAGTTTCCAGGTATTTTTGCGCTGAATCCAACTTTGTTTTTACAGCCTGCAAAGAATCCGTCGATTCGTTGGTGCCGTCAACAGGGGACTTAACAATTTGATAGTACGCTTTTTCCAATGCCAGCACGGGATCCACCGGGGTGGTTCGTTCAACAAGGAACGCGAATTTTCTGGAAACCTCGTCACCCTGATCGGTAACCACGTGCACTTCTGCAAATACCTTGGCAGAATCAGGGGGCACAGAGACTTCACCAGCCCGGAATTCCTGCCCGCCTATTTTCTTAAATTTCATTCTTTCGCCATTCAAATACAACTTTGCATTCCTGAGTAATTCCGAATTCTCCAGGACCAGCAGAAAACGAGTGCTGTCCGAATCCACCTTCCCGTTTGAGGGTCGTTTGACTTTTAATGCCGCAAGAATTTTTGCATGCGATAAAATCTCATTTCTTAGAGTGAAGGAATAGGAACGGGTTGTGGAAAGTCCGCCGGCTGTGACCGCCCGGATGTCGAAATCAACTTTCTTAGCGCCGGGTGGAATGTTAATTGTCCCGACCCGCAGAATTTCGTTGCCTTCCGTTTCAATTAACATTGGGGTTTCATTGAGCGAAAAACGAGCATTAATAAAATTCCCGTTGATGGGCACCTTGACTCTCAGCAATGTGGCATTCCCCTCGTCATCCGTTTTCACAATCTCATGACGGGGATCACCCTGCAACAGACCTTCTAATGCATGATCCTCGGATGCCTGTTTTTCCGCTTCATTTTTTTCGGCCAGTTTTTTCTGAATCGCATCGGGCAGCGGCTTGATTTCGATGTCCGGTTGCGCCTTGACTCCGGCTGTTTGCGTTCCTTTTAGCTTTTTCACCAGGTTAAAAAAAGCCGGCACGTTGTAATCATCTTCCTCATATATTCCCTGAATGGAAATGATCATACTCTGCGAGTCGGGAGGAATCTCCACCACACCGGTTCTATTTCCTTCCCCGCCGATTTCTTCCCCGGCAGCGAATTCAACCGTTCGTCCATTAATCCGGATTTTGGCATGATCCAACAGCTTATTGTTTTCCAGCGTGATTCCGACTGCGGTTGGCTTGCCATTTTCACCCCGTCTCAAAATCTGATGATCTTTTATTTTAATTGCAGCACGTACCTGTTCACGAAAAAGCTGCCGCTGGCGTTGTGCTTCAGCGGCAAATTGTTCGGATAAAGCACGGTTCCCGTTTTTCCCGGACACTTCCGTCTTGTAGAGATGAGACTGCATTTCCAAAATTCGAAAATCTTTGTCAAGGGTCGCAAAATTATGATCCAAAAATTCTGCAACCTGCCGGAAAACTTTGTCATCCAATGGATAAGGCGGATTTATCTTTTTCTGAAATGTCAACTGGGTATATAAAAATCGCCGTTGCTGTAATGTATCCTGCATGTTCTTGATCAGATTTCTCTCCTCCGGATAAACCAGTTTTATGGTGCTGATAACGGAATCCGCTCTCTCCAGACGAGATCCACCAAGGCGCATAAAATAGCCGGCCAGCCCGGATTTATATTTCGAAATAGCACGCAAATTTTTCAGCGATAATTTGGCGCCATAAAGCTGTGCCTCAAAATTTCGAACGGGAAGTTTGTCTGACGTCAATTTTACCATCTCCCGGTCGAGGCTGCCAATAACACGGTCCTGGTTCCAGGCCGGAATAACCCACTGCACCATCGCGTAAAATGCCAGAAAAACGAGGGCGGTCAGAAATGTAATTTTGGAGCTCAACTGGCGAATCTTGCGGCGCTTCCCCGCCGTCTGCAGGGAAGGCACCAGGCTGTCGTGGCTCAGCTCATAAAAGACGCCCCGCGATCTTTGTTCCCGCTGCAGGAGACGGTCGTCAACAAGCTGTTCCAGGTCGTTTTTCGGAACGCCCATTTCACTGACAATTTCATCTTCATGACGGCTGTTTCGCTTGCCGCCAGCGGTAATCAGGCGATCCTCGCACAATTCCCTAATCGCAGAGCGGGGAGAGTGGACTGGCGAAACGTAACGAACACTGCCCAGCAAGCCGGAATTTCTTTTGCCCCCGGAACCCGGCCGGAAGTACGGAAATTTTCCCAATATTTTCTGATAATAATTGTCTAATAATTTGCGCAGGCCCTTTTCGCCGCCAATATCTTCCAACGCGATTTTGCGGGAATTTGCGGCTCGCATCTGCTCTTCCAATTGGCGGCAAACAATCTGCAACTGCGATAACCCAATTGTACGCTCGCTGAGCACCGCATCATCATTTTGAGACGCCAGAAATCGCACAATCGCCTCCACCGCCGCATCTTCGATTTCAAAGGTTCGGTCCCCGAGCACATCCTGCCGGGGGGGATTCGAGATCGCTTCCCGGGCCTGTTCCTCCGAAAAAGAGGGCAGTTGGTAGCGATGATCGTAGATTTTCGGAATTTGGGTGCCCAACTTCTCTAACAATGCCAGGTAATCTTCGCGCAGGGAAATAAGGACCTTTACAGCGGGCATTTTGGTGCCATAAATAAGTCTCTCCAGGGCCATTGCCTCGCTGCTGCGTTTTTCAAGACTGCGAAGACGTTCCCGATAACGCTCTTTCACATCCGCCGGTAATCTTCCGCGCACCAGGTCGGCAAATTGCCGAATAAAATCTTCCTGTTCCTGAGGGCGGTCAGCCAGGGCGGTAAACAACTCCTCGAATTGATCGAGAATAAGCACGATGGGGTGAGAGAAGCTGTTTTCATCCGGAGAAAGCGCGAAAAATGTTTCCCACAGCGTTTCTTTTTTCCAATCCAGGGGCAGCTCCAGGCCACAGTTTCCCGCCTCAATTTCCACAGCCCTGTAAAGCGCTTCTTGTGCGGGGATACCGGGAATATTGAAAATCCTGGCATACACAGGCAGGTAATCCATCTGGCGGAGCGACGCTTTTAGACCAACATTGATAAGAGAAGTCTTTCCGTTACCGGATTTCCCAAAAAGCACAGTTATCGTACCGGCCATGACTCTCTCGGCGAGTTCCCTGATTTCCCGGTTTCTACCGAAGAAGAGTTTTCGGTCTATTTCATCGTCCTGGAAGTGATGCAACCCTGGAAAAGCCCACGGTTTTCTATTATCCAGCATCTTTTGGCTCCTCCTTATCCTCCTGGTAGCGTTTATCCAATTCACGCAGAAATTCCAGGGCATCGCAGTTATACACAGAAATTTTCTTTTGCTCCCAATAAAGAACCGTGCTGTCCCACTCCCGGGCGGCATCGTTATCGTTGTCCGCTTCCAACGAGCGCTGTATGGCAAAAGACCGCCGGTCAACCTGGAAATAGCGCAGCAGTACCCTGATATTCCAGTCGCGCAAACCGTAACCTATGAACAGCAGGCCGCAGGTGCGGAAGATTTGGCTGATAGCATCCGGCACTTTCGGATTGTGGTTCATCAGGCTGATCATAAAATCGATGTAATTATCCTCCGTAATGATCAACGAATCGGGGTCGTCCATTGAACCGTGAAGTTTGTAGACCAGCGGATTTTCTACTGCGGGTTCGCTGACGATCTGTTCCTGGTCACCCTGCCGGTCATATATTGCCATCGTGGATTTTTTGCTCTTTTCTTCAAAAGCTCGCTCCATCAGATTGTCAAAATTAGTGGTCAGGACAGCCACAATTGGCCACCCGGCCAGGATGTTATGTACCTCGCCGGGCTGAATATCATTCATATTCAATTTATCGATCACCGCATCCCGCAAATCCATTTCACCGATGCTGAGCGCATAATATTGAGAGACCCTTAAAAGATCATCCTTCTCGGTCCCCGGATAGCCGCACTCCTCTGCCAGCGCACGCGACAGCTCGCTGCCGCTGGGCAGACCGGTCGAACCGCCAAATCCCATTGAAGCGCCGGCGCCTAAGAACGGCACCAGTTTCTGCTTCTTTAAATGTAGGAGGATCGCCTGCCAATTGATGTTCGGATCAAGATTCTGACCATTATTATTCATTTAATTTCCCTGCACATTTGATATTCGGATTAAACTCTTATCGAATAATCGGGTGCGCTTAATGGAGAACGGAATCAACTATAATATTTTTTTCTTTCCAATGCGTCTAAAGTCAGGTGAAGGAGTTCGTCCGGGCGGTTGGTGATGCCGAATGCCCCGGCCGGCACCCCTTTGCTGGGATCTATGACACCAATATAGAAGACAACCGGTGCCGGGGATGTCTCTTTTCTGTATTCTTTCAGAAATTTCAACCCGGCGGTCGGATCGTCGCCACGGGCCATATCGGATATAATAAGATCGAATTGTTCGCGCTTCAGGAAATTTCTGGCTTCTTCCGGTGTGCGGGCTATCTCTATCTGGGTATGCAGTTCCGTAAACATTTTCCGCTCATTGCGGTTGTTATCGGGCGTATCGTCCAGCCACAATATTTGTGCCCGCTGGAAAATATCCAGGTGTTTCTTTACGCGGGAAAGAACCCGTTCCTTATCTTCCGGGGAGATGGATACCTTCCACTTCGGCGATTTTTCCGCCAGGCTTATTTCAGCAGATTTAATAGCCTGTGCAATGGATTCTTCCGCAAAAGAAAATTCCACGCCCATTGCCTTTAAACTGCCCAACTTTCCTAACAGGTCTTTTCGGATATTATCCTTGAAAATCCAAACGATGGCAAAGATGAGCACAACCCACAGCAATTCGGAAAAGTGCTCCACAATTGCGATAGCGATTTGTGTATCCATAACTATGTTTTACCTCCTGGCAAAATGAATTGGTGTCCGGCAATGCCTGACAATTTTATTCGAACTAAAAGGCCGCGATTGTCTGCAATAGGAACAAAGTGAGATTGTTGCGCTTCCCGGGAGAGAACCCACCAGACGGAAACGTTAGTGTTTCAATTTCCGCAGTTTCGATAATCGAAACCGAAATCCAAAAACACTTTGCCCGCTTCCACTATTTTGAAAAACGAATTGCCTACAATTTTTAAAGGTGACACTTTTCAGTTCTATCTAAAGTTCGAGGGAATCAAATTATCAAATTGAATTCGTAATCGAACCAATTTGTGCAAACTGGAAAAGCTATTGTTAAAAAAATTACAAGATATTAAATTTACTCTACTTACGCCAGACAATTATAGGCATAAATTCAGAGAATGTCAAGTGAATAACTGTGGATAAAAAGATTTTGGTATATTTGGCAAAATAATTTCAAAAACCAACCGACAAACTCGTCAACCATCACCCTTTTACTAATTGGTTGATTCGATCCGCAAAATCAAAAAACCAAATGCCTTCAGTTGAATATTTTTCAAATTTACCCGGTGGATTCCCGGCCCCAATTCCTGGCTGCCGAAAGCATAATAGGCATTCGCCGGCGGCGGCAGGTCCACCTGCTCATTCAGCGGCTCATTCCTGAAATTTATGATCACCGCAAACTCCTGATTCCCTTGCTTCCGGAGATAGGCCAAAACGGATTTAGGGTGCGAAACCTGCAGGAATCCCAGGTTGCCCGAAATGAAAGCAGAATTCTCGTTCCGCAGATGAAGCAGTTCCCGGTAGAATTGAAAAGTGCCGTTTCCGGTCAGTTCCCATCGCATGCTGCCGCGCTGCGATTTCAGACCCACTTCCTGACCGTAATAAACCAGCGGCATTCCCGGCAGCGTGTAGAGCAGCGCAGCGGCCGCCCGGGCGGCATCCGGGCCAAACTGGCTGACAAATCGTTCCATGTCCTGGTTTTCGATATAGCGCAAATCCACCACCTGCCGGGGGTAATTGGTTCGGGTTTTCTCCAGGCCAAAACGCAGCCCTTCCACCGACTTGCGTCCCCGGAAGACATCCAGCACGTTGCCGTAGAAATCGGTATCGTAGCTCATGTCAAATTCCAGATCGTGGTAAGCGGGATCGCGGGGAAGCACTTCGTCCAGCAGCACCACCTGCGGATTCCAGCTTTTGACCTTGCGGCGGAAATCCTTCCAGAAATTGTGCGGCACACCCCACGCCGCGTCGCAGCGTAAGCCATCTACACCGCGATCGATCCAGAACTTCGCAACGCGCAAAATGAAGTGGCGCACGCTGGGATTGTCATAATTCAGGTTCGGCAACTGGTCCCAGTCGTTGTGAAATTCATATTTACGCGGGCCGTGCCAGATATACCAGTCGCGGAAAACGGAATTAGGGTTCGCCCAGGCGGAAAGAAAATAGGGATGCTGGTCGCTGCTGTGATTGGCCACGAAATCGAAAAACAACTTCATGCCACGACGGTGAAGATCGGCCACCAGCGAGTCGAAATCAGCCAGCGTTCCATAGTCAGGCTCGACGTCAAAATAGTCAACCGGGGTGTAACCATGCTCGGTGGGGCTGGGCATAATCGGCATAAGCCATACGCAGTTAATGCCGAGGTCCTGCAAGTAATCCAGCCGCTGCCGCACGTCGTTGAGTGTTCCGCTGCGGGCGGAATCCGGGCCAAACTTACGAAGATAGACCTGGTAAGTCACCGCGCGGCTCGCCCAGCCAGGCGAATCGGCGAAATCCACGATCTGCGTTTCACCGTGTCCGGCGTTGTTCAGCAGAAAATGTTTGGGAGCGCGAAAATTGCCGGAATCCCGGCTTTCAGCGTACAGGAAGTAAGAGCCAGGCCCGGTCTTTCCCATGAAGATGGAATCGTTTTTCACAGGCACTGTTTGCGGATTATTCACATCCTGCAAAAGTGTAAATTGATGATGCAGCGAGTTCTGCAAAAGAAGTCCACGTCTCTGCAAATGGAAATCCCATCTGAGGGTATCCGTGAAAAACGGTTTAATCTGCAGCACGCTGTTGACCCCATTCCAGCCATCTTCCACCTGCCACCGGTCGCCGGGATCGGGAATCCAATCGCTGCCGTTCAGAACAAACTTGTATTCATAAACGCCGGGCCGAAGCGGTTTGCGCAATTTCCAGATTCCGGTGCCGGAGGAGTCGGCAAGATTATCCACACCAGCCTGCCAGCGGTTGAATTCGCCCGCCACTGAGACCGATTGGAGCGGTTGCTCGGATTTCATGACACCTTGATTCAGCCGAAACTGCGCCGCCGTTTGTGGGAAGCTGCGACAGTAAACCGCCGTTGTGTCCGGCCGGCTCCACAGGCTGCCGTCCGAAGTGGCAAGCGCAAAACGGTAATCGCCCGGCTGAAAGATAGTAACCGACGGGAAAGGTGTGTTGCCGGAAGTATCGAAGACTGCCGCCCCATCAGCATCCAGGCTTCTCCAGCGGAATTTTACCAGATTGTCAAGATCCGGATCGTAACTTAATCCGCCATCCAGGGAAATCGTTTCTCGCGGCCGGCAAAACAGGCTGTAGCCGGCTTCCGCTACCGGGGGCTGATTTTCAGCGTTGACCACAAATATTGAATTGTAATCACGTGTCTGGTTGTTCTTCTTGTCCTCTATTCGCAAATAGATGGTGTGCTCGCCTTCTGCCAGATCGGGGATTTCTGCCGAGAGAATTTGTTTGCGATAATCATAATTTAATTTGCAAAGCCGGCCGTCGATTGAAAATTCGCTTCGTTTCAAATCGACCATGTCGGACTCACTCCCCGGCAGAAAATGTATTCGGATTTGCAGCGGTAGTCCGGTAATTTTCTCTCCCGGCAGCGGCGACAGCACTTGTATATGCGGCTTGGATGGCGGATCGAGATATAGTATCGAATTGCTGTTTATTCCCCCGAAATTGGGATTCTGCGGATCGCGCAGGTAGATTTCGTCATCCACCAGGAAGCGATATTCATATGTGCCGTAGGGCAGCTTCTTCGCGATCTGCCACACCCCGGCGGAATCCGGCCCGCTTAACAGGTCGGCATTTTTGCTAAAATTATTGAAGCTGCCGATCAGTGCGATCTTTTTTGCCGGCTTGTCCCATTTCAGCGTGAATTTGACCGCGGTTGGATTTTCGTGGTTTTGTGCCGGTGACAGAGAGAAAACAAATAAGATACAAAGAAGGAAAATTGAAATATGGGATATTCGCATTTTCATATCTAAACCTGAGAATAATTAATAAAATCCGGTTAGAAATATAAAAAGAAAAGGCAGGGAAAGGAATTGGAATGATAAATGGCAAGGAGAGAGGATGCCCGCTGTTCAGACGTTTTGAAGCCTCGGGTCGATCTTAAATAAAAATGCGCAATGTTAGAGCATGCATTCAAAAACATGGAGCTGATTAAATCATATCAAGGATCATTTGACACACCAGGGGAAAAGTTGATAAAAAAGTCTAAAGAAAGATCAAAAAGAGAGCGCAACATTCCTGAATGCATCTTTCAGACGATGGCTCAGACAGCATGCAAATTTCAAAATTGAAGGGAAAGATTATGATTCGCTGATGCAATCCGCCCTGTGTTAAAATAGGTAAGAATTTTTCCTGGGAATCGAATTCCTCGCTTAGGAAATATACAAACCCAATCTGGGAATCCGGTGACCCAAGATCAGATATCCTTAAATTCAACACTGCTCAGCAGTCTCTAAGTTATCGCAAAAGTTATGAGAACTTCTGCAATAATTTTTCAGTTCAAAATGAACCTATGCGCGCTCAGTATATTTATTTAAACCGGTAATCCATCCCCAGCTTTATCCTGGTCTGTTTCATGTATTTGGCGGAAAACAGGTGGCTGTCCAATATTTCCAAACGCAGATCCATATTCCAAATTCTTCCCCGCACACCGGTTCCGGCAAAAGAAGCGTTGTGTGCATATCCAGTGTAAATATTATCACCTTTCAAATTCCGGTCGGTTTGGTAAAAACCAAGCGAAAATGCCAGCCGGTCTGATAATGAGTAAATAGTTCCTACCGAAAAATCAAGTTGATCCTGGTATTCATTATAAACCTGGCTCCAGAACACAGCATTAAGTGTGGCCGACAACGACAGGTTTTCAACCGTTTTCGCGGACAGACCAAAAGCCAGCTCATCTGGCAATTTAAAATTATATGTAACAGGAATCTGAACAAATGAACCAGGGTCAGGGATGGCTGGCAGCATACTATCAAATTCAAATTCACCCTTCAAATCATCCCCCCTTGCATAGAATGCACCAAAGGCCAACTGTTGGTTTGGCCGATACAGCGTTCCAATTTTGAAGCTTAAGTAATCGGCATTAATTCTTCCCTTCGACTCCGCAATCGATTCTTCCTCTCGCCAAACATCCCATGATATTTGCAGGCCAAAAGAGAGACAATCTTCGGCATTAAAAAGATTGTGCAAGGAATAGGCAAGAATAGCAGATGGGCTGTGAATAATTGTTTCGTCAGTAAAATGATGAAATTCGCCGGTGCCCATGGGATTTTGCACCGTCAAGATTTCTATATCACCATAATCCATATACTCAGCATATTTTTGTCTGTAAGCCAATCCAAAATGGAAATTTTTAAACGGATAAATAAAACCAAAAGACGAGGGCAACCACTGTTTGGGTCGGCTGATTTGAATGCCATAAACGTAGTCAGTTTGTGTCCAGTAGGCGAAGTTTATACCGACTTCCAATGAGGAAAAATTCGCCAGTGAAGCGGGATTCGCACCGGATATTTCTGCAGCTGAAACGCTCGTTATATTGGAAAAACCGATGCTGTTGAAGTAGCCGACCGGAATTCCCTGGAGAAAGTAACTTCTCGTGGTTGTTCCCATTCTGTATGCATCACCCGCAACGGCAATTGCTGCGAATAATAGGATGGGTAGGATCAGTTTCATAATAAGTTTCTCCTAAAGGTTGTTTGTCATTTATGTTATTCGAAGCAAAAATTACCCCCACGGAGGCCGGTTTCAATTTGGCGCGAGGTCGCAAAGATCAACTAAAAGAATGATTCACAACTGAAAATTTTGCACCATTGTACAATTTTGGAAGTCGGCAAAACTGAGCTATTTCCCAAAAAATATTGGCCTTGGGAAATTCACCCTTATTATCACAAGGCAATCGCCCACAATCAAATTGTAAAGCAATTTATGTTTGTCGGTAAATTATTTCAAGAAAAAAAATTCCTTTCGTAAAACTCAGTTACAGAGTGAGGGGAAGTTCCAGTGAATTATGAAAACAATTTAATACCTTATTGACAACAAAAAATGCCTGCAAAACGAATCACAGGCATTTTTCAATCAAGAATTTTATGCTGAATTATTCAACCGGCAAATCATCTTTCAGCCAGGCTTCCCAGCCGCCCTCAATGTTTTCCACATTTTTATATCCCAAAATCTTCATCGTTTCGGCTGCCAGGGCCCCTCTTCCGCCGACTTTGCAGTAAACAATTATTTTGGCATCCTGGTCGGGAATTTTTTCCTTCACCTTGAACTCCAGCAGTCCACGCGGAATGAGAAGTGCGCCCGGCAGATGTCCCTGCTTAAATTCATCCGCTTCCCGCACATCCAAAATGATGACCGAGCCGGAATCTATTTGCGCTTGCGCCTCCTGTGGTGTTATCTGTGGCGCATATTTCTTGGCCTCACTGACCAACTGATCCGTGGTCATAATTTTGATCTGGGGTTGCGCCATCGCTTCCGACTCCTGGGCAACACCCGCCACGGGAATCCAAACGAGATACGAGAAAATTATAAGTAGAAAAAGAAAAGAAAACCGTTTCATAACAAGCTCCTCTTAGGATTATTGTATTGTTTTTGGCAACTCATCGTGAGAGAAATACACACCTTCATTGGCTTTTAATTCAATTTTATCCACATCTTTTTTCATCAGAAACAACTCTGAATTTCCGTGGCAGTTGTTGCATGCTCCATTTTGTGGTGTCTTTCGCTGAATATTATGCGGCGAGCTCATTTTCCAGGTGGGCAGGCTGTCAAAATCCGGAAGCAAATTATTGCCGTAATATTTGAAGATATTCCGGTTAACCGGCACATGCCTCACCAATACATAAGCCGCAGGATTGCGGTCGGTGGGATGCAGATTTTTGCCGATCTTGAAATTCATGACCGACCGTTCGACCTGGAAGTAGGGCAATCCCCTTTTATCTTTGCCAACATGGCAGCCATAGCAGCTTTTGTAAGAGACTGCATGGCAAACCTGACAAGCTACTTTTCCGCCATGCACCTGGTGAACTTTAGCGTTTTCGCCGATCTCGGAAATTTCATTGTGACACGACAGGCATTGCGGTGCATTATCGGTATTATCCATATTGACGCCGGCAGAGGCGGCTGCGTGCATCTCGTGTCCTGTATGGCAACCGGTGCACTGCATGGCTTTCTTCTGGAAATGAACATCCGCGGGAACGTCCGGATTTTTACCGGTGTATTCTTTAAACAGCCGGCTGCCGTGGCACGACGTGCAGTTCGTTTCCATAGGCGGCTTCTTGAAAAAGAAGTGGCTTTGCACCAGTCCGCCTTCCACCGATGCCGGGCGGCTTACGTGACACTGCCCGCAACTGGAATGGCAGGTAATGCAGTGGTTCTGCATAGCCAGATCGATGGCCGCATTGGATTCTCCCGGCTTCAGCCCGGCGCGTCGGTAAATTTTCTCGCGATACGGTGCCAGCGTGTAGTGCAGACTTTTCTCGGCATTGCTGACAATATCTTCGTGACAGGGACCGCAGGTTTCAACCACTTGGCCAAAGCTGGGATCGGTTACGACTCCCTGGTGGGCAGTATTTCTGTCCATCACATCCGGATTTCCGCCGTGGCAATCCTCGCAGGCAATTTGCCCGTGGATTGTTTCCAGAAAGTCGGAATCTACAAATACTTTTTGATATGGCTCCAACGGAGCCAATTCACCACCTCACCCTTCGCCCTTATTTAATTCGGATTTTTCCTGGGGAGGATTTGCCTTCCGGATTTCCCTGGTAATTTTGATGAGCTTCACCGCGCTGGTGTGACAGGTCACGCAACTGCTTTCCGTTGCCTCATCCTGAACTGCCTGGCCGGAAGTGAAAAAAGCAATGGAAAATGTCATAAATAAGATGATGTGCAGAATAGGCCTTTTAATGTACTTCATACCAAAATTCCTCATCATTTTGTAATGAATTATACATTAACAACAATCTGCAAGGCCTGCAAATCCGGCTACCGTATATTTCCGGATATTATAAAATCTTTCAGTAAACCCGCAACAGGCTTCCGGCGATGTTAACCGAATTTATCAAAAATGGGCGCAATCGCAGGCGCCCATTTTTTCCCGGGATCGGTTAATCCTATTTCATTAATATCATTCGTTTGGCACTGGAAATCTCATTTCCGGCTCGCAACACATAGAAATAAATGCCGCTGGAAACCATATTTCCTTCCGAGTTCCGGCCATCCCACTGCACCTGGTAGGAACCGGCGGGCTTTTTCTCATTCACCAGCGTGCAAACTTTCTTGCCGGTGATGTCGAAGACTGTTAGCTCAACATTGCTGATCTCCGCAATCTGGTAGCCAATTGTAGTGGCGGGATTGAACGGATTCGGGTAGTTCTGTTCCAGCCGGAATGTTCCAGGACAATTTCCATCGTAGGGGACCATGCCGGTTGGTGGCCGGTCGGTTGCAAGCGCCTTGATGCAGAAATTGGCAGTCCCGTCCCATTGCACGTTGGAAAACTGGTAGGTGTAGAAATCAATCCACTGGATTCCGTCGAAAAAGTAGCTTTCCCCGGGATTGGCAGCCGATTCCACAATGGTTCGGGATGATGCGCCCAGCAGCACCGGAACATCGGAGGTCCGGTCGAAGGGCTGACCACCCTGGGAAAGTGACAGGTAGACATAAAACGTATCCCCGGGACTGACTGCCACCACACTGTCCAGATCAATCGTATGAAATCCCTTATTCTGGATGATTCCTGATTTCGCAGACCGCTCGGCAATCAATTGGTTATTTTCAAATCCATTATAAATTTTGGCGATGTACTCCACATTATTTGTCGCGGTGAAAAAGCTGACTGCATCCACGTTTTCGTAATCTGTTGCGACAAAACAATTGAAGGCCTCCTGGCAGTCCGTTTTGGTATCGCGCCAGCCGTGATAATCATGGTAATAAACATGATCGTATTGCATTGGCTCCACGTCCTGGAAAGAGACGGCTCCCATTTCGGGATGCTGACCGGAGAATTTATCGTAGTAGGAAATCCAGAAAAATCCACTGTAGCCCCAACTGCTGCCCCAACTGTTCTTGCAGAGCCAGGCCCCCGGCTGAGGCGCCTGTGTCACCTGATTATCATCCCATCCCACAATGGCGATCGCATGGTTCGGATCCGATGAACTGGTGGGTGGCTGGTAATGGGTATAGCTGCCGCTCATAAACGAGCCGGAATAGCACATGCACGTGCCAACCACGCCGTAATCCATAACTGCCTGTTTGATTGTATTGATATTCTCCAGGTTTGCGCCGGCCTCGTACCATTCGATTTCCCGTGGATAATAATAGTGGTAGCCGGAATTTGTGCGAAGTGGGGCTGTCGAAAAGGATTGCCCGTCGATCTCCCGGACTGCGCCTTCTCCACGAGACAGGTAGGCCGATGTCACCATGTAATCGCCGCCCTCATGTACTGTTAATCCGGCGCTCACGGGGTAGATGTCGTCGTTATTGTGCTGGTTGAATCCGTTCCACCAGTCCAGATGGTATTCAGCGAGATTTGGCTCACCGGTTTCGCCGGCAGCGGTCCAGGCACCGGTCATCATAAGATTTCCCTCCATGGCAGCCATGGCCCCATGCGTCCAGCACGTGCCGCCCTGCTGTGACTTTACCGAAGTCACATAATTTACGCCGTTCACATTCCTGAGATCATATGTTGTGGGCGGATCGGCAACCAGCGAGGAAATAAGCAGGCCGATGCAAAGAATCAGTAAAAGTTTCTTCATTCCTACTCCTTCATGTTAATGTTTCCTGAAAGCGCAAAATGCAGCGCATTTATCTTTCTATGGTGAATTGCCAGGCGCAGAAATAGTCTTCAACTTCATCCGGCGGGCAGGCAATGCAGCGGGTTTTGATGCGCAGATCAACTGTTTTGGCGAACTGGCTGAACTCGACAATCCCCACTTGCTTGCACGGGAAATCCGGTAAATTTTTCTGCCGCCGGGTTTTTTGAACCCGGCATTCCAGCATTCGAAAAATCATCGTGTTCTCATCCACCCAATCAATTTCCTGGCGGTTAATTGCCGCATACAGCCGGTATTGAAAAGCGCGCTCAAGCGCTTTCAGGCCACCGTCCGGGACGATATCGAACGCCTTCATGATTCGCCTGGCTTCCGCAACCGCGAACCGCTCCCACGATTTCGCATCAAGATCCATGGCCGTGTCCATTCCATACTTTTGTTCGGCGGCCAGAAACCAGCAGCCATCGTGTGCCAGCCAATTTTTGGCGTAAACTTCAATCAATTTGAGCAATTCCTCTCGTGAAAGGTCCTGAATATTCTCCATTTTCGTTTCCTATCTGTTTCATTTGATTTAGTATGGCCCACATCATACGCCTCAGCCTCAGCCTTAGCCTTTGCCTTAACTTTATTCATCGGCTCTTCTGCCCGCTAATTTATGAACATTCTTTTCCAGCCACCCAATCCTCGGGTTCTCGCGAAAATCGAATTCCGGTACGCTCGGCTTGATATCCAGCAGAGGCGTTCCATCGACAATATCCACATCCTGAATATGCAAAACTCCACCCTCTATTTTCGATAACCGCACAACGGACAGGCCGATATGGTTGGGACGGGACGGCGCCCGTGTAGCAAACACCCCGCGAAGATGCTCATCCATGAAGGGTTTCACCTTTAAAGAAATCTTTTGGCTCATGTGAAAATGATAAACCAGGATAATATGTGAAAAACCGTCGAGATCCTGCAAGCCTTCCCGATATTCCGGGAAAACCGTTACCGTTCCGTTAATTCCCTTTGAAGCGGGTGGTTGAATCGGAGTGCCAACTGGCTCGCTAAACGGAGTGTGAATAATGCCAATCGGCTGGCAGATAATATTTGCCATAATCAGGGTCCATTCCTTTAACCGGAGAACTAATTTAGTCGCTTAATTCGATTCCCCAGATTTCTTTTGTTTTTTCTCCTCCAACAAATTATGGTGGTAGGAGCCCTCGCGCATCATTTTGGCGCTGCATTTCGGACATTTCACATCCTGGCAGGGAATGCCACGTTGGTGCGGGATTTTTTCACCGCATTTTGGGCAGATGCAGAAGCCGCCACTGCCTAAGCCAGATCCGCGACCAGATTCCATAATTTCTCCTTCATCCAAATCCTGAAAAAGGATTTGCCATTCATGTTTTTTCATTAATGCGCTCCCTCACTCAGACACCCTGATTCGTAATCATAATCCTAATCTTGATCGTAATCCTCACAAGGCAAAGCGGCGAAAAGCGCCTGGGGCATGAAGTGAAAAGAAAAAATATTCCCGTTCTGCGCGAAAGTCTATTTTTGGCTTCAAATTATATTTTTTCATCCTTATTCACCAGTCAGAATTCTCGCCAACTTTTTTTTCCCAAATCTCTCATTTGCCGGCTCGCCTGTTTCACGCTTCATAACGCCACCATAGGAAACCGGAAGTCAGCTGACCTTCCCGAATATTGGCCCTTTCGAGCAACTGCATTGCTTCTTCCACGGTCATTGCCGCCCTAAACTCTTTTTCCAGGTAGCCAATCCAGCTTCGCCGGATATCCACGACAAAGAGATTGCCCTCCGGTCTCAACACTCGCTCCATTTCATTAAACATCTTGATCGGATCGGTCACCAAATGTGCCATGTTGATGTTGAGCAGCACATCAAAGTGGTTATCGGGAAAGGGAATTTCCTGCACATCCGCTTTTTTGAATTCTACTCGGGCTGCCGCGCCAGCTTTGTCACAGTTCCGTCCGGCGATTTCCAGCAACGGTTCGGAAAGATCGATACCCATGCACTCAGCTTGTGGAAATTTCGTTGCCAGGCGTATCAGAGTCTCCCCAAAACCACAGCCGGCGTCCAATATCCGGCCGCTCGAAAATCCCTTTTCACGGAGTTTCCGGGCGTACTCTTTCGCAAAGCGGCGGGCCATGCCGATATGCTTGCTCGCATATCGCGCAACGAATTCTTCGTCGTCAAAAACCGGCGCATGTTTTGCGGCAGATCGTTTCAAAAATTCTATCTCCTATTTACTGAAAAATCCGGTTTCCGATTCCTACCGACACTATTTCTCAGCTTCCTCTTTGGATTGGACATCGGTCAGCTTTTCAATCTGTCGGCGCACCGAATCGAGCTCTTTTTGGAGGTAATCCGCCTCCCTTTTCAGTTCATCCGCTTCATTTTCCGGTGAGAAAAGATGGCGACCAGATTGCGCATTCCACCTTCCCCGGCCGGGAACGCCGGTAGCCAGAAAGCGGTGCCGCCAGCCGCGCCCAAATCCACCGTGACTACCATAGCCAATTCTGCCACTCCATTCGGGAACCACGCAATTTCCCCGTCCCCTTCCGGAAAATGGACCTTGTCCCCGGGGACCTGTTCCATCAAATCCTGGCATGGTAAATCCTCCTTCAGTTTTTTCATAAAAGGGTTTTGTCTATTCAAAAATAATCTGATGATGCATCACCCAGTCATGCTTCGACAAGCTCAGCATGACGGATAATCCGGGTCACCCTGAGCTCGCCGAAAGTTGATCCCATAGAAGAAATCACCAATATAATTAACAATGCTTTTCCCTTACTCCTGTCCCGGTTTCCAGACTTTCCAGACCTTCCCCACCAGGTCCGGACCTGGCTTCAGAGTTGTTTTTCCAGGCTGCCATTCGGCCGGACATACTTCCGCCCCCTTGGTTTTTCTTACATGCTGAAAGGCTTTCACCTGGCGAATCGTTTCATCGATATTCCTTCCCACCGGCGGCGTTAATACTTCCATTGCCTGAATTACGCCGTCCGGGTCGATAATGAAGCGACCCCGGATATCCACGCCGGCAGCTTCATCATACACACCGTAAACTTTACCGACATTTCCCGCTGCATCTGAAATCATAGCGAATGGTATGCCTGTTTCCACCATTTTTGAAAGTTCTTCTTCCTCCCAAATCTTGTGAACAAAAATGCTGTCTACACTTGCCGACATTACTTCGACGCCCAGGCTTTTGAGTTCTTCGTATTTATCAGCGACCGCTGAAATCTCGGTGGGTCATACAAATGTGAAGTCACCAGGATAGAAACAGAGCAAAACCCATTTCCCCAGGTAGTCTGATAGTTTGACAGTGGTAAATTTGCCTTGATGAAATGCCGGGGCTTCAAAATCCGGTGCCTTTGCACCTACTCTTGCAGCAGCCATTTTTGCCTCCTCAACGGTTAAATTTTCTTTTTTCGTTTCTCCGGTCTTCTTTTCCCCAACCACACTTCCTGTTGGTCGGGCACATCCCACATTTTCTTCCGCCATCGTTGCCTCCTGTTTTGGATTAATGTTCAGTGATTTAAAATCCTCTTTGATAATTTCCAACAAGACCAGACACTACCCTCTTTTTACTGGTGATGATTTTCATTTGATACGTCAAAAATTTTATGTACTGCCGGGACAGCGATTGCACTGCCCATAAAATTGGATGACATGGCCGGTAATTTTAAAGCCATATCGGTCGGAAAGCGCCGCTTCCACTTCGCGAAGCAGCTCGATCTCCTCATTCACAAAATCATCGTAATCGATTATCTTTTTGCAATTGACGCACACCAGATGATGATGGTGTCCCGGTTTTTGCGGACTCTGAATGAGCTCGTAACGGCTGCGACCGTCGCCGAACTGGAACCTGGCAATGATACCCATCTTTTCGAGCAAATCCAGATTACGATACACCGTGGTCAATCCAACGTTGGGGTAATTTTCCAGAACACGCATGTACAAATCTTCCGCAGATGGATGTTCATCGGTGCTGCTCAAAACATCCAGGATCATCCGCCGGGGTTCGGTAAATCTGAGTCCCGCTTCATTAAACTTGCCATGCCAATGTGACTTATTTTGTTTCCCCATCAAGTCGTCCTTAATGACAATGATTGTCATTATGAATATACACAATTTGTCTATGAAATCAAGTGCAAAATGTATTTTATGAGAAATTATGCTGCTTCAACAGCCTGCGAATTCGGTAATATAAAATCTGTAACCGCAGCCGTTCGCTTCCGTATATCATGTGTAATTTTAATGATCATAGGAATAATCCAGAGGACGATATGCTCAAAAACTACCTGATTGTAGCGCTCCGAAATGTGCGAAAGCAAAAAGCTTATGCGTTCATTAACATTGCCGGTTTTGCGGTAGGAATGGCAACCTGCATTTTAATTATGATGTATGTGCTGAATGAACTTAGCTACGATAAGTTTCACAACAATGCCGACCGAATTTACCGGATCGGAGTGGAAGGAAATCTGAGCGGGGATTTTGTAAAGTACCCGCTAAGCAACCTGGGAACAGGTCCCACCATGCTGAAGGATTACGCAGCGGTAGAATACTTCACCCGGCTTCATCCCATTGACCGAACACCGTTCAAATACAACGACAAGATTTTCTACGAAGAAGGCGGGATTTATGCAGATAGCAGTTTCTTTACGGTTTTTTCCTTCCCACTTATTCAGGGCGACCCACACACAGCACTGGGACCGGCATATTCCATCGTTCTTACCCAAGATATGGCCAGAAAATATTTCGGGGATGAAAACCCGATGGGCAAACATTTGAACTTAAACAACAGCCACGACTATACGGTGACCGGTGTGATGAAAAATGTCCCCGGTAATTCACATCTTAAATTCGATTTTCTTTGTTCGTTTGAAACCTATTACGCTATTCGGAATGGGAAATTAGAAGAATGGAACAACTTCAATAATTATACTTACCTGCTGCTGAAGAAGAATGTTGATCCGGCGAGATTCGCTGAAAACTTTCCGGCATTTACCGACCATTACCTGGCTGATTTGAAAAAAATGTTGGGTAACAACCTAAATTTCTTTTTGCAGCCAATGACTGACATTCACTTGCATTCCAACATGGGATATGAAATGGCAGGCAACAGCGATATCTCCTACATCTACATTTTCTCCTCCATCGCTTTTTTTATCCTGCTCATCGCCTGCATCAATTTCATGAACCTGGCAACCGCGCGCTCCGCGAACCGGGCCAAAGAAGTCGGCATGAGAAAGGTACTGGGAGCCGACAGAAAAAGTCTGGTCAAACAATTTCTATCCGAATCGATGCTCTATTCCATCGTCTCGCTCATTATTGCCGTGGCGCTGGTATGGGCCGCGATGCCGGTTTTCAGTAATCTGGCCGGAAACAAGATTGCCTTCCACTTGAATGAGATGTCGTGGCTAATTCCGGCATTCATCGGATTTATTCTGCTCAGCGGAATTTTGGCAGGCAGTTACCCCGCTCTCTTTCTCTCCGCATTCCGTCCCATCAACGTTCTGCGGGGGGCCCTGAAAACAGGTGGATCAAACTCCAGGTTCCGAAGCATACTGGTAGTACTACAATTCGTCATCTCAATCGGGCTGATCTCAGGCACGATTATTATGATGAACCAGCTTCACTTTGTGAAAAATAAAAACCTGGGATTTGACAAAGAGCATGTGGTGATTATCCCAATCATGGATAGCAGCATCAGGAAGAATCTCCCTGCAATTAAAAGCGAACTGAAATCATACAGCGGCGTGGCGGGAGTCAGCTCCGCCTCAGACGTCCCCGGCGAATATCCCGATTATTCCATTTTTGTGCCGGAAGGCTACACCGTGGAACAAACCCAGTTGATGTATCGCATCAATTGCGATGCCGATTTCATTCCGACGATGGGGATGAAAATAGTTGAAGGCAGAAATTTCTCGACGGAATACGGAACCGACCCGAAGCATTCGGTCATTATCAACGAAACCGCTGCCAGGAAATACGGATGGGATAATCCTATCGGCAAAACAATCGGTTTTTTCAACGACGATAAAGATATGTCAAAAACCGAGCCGAAGACCGTTATTGGCGTGGTAAAGGATTTCCACGCCAAATCCCTGCACAATGAGATTTTACCACTGCTGTTTACCAATAATGATAGTTATTTAAGCGAAATAGTTGTCAGGCTCAAAGCCGGCCATATTTCCGGTACGCTTAATTTTCTTGAAAACAAGTGGAAAGAATACGATCCGAATCGTCCGTTCGATTACTATTTCCTGGATCGCAGTTTTGATAAACAGTACCAGGCGGATGAGCGGCTGAGTAAAATTATCGGGTATTTTACGGTGCTGGCAATTTTTGTAGCGTGCCTGGGATTATACGGAATGGCTTCCTTCATGGCGGAACAGCGCTTTAAGGAAATAGGGATTCGCAAAACATTGGGCGCCTCAGTATCCAGCATTGTGATCTTGTTAAACAAAGAAGTAACGCGGCTGATCATCATTGCCAATATCATTGCCATACCAATTGCTTATTACGCATTGTACCGCTGGCTGGAAAGTTTTGCTTACCGTACGGCCATCAATCCGGCAATATTTCTCGTTTCAGCGGCAATTGTTTTCTTCATCGGCTATGCAACTATCGCTTACCAGTCGGTTAAAGCTGCGCTTACGCCACCGGTGAATGTGATCAGAACCGAGTAGGTTCCGAATGTCAAACGTGAGATGTGAAACGTGAGAAGAATTTCTCCCGTCCTGAAATAGATAGACAATTATCTGAATGAAAAGGAAGAAGGAGTCAGCCAATGAACATTGAGTAATGACCGGCGGCCACCCACCTCGGACAAGAAACAACTAACAATCACCAGTTCACCGATTCGCCCTTCCGCCCATTCACAGGTTTGCCGATTCGCGTTCTCCCTGTAGAACAGAATCCCGGTTCACTTTTCCGATTGCTCCGTTCTGACGAGGCCAGTGAGATCGTAGCCTTTATTTTTCACATCTTCGAGAATTTGGTCAAATGTTTCTTCGTCCATCTTTGGTGTGCGGGAAAGAATCCACAGATATTTCCTGGACGGCTCACCGATTACCGCATAGCTGTAATCGGGCGCCAACTCGATAATCCAGTAGTCGCCCCATACAAACGGCAGAAATCCAAGAAAAGCGGGCGCAAAGCGCACTTTGAGCTTGGTATTGGGACCGTTTTTATCCGCCAGCTTGGCACGGCCTTCCGCTTCCGCGATCTCTCCATCCGCTTTCCGGCAACGATTGACAACTTTGATGTCGCCATTCTCGAGCAAACTGTAGGTGGCTGTTACATCTCCGGCACACTTTTTCTGAAATTTATTTGGCAAGCGTGCAATTTCGTACCAGCTCCCCATGTAGCGATTCAGGTCAACTTGGAGGACCACCTCTAATTGCTGACTCGAATCTTTCTGCGGATTGCCGGTAGCGGCAAAAATTAAAGGAATTACCAACAAAAAGATCGCATTCAATTTCCTGCTCCCCGCCTTAAGCCAATCTTTGTTCCTAAAATGCTCCGTATTTCAATGTTATTTTAACAACACCATTCGCTTGTTTCGCACAAAATCCCCAGCTTTAAAATGCAGGATATAAATTCCGCTGGAAACCGGAACGCCGGACTCGTTTCGCCCATCCCACTTCACCTGGTAATCACCTGCTGACATGGATTTATCCAACAATGTTGTGACTTTCTGTCCCAGAACATTATAAACCAGTAGCTGCACTTTTTGCGCTTTGGGAATCTGGAAAGAAATCGTTGTTGTCGGATTAAACGGGTTGGGATAATTCTGTGCCAACTGGTAAGTTAGTTTTTTGCCGGGAAAAGGTTCCTCATTGCCGACTCCGGTAACGATGCTATCCGCCAAAACAAAAATCTTGGATTGGTAGGGATCAAGACTCACCTGCTGGAAACCGAGCCCGCTGCCGGTGGTCTGGATGACTTCGCCGCTCAGAATATCACTCAGATAGTAAGTAGCGCCGGGATCCAGCCCGTATTGCGATGCGGTAATGGCAAAATTTCCGGTTTGGGCGCCGTTCTGAAAATTGAATAGCGCAATAACAATGTTCTCATCCTTCTGGCGGGAGATACCATATACATGGCTAAAATTGATGACCCCGATTCGGTTAAAATCGCCCCGCCTTAATGCCGGGAATCGCCGCCTCGCCTGGACCAGGTTGCGGTAAAACATGAGGAAATGATTTGGATCGGACCAGTCGATTAATCCCCTTTGGCTCATCTCACCTACTTCCTGCCCCGCATAAATAAGCGGAATACCGGGAATGGTCATATTTAAAGCAGCAATTACTTTTGTCCTTTCAACACCGAAATCGGAAATGTAACGGCCTTCATCAAAATTCTCCAGGAATCGCAGCGGGTATTTATATTGCGGCCAACCGTAGCCGTAGTTGGTCACCCGGTTGTGCAATTGGTTCAGATCCAGTGAATTCCAGATATCCCGGTAACCGCCGCTCCCGTGATGAAGTTGCCAATCGTGCGCCACATCGAAACGATTTGTAAAAGCATAATTCCAATCGCTGGCATCCAGCTCACCTAACAGAAACGTTTCAGGCTTGAGATTCTTCAGCGCTTTGCGCCAGTCTTCCCAGTAATTGTAGCCGCGGTTGATCGGCCCCCAGGCCACGTCACAACGGTAGCCGTCCACTTTCATGGAATCCACCCACCATTTGGCCATATCAATAAAATATTTCCGGGCATCGGGGTGCCCCAGGTTCAAATTGGGAAGACCGGACCAGTTAGAATAATAGGTATAAATATAAGGTGGACTCGACGGGTAGGAACCATAGCCCAACCCATTGGTATCACCGATTCGGCGGTGTTCATAAAAATTCCAATACTGCGAATCTTTCTGATACGCAACCATATCCTGGGCAAAAACGTGATAAAGACTGGAATGGTTAACGACATGATCGATGATTACCCGAATGCCGCGGGCGTGTGCTTGCTCCACCAGATTTTGAAAATCGGCAAAAGTGCCATAATCGGATTCTATGGAATAGTAATCCTGAACTGAATACCCATGGTCGTCGGGGCTTTCGTTTATGGGCACAAACCAGATGCAGTTGATTCCCAGCCATTGCATATAATCCAGTTTGTTTATTACCCCCTGGAAATTGCCCTCCGGCGAAAAGGAGCGAATAAATATTTCATACAAAACGACATCCTGTAACCAGTCGGCGCTTTGGTCCGATTGGAAAATATTTGCGGTCGTATCGGCAACCCGGACAAAGGTGCGTTTGAAACCGGTGTGATTCTGTGCATCGGTGAGTACCAGATTAAAATAGTACTCTCCGTCAGCCTGCGGCTTGGGAAAAGACACAACTTGCTGGCCGGGATTGGAAAGGGTGACCGTTTCCGGATTGTTGGGATCAACCTCCCAGTGGTAAGAAACAATATCGTTGTCCGGGTCAGTAGAAACGCCGGCATCCAGTGTCACCGTTCCGGAAACATAACTGAACGCGATATCCGGCTGCGGATTGTGATCTACCCAGCGGTTCACCACCAGCGTGCCGGAATAACCGGTGCCACCGCTGTTTGTTGCGCTGGCCCTTATCAGGTTATCAGCTTCATCCAGCGGAAGATCAAGTTGCCAGCTACCGTCCGTTACAACGGCGGTTGTATCCCAACCGTTTCTGGAAACCGTGACCTCTGCCACAGAGGTGTCACTAACCGTTCCCCGCACCTGTTTGGTTTCCATAATCGTAGACGCCGTCCGGGTAGAGATAGCGACCCGCGGCGGAAAAGATGTCCAGTTTGGGTCGAGGTCACCCGGAGAAAATTTCAGAAAACCTCGGCCCTCTGCATCCAGCCAGGAGAGATGGAGATTGTTGAAATTGGCTAACATGCGCTGCTGCAACGGCACATCGAGAATATAATCGCAGAAGAGCACATCGTACACATTGGAGTTGCGCCCTGTGCTATCCCCACCCATGGCTGGGGTAACTGTCACCGTTCCTCCAGCATCTTTATAATACGTATAGGCCGTTACGTACCAATCGGAATTAAAGGACCCCAGATACTGTTCCAACTCCGCCAACGGGAGAGAAAATTCAAACCGATCTCCGGCAAGCGCACCTGCATCTAATTGAATTGCCATGCCGGTCTGCACTGGTTGCCGGGAGGTGATCAGATGATTTTCAACCGCCGGATCCAGGTTGGGAGAAGATGGATCGGCCAATGAAACATAAACACCACCTCCATTCCACTCCCGAATTTGCAAATTGACTTCATTCAGTGCATCCACCATAACGCCGCTGGTGCTGTTCATCAGGTAGAATCCTACTCTTGTGTAATCAGAGATTTCATCGAGACCAATAGAAAAGAGCAAAGAATCGTGAGTTGCATTCACCTGCAGGGAAAAATCGGTCAAATCCGCATCGCCGCCGGTAGCGAATGGCGGCGGCAGGTAGCTGCCGCTCCCCGTATTATCACCCACGGGATCGAGAGAAACAATTCCTTCCGGCATCGTCCCGTAGACACCAAAATGAATAGTAGATGTCTTAAAAAGCACTCCGAGACTATCTTCGCCCTGTATGGACAGCAAATGACCGCCGTCGCTTATCCCGCTCAGTGAGCCAGTGATTAAACCGGTTATAGGATCGAATGAATGACTCACAGTCGATGCATCGAGAGTGACCCGGATAGTTGCCGGATCGATACCTGAAAATGTTATTCCTGGCTGAACTCGCGCCTGGAAATTTATGGTCGATCCGCTGCTCAATAAATCTCCCTGTTGTGGCGTCAGATCATAGAAATATCCCTGGCTGTCCGGAATAAAATACAAAACCGAATTATTATTACTACCTGAATTGGTAAGCGGATTATCAGGATCCCAAATCCAGCGGGCGCCATTCAGATAAAACTTGTACATAATATCCGAATTTGCCGGAAGTTCTACCCGCCGCCCCAGGACATCCGGGTTATTGGTTGCCAGCAAGGTATCCTCGCCCAGACCGCCCCAGTTGTTAAAAGTACCACGAACCGAAGCAAACGTGACCGGATCGATAAAATCCATATAATAGCTTCTTTTGTCCAAAAGGAATGTGTAGGGATAGGTTTTATGCTCTACCACTGCAAGTGTGATATTCCAATTGCTGCCGCCGGTGCTGTGTGCCCAGTTGGATCCTGTGGTTTGTGGCGTCCCGTCATTTACCACATAGTGAATGGTGAATATAGTTGAATCAGTAGGAATTCTGATGGCCCAGACCGAGCCCGACTGGACCGCCATCGGTGATCGCACAGCTTCATTCGAGCCAAAAATAACGGTTCCTGGCGGCCAAAGATGATTGGGCGGAATCTGCCAGCTACCGCCGCTGATTTCGTTTACCCCCCAGTGCAATGTCAAATGCGCCGGATTGGGCGGGATATCAGGATTAATTGTGGGATCAAAAAAGATCGTAATTGTGTCACCTGGTGAAGGATTCGCCGGCTCCCACCAACTTCCATTCTGTGAGAAAACCGGCAGAACAAGACACAAGGTAAATATTGATATCAGAATAATTTTCATCAGACAACCCCTTATTTGAAACTGATAAAAGTGCGGAACCAATACAGACCACACTTTCAATATTAAAAAAAACACTCAAATTACTAAACTCTATTTTATCCCCACATACACCCACGTCTGATATGCCGCCAGATCGGGGAAGTAGATCTTCTCGATATTCAATTTCGATTCTGGGTTTGACCACTCTCTCAAATCTGTATTTTTCAGCCGCGCCCTGATTTCGGCAGGCATTGTGACGACGACCTTTTCTGCCGGAGTTCCCCGCAGATTGCAAACGACCAACGCTGCAGTATTCTCATCTTCCATCAGGAAAGCACCCGCCGATCCTTTGAAGGAGGCTACCTGCAACGGATGAAAACGGCCTTCCGTAAAACAGGAGTATTGTTTTCTCAAGCCGATCAGATTTTTGTACATTTCCAGCAGCGCTGTGTCGGTGCTGTCCCAGTGAATTTCAGATTTTTCAAACAGCGACGGTTTTCGCCTTTCACCAATCTCCTGACCGGCATAAATAAGCGGGATTCCCGGGGCAGCGAAAATGAAGGTAGCGTAAGCCTGAATTGCAGCGGGACCGAATTCCTTCAGGCTGCGCTGTTCATCATGATTCTCAAGGAATCGCATGGGCAGCGAATTCTGCGGATACCGCCGGTCTTTTTCATCGATCATCGTAATAGCAGCGGCGGTGCGTTTTTTTGCCGCCCGGATGTCCTTCAGCAGGTGAAACAGCGTCCAGTCGTAATCGGAATTGAAGCCGGTCAACAAAATCTTCGGGTCTTCCCATTCCGCCAAAAGATAAATATCGGATTTAACTTCGCGCAAGCGGGCTAAAGCAGTTTTCCAGAAATCGTACGGCACCATCCCCGCCACGTCGCAGCGATAGCCGTCAATATCAAATTCCTTCACCCAGTAAATGAGGGTCTCGGTCATATATTCCCGCATCTGAGGATTATCATAATTGAAATCGGTCACGTCGCTCCAGTCCGCAACCTCGCGGGAAAAATTCCCCAGCGAGTCGCGCATAAACCAATCCGGATGCTCCTTCATCAGCACATTATCGTTGCTGGAATGGTTGGGCACAATCCCAAGAATCACTTTGAGGCCTTTCCGATGAATGGCCTGCACCAGATCCCGAAAATCCTGCTCGGTGCCATATTCAGGATTTACAGCCCTGAAATCGCGTACTGAGTAAGGACTTCCCAATGTGCCTTTGCGCCCTTTTTCGCCGATGGGAAAAATTGGCATCAGCCAGACGATATCGACGTTCAGATCTTTGATATATTCCAGTCTCTGCTGCAAAGAGCGAAAGGTTCCTTCGCGGGTGAACACCCTGGGAAAAACCTCGTACAATACTCCATGTTGCGCCCAGGCCGGTGCCGCGATAATCTTTTGCTGACTGTAGTCTTCTAATGCCTTTCCGACGCCATGCTTCTTTTCACAATATAATACAAGCGCCAAAACTGCCAACATCAATGCCAGTCCCTTCTTCATTCTCAAGTGCATCCCGGTTAGTCGCGTTCTTCCATCATTTTATTGAAATACAACTTTTCATTAATCGTCGTCCTGGAAAAATCGAGGTTAATCAATGGGTTATCGGGAAATTTTTCATGCATTAGCCGTCCCAAAAGTTCGAACTCACCGGCGTGCATTTCGATTACCGCGGCACTCACATCGATGCCGGCCCGAATTCCGTACAGAGTAATATCCAACACGATGTGATTGGCGGCGATGCTTATTATTGCCTTGTTTTTTGTCCAGGCCGCCTTGCGCTGCAACTGCCGATTCGCCTCTCCCATTAGCAGCTCCTCCCGGTCCCGAACCAGGATCAATTTATGATCCCAGACTTTTTCCAATTCGTTTTCATCCAATTCGTAGCTGTACACCATTCCTATTTGCGGAATTTCGGTGAACGAGAACAGCACAACTTTGACCCCTCGCTCCACGGCCTTCCATAGCTCCCCTTCCAATTGCAGAACCTCACTTCGCCATACGGAAAGATAGATTTCAAATTGCGCCTGCTGAATCATATCCCTTGCTTTGGAAATCAGGTTATTATAACCGGTGATATTCCAGAGTTGCTCAACCTCCACATCGGTGTCTACCTGGCAAACGCTGTCCCGAAAATCATCCAGTTTCTGCTGGTAGCGGTGCTCCAATAGCTTCAGAAATTCTTCCGGAGGCAGTGGAACATATTTTTCCGGCTTGGTAGAAGTGGCGCTCACGGCACCATAAGACTCAAGACGGCGGATAACATCATAAATTGCAGAACGGGGAACACTGCTGTTTTTGCTTAGCTCGTACCGCGTTACCGGATTGCTGTGTAGCAGCGAAACATACGCCTTGGCCTCGTATTTTGTAAAGCCCAACTCAATCATTTTGCGGGCGATTTTCTCCATCATCATAACTAACTCCTTCTACGGTAACAACTTCCTATTCATAAAAATTTCCTTGATTAACGTTAAAATAAAATCCTCTAAATTGCGTATCCTGTATGGTTTCCTCCCGCGAAGAACTCTCGCTAGATTCGATTTCTTGTGTCTATATCAAATTCAAAAATCTGATTTATCACTTTCTGATTTCCACAACAAATTCGGGATATGGGCAAAGCAAGCAATAAGAAAGCGAAAGAACTTTTGCTTATCCCTTAACGCTGCCTAATGTCAATCCCGAAATCAACCAGCGACTCAGGAACATAAATACCACAACAACCGGAATACTTACCATAACGGCCCCTGCGGAGTAAAGCCCCCAAGCCACCTCCATATTGGATTGAAACAATTTAAGCCCCAGCGGCAGTGTGAAGAGATCCCGGTTTTGAATAAGAACCGCCGCCACCAAATATTCCGACCACGCGGCCATAAATGAAAACAGCGCAGAGATAGAAAGCGCCGGCAATGCCAGGGGCAAAATGATACGATAGAACGAATAGAAGGGCCCGGCACCATCGATCATGGCCGCTTCTTCCAGGCTGTAGGGTATGGTGTCGTAGTAGCCTTTCATTTGCCAGACGGTGAATGGCAGCGCGGTTGCCGAATAGGCAATTATCAAGCCCAGGTAAGAATCGTACAAACCTATTTTAATTAGCATGATAAAAAGCGGAAGAAGCAGCATGGTTACCGGAAACATCTGGGTTGTGATTATGCCCAGCAGGGAAATATTACGTCCCTTGAATTTGTAGCGCGAAAATGCATAACCGGCAGTAGCCGCCAGGCCGACTCCTACCAGCGTAACAAAAATCGAAATGACAATGCTATTGCCCATCCAGCGCAGGAAGGGTTGTTTGGTGAATAATTGAATATATGAGTCGATTGTCGCATTATCCGGAATTATCGCCAACGACTTGCTCAACAAACGGTTTCCGGGTCGAAGAGAAATAGAAATAACCCGCAAAACCGGAAAGATTGCAAAAAGCGTAAAAAATGTGAGTATCAAATAGGATACCATTTTCCCCTGAACTGAGAGATCGCGTGGTTTCTTTCTCATATCGACATAAGTCACTTTCGAATGTTTTATTTCACAGATAATCCATCCAATACCTTGAACGAACGGGCGAAACGGAGATTACCGCTCGGAGCGCCGCCGACAGCTAACCGTACACATTCTCGGTCGCCCGGGTCTTTGAAATAAACCTCCAGCTAAACATAAATAAAATTATAAAAATGATCATTGAAAATGCAGCAGCATACCCCATTCTGAAATAGGTAAATGCGGCTTTGTAAACCCAGCTCACCAGAATATGCGTCTTGTCAGACGGTTCTCCCCCGTTGCTCACCAGCCACACCACGTTAAAATTGTTGAATGTCCAAATGACGCCCAGAGTAATAGCCGGAACCATAACTGGTTTCAGCAGCGGCGCAGTAATGTTACGAAATTTCTGCCAGGCGGTAGCGCCGTCGATGTCGGCGGCTTCATAAAGCTCATTGGGAATGCTTTGCAGGCCGCCCAGCGCCACAATCATCATAAACGGGAATCCCAGCCAGATATTGGTGATGAGGCAGGCGGTGAATGCCCCCCATTCCGTGGATAGCCACGGAATTTGAAAATGGAAAAATTTTTCAAGAATCAGGTTCACTGCACCATATTCGGAATTAAACATCCCCCGCCAGGTGAGCGCGGTGATATATTGCGGCACTGCCCAGGGAAGTATCAACAACGTCCGGTAAATCGATTTTCCCCTGATGTTTTTGGCCAGGATCATGGCCAGAAACACACCTATTCCCACATGAAAGATAAGATTCAGCCCGGTCCATAGAATCGTTTTATAAAGGAAATACCAGAAACTGCTCTCCGTCAAAACCGCCCAGAAATTGGAAAGGCCTTTTATGCTCCAGTTGCGAAAGTGGGTTAAGTTCATATTGGAAAAGGAAATGACAATATTGTAGATAAAGGGGTACAGCACCACCATGCCCATAATGACGAGCGCCGGTGCTACATAAATGTAGGCCAGGCGATTGGTGTTCCCGAATTTTCCGCTTACAGTTGCCATGGCTATCCTAAATCAATTCTGGAGTTTGAATAGAACCGCAATCAACTCGTATCTAAAATTTTACTGCAAGGAATCGGCGATCCGGCGAAGGGGCGAAGCAGCAAATGCAATTTTCGCCATTCCCGATTCGTCGATTCGTACTCTCTCCGTCTTCCAAGCTCCTATTCCGTCGCAACTGTATCCCCGAACCGGCTCGACAACAAATCAGTCGCGATTTTCTGCAATCAGTTTCTCCGCCAGGCGCTGCATTTCCACGCCCGCCTCACGGGGTGAAATCTGGTTATTAAAAATTCCCTGATATGCGGGACGCATGGCATCCCAGATCCAGCGCAATTCCGTAACCACCGGCATTGGCTTGCCAACCAGCATCTGGTCATAGGCATTCCGCAAGAGCTCATTATTCTGCACTTCCGGGGATTGCAGGGCATCTTTTCGCGACGGGATCGTCCCAAACTGCTTCGAGAAATCGATTTCCACTTTCGAGCTTGTCAAATAATGCACCAGCTCAGTGGTAATCTTCAGTTTTTCGCCTTCCAAATTCGCATTGAAGACATAGCCCAGAGGCGAAACCATCGGCGTAGGCCACAGGCCGGTTTCATCAATTTTGGGAATTCTGGCAATCCCCATGTTGATGCCGTGGGCCAGATAAGTCCCCCAAGACCACGGGCCGTTGATAATCATCGCTACCCGCTGATCCAGGAAAAGCGCATTGGCGGTTTCGTAATCGCACTCGCGCGGTATAATCTTGTATTTATATGCCAGATCGTGAATCAATTGTGCCGCTTTTGCCACTGCCGGTGTATCCAGGGTAGGCCTGTCTTTATCATCTATGATCCACCCACCATAGCCCCCGATGAACGGCACCACAAAAAACGGCTCGATAAAATTCCAGGCGAGTGCGTAATTATCGGGCGAGCCGTCGCCGTCAGCATCTTTGACGAGGGTTTCGCCCATTTTGACCAACTCTGAAATTGTCTGGGGAGGTGAGGCAACAAGGTCCTTGTTGTAAACCAGGCAGAGGTGATTGCCTACCCGGTCGGCAATTTGAAAAAGATGTCCGTGGAAATTTGTATTAGCGGGGAAGGGTTCCACCAGAAAACTGTCCAAAAATTGCTGGTTAAATGTATTTTCCAGCGGCTTGATAACTTCCAGTTCGGACAACGGTCCGATAAAATCGCTGGGGCAGTGCAGCAATGCAGGGCCCTCGCCGGCTAATGCAGAGATGATGAAATTCGTTCGTAGCTCTTCAGTCTGGTAGAACATCTGGCTGAATTCGTAATCGGGGTAACGACGCCCGAACTCGTCCAGCTTTTGCTGAAGCAATGCCCTCTCCACCGGCCGCAAGGCAGACCAAATCACGATTCTGGGTTTGGACGAACCGAAGCAGCCCCACTGGCCAATAAGAATGACAATTACCAGCAAAACTACATAAACAGATGTTCGTTTTTCTTTCATGCTTCTATTCGGTCTTGTCTTGTAAATTGGCGTAATCCTCAATCCTGCCTGGAATATCCCGCCTCCATTTTAATTATATTTCTCTAATGTTAACGCTAACGTGGTTCCTTGTTCAGTTTTTGCCGCATCGAAATATTTTCGATTTATTGTATTTTTCTTTCCCTATTTTAATTACATCTTTGCCTGCAAGGCAGCCTGCCCGAATCCATCATCAAACAAGTTGGGCCTGAAAAAATGATTCGTTATTATTCGTTCAGACGCAAAAGGTCCGCATCAGATCCGTGCTACGGCCTGAACACTTGTAAATTTTCAATTTAAACAGGAGACCCTAAACAGGGGTCCAGGATCTCCTGTCAAACATAATGAATCAGAAGGAAGATTTTGCAACTACTTGACAAGCACCATCTTCATGGTTCTGTCATAATTTTCAGTTTTCAACCTGTAATAATAGATGCCGCTGCCAACCTGAACACCGTGATCGTTGGTACCGCTCCACTGCACGACATGCGCACCAACCTGCTGCTTGCCATCGATCAGGGTTCGGACTTTGCGTCCCAGCACATCATAAACAGCCAACTGAACATCCATAATCTTTGGCAATGTAAAGCTGATGGTAGTCACCGGGTTGAACGGATTCGGATAATTTCGCTGTAAGGTGGGAGTTTTTATTACACTCACATCGCCAGGGTTATCGATGCCCACGGTATGCGTGGCAAAATCCCATCGCCAGTAGAAATTAGGATTGATCGAGCCGAAATCGCTCTGAATGGTGAATTGTGGCTGAGATTCGTTGATGTTCTGGAAATGATTCAGACCATAACCGGTGTTTCCGCCCTCGTTATCGCCGGCACGAATTCCGAATTTGAATTCCTGGCCAATAATGTCAGAGCTGTCCGGCGAGAACAGATGCTGGTATGAATAGATTGAATCCCCGGCAGTCATATCGCCATGGGTACCATCGTCATACATCCGATATGGGGCCAGACCGGTAGGATCCCATGGCTGCCAATTCGCGGTTCCGTTTCCGGGGCCATTCATATAAACACCCCACACAAAAATAGAATCTTGCTGGCCGGGATAAACCCATCCTGTCGGCGGCTGTCCCTGAATATTCTGAATAGTGTCGCCAGAAAGGAGAACCTGATAGTAGGGCGGCCGCAAATCGCAGGTGTAGGTTACCAGCACGGGGGTACTCATGGACTGTGTATTTCTGAAACGAGGCATACGGTGTAGCGCAACGGGATCGTTTACGACATCCTGGGCCTCAACAACTGTAGGCGGAGGATTGTCAACATATACCTTGCGTTTTTCCTGTGAGCTGGTGCTTGGATCGTTAAAGTCAAAGAAGATTTCACGATAATCGCTGCCATTTTTCACATTGTAATACTGGTACTGAATATCAGCGCCAAAAGCGATGTCCCTGACTTTTACCGTTGTTTCATAGAAATTGGTGAGAAACACGTTGGTCAGGGTGTCTTCCTCAAATCGGGCAGTGAAATTATACCCATAACGAACAATCAGTGTATCACCGATGGTAAAACCATTTTCATTGATCGCCTGGGTTAAGTCAGCATAAAAATGCACATCTACCGAATCTGATCCTGCTACTCCCGGCGGTGTGTCATTCCAATATTTCCACGATATTGTGGTATCGCTGCGCACCACTGTGCCACGGTTTTCGTTGTTGGGGAACATCCCATGCCCGGTGATATTCTCGGTATTGTTCCAGTCGTTGCCGATTGCAAAACGGTAATAGACACTATCAACCGTGTTGTTCGATGCGTAAGCAGTCGACGGATTGGCTTCTTTTAAATGATACGAATAATAGGTGCTGGTCGGACTTTCCCTGGTCAACTGATAGGTGCCGGGGCTCCACATATTGGCTGCGCCGTCCGGTGCAGGAAAATCACCAACAATAGAGACAACATCGGTGGCAGGATTGAAACCCTGGTTGGCAACCATGTTTACCCGGAAATAAATATCGAAACTATCGGATGGGGTATAAGGCGGTTGAGTCGCACTGATGTAGTCCAGATCCAATGTCATATCGCTGGCAGGAACAACAAAAGTACGGTTGTCGTGATTTTCCCACCAATCGTAGGTGGCACCGGTTGTCTGGTCCAGACGGGTGGCGCCGTACTTATATTCGACAGTTGTGCCAACAGTGCTGACATCGAATGTTATGGTGGCCTGCCAATAGTCGCCACCCACGCATGTCATCGCAGGTGCGGTATCATTCCACTGCAGAGGTGCGGTGCCACCCCGAACCTGAATGACGTCGGTGGAATCAGTAAATCCTTCCGCCGTCGATGTGTTCACGCGAAAGGTGATGTTCACCTGCGCGCTCGCAAAACCTACTGCCAGTAATAACAGTATTACCGACACAAACACAGTATACTTCTTCATAGGATCGCTCCTTAGTTTTGGTTGTGAATCCGTTAATTAGGTTAATAGAATTATTTATTTAAAAAGATATACCAATTCCATAAGTATGAATTTGCTGTAAAATCCCATAATCGTTGTAGGCATACTCAAAACTCACCTGACCAAGGCTCGGGAAAAAATATTTAATCCCAAGACCCGCAGTCAATCCTTCCTCGGTATCGGGCCGCATCAGCGATTTATACCCGGCGCGCAAAAAGAATATCTGGTTCCAGTTGAATTCCCCGCCAACATTAAGGATGGTTGAATTATCGCTGGGTATCATGGCGTCGGTGGCAATCAGCAGAGCGCTTTCCCCGGCTTTGAAGATATTCATGGAGGCGCCTACCCGGTAGAACAATGGCAGCGGCCAGGATGCAGTGCGCAACTCAGAGCCAATCGTTGAGTTATTGCCTAAGTGACTGGGATCCTGATCGTAAGGATGAACCAGGTCTTTTCCTTCCATGCGCATATCAGTTCCAAAATTGGTGATGCTCATTCCCAAACGCATTCCGTTAAAGCGAGTGATGTATAGCAAGCCGACATCCAACGCATAGCCGGTGGCGGATTCATGATATATCTTCTGTTGAATAATTTTCACAGAACCGCCGATTGAAAAACGATCCGTCAGGCTGCGGGCGTATGAAACTGCAGCATATAAATCCTGGGCGCTCCATCGCTCGCCGGTACCGTCCGGATCGTGCACCGTAGTGACCTCTTCGTCCCCATAGTCCAGTATACCCAGGTTAACTCCGACAGCATTTCCGCCATTCAGGTTCATCACAAGCCCCGCCCAGTTATATTGGGTGCCAACAAACCAGGAGGTGTGGGCAAAATTCACCTGGGTTTTCCCGAGGCGGGAAATGGCGCCGGGATTCCAATATAGCGCCGATGCATCATTTGCCATGGAGACATAGGCACCGCCCATGGCGGTGGCTGCCGCGCCAATATTTATTCCCAGGAAAGGAGCTGCGGAGGTTCCCACTTTGTCCTGAGTGATGCCGGATTTCATGCACACAGTCAGGAGGAAAAAAACCGCCACCGGAATGTACCATTTATTTTTGGGTTTCATCTTTAAACCTCAAATTTATTTCTTTCGTTTATTTTATTACCGCAAACTTGCCACGTTTTTTGCCGGCAGGCGAATCCACCACGTAGAAATAAACGCCATAGGCAATGTCCAGATTTTCTTTGGTTTTCAGATCCCATGTGATGGTGCCATTAAAGAGAGAGTTATCACCTTCCAAGGTAGCGACATGCTCTCCACGCGCAGTGAAAATATATATTTTCGCATTTTGCGGCAGGTGCGTGAAATAGATACGGCGTTCGCCTCTTCCGCTGGTGACACTGGGCGGCAACGGCGGCTCAAATTCATGTGAGACAATATAAGGATTTGGAACCACCCGGATTTCGTCCAGAGAATTCTTTGCTTCGGAGGCAACTACCTCCGGCATTTCGGTGCGGAAGGTAAATTTGTCAAATTTGTTGAATGGGAACTTGGATTTTAGATCCAGCACTTCCCCCCCTACGAATTGATACGGCTGGCCGCTGTCAGGTGGCGTAAGTGTAAATTGCCAGGTGTAGATCGTAAATTGGCCTTCAGGATCTTTCTCAAAAAAAGCGACCCGCTCATTTACAGAAGGCAACATATCACCATCCATATCGCCGTGAAAATATTCAACCTTATAGCCGCCGGTGGTATTATAAATACTGAATTTTCGGGGTGTGGGAGGGATAATAGTGCTGTAAAGGGCAGAAGTAGTATCAACCACATGATCGGAAATACGCAATTCGTAATTGGATGGGAAATATACTGGCTTCAGCTTTATGCCACCCGGGAGACTCGAGACTTCGAAATTGAATTGAAAACCATAATTCACGTCAGGATTGTTCCACTTCGGTGTAACACCGGCCGATTCGGTTCGCCAAATGTTATTGAAGGTCAAGTTGAGACCATCAAAATTATCGGCATCTTTAACCCTAACTAATGCCGGATTACCCTGCATATATTCGCTGAAGTACACCGGATGATACTGATACCGGATCATATAGGTTTTGTTGTCCAATGCGCCATGGTAAGACGCCCGTATTTTCCCGCGGGCATAATCCAGCGTATACAAAGAATCCGGGATGACGTTGCTTAGCTCATCCTGAACAATCACACTGGCCTGATCAACATTCTCGCGTGGCAAAGTGACATCATTGGTATCGTTGGCGACAAACCTGTCGATATATTCATAAAGATCTTTCACCGCATAATGGGTGGTAATCGCCTCCAATTCTTTGGGATCCCGAAAATCCAGGTTTGGCTCACCGGGAGTGGGCTTGCCGTCTCCCTCCCCTTTATCATGGGTATTGGCGATCCCATCTTCGCCCACATCATCTGCTAATGTCCAGTTGTGATTGTTGTCGATGCCGTCGTTGGATGTATCCCAAAAGTACAACTCATAGTCATGACCGGTGAGTGCTGTGGGGTCAATCACATTATATTGGACTGTACCGAAACCATCGCCTTTTTCATGCTGCAAATCCTCTGTGGTTTTGGGCGTTTTATAGCCGGCAACCGGCGCAGATGGGGTTACAGCGACTGTGTTTATATCCAGTGTTATTTCACCGGTCGACCCCTGAGTTATCTGTTTGGTGCATTCGGAGGGAATTACGCCGGTCGTATCCAATACCTCTCCCAGGGCATTTGTAAATACAGACCCGCGATCATAAGAAACAACCGCATAATAATAGGTACGACCATTTTCGACTTCATTATCCACATAGGAGTGCACCAGTCCGCTATCGCTTCCCAGGTAATAGGACCATCCCTGCAAAGTCTGCTGGATTTTGTAGGGCGGATAGTACCAGCCTTGTATTCCATCTTTCAGATCGAAGACCTTCAATGCTTTGTATGAAGCCACGCTGCCGGAGGAATTGGTTACAACATACGCATCATTAAAAGCTGGATCGGTGGATCTGTAAATTTTATATCCCTCAAAATCATAGGTGCGCAGGATGGGATCAAAGGACTGCTCAGCCGCACGATCCCAATAAAGCGTTACACTGTTATCGCCGGCAACCGCCCTAACGGTCGGTTTTTGAGGTGCTACTGGAAATCGGTAATCTGCATTGTAAATAGTTCGTACAGTTTTCAGTTTCTGAATCATCTCATCTCTTGTCCAGGCATAAATTAATGCCAGGGAAAGCCGTTCGGTTTGTCCCGCAGTTAAAGGAAAATAGCCACTGCTGTAAACGAAATCGCCGTCTTCCCCTGCTGTGGGTTGGCCGTTCTGAATAGATGCAGGCACATCGAAATAACCAGGCCGCATACGTCCCCACATTTCTTCATCATCCCACATGGCAATGTCGCCGGCGGGGACGAAATATTGAAAACTGGCCAGCCCAATCTGATCCGACTCATCTTTGTCGGTCTGATCAAAGTTGGGCTCACCGGGCGTGGGTACGCCATCATATTCACCAAAATCACCGGTTCCCGGAATTCCGTCCGCACCCACGTCATCTATCAGGTTGCCATTCTCATCATAAATCAAAGCGCCCGTGATTTGGTTGCGGCTCCAATCGTGGTCGTTGTCAAGGCCGTCATCCCGCCGCTCGTCCACCATCTCATCGTCCAATCCATTACCGTTGATATAATTCACATATCTGACCGGGTTAATAATATCAAACAAAACATTCCCCTGGGCATCGACCCGCACCTGCCGATAATGGAGGTAATAATTTTCATCTATCAAACCATCCAGGTCATTATCTTTGCCATCATAGGCATTGGAGCTTATCCGCTGAACCCCAGCCACTGTGACTACATTTCCTTCAACGACGCTGGTTACACCTGCCACAATATGAAAGGTATCGCCGAGGGAAACCACCGTGGTATCGGGAGATTTCAAGGTAATAACTTTACGTATATATTTGACAATATCCTTGTTATAAAGGTTAGAATGTTCCACAACCTTCTGAATGGTGACAATTTTGTTCCTTTCACCCTGGCCGGGTATTGTATTTACCAGGGTAACTGGCGCGAAGTCATTTTCTGTGAAAAGGGGCGAAGTTAGTGTTTGGCCGTTCTCCGCATCATGATCGTTATCAATTCCATCGAAGGGGTTGCCGGGGCTTTCCAGGAAAGCATAACCTACCAGGCCAACCGGTCCCTGCCAAAAAGGGTTATCCGAACAATCTCCCGGCGGCGGGTAATCACCGGTATAGGTCAAGTCTTCAGCTACGTCAAAAAAGGACCAATCATCGTTGTATTCCTGTGGTGTATCATCAGCTCCGGTGACACCAACATAAGTTCCCACCAACATCCCGAACGAGGTGCGGGGATAGGTGTAATCCCCTTCGTTCTTAATCTCATAAACCCAAAAAATGTTGTCCTGGGCAAGGATCTGCTGCCATTGCAGGCCGCGCACTCTCACAGTCAATCCAAGCCCATGCCGCTGTGGATTGGTTGAATCGGGCAGGAACTGAAGCTGAAATTCATTATTATTGGGGTTGCTGAATTCATCATCAGCATTATCATCCATCACAAAATATGTTTCCAGATCGGCATTGGGGACCTTGCCAAAGAGCCCATTCCACGAACCGGGCCAGCCCGGATCACTGGCATCATTCATTTTATCGGGCCAGGATGACGGCCAGCTATTTTTATTGGAACTTATAGCAGGCGAATTATAGGCTTCGTTAAAATAACCACGTACCGGTTCAAATGCCCGCCTCACACCCGTCGGAGTCTGATCAAATCCGCCGGAAGACGGACGATCAACCGGGCAGTCAATTACCCAGTGAAAAGTGGTATCTCGCATACCGCCATGATATTGATATTGGCCAGGCACTTCTGCAGCAACCAGTGGACTGACATCGCCAACATAACCATTCGTATCATAAATCCAGGCGCCCCGAGGTCCTTTATTTGCCGGTTGACCGATTACACCCCAGTTGCCAAAAACCGTTTTAACCTGGTTACCATTTAAGATTCCACTTCTTCGATAAACCGCACCGCTTTCCTGGCCTAAGCCAAAATCGGGTAGTAGAAAGATAAAGATAAGGAAAAGCAAACCTATTTTATTTCTGGTCATAACGACTAACCTCGTTGGATTATTTTCAGTACTCTTTTAAAAATCAAACATGAAGCCTAATTCCACCCGCCGTGGTTCGGAATAGTATGTAGCATCAGTGTACCACGATGTAAGAGGATTTACGTATTCAGGTTGGTTTGTTCTCTCAGCTTTTTGAAGATCGGTGGTAAATCCGGCGCGGCCGGTATCGTCATACACACCAGTCTCGTTCAGACGGTCAAATAAATTCAGTACCCGTAAGAAGAAGGTGACTTTTTTCTGCATCAGCATAAAATCCCTGTATAAGCGAACATCTACATTGAATGTGGTTGGTTTATTCTGGCTGTTTTGCCGCAATATGGACACATCTTCGGTTTTCCGTGGTGTGTAAGGCTGGCCGCTTCCCAATGTCCCTATCAGACTTGCCCCCCAGGACCTTCTGTTGTATCCCAGTGTGGCGTTAAGCGTATGCCGCTGATCCCAATTCAATGGAATAAGATGTACTTCCGGCTGATCGCCAGCCAGCGCCGCCTTCTGCGCGGCATCAGGATCGGAAGCCGTTCCTTTGGCAATTTGAAATGTGTAATCTACGGTATAATTAAATCCCTGCGTGAAGCGACTGCGCAATGATATAATGAATCCCTTTACAAACCCGAAATCGCTATTTACCAGTCTGCTGTAGGTTGCAGATCCTCCATAAATATCAATTTCATCAGCTCTGGTTCCAGTCAAATCGCGAATGTCGCGAAAATAAGCCGTAACATCCGCGCCTAAATTTTCCCCCAACTGCTGCTGGAGACCAATTTCGCCGGAGATGGTCTGTTCGGGACGGAGATCGGCATTTCCAATAATTCCCTGGTTTCGACCGGCACTGGTAGAAATAAGTTTAAACTGGGGGTTTCGATAGAGCAGCTCATAATTCGGAATTTGGAAGAAATGCCCATAGGAGAAATGGATTACGCCAGTCGCCGTTATTGGAAATGAAATCCCAAGACGCGGACTGACCTGAGTTTTGTTGCTGGCATCCTTGTACCAATACTTTTCCCGCTCCGCGAGGGTAGTACCTAGATGCTCGGGCCGCAATGGATTAAAGATATTTGGATCCGACGGATCTGAGAGGACGACTCCATCGGGGCGAAAATGATCAACCCGTACACCGATATTGACAATTATATCTTCAAATTCCATTTTATCCTGTAAATAGGCCGATAATTCGATAGGTTTATGTTCATACTGGCTGTGATAAGGTGTTGAGATATCCCATATAATAGGAGCCATATATGGGGAATCAGTCTTGGTATTTAATGCTTCGTTAGCCGGTCTCAGCGTAATATCGTCGAAATAGATATCATTGTAACGAAATTCAAGGCCGGCTTTTACCAGGTGGCGCTTATTCACCTGGCTGGTGAGATCAAATTTTACAAGCGCAGTTTTGGTATCACGGAAAAAATGCTGGTTATTTGTGCCGCCGGTTTTGAAACTGTAGAGCTGCACGTTGTCATTTATTTTAGGATGAACATAGCTGGCATCAAAAGGATTTTCGTAAACATATTGATTATAGGTTTTGGTAAAATATGATAATCCAAGATCATAAAATGTTTTGTTATTAAGGGTTTGGGTAAATTTGAGAAGATGGGTGTAGCCGGTCCTGAATTTACTCAAATTTCCATCCGGATCTAGCAGGTAGTTACGATCGTACTCCTCAAAATTCACATCGTCACGGATAAAACTGTAAAAGACTTTCAATAAGGGAGTGATATTGTAAATCAGTTTTCCCTGGAAATACAGCTTGCGATTCCAATTCATAGGCACAAAAGCGTTGTCGCCTCTCCCCTGTGGATCCCGAAATTGGACAAAATTATTTGCGCTGTCCACATAAGAGATATTATTTGGCTCATATACTCGCTTCCCATAAAGCCAGCCCCCAAAATAAATGTAACGCCCGTTTGCATAATAGGACAACTTGTTCGGCACAATTTGTCCGTAAATCCCGCCCTCGAAATTGTAAATATTGGATGGATCAAAATTATTCAGGTTCATGAACACCTTGTTGTCTTCAGCGTTTCGGGCATTGGGATCCTGAACGCTGTGAGAACTATAAAAATCCCCGGTGTAAAAGGTAAAATTTCCACCAAATTTTTGTGAAGGCTCCTTGGTGGTGATATTTACGATTCCGGACATTGCCTGGCCGTATTCCGCATTGAAAGCTCCACTGATAAACTGAAGCTGTTCTACCATGTCCTTATTAACCTCCACCACCTGGCCGCCATCATAAGCATCGGTTACCGGCACACCATCAATCCAGTAGGCAATTTCACCAGAACGGCCACCGCGCGCATGTCCGTCGATATAACCAGCCTGGAGCTCCAGCGCTTCCCCAATTTCGGTAATGGGCAAAGCCTGAATTCGATCGGCATCGATGGTAGCGGTAGAGGCTGTCAAGTCCTTTACAACCAGGTCACGCTGCGCCACCACTGTTACGGTTTCACCCAATTCGATGGAAGATTCCTGCATCCGGACATTTAGTTCGGTGGTCAAATCCACATTTACCTTCACATTCTCGGTTCTCACTTCAGCATACCCAATGTATTGGGCGACAATGGTGTAAGTGCCGGGAGGGACGTTCAGGATAATAAATGTTCCGTCAACATCGGTGCTGGCGCCAAGGGTGGTTCCTTCCAGAGTGATATTAACACCGATCAACGGATCGCCGCTATTTTTGTCTGTAACGGCGCCGGCAAGTTTACCGGTAGAACCCGCAAAAAGTAAGGAATGAATAAAAAGAATCACTACAAAAATAAAGGCTTTGTAGAAGTAAGCCATAAATTCCTCCGGAACAGATGTATTTGAATAATAAAGTATTTTCCTTCAGGTTTTGACCATAAACAGGGGTAACTGCCTGAAACTAAAGAGCTATGTTTTGAGTGACGACTGCTCCCGGTTGTCGGTGTGGCAAGCCAAATCAAAAACGCAACTCAGAACTGCGTTACTAATTTACATCTTTTTTTTTGCTAGTCAAGTATTTTTTTTCTCTTTTGCATCCCATGAATGGGATTGAAATTTCCGATTTCTAAAGAAGAATAAGTAAGCCACATAAAATCAAAATGTAAAGCATACATTTTAAGAAGCATTTCCGGGATTTATGAAAAATATAATTTTGTTCCTTCAAATTAAAAAACTATATTCACGCTGAAAATCTGGTGCATTCACCAGTGATTTGATGATACAATCAGGAGAAAACAATGAAGACTATCATGTTTTTTATCTTTCTTTCGCTGCTTTCCGCTCAACTAACTTACGCACAATGGTCTGAAAATCTGAAGCTCTTTGTCAGCGCCGGAGGATCTCAGCCGGTGGAATCGTACGTAATGAATAATTTTTCCGTGCAATCTTTTTTGCCGGATGTCTTTTCGCAATTCTCTACTTTTCATTCCCCCGACGCCTCTTACTTCGCCGACAATTGGAAGACCGGCGTCAATGTAGCTGCTGGATTCGAATACCCTGTTTACAAATTCTTTTCCGCACAGTTCGGCTTTACCTACTCGCATTTCGCATTTTCCGAGAACGATATCAAGGCCAGTCTGGAAAATGAATATGAAAATGTGAACCGGCTTTTTGGCATCAGGCCCCGGCTCGTCAATTTTAACGTTTATCGCGGGGCAGTGAATGCTTACACCCTCTCGCTCTCCGGAAAAGTAAGAATGCCGATGCACATCGTTTCCCCATATCTTGTTGGCGGATTTGGGTATATGCATATCGGACACGAACCCATCGAGGTCTCTTATACCACTGATCCGCTGGATATCGGAATATCGTTTTCAGGACGCATTCCGGCTGACCAGGCAGACGTCTTTATGGGCAGCGGAGGCGGTGGAATCGTATTCAATCTTTCGCAAGGTGTAAAACCGTTCGTAGAGGGCACATATTATATGGGCCTCACCAATAACGATAATACGCTATATTATTCGATACGCAGCGGTTTTCTTTTCAGCCTGCATTAAACCCTTCAATAAAAAAAATTAAGGCCCACTGCCCGTATCGAATTCAAGGGAAGTGGGCTTTCTTTTTGGCATCATTTTCAGGATATTGACCAGACAGGCAGTCGCACCCAAATAGATTATCATCGAATTCCCGGTGGATCGAGGAGTGACGGGTTGTTTTTGTAGCCCGATTTATGAAACGCCTCACCAGACATATCGATTTTTTAACATTACCGGAATAGGCGGCGGCAAAAACACGCTGTCCGGATTTTGCACATCGTGGAAAAGGATTTCCTGGTTTACCTCCACCTTCTCTTTTTTCTGCACATCGATCAGAATGTTATTCATTTTATTCCATTCAGATGGATCGTTCTGCCTGCTTTTTTTGGAAAAATATTCCTTTTGGAACTCATTCGCCAGAAAATCCCGAATTTCTTTTTTTATGCTGTTCTGAACAGCCGGTTGACGGTCTACTTTTTCATGCCGCGCTTCCGTCAACAACAGATCATTTCGTATTATGTCGATAATGGACTGAATCATCCGGGTGCGGGTGCGAAGGTATGGACGATGGAGCGGCGGCATCTCTTTCAGGCGCTCCAGAAATTGTCGAACACTCATATCATTCTTCCCAAAACGAACCAGTGTCTGGTCCAGAACATCGCCAATCCCAAGCTCTATGGACCCCAGCTCCGAATTGGTAATCGGCGGTTTAAGCAGCGATGGCTGCGCATACTTCTCTCCCATTACGGAAGTCGTGTTGTTTACCAAAACATCCAGCACGCGGTTATTCACCTGGATCTTTTGGCCATCAGAGAGTTTTTCCAGATATGAGCGAATTTGCACATCAGCTTTTCGCTTAAGAATAATATCCTTCACTTGTTCGGTGCGGAATTCAGAACTGGCTGG
>CAZUZS010000034.1:0-47007 GCA_964624795.1 uncultured Calditrichaceae bacterium
AAATCCTAATCCCAAAAACCAATCCCAACACAGCCAATATAAGAAAGAGCGGGGAGACATGATTTCCCCACAGGTAAATCCCCTTCAATTTTTCCTCATTCATATTGTAAAATAGAAGCGCAGCAAGATTGTTTGTCGCATGACCGATGACAGACGGAACGATACTGTTGGCACGCCAGGCCAGCAGACCCAGGATAATTCCCAATAAAAATATTTGAATCGCCCAGTAGAGCACACCATGAATAATTGTCCAGGCCAGACTGGCATAAATCACAGCGCGGGTCACGTCCTGATATTTTTCCAGAGATTGCTGCAGAAAGCCGCGGATCAGGGACTCTTCGATAAATGCGGCGGCGATTACCGCGCCAAGAACCAGCAGAACGAGGTCGGCCGGAGAATTGATCTGCAGCGCCTGCGATATCTCACCCAGCATTTCCGGCGCCGGGATAAACATATTGATGATGCGATCCAGCTCGTCGCTCAAAATAGTGACGCTCAACCCGATTACCAGGCTCCAGGCCAACAGCGGATTTGGAATTCTGTTCCAGCGGAAAAACTTTTTATAGGAGATGTTGCGGCCACGGGCGTAGGCCAGGGGAATGATGATCAGGCCCACTTCGCCAAAGGTGACCAGCATTTTCATCGCCAGCGAATGCTGGCTTGCATTTTCCATGTCCGGGATAAAGATCATTATCATCACCTGGGTAACAATTACCACGAACAAGAAACTGGCGAAAACTATCAGAAAGGCTTCCAGTGGTCGGGGGAAGCCGGGTTGTTCATCCATACTTGCTCCCTTGTCAGCAGTTCACTTCAGAACGCTAAACTTAATAAATTTTTCTGCAGGGTCTATCAATTTTCCGATTATTTACAGCATATTATCCGTGAAAGCACGGTGCCCAGTTGGTAGCCGCCCATCAACAGGAATTTTAACAATTCGGCCAAGACGAGGTATCCCGCGTTCTCTTTTGTCGTTGTGATGGTGAAAGGAACTTTGTCACTCCTGACTTCGGAATGAGTTTCGATCCGCGATTAAAAAGCCTCAGGATTACCGTTGGATTTGAGGTGCCAAATTGCTCATCAAAATTCCCCCGGCGATGGCGACATTCAGTGACTCTGCCTTGCCAAATTTTGGAATCGAAACGGTCGTGTCGGCAATTTCTTGGAAGTGCGGCGACATGCCCTCCGCCTCGCTTCCCAGCACCAGCGCGACCGGCGGATTTAACTTCAGAGAATTTACCGGCATTCCACCCTGTACTGCGGTGCCGACAATCTGAAACCTCCCCTTTTTCAGAAGAGTAACGATTTCATCCGGATTTGCGGCTTCGAAATTCGGCAGGTGAAAGCATGAACCCATTGACGAACGGATCACTTTGTCGTTGTAAAGATCAACCGAATCGGGGGTGGAGATGACAAGCTGCACGCCAAACCAGTCCGCAGTGCGCAAAAGCGTTCCCATATTCCCCGGATCGCGAATGGCATCCAGCACCAGGACAAATTTTTTATCGCGAAGAAGAAGTTCCGGGCTGGGCGGGGAATCCGGCATTTCAACTACCAGCAGAATGCCCTGCGGATTTTCTGTTGCTGCCAGCCTTCTGAAATTTTCACTGCCAATCGTCTGGATTTCGATATTACGGTTTGAGAGAAGTCTTTGAAATTCCTTGAAATCAGGGTGCCCACCGAAATCATCATTAAAAAAGGCCGCCTCTATTTTCCAGCCGGAATCGAGCGCTTCGCGACACAGCCGGGTTCCTTCCACCGGAAACAGGTGCATTTCCTGCCGGTATTTTTTCTGGTGCAGCTTCTGATATTGTTTCCAGGATTTTAACATGCCGGATCGCTAAGGCTTCAGGAGAGGTGTTTTTCGGTACCAGCGCATCAACTCGTCGTGGTAGATGACGCCCACCAGTTTGCGCGAATCGCGGCGCTCGGTGACTGGCAGCATCTCTGCATCGGTCAGGTCAAACATTCGCAGAACATCCGCCAACGATTGATCGGGGTGCAGCGTAATGAACTCTTCCTCGACAATATCCTTGGCGATCAGCAGCGGATAAAGGTGCTGCTCGAACATGTAGGCCCGAATATCGCGGAGCGAAATAACGCCGATTAGCTCATCCGCGTGGCTCAAAACCGGGAAGGTGGAGTGATCGCTCTCCCGCACATATTTCAAAATTTTGGGGAACGGCATATTTTCCGGAATCCGGTCGAATTTTTTGCGGATGTGCTGCCCGATGGGAACACTTTGCAGCAGCGTCATATTTCGCCCTTTGAAGATGTATTCCCCGCTCAGCGCGATTTTCATTGTGTAAATATTTTCACGCATTATCAACCGCGTCGTGATGGTGGCAATAATGGTTCCCAACATGAGCGGCAGGATGACCTGGTAATTGCTGGTGACTTCGAATATGAGCATGAGTGCAGAGATGGTGGCGTGGGTGGTGCCGGCAATCATAATTCCCATGCCGACCAGCGCATAAGCGCCGGGTGATGCAGTGATTCCAGGGAAAAGAAGGTTCATCAGACTGCCGAAGAATCCACCGAAGGCCGCTCCGATGAAAAGAGATGGGGTGAACAGCCCCCCGGTACCGCCGCTGCCCAGGGTCAATGAAGTGGCCAGGATTTTGAAGATCATGAGCAGGAACAGCATCCAGACTTCGGTGCGCTCCAAAAGAGCGCTGTGAATCGCGGAATCATCGAAACCATAAATTTCCGGAAATTTGAGGGCGATAATTCCCATCAGCAGACCGCCGATGGCAGGTTTCAGGTAGTCCGGGATGTTTTTATATTTGTTGAAAAAGTCTTCGGTGGCGTAGAGAATCTTGGTAAAGAATACTGCGACAAATGCACCTACTACCCCCATCAGCAGGTAGAGGGGATATTCGTAAAAACTTTCCAGGTAGTAAATCGGCACTTTGAGCACCGGGCTGCTGCCGATGAGATAGTGGGAAATTGTGGTAGAAATGACGGTCGCAAAAATGATGGGTGTAAAGGCATTGATGCTGAAGTCCGCAAGGAGCACTTCCAGCGCAAACAGCACGCCGGTAACGGGGGCGTTGAATACAGCGGCTAATCCGGCACCGGCACCGGCGCCCACCAGAACCTTCAGCCGTTCGGACGAAACGTTGAACAACTGTCCTACCGTCGAACCGATTGCGGCACCGATCTGCACAATCGGTCCTTCCTTTCCGGCTGAACCGCCCGAACCAATCGTGGTTCCGGCGGTAATGGCGGTTACGGTGCTGACCCGCGGCTGAATATAGCCATCGCGGTTGGCGATCGACTCGATCACCGACGGCACACCATGTCCGCGTGCCTCCCGCGACAAAAAGTGAATGATCAATCCTACCAGCAATCCCCCAAGCGCCGGAAAAAGTGCCAGCAGGAGGTAAGACATCCAATCGACATGTGTGAGATTGTAAAGCCGGTTAAACAGAAGATAATGAACAAAGTTGACGAGCAGGTTCAAAACGTAGGCGCCCAGACCGGCGAAAAGTCCGATAAGGGCGGCGAGAAAGAGCATGTAAAAATCTTCGGGGAGATCGATGCGCTGCAGGAATTTGAGAATGCGGATTTGCGCATATTTTTGCAGGTGTCGTAATTTCACTCAGGGGCTCTCTTTCCCTACTTTTGTTCGATGATCCTGTCGATTATCTCCAGTGTTCTTTCCTCAAATTTTTCCGGGACAAAGATAAATGCCTGGTTGCCGGTGATATTGGTGCCGGCCAGGAGATATGCGGTCGCGATGCCATCCTGCACAATGCTGTAAGGAATATTTTCGTCTTTCAGCACCTCCGCCACCATTTCGGCGTACAAAATGCCGGGCAGTGGCCCAATCTTTTTCCAGGTTTCTTTATCCAGATTATTTTTTATGGTCATTTGATTCCATTCCTGTTCTCCCAAAATTTATTTCTATGGAATTCATCTATAAAATAGCCTCAACCTGCCTTGCCGGAGCGGTTTGTGCTTTGAATTGCCAGGGTGCATTCCAAACTGTATTTTAAAAGCTGTGCTCTCATTTCTCGATTTGTTTGATCGTTCATCCATCTAAAAGGTTTTTACCAGCCCGAAAATCTGATCGATATCAAGAATAAATGCCAATCCGTTCCCGGGTTCGTCCAGTGATCCTACAATCTGCTGGATTGCCTGGATTGCTGAATCCACTGCATCTTCATTAACTATGGTCAGGATTGTTTTGTTGGCCGGCCGGCTGCCCTGCAAGAGATTCTTGAAACCGGCGAAAATTGGTATATCCTGCGCCAGAATCGATCCCATCCCAACGCTGTCCAGTATGGTTGCTCCCTGAATATTCAATTCCAGGAAGGCTTCGAGAACTTCTTCCAGATGCTCCTCTTTATTCAAAATGAAGACCAGTAATTTCATGTAGCTATCTCAAAAAATTTCTCTTCCTCATCTTTTAATAGTTGGTAAGCATCGGCTGACTTCTTGCATCTCAACAGGTTCTCGCGCAGCGAATCTTTGGAGATCAGCCGCGAAATCCGGCTGAGCAGACGGATATGCATGCCGGGGTTGTTCTCCGGTCCCACCAAGAGAAAAATGATTTTCGCCGGCTGGTTATCTATGGAGTTGAAATCGACACCCCCGGGATGGAGCCCGAGTGCAATGGCGAATTGTTTACAATCTTCCTTTTTGCAATGGGGAATTGCAACACCGCGCCCAACCCCGGTCGTCATAATTTTCTCACGATCCATGACAGCGTTAAAAACCGACTCGAAGTTTTCGAATATTTCCGGTTGCGGAAGCATGTCAATCAGCTCTTTGATGATATCATCCTTGGATGCTCCCTGCAGGGGAATTTTTATGAACTCAGGTTTTATCACATCGACCAGTTTCATGAGTCTCCTCCGGTTCAAACAGGTCGAAATTTAGCCAATTATAAGGTTAATTCAACTAAAAATTGAGAATAATAGGCGACAAATCGCTTTGGTGCGAATTGAGGATTCCTGTTTTCTGACACTGGTTTCCGGTTCAACGTTCCCGGTTCCGGGTTCCTTGGTAAAACCGCGGCAGGTGGTTTTTCTGAACTACCATATAGCGTCAATGCTTTGCAGGGTTTTCAGTTTTGAATTGAAATGATTTTCGATAGGTCGCCCGGCATTCTGTAAAGGAAGGCGGCACGATGCCCATCCCACAAAACAGCTTGATTAACGAGGGGCTTCCGGTTAATTTTATTAGCCAAAACAGGAGTTTAATGTCATGAGAGTTCTTCGCCTTGCGTTGGCCCAGATAAACACCGTGGTGGGCGATTTCGAAGGGAACTTTGAAAAAATAAGGAATTACATTAGACAGGCCAAAAAGACCGGTGCCGACCTGATTGCTTTTCCGGAATTGGCCCTAACCGGCTACCCGCCGGAAGACCTGCTGCTTAAGCCGGAGTTTATCGAAGACAGCCTCCATTATCTGCATAAACTACTGGAGTACACCGAAGATATTACCACCATTGTCGGATTTGCCCACAAAGAGGATGATATTTATAATGCGGCCGCCATTCTTCATAAAAAAAAGATTGCCGGCATTTATCATAAGAATTTTCTTCCCAATTACGGTGTGTTCGATGAAGACCGGTATTTTCAGGCGGGGCAGGAAGCCCAGGTTTATTCACTGAACGGCGTCCGCATCGGTATCAATATTTGTGAAGACATCTGGTATCCGGATGGGCCCACCCGCGACCAGGCGCTCTACGGCGGGGCGGAGGTGGTGATCAACATCTCCTCTTCACCCTATCATTCGGGAAAGGCGCTGGATCGCTTTCGCATGTTGTCGGTGCGGGCAGCAGACAACGATGTCATCGTGGCGTATGTCAACCTGGTAGGTGGGCAGGACGAGTTGGTCTTCGACGGCAACAGCATGGTGTTTTCGGCAGAGGGAAACCTGCTCTGCAAAGCCGGCTCTTTTGAAGAAGAACTGCTCACCATCACACTGTATCCTGACAATGTTTTCAACAAACGGCTGCACGATCCCCGCCGGCGCAAGGAAAAGATTTTCATTCCTGCGGAACGCAAACTGGAAAAGTTTGATCTGGAGCGGCAGAACGCAAAAAAAGTTGTCAATTTTCAGGATAGCGGCATCGCAGATTTCATGGATCTCCCGGCGGAAATCTATAAGGCGCTGGAAACGGGTCTGCGAGACTACGTGAACAAAAACAATTTTCGCCAGGTGGTGATCGGTATTTCCGGCGGCATCGACTCCGCCCTGGTTGCGGCGATTGCGGCGGATGCTTTGGGCCGGGAAAATGTGATCGGGATTTCGATGCCCAGCCAATTTACCAGTTCGGCCAGCAAGACGGATGCTCAAAAACTGGCAGAAAACCTTGGGATAGAATTCAAGGAAGTGCCCATAAAAAAGTTGTTCGAAGATTTTCTGAATGAGTTAAAGCCGGTGTTTGAGAACCGGCCCGAGGACAGCACGGAAGAGAATATCCAGGCGCGAATCCGCGGTAACATCCTCATGTCGCTGTCCAACAAGTTCGGCTGGCTGGTTCTTGCCACCGGTAACAAGAGTGAAGTCAGCGTGGGTTACTGTACTTTGTACGGAGATATGGTGGGCGGTTTTGCGGTGATAAAAGATGTTCCGAAAACCATTGTTTATGAACTGGCAGAATACCGAAACAAGCTTGCCGGCTTCCATTTGATTCCGGAAAGCATTCTGACAAAGGCGCCCTCTGCGGAACTCAAGGAGGATCAGAAAGACACCGATTCTCTGCCGCCATACGATGTGCTGGATCCAATCCTTCGCGCCTACGTTGAACAGGACCACTCTATCGAAGATATTGTCAGCATGGGATACGACGCAGCAATCGTCAAAAAGGTCGTTCGAATGGTGGACAGCAATGAGTACAAACGCCGGCAGGCTGCACCGGGAATCAAAATTACGTATCGCGCGTTTGGAAAAGACCGGCGTTTTCCCATCACGAATCGTTTTAAAAATGATGGAAAAGCTGTGATCCCAACGAACTGAACGACGGACATTCTGTCGGATGTAGCTCGGCGTTATTAGCAGAGTTTTCGTCTCCGATTTGTCGTAGGATTAGCGATTTTCCGGATTTCAAACCGCTTCGCAAGATCGGATATCTTTCACCAAATTCATCTCATGTGCAAAAGAATCGACAAAGATGCATTGCAGGAGCAAAGATGTTACTTGCAGGATTTTACCAGTTTCGCCCGTTGTTCGGGCTTGTGGAGAAAAACCGTCAACGGATTCTCGAAAAACTCGAATCGGTGGATGCTGATTTGATGGTACTGCCGGAACTGGCATTCACCGGCTACAATTTCGGGAGCAAAGAGGAGTTGTCTGCGCTGGCGGAAGATCCGGCGGACAGCGTCACAGTCCGGGCACTGGAAGCCCTTGCCGAACAAAAAACGATGTATATTGTCACCGGCTTCGCCGAAAAATCCGGCGACAAAATTTACAATTCGGCGCTTCTTATCGGCCCGCAGGGGCTGGTGCACACCTATCGCAAGATTCATCTTTTCTTTCGCGAAAAAGAAATATTTGCACCAGGCAATACGCTTTTGCAGGTTCAGGAGATAAAAGGCGCCAGGATCGGGATGATGATCTGTTTCGACTGGATTTTCCCGGAAGTCTCACGTGCTCTGGCGCTGCAGGGGGCTGAAATCATTTGCCATCCATCCAACCTGGTACTGAGCCACTGCCAGCAAGCGATGATTATCCGCAGCCTGGAAAACGGCGTTTTCGCCATAACCGCCAACAGGTTTGGCGTCGAAAAAAGGCCGCACGGCACGCTGCGGTTTACGGGGAAGAGTCAGATCACGGCGCCAGGGGGCGAAGTGCTGCACCGTGCCAAATCGCAGCGCGAGGAATTATTTGTGACCGCGATTGATCCCGCCATCGCGCGCGACAAAAAAATGACCGAGCTGAATGACACTTTCGCCGATCGCCGTCCGGAGTTTTATGAATCGCTTTCCCGGAAGTAAAGTGGGTTAGGGATGTGGAACAATCCGTCCGCTAATTTCACGCGGCCGGATTATCTTCGATTAAGAACCTGAGGAACATCCGGCAGTGGTTGGGGATTAAAGCAGTGGATTTAATTGATCATAATTGTAAATAAAAGGATTTAGAATGGCAAAATACAGAATACTATGGGTAGATGACGAAATCGAATTTCTTCAGCCGCACATTTTATTTTTAAGAGAACGGGATTACGAAGTTGAAACTGCTACCAATGCAGATGATGCGGTTTCGCTGGTAAAGAAAAAAAATATCGACCTGGTTTTATTGGATGAAATGATGCCCGGAAAAGACGGGCTTGTGGCTTTGGGGGAAATCAAAGCTATAAAACCGGGGGTCCCGGTCATCATGATCACCAAAAACGAAGAGGAAAGCCTGATGGAAGATGCCATCGGGGCCAAGATTGATGACTACCTGACCAAGCCGGTAAATCCCAGCCAGATCTTGCTTGCCTGCAAGAAGTTTCTGGAATCCCGCGATATTTCCCAGAAGAGAATGACCGATTCGTACTCCCAGCGAATCAGCGAATTTACCATGAAGTTGATGGAGCCGCTGGAATACCCAGATTGGATTGACATGTATCTGAAATTAACCAATTGGGATGTGGAACTGGACGCGATGACTGACCAGCAGATGCGGGAAGTGATTTATGACCAGCGCCGCGAGTGCAATGTTGAATTCGGGAAGTTTATTGAAAAGAATTACAAGGACTGGATAGAAAACAAAACAGAGAAACCGACACTGTCGGTGGATGTGGTGAAAAAGTATGTTTACCCGGAGCTGCAAGCCGGGCGAAAAGTGGTTTTCATCGTGATCGACTGCCTGCGGCTGGACCAGTGGCTGACGCTGGAACCGTTTTTTTACAACTATTTTAACATTGCAAAAGAATATTATTACTCAATACTGCCTACCGCCACTCCATTTGCCCGCAATGCGATTTTCAGCGGCCTGTATCCGCTGGACATCGAGCGGCGCTACCCGGAATTGTGGGCACAGGGCGAAGACGATGATTACAGCCGTAACCGCTATGAAGACAAGCTGATGTACGATCAGTTGCGGGTACTGGGATTAAAATTGCAGAAAGAACCCCGCTACGCCAAAATCCTGAATGCGGAAGAAGCGAGGAGTCTGGAAAAGAATTTGATGGCCTATCTTGATTCGCCGATGCTCAGTATCGTTGTGAATTTTGTGGATATTCTGGCGCATAGCCGCTCGGACCTGCCCATCCTTAAGGAGATTGCGCCGGACGAACCGTCTTATCGTTCATTGACTCGATCCTGGTTCGAGCATTCGGCAGTTTATAACATTTTCAAAATTTTGGCCCAGCAGGATGTTACGGTTATCGTGACCAGCGATCACGGGAGTGTGCGTAGCCTGCGGGGAACCAAGGTGATTGGCGACCGCGAGGCCAGCACCAACCTCCGCTACAAATTTGGCCGTAACCTGAAAGTGGACGGCAAGAATGCGATTTATGTGCGTAATCCCAAGGATTACAGGTTGCCGCAGCGCAATTTCAATGTGAATTATATTATTGCCAAAGAAGATTACTATTTTGTTTACCCGACAAATTACCATAAATATCTTGCCTACTACCGGGACAGCTTCCAGCATGGTGGAATCTCACTGGAAGAAATGATACTGCCGGTTATCAGGCTGCAGCCCAAATAGTTTAGCGGGAGACGGCAACGGCTTCGAAATATGAGAAAAGGTAAGAATTAAGTGAGCCAGACTACCCAAATTGGTAAAGAATCGAGGCTTTACCTGGATGAAAAATCCGTCTCCGCCAACCGGCTTGAAAAGATTGCGGCACGGTTTGCCGGTGAATTGCATCCGGGTGATGTTGTTGCGTTTTACGGAGAACTGGGCAGCGGGAAGACATTTTTTATCAAGGCGTTGTGCAGGGCACTGGATGCGTCGCAGGAAGCGACCAGCCCCTCCTTCACAATTATCAATGAATATCAAACGAGGCGCGGCCAAATCCTCTATCACTTTGATTTTTACCGGATGGTAAGCGAGGCCGAATTGCAAAACCTGGGATTGGACGAGTTCTTTTACAATGACTATCTGTGTTTTATCGAATGGGCGGACAAAATCCGGGACTACCTGCCGCCTAAGCGCTGGGAGATTTATATGGATTTTGTAGCAGAAGAGCCCGAACAGCGAAATGTGACCATTTTGAAAACTGGCGGACTTAGCAATGCCGAATGAGCAGGAAATTATCCATATTCTGGGAATTGAAAGCAGCGGATTGACCTCGGCAATTGCAGTTTCGCAAAATTCGCAATTATTGGGACAGGTGTCGCTCAATATTAAGAATGTTCACTCCCGTCGAATGGCGTTGATGATGGAGCAAGTCCTGGAGCACGTCGGTCTCGACGTTCGCAATCTCTCGGTCATCGCGTTGTCTTCAGGCCCGGGCTCGTTTACCGGGCTCCGGATTGGCTACAGCCTGGCAAAAGGTCTGTCTCATGCCCTGAAAATCCCGATTGTGGAAATTCCTACTTTGGATATCTGGGCCTACCAGCAAGGCAAAACCGAGTTGCCCGTTCTGGCTGTGATTGATGCTCACCGGGACGAAATTTTCTGTGCCGGTTATCTGTGGCAGCACGACAAGCTGGAACGCCAGGGTGATTATCGGCTGCTTCCGCTTTCCTCCCTGGAGAATCTTCTGAGCGAGCCAACCCTGGTGGTGGGCGGAGATGCGCAGAAGTTGGAACATCCCATCCGGAAATATGCCGGGCAAAATGCCGTTTTTCCTTTTCCCTTTTTATCCGAACCGCAAGGGAGCGCGTTTGTGCGATTGGCCTATTTGGCTTTCCTGCAAGGTGATGCGAACGATGCCGAATTAAGTGAGCCACTGTATATGCGGGCGTTCAAGGGAGTCATGTAATGCATGTACGCAAAATGACGGAGGCGGACCTGCCTGTTATCGTGGAACTGGAGAAGCAGCTTTTTGAGGATCCATGGTCCCGGACAAGTTTTGAATTTGAATTAAAGAAAAACCGGTTTTCAATTCCTGTGGTGTTGGAGGAAAACCACCTGATCAGCGGATATGCAATTATCTGGAAAATTTACGAGGAATTTCACATCGCGAATTTCGCTATCCGGTCCGATTTTCAGAATAAAGGGCTGGGATCATTTTTTCTTCGGGAGATTTTGCAATTGGGAAGCGACAGCCAGTTTGGGCTCCTGGAGGTGCGGGAGAGCAATTCCGCGGCGATCCATTTGTATGAGAAGTTTGGTTTCAAAACAATTATGAAAAGAGCCCAATACTACCATAACGGGGAGACTGCGCTTGTGATGCAGAAAATATTCAGGAAGTCTACGGCCCCAATCCACAATCACGAACATGGATAAAGGGACTCGGCGCCAGGTAACTTGCCCTCAAATTGGGGATGGCCCGGTATTTCCAGGCTTACATCTGATCTATTCAACTTGAAACTTGAGTGGTGCAATCTCAAACAATCGACAAAGTTTTTGAAATTTCCTGTTTTAATGACTATTTTCCTGAAATTTTAAGAGGTGGTGTATGGACTGGTTCAAAAAGAAAAAAGGCATTTCAACCGTAGAGAAAAAAGTGCTGCCGGATGGATTGTGGATCAAATGCGAAAAGTGTGGTGAGATCATCTATCGCAGCCAGTTGCAGGCCCGGATGTATGTTTGTCCCAAATGCGATTATCATTTCCGGGTAACCTCCAGGGACTACATCACCTACCTGTTCGATGAAAACAGCTTTGAAGAATTCAATCAAAACATTTCGCCCGGTGATCCGCTCAATTTCAAAGATAAAAAGAAATATTCGGATCGATTGAAGGACGCTCAAAAAAAGACCGGCCTGAAAGATGCGGTCGTTACCGGTTTCGCGACCGTCAAAGGGCACAAAGTAGTTGGGGCGGTGATGGACTTCACCTTCATTGGGGGCAGTGTCGGTTCGGTGGTTGGTGAAAAGATTTCGCGCGCAATCGATTTGGCGCGTGAAAAACGGATGCCGGTGATTATTGTGTCTTCCTCGGGCGGGGCGCGCATGATGGAGGCAGCGCTTTCGTTAATGCAAATGGCAAAAACCAGCGCCAAACTTTCTCAGTTGGCGGATGCCGGTATTCCATATATCAGTATTCTTACCGATCCCACCACCGGTGGAACGACCGCCAGCTTCGCTATGCTCGGAGATATTCACATTGCCGAGCCGGGGGCCTTGATCGGATTTGCCGGGCAGCGTGTTATTAAACAAACCATCGGGCAGGATTTGCCGGAAGGCTTCCAGCGGGCGGAATTTGTGAAGGAACACGGTTTTATTGATATGATTGTGCACCGCTCTGAGATGCGCGATACGGTCGGCCGCATTCTTGATATTTTATGGAACGGAAAGGAAAATCCGAAAGTAATTGACCCTGTTGAAGAACAAGCGGGCTCGGACAAAAGTTGATTGGTGCGTAGAGATATTCTGAAGTAATTGTCTATTTCCTTTGCATTTTTCCAACCTGCTTAAATTCTGATGTTGGCATTAATTGTGGTTGAACTTCCTGCTCCCCGGCAGTCAGGGGCCGAAGAAGCAGGATATAATATTTGAAATGAGGGAGAAATGACCACCCGACCTTTGATTCTGGTGACAAATGATGATGGTATTTATGCGCCCGGTCTGTTTGCATTGCAGCAGGCAATGAGCGCCATTGGCGATGCCCGGGTGGTTGCTCCCGATTCCGAGCGCAGTGCTGCCGGCCACGCCATTACAATCGCCGATCCTCTTCGGGTCTGGGAATATGAGAAAAATGGCGGCTTTTTTGGTCACGCCGTAAATGGGACTCCTGCCGATTGCGTGAAGATTGGCGTGAAGGCGATTCTCAAACAGAAGCCGGACCTGGTGGTATCCGGCATCAACCAGGGACCCAACACAGCGATCAATGTGATCTATTCCGGCACGGTTTCGGCGGCAACCGAGGGAACGCTGATGGGGATTCCTTCCATCGCATTTTCAATCACCACCTTTCGCAAAACAGATTTCAGTTTTGCCGCGAAATTTGCGAAATACCTGGCGGAAAAAGTCCTGCGGGAGGGCCTTCCCAACGGGACGCTGCTGAATGTGAACATACCGTCGCTTCCACCGGAGGAAATAAAGGGAGTAAAGATTACCCGGCAGGGCCGCGCCCGTTATGAGGAGTTCTTTGAAAAAAGAGTGGATCCAATGAATCGCAGCTACTACTGGCTCTCCGGCAAAAAAATGATGTTGGACAGTGACGGGGATGTCGATGACGTGGCGATCACAGACAGTTACATTGCCATCACCCCGCTACAATTTGATTTAACCGATTACAAATCATTTGATAATCTAAAACAGTGGAATATCGGAATACCTGATGGACAAAGTTCTGATACTTGATTTTGGTTCGCAGTACACCCAACTGATTGCACGAAAGATTCGTGAGCTTTCGGTTTATGCTGAAATCCAGCCGTTCAATTATCCTTTGGAAAAAATCCGTACCGATCCCGGGGTTAAAGCGATTATCCTTTCCGGCGGGCCAGCATCGGTTTATGCCGAAAATGCGCCGCATTGTGACAGTAAGATTTTTAATTTGGATCTGCCGGTACTGGGAATCTGTTATGGGTTGCAGCTTATCGCTTACCTGAATGGGGGCGAAGTAGACCGCGCCGCCCGGCGCGAGTACGGAAGGGCCGATCTCTCTTTTCAACCGAACGAACCGCTGTTCAAAGATCTGCGGTCTCCCACCAGAGTGTGGATGAGCCACGGCGATCATCTCACAAAATTGCCGGAAGGCTTCAGCAGCATTGCCCATACCGCAAATTCTCCCATTGCTGCCATTGGTAATGCGCAGCAAAAGATTTACGGCCTGCAATTCCACCCCGAAGTTCATCATACCGAGCAAGGCAAAAAAATTCTCTCAAATTTTTTGTTTGAGGTGTGCGGATTTCGGGCAGATTGGTCAGTTGAATCATTTATCGAATCCGAGATCGATCGGATAAGAGATAAGGTAGGCGGGAAAAGGGTTTTACTAGGTTTGAGCGGTGGAGTGGATTCCAGCGTAGCGGCAGTGCTCCTTCACCGTGCGATTGGTGAACAGTTGACCTGCATGTTCATCGATACCGGGTTGCTGCGCCTTGATGAAGCCAAAGAAGTGGAGGCCCTCTTTCGGGAACACTTTCGCCTTAATTTGATTTCCATCACCGCTGCCCCGGTATTCCTCTCTAAATTGCGCGGCGTTTCTGACCCGGAACAAAAACGAAAGATTATCGGAGAAACATTTATCGAAATCTTTGAACAGGAAACCCGCAAAATTGGAAAGTTTGAATTTCTGGCGCAGGGCACGCTCTACCCCGATGTTATCGAAAGCGTAAGTTTCAAAGGCCCTTCGGCGACAATAAAATCGCACCACAATGTGGGCGGTTTGCCGGAAAAAATGAATTTTAAGCTGATCGAACCGCTGCGTGAGCTGTTCAAAGACGAAGTTCGCGGAGTGGGAAGGGAGTTGGGGCTGCCGGAAGAAATCATCGGCCGCCATCCGTTTCCGGGGCCTGGGCTGGCGGTTCGCATTATCGGAGAAATCACCGGGGAGCGTTTAGAAATTCTGAGAAATGCCGATAACATTTTCATCCGGGAGTTAAAAAGTGCCGGACTTTACAATGAAATTTGGCAGGCGTTTGCCGTACTGCTTCCGGTGCAGTCGGTTGGTGTTATGGGAGATGAAAGAACTTACGAGAACGTAATCGCGCTTCGTGCGGTGACCAGCACCGATGGAATGACTGCCGACTGGTACGAAATGCCCGCCCCGGTTCTGGCAAGGATTTCAAATCGGATTATAAATGAAGTGAAGGGAATAAACCGGGTGGTTTACGACGTCAGCTCCAAACCCCCGGCAACGATTGAATGGGAGTAAAATAGGAGATAATTATGTGTGGAATAGTCGGATATATCGGAAACCGGGAAGCTCGTCCAATTCTGATGAACGGCCTGAAACGGCTGGAGTACCGCGGCTACGATTCGGCGGGAATTGCCATTCTTTGGGATAACAAGATAAACGTGACCAAGCAAGTCGGAAAGATCAACGTGCTGGAAGGCGAGCTCAACGGATCGAAAATACCGGGAAATCTGGGCATTGCACATACCCGGTGGGCTACACACGGAGAGCCAACCCAGGTTAATGCCCATCCGCATTCGGACTGCACCGGCAATATTGTGCTGGTCCACAACGGAATTATCGAAAACTACAATACACTTAAACAAATGCTCATTGAAAAGGGGCATAAAATCCGCACCGAAACGGATACCGAAATTCTGGTTCACCTCATCGAGGAATTTTATCAAAACGGGACTTCTTTTGAGGAGTCATTCCGGCTCGCGCTAAATGAGGTCGAGGGAACTTACGGCCTGGCACTGATCACAAAGTATGAACCGGACAAGCTGTTTTGCGCACGCAACGGAAGCCCGCTGGTGGTGGGCATCGGGGAAGGCGAGTATTTCCTTGGGTCGGATGCAGCCGCAATTATTTCCCACACCCGGAATGTTTTCTACCTGGAAGATGGAGAAATTGCCGTTATCGGCCGCGATGGTTTTGTAACCAAGACCATCGAAAATCAGCTTATCCGGAAGAAGATCGAAAAGATCAATTTTGATCTGGAGAGAATTGAAAAAGCCGGTTATCAGCATTTCATGCTGAAAGAAATTTATGAACAGCCCAATACCGTGGCCGATGCCATGCGCGGGCGATTGATTGAAGAGGAAGGTGTGGCCAAATTGGGCGGCCTCACACCCATCCTGCATAATGTGCTTCGGGCACGAAAAATATTTATCACTGCGTGCGGCACCAGCTATCATGCCGGTCTCATCGGTGAGTATATGCTCGAGGAGTACTGCCGCATCCCGGTAGAAGTGGAATACGCGTCGGAATTTCGCTATCGCGATCCCATTATTGAGGATGATAACCTGGTGGTTGTGATTAGTCAATCCGGGGAAACCGCCGACACGCTTGCGGCGCTTCGCGAAGCGAAAAGGAAAGGTACTACCGTCATGGGGCTGGTAAATGTCGTCGGGTCATCCATCGCCCGCGAAACACACGGCGGAACTTACATTCACGCCGGTCCCGAAATCGGGGTCGCTTCTACCAAGGCCTTCACATCGCAGGTAACGGCGCTGACCCTGCTTACAGTTATGATTGCCAGGACAAAAACCATGTCGGCGGAAGAAGGCCGCCAAATCGTGAAAGAGATGAAAGCGCTGCCGGGAAAGGTGGAGCAGGCACTGAAAACCGATTCGGTCGTGAAGGAGATCGCAGCCGAATTCCAGGACAAGCGAAATTTCCTTTACCTGGGGCGCGGCTACAATTACCCGGTCGCTTTGGAAGGTGCCCTGAAGCTGAAGGAAATTTCTTATATTCACGCCGAGGGTTACCCCGCAGCAGAGATGAAACACGGCCCCATCGCGCTTATTGATGAAGACATGCCGGTGGTAGTAATTGCCACGCAAGACAGCACCTATGAAAAAATTGTCAGCAATATCGAAGAAGTAAAGGCGCGACGCGGCAGGGTAATCGCGGTGGTTTCGGAAGGCGACCATAATCTGGATAACCTGGTGGATTACACCATCCCGATTCCCATGACGTTGAACCTCTTGCAGCCCATCGTTTCCATTATTCCACTGCAGTTGTTAGCTTATCACATTGCACTGCTCCGTGGCTGCGACGTGGATCAACCCCGCAACCTGGCAAAAAGCGTGACAGTTGAATAAACATTTTATTCCGTGAATTGCAAACCGGATTGTCCGCATTTTGGGGCAATCCGGTTTTCTTTTGGCCTTTGATTAAGCAGCAGCGGGTTTCCCCTCAAAATTCAATTTTCGGTAACTTCTTTTTAAACTCTCACATCAAATTTTGGCTGGGCAGAAAGCCAATAAAATGGAGAAGATTTAGAATATTCTACAGAAAGATGAGATTTCCAATTGGCTTGAGTAATAAAATAGCGGTTTGCAAATTTTGGCACGATGATTGAGTTGTTGCGTAAGATGAAGGCTGGTTTGAAGGATTGGGAATTGATAAATCTGAGAATTAAGAAAATCGAACAAACGGAAAGAACCGAAAATTCGTAAACCGGATCGAACTAATGGACAGTCAAATGTGTTAGTTTAGAGAAACAGTAATTTTTTTTGGAATTCAAGAAATGGAAAAGACAGATCAAATTCAAATAAATATCGGGAATGATGGGGAAAAGAAAGATGCGGCGAACGGCGCCCGGATCGAGCTCCCTGTCGAAGGCATGAGCTGTGCCTCGTGCGCAATCACGGTTGAGAAAGCCCTGAAGGACGTTCCCGGCGTCAAAATCGCAACGGTGAATTATGCCAATCACAAGGCTTCGGTGGAATTTGATGCCGGAGCAGCGACATCGACGGACCTGGTGGAGGCGGTAAAGTCTGCGGGATACGGCGTAAGCGAGCTACATACCCGCCTGGGGATCCGCGGCATGAGCTGTGCCTCGTGCGTAAGCCGGGTGGAAAAGGCGTTGAAATCGATGCCGGGCGTGGTGGAGGCTAACGTCAATCTTGGGCTGGAAGAAGCAAATGTGGCTTACATTCCGCAGATGGTCAATATTGAGGAGATGCAGAAAGCGGTGGCGGACATCGGCTACCGGGCTACCCCACTGGAAGAGGAGCGGCTGGAGGACGTGGAAAAGGAACAGCGTGAAGCGGCTTATAAGACATTAAAACGGAAGTTCATCGTCTCGCTCCTGTTTGCTGTGCCGGTGCTGCTGATTTCCCTGACTGATATGCTGCCGTTTCTCGATGCTCTGCCGCATCAATTGCGGTGGATACTTCTGTTTGTGTTGACGACGCCGGTGCTGGCGTATTCCGGTGCACATTTTTTTTCCGGTGCCTGGAAATCGTTCAGGCATCATGCGGCGGATATGAACACCCTGATTGCGGTCGGCACCGGTTCGGCATATCTTTACTCTACCGCTGCCACTTTTCTTCCGTTTCTTTTTCCCGCAGGATTGAGACACATATATTTTGACACCGCCGCGGTAATTATCTCGCTGATCCTGATGGGCCGTCTGTTGGAAGCCCGAGCAAAGGGTAAAACTTCTGACGCCATCCGTCGGCTCATCGGTTTGCAGCCCAAGACCGCCCGCGTGATTCGCAATGATGAAGAAGCCGACGTTCCGATAAAAGATGTGCAGTTGGGCGATTTGATCCTGGTAAGGCCGGGGGAAAAGATCCCGGTGGATGGCATTATTCAGGAGGGCCGCTCTGCGGTGGATGAATCCATGATTACCGGCGAATCGATGCCTGCCGAGAAATCCGCCGGAGACGAGGTTATTGGGGCAACCTTGAACAAAACCGGAAGTTTTAAATTTTACGCGACCCGGGTCGGCAAAAATACAATGCTGGCGCAGATCGTGAAGCTGGTGCAGGACGCGCAGGGAAGCAAGGCCCCAATCCAGAGGCTTGCCGATGTCATCGCCGGCTATTTTGTCCCAATCGTGATGGTGATTGCTATTTTAACATTTGTCACCTGGTACGATTTTGGCCCGGCTCCACACCTGATATTCGCGCTGATCACTTTCGTCACGGTGTTGATTATCGCCTGCCCATGCGCGCTGGGATTGGCCACGCCAACTTCAATTATGGTGGGGACCGGCAAGGGTGCAGAGCTTGGGATTTTGATTAAAAATGCCGAAGCACTCGAAACAGCTCACAAACTCACCGCGATTGTATTAGACAAGACCGGCACGGTTAGCATCGGGGAGCCGCAAGTCACCGATATAATTCCTCTGAATGGAATGAACGAGGCGGAACTGCTGCGAGTGTCGGCAACGCTGGAGAAGGGATCGGAGCATCCTTTGGGCGAGGCAATTGTAAAGCGCGCCAAAGAAGGCGGATTGCAGTTGGGCAACGCTGACGGTTTCGAGGCAATTCCCGGAAAAGGAGTTTCGGGCACGATGGACGGACATGCAATATTGCTGGGAAATCAAAAACTAATTCGGCAATATGAGGTTGCCACGGATGGACTGCCGGCGAAAATTGAAGAACTGGCGATCGCCGGAAAGACGCCGGTGTTTGTTGCAGTTGACGGAAAATTGAGCGGTATCATCGCGATAGCGGACCCCATCAAACCGGACTCTGCCGATGCTGTTGCGAGCCTCAAACATGAGGGACTAAAAGTGTTTATGATTACCGGAGATCACCGGCAAACAGCGGAAGCCATAGCCAGGCAGGTCGGCGTGGACGAAGTTTATGCCGAGGTATTGCCGGAACAAAAATCGGAATATGTGAAAAAATTGCAGTCGCAAGGACACATTGTCGGGATGGTCGGCGATGGAATCAATGATGCCCCGGCACTGGCGCAGGCGGATGTGGGCATTGCAATCGGCACCGGAACGGACATCGCCATGGAAGCAAGCGACATTACGCTCATCCAGGGAAAACTGTCGAGCGTGCCGGAAGCCATCCGATTGAGTCATGCCACTATGCGGAATATCAAGCAAAACCTGTTGGGATCGTTCTTTTATAACAGCCTGGGAATTCCTGTTGCCGCCGGGGTATTGTACCCGGTATTCGGAATTCTGCTCAGTCCCATTATCGCATCGGCGGCAATGGCAGCCAGCAGCGTTACGGTGGTTTCCAACGCGCTTCGCCTGCGGCGATTCAAACCATCGGTTTCGAAATAAATTTTAAAAGGCCCGATTGAACGTAATCTGGGAGGATTTTGAGTGGATAGTAGACAAATCATTGTAACAATTAGCGGAATCTTGCTGGCGGCCTGGGTCGTCTGGTACTTTTTCTTTTCCACCGGCAAAAAGAAAAGCGGTTGATGACCACTGCCTGATAAGGGTGCTTTTATGACCGCTTTTCATCAGCATTTTCATTACCAAATTCAATACCGGCTCAAGCCGTAATCATTCACCGATTCGTCTTTAAAAATCCTCCGGTTTTCCCTGCTGCCCGGGTGTTTTCAGCAGTCATAATTACCTTGATTCACCCGCCTTGCGACCATAAATTTTTGCCGTGAAAACAAAATATCCATATAATATTCTGGTTGTCGACGACGAAAGAATCAACCTGGAATCGCTTCAGCGGAGCTTTCACGGGGATTACCGCATATTTGCCACGACCTCTCCTCTCGAAGCCCTGGAGATCTTCAAAACAAACGATATTCACCTGATTATTGCTGACCAGCGAATGCCCGAAATGACCGGCGTCGAGCTGCTGGAAAAAATAAAAGAAATTTCGCCGTACCCCATTCGAATTGTACTCAGCGCCTATACCGATATCGACTACCTGATCAATGCCATCAATCGAGGCGAGGTTTACCGCTACATTACCAAACCGTGGGAACCCCACGATCTGAAGATCGCAGTCAGGAATGCGCTGGAGTATTATCAGGCGATGATGGATCGCTTAGCGCTGACTGCGAAGCTTGCCGAAAAAAACAAGCAATTGGATAGCAGAAACAAATCTCTACAAGATGTCCTCCGCAAACTGAAGGCGGCGCAGGGTAAACTTGTGGAGATGGAAAGACTTTCGATTATTGGTAAAATGGCCGGAATGATAATTCACGACCTGAAGCAGCCACTGGACATTATCCGTTCTGCGGCAGAAACCATGGCGCACATGGAACTGGAGACTGATGAGCGCCTGGAGCTGGCTTCCATGATTAAAAGCGAGGTGGAACGTTTTCTGGAAATGATCCAGGAATTGCTCGATTTCAGCAAGGGTTCGGTTACGCTCAACCCGGAACTAATCTTGTTATCCGATTTCTGGCATCTCGTTCAGACGCGGTTTAGGAATTTTCTTACGAATTCGGATATCGAAGTCTGGTTTTATCTTGATGATGGGGAAGCATATATCCGGATCGACCGCTATTATTTTCAACGGGCATTGTTGAACCTGCTGAGAAATTCGCTCGAGGCGTTAAAAGTGTCTGAAGGGGGCGTAAAACCAACCATTGAATTGCGGGCAAAGGTCACGGACCGCAAAGTGATTTTTGAGGTCGAAGATAACGGAGCGGGGATACCGGCAGACATTCAGGAAAACCTGTTTACACCATTTGTATCCAGCAAAAAGAATTTTGGGATCGGGCTGGGGCTTACCATTGTCAAGCATATCGTGGATCAACACCAGGGAGAGATCAGTTTCAGCACCACCCGCGGTGGTGGGAGCATCTTTACGATTTCACTTATCCGCGCTTTCCCTGCTTAATGCAGAACAACCAAAAATAAAACGGGGGATTCGATTTCCGAATCCCCCGCCGTTTAAAAGAAAAATTACCCCCAAATTTAGTTTTTTATCGCCAATATCTTTTTGTACTCCTGCTGTGCCTGAAGTGTCTGCAAAGCGGTCTTCAGATCTTTGTCGTAGCGCAAAGTTGCGGCTATTCGGGCAGAAGGGCCGCCAAGCTTTTCAGAAAATTCAGCGTCCAAAGATTCCCGAATTTTTTCACTGTTTCGATCGAATTCCTGCAACTTTTCTTTGTCCAGTTTCTGAATGGCAACCGTGACCAGATCGGATACGTCCGCACTGTACTGCTGTTCTTTGGCGGTTTGGAGGAAATCCTTTAATTCGGATTCTCCCTCGATTTCAAAATCGAGATTCTTGTTTTTCAGATATTCCCGGAATTGGCTCATAATCTGATCTGTCACCGCAAATCCATCATTGGATTCCAACTCGGGATGCTGCGACAAATAGTCAATCGTAAATCCGAAGAAATAACCTTTGGCCCACAGCGTCAGTAAATATTGATCCATTTTTTCGGCTTCAACTTCCACATCCGGCTTGATACCGCCGCCGCCGTGAACAATCCGGCCATTCTTGGTATAGTAGTTTTTATGATTATTATAATCAGTGCTGTCGCTCATGTCGACAAATACATCGCGATTCTTTTTATAATCCTCCTTTTGAATGCATCGCCCGGACGGAACATAGTATTTGGCGGTGGTGATCTTTAAATAGGCGTCATCAATTTTATCAACCGGGTACACCTGCTGAACAAGGCCTTTCCCGAATGTGGGGGAACCGATAATCACGCCGCGGTCGAGATCCTGAATTGCTCCTGCGACAATTTCCGAAGCGCTGGCACTTCCGCCATCCACCAGCACTACCAAAGGAACATCGGGGAGCATGGGATTTTCGGTAGTTGTAAATTTAACTTCGCGTTCGTGAAAACCGCGGGTTTGAACGATCATCTCGCCTTTGGGAATAAAAATATTTGCGACTTCCACAGCAGAAGCCAAAAGACCGCCGGGATTGCCGCGCAGGTCCAGAATGACCCTTTCAATCGTTCCACGCTTTTGAAGGTCGCGGACAGCTTCTTTTAACTCAGAACCTGCTTTATCTGAAAAACTCGTCAACCGGAAAAATGCTGTACCGGGACTGACAAAATCGGCATAAGAGACATCCTTGAGAATAATTTCCTCGCGGGTGAGCTTTAGGCTGATCGGTTCGTCCATGCCGGGGCGTTTGATCTCCAGGGTTACGCTGGTCCCGACAGTTCCCCGCAGCTTTCCTGAGGCATCATCCAGGCTCATCTCATCGGTCGATTCACCATCTATCTTTAGGATGATATCGCCGGCGCGAATCCCGGCTTTCTGTGCGGGCGTGTTGTCAATTGGCGAAATAACCGTAATGTCGCCCTCACGTTTGCCTATCTCCATTCCCAGCCCGCCGTATTTGCCTTTTGTTATTATCTCCAGGCGTTCGCTGCCCTTTTGTTCAAAAAACACTGTGTAGGGATCTAATTCCTTCACGATCCCATCGATAGCCGATTTGCTTAATCCTTCCGGATCGACCTCATCCACATAATTGCGTGAAATGGTTTCGTAAACCTGCTTCAGGTAGAACAATCCCTTATCTGTTTTGAAATAAAGCTGCTCGTTACCAGCGAAACTATTATTTAGAAACCAAACTGAAGCGAAAATCAGCAAAGTTAAGACAGCTAATTGCGGCCAGCCATTTTTGCGAAACATATAAATCCTCCGATTCTTGACGATATAAACATATAAAAGCAAATTCTATTAAAAAGTTTCTTTGACGCAAAGAATATATCTACTCCAAGAAGTAAGGACAACAAATTTCAAGATTGATCATGATAACCGTGACTTACCTCTTTTGGGGTGAGATTTTCTGCAATTTGAATGTGCCTATTATTCCTAAAACCGGCACCACCCACTGGAAATGTAAGGGGATTGGCAAGGTATGTTGTTGGTCCCGAAAAGATCTTAGGACTGCAACTTTAAATATGAGAATGATGGTCAATCCTTATTTCCCCCTTTTCCAATTGTGCACCAGGTAAAGTTCTGCCCCCATTCGCAACACTAAACGTGGCTACCAATATACCTCCATCCGGTGGCCCGGGATCGTGTTCCAGGGCAAATATTTTTAATCCGGTTTCGAGGAAATTGCTTTTGGAAGGGTGGGAAATATCAAAGAAAAGGCCGGCGTCGTGCCGGCCTTTTCCAGGTACTTTATTTCTTGCGGGTCATCATAGAAGTGCCTTCGAATTCTATTCCTGAGGTATCTTTCCCTTTTATTGTAATCTTCATCTTGTCCGGTCCCAATTTCTCTGTCGTCCGGCTCATAGTACCCATTGCCGGACTGGTCCAGGTCATCATGCTCTTGGCAGCCTCTACTGTCCCGGTGCCTTTGGAAACATCACGGTAGGAATCGAACCAGTAGCCCATGAGCTCGCCGCTCTTCGGATTCAGGGTGATGACGCCCATTCCCATGTATGGTTTCTGCATCATTTCATTAATCTGCTCGTCAGTCATGTGCATCTGCTCCTTCATGGATTTCATGGCCTCGTCTTTCACCTCCGTGTTTTTCCCCTTGTAATGCATCAGGAGGAACTGCCCGTCCAATCCTTTTTCTATTTTCATCCAATCTTCCGATTTCCCCATGTTGGTCTCGGTGGTTCCTTCCCATTCCCCGACAAGCCAGTTCAGCATGGCATTATTAAGGGGCTGCGGGGGCATCATCTCCATTGGCTCGGTCGACATCTTGTCTTTCCCCACTTCGGCTTCTTGAGGAAACGCCGAAAGCGAGAGCAATAACATAATAGAAACTGCCAGCAACAATTTATAATACATGACCGCCTCCTTTTATTATTGGTTTAGAATTTACTTCTGAAAGTTTAAGGCCATACAAGACGAAGCATATAACGAAGCGCCGATTTTGCTTAAGTAATTGTCGATGACTCAAGCCGGCTTTATATTTCGTCAAACTTATTACCACGACACCGGGAAGTCAAGCAAATATGATGAATTTTTTATAATAATACGGCAATATTTGCAGTATATATCGATATGTGGGAAGTATGTGCAAAAAAAATTATCTCACATTATTCCCGAAGGATTTTCACAATCAGAGAAGTGCAGGTGTTTTGCTATTGAAAAGGATTTCGGACTCCATCTCTCAATTGACTTATTAATATAAAAAAATAGCTGATGCCAAATTCACCTAATTTGTTAAGACCTGGGCAAGGTGCTTAAAACAGATTGACATCATGAACAGATCATCCTAATTTAGCCAAAATCAGGGAGATTTAATCAATTGACTATAACAGACGAATAAATCGTAAAGGGGACTGATATAACGAATCACCAAACTGAGCCTGGGAAACTTTACCTGGTTAGTACCCCCATTGGCAACCTGGAAGATATAACCTTGAGGGCTATTCGCATTCTGAGGGAAGCCGATTTAATTTTAGCAGAAGATACGCGAACCGCGCAGCGACTTCTCAACCATCTGGGATTCTCCAAGAATATCTCCAGCTATTATTCATATAATGAGGACAAACGGATACCGCAGGTTTTGGATCGACTCAAGACAGGTGATAGTATTGCGCTGATTTCGGAGGCTGGCACGCCGCTCATTTCCGATCCGGGGCATAAGCTGGTAGTAGCGGCAATAAAGAACGAAATCGATGTTCACCCCATTCCGGGCCCGTCTGCTATTCTCGCGGCGCTGGTTGCTTCCGGCTTTCCAACAGACCGTTTTGTGTTCGAGGGATTTTTGCCTCGCAAGAAAGGGAGACAAACCCGTCTGGAATTCCTGTCGAACGAGCCGGGAACTATTATTATTTACGAATCAGCGGTCCGGATTCAAAAAACTGTAGAAGATATTGTAAAAAAATTGGGAAATCGTTATATTGTGCTCGCCCGTGAGGTTACCAAAAAATTTGAGGAATTTATTCGGGGCCATGCGCAGGATGTTTTAGTTGAATTAGGCTCACGGAAGTTGAAAGGCGAAATTGTGCTTCTGGTAGCCGGGTTAAAATATCAGCCTAACCTTTATGTAAAGGACGAAAATTGACACATGGATAAAAAAGAATTTTCGGTACTACCCCAGTCCATACAGCGCTGGTTCATCAATATTATCGATCCCTTCATCGAGCTCATTGTTCGCTTTAATGTTCACCCCAATCACTTCACCATCCTGGGTTTGTTTATCTCTTTCATCGGCGCCATTTTTTATGCCAAACACGACATTCGGTTGGGCGGTCTCTTTATTCTTTTGGGCGGATTGTCAGACATTATCGATGGAAAGGTAGCTCGAAAAACCGGCCTTTCTTCAAAATTCGGTGCACTTTTGGATTCCAGCCTGGATCGCTATTCCGAGGTTTTTATGTTTTTGGGAACGGCAATATTCTTCGTTGAGAGTGATCATCCCTTGACCAGCATCATGATATTTCTGGCACTCGGCGGTTCGATGATGGTAAGTTATGTTCGCGCTCGTGCAGAAGGTTTGGGCTACGATTGTAAGGTGGGCATCATGCAGCGCCCGGAACGAATTGTGTATGTTGGCTTTGCTTCTCTGATTCACCCCTTTGCTTTGGAAGTGGTAATCTGGATGATCGCGATCCTCGCCAATTTTACAGCATTTCAAAGAATGTATCATGTTTGGGTGCTGGAGAAAAAAGAAAAGAAGGCGGCCGCACAGCAGGAGAACATCGAGGCATAAAAATCTTCCTTTCGATTCTTCAAATTGCCATTCCATTATGAGCGGTGAAGAGATGAGTAAGTGGTTTGTGCAAATATTCTAAATTAAGTGATTCTTGCATCAAAATAATTTTAAAATTCAGAAGGAGAAAATTATGGAACCATTGCCAAAGGTAGATATTGCTCCGGCACAAGGAAGACTGGGAATATTAACACCGGGAATGGGCGCGGTTTCGACTACCTTTATGGCGGGCGTTATTGCAATACGCAAAGGCATTTCCAAACCCATAGGTTCTCTTACTCAAATGGGCACTATTCGCCTGGGAAAACGCACCGAGAGCCGGGTCCCCATGATTAAGGAATTTGTGCCGCTGTCAGAATTAAACGACATCGTTTTTGGCGGATGGGATATATTTGAGGACGATGCTTACCAGTCGGCGCTCAACGCCGGTGTTCTGGATAAAACTCTGCTGGATCAGATTCGCCCCGAACTTGAAGCAATAAAACCAATGAAAGGTGTTTTCAGCAAAGAGTATGTCAAAAAGCTGGATGGTCGCTATATTAAATCGGCGAAGACCAAGTGGGACTACGCGCAGATGCTGATGGACGATATGCAGAAGTTCCAGGAGGAAAACAAGGTGGACCGCCTGGCAGCAGTATGGTGCGGGAGCACAGAGATTTTCCTCAAACCGGAAGCCGTGCATCAGAGCCTCGAGTCATTTGAAAAGGGCCTCAGAGAAAATCACCCGGCGATAGCACCCAGTATGATTTACGCCTACGCCGCTCTAAAATTGGGAATCCCGTATGCGAACGGCGCGCCGAATTTAAGCACCGATATTCCTGCCATGTATGAACTCGCGAAGGAGACAAGTACTCCTATCTGCGGTAAGGATTTTAAAACTGGTCAGACGCTGATGAAAACGATCCTTGCCCCCGGCTTGAAAGCACGGCTCATTGGATTGAACGGCTGGTTTTCGACAAACATTCTGGGTAACCGGGATGGAGAGGTTCTGGACGATCCGGAATCATTCAAGACCAAAGAGGAGAGCAAGCTCTCGGTGCTGGAGCACATCCTGCAGCCGGATGTTTATCCCGAGCTTTATAAGGATTTTTATCATAAGGTTCGTATCAACTATTATCCACCGCGGGGCGACAACAAAGAGGGTTGGGATAATGTTGATATCTTTGGCTGGCTGGGTTACCCCATGCAAATTAAGATCGATTTTCTGTGCAGGGACAGCATTCTGGCAGCACCCATTGTCTTGGACCTGGCCCTGTTTATGGATCTCGCCAAGCGCGCCAAATTTTCAGGTATCCAGGAATGGCTTTCTTTCTATTTTAAAAGCCCCATGCATCTTCCCGATCTCTACCCGGAGCATGATCTATTCATTCAGCAGATGAAATTGAAAAACACGCTTCGCTATATGATGGGCGAAGAACAGATCACTCACCTGGGTGCCGACTACTACGAATATTATCGCTAAAATTTTAGGGTGTAGAAGAACTCTTATATTTTCTCCCGTTTCCGCTTTGAAACGGGAGAAAATATTTCTATCATGGAGGAAATAGAGTGCACCCCGAAAGCCGCGCACCCATATTTTTCAAATTTAACATTGCAGGCCATGGATGTCATCCGATAAATCACCGCTAAAAGAGATTCTCAAAACCTCTCTGCCGGCGGTAGTTGACCTTTCATCTCAAACCATCACCTGGCTTGTGGAGGCCATCTTCATTGGGCACATCTCCGCGGCTGCTTTGGCGGGCGTCGGAATCTCGCTTCAGATTGTGTTACTGACTTTTGCCATTGTGTTGACATTTGTGATGGGGTCTTCGATAATTATCCTGCGCTACTTGGGTGCAAAAGATAGCTGGAACGCCAACCATGTGCTGGGTCAGGCGCTGATGATCGGCACTCTTATGTCGGTGATAATCGGTTTGGTATGGTATTTTGGCGGCACTCAGGTTATGCTGCTCATTCGAGAGGATGAGCCAATTGCCCGCCAGTTTGGCTCCCAGTGGCTTAAAACAGCCTCATATTTTGCGCCTATCTTTATCGTCAATTTTATTGCTCTTGGTATTATGCGAATGGCGGGCGACACCATGATTACCATGAAGGTGAATATCCTGACCAATGTGATTCACCTTGCACTGCTGCCGTTTCTCGTTTTCGGAATTATGGGTTTCCCCCGCCTGGAGGCCCGTGGCGCAGCGCTGGCGGTTGGGATCGGCCACTCGGTCGGCTTCAGTTTTACGATTTATTATCTGCGAAGCCGAAAATCAGTTTTGTTCCTCTCTTTCAGAGAATATGCCACTCCCAATTTTGAAACCTTTAAACGCTTGTTCCGGCTGGGAATTCCCACAACCGTTGAACAGTTAGTATGGGCGGTCGGTCAGCTTATATTGAGTTTTTTTGCAGCCCGAATGGGGATTATTCCGCTTGCTGTTCACCAGGTATTCCTGCGCATACAATCGGTGCTGACAATGGCGTTCCAGGGATTTGGCCTGGCATCTATGACGCTGGTTGGCAAAAATCTTGGTGCGGATGAGGAATTCCGGGCGCTGCATACCGGCCGCCTGGCGGGCCGGGTGGCGTTGATCGCGGCAATTATTGTGGCATTGCTGCTGCTGGTTTTCCATAAATACATAATGGCTGCATTTACTTCGAACCAGCAAGTCATTATATATGGAAGCAGCGTAATTCTTGCGCTTGCCATCGTCCAGGTGCCCAAAGCGGTTAATATTGTATTCTCCGGAAACCTGCGGGGCGGAGCCGACCTGGCTTGGCTAATGTGGCTGGCAATCGCCAGCGTCCTGGTTTTTGAGACAGTTGGCGCGTATATCTCAGCATTTGTGTTAAATTTTGGATTGGCGGGGCTGTGGCTCATTCAGGCCGCCGACGAAAGCGTCCGCTTCACCTTTAATTATTATCGGTTCAAAGGCAAGAAGTGGAAAATTCTCAAAATTTAACGCGATCTATGGATATTCACAGGGAATCCGTTTAAAACCAATCTTAATGGTTGAGAACAGTTTGTTATGGAAACATTTCAGAAATTCATCTCATTCGAGGGAATTGATTTTTCGGGGAAAACCACGCAAATAAAGCTGTTGTTAGACAGGCTTGGGGAATATGACGTAAAACCGGTAATCGTGCGCGAACCGGGGGGTACCCCAATTTCGGAAAAAATCAGGGATATCCTGCTAAGCCCGGTTCATTCTGAAATGATTGATAAAACCGAGATCCTGCTCTACGAAGCTGCCCGATCGCAACTGGTTCACCAAAAAATAGCGCCGCTGCTCCGGGAAGGAAATTACGTGATTGCCGACCGTTATTACGATTCGACTACCGCATACCAGGGCTACGGCAGAGGGCTCAATTTGAATGTTGTCCGGACGCTCAACCAATTTGCCACGTCCGGATTAAAACCATTTCGCGTATTTTTCATAGACATTTCCCCGGAGGAGGCCCGGAAACGCCAGATAGCAGCCGGGCATTCCCCGGACCGCCTGGAAAGCGGCGGATTAAATTTCTTTGCCAAAATCCGGAATGGGTTTCTGGAATTGTGTAAAGAAGAACCGGCTCGTTTCCTTCGCATCGAGGGAGAGGACGAACCCGGCCGGATTTTTGGAACCATCTGGAAAGAGATTGAAAAAATCTGGCTTTCGAATCTCTGAAGACCGGTCAATCGTGATGCGGCAATTTCTCCGGATCATTGATCTGAGCGCCGCCACCATCTTTTTCCCATAACAAATCTGCCTTCATAAGACTTCTCTGATTTTAGAATATCTTTCCCGAATCTTCTTTACCATCCACTCAATCGTCCCCGGCAATTTTGTTTGGTACTTCCGGGCTTCTTCTATTCTGTTATTATTCTCCCACGAGGTAACAGATTCTCAAGCAAATAGTCCGGTGCCGCCGCTTATTGAGATTGCGTCTCGGGAACCGAAGTTCAATCTTTGTGTTAAAGGACGATCTGACCTACCAAAACAGAGGTGCATTTTATGCGAATAGGTTACAGCGATGCGGTTGTTTTTTGGATATTCCTTTCGGTTTTTTGTTCAACGCAGTTCACAGGCGCGCAGACACAACCCAATCCTGACAGTGCACTGGTTGAAATTCTCCATAAAATCGAAGGCACACCATTGACGCTTCAACAGGCAATTGAAAGTGGTTCCCGGAATGCCACATCCGTCGGGATGGCTAAGGCTGCTTATTCGGCAGCCCGTGGTGCCGCACGGCATGAGCGGGGCTTTTTCGATCCTGAGTTCTTCTTCAATTTAAATTATCTGGACCAGGAAGAGCCCACTGCATCATTTTTTGCCGGCAGCCCCACGCTGATTACCAAACAGACTACTTCCAGCACCGGCCTGCGAATGAATCTGCCAATAGGGACGGAGCTGGAATTATCGGTAAATACGGTGCGGCTGAAAACCAACAGCCTGTTTGCATTCCTGAATCCGGAGTACGATGCATTTGGATCGCTCAGCCTTCGTCAGCCGCTATTGGGCGGATTTGCCGCAAGTGCGCGGAAGCGGCTTGCCAGCGCCGACCGCCAACTTGAAGCGGAGCAGGCAAGATACAACCAGCAGGTACTGGCAACCAGGGCGGAAGTGGAAAGGAACTACTGGGACCTCTACGCAGCCGTACGCGATTACGCGGTTCAGACGCTGACCCGGAATCGAGCAAAGGTCTTTCTGAAAGAGGCTGAGCTTCGGGCGCAAACCGGACTCGTGGGCCCGAACCAGGTGGCAAGCGCCCGAACATTTTTGGCCGAGCAGGAACTTGTGCTCCTTCAAATGGACGAGCAGTTAGACCGCCTCTCAGACCAACTGGCGTCGCTGATCGGTGTCCGGCCGGAAAGCGGTGCAGTCCGTTTCATTCCGGTGGATGTTCCGCCAGGCGATTTTGCAATTGCACCTTTGGATAAATTAGTCGAGAACGCTCGCAGCAGCAATCTGGATCTGCGCGCAGCGCAAAAGGATGTGGACGCGATCCGCGTGCTGGCCAATGCAGCTAAATGGGAAGCGCTTCCCAGTGTTGACGCAATTGGATCCATCGGGGGCAGCGGTTTGGGCGGCGTCGCGCAGCAGGTTATTTTTGGCGGCGACACACTGAGTATTCCGCCGGGCCGGACGGGCAATTTAAATGACGCACTGGGACAGGTGAGCCGACGCGATTTTCCAAGCTGGAGCGTTGGTGTGGAAATTAGTATTCCCATCGGGTTCCGCAGCGGGTTGGGAGAGAAAGACAGGCTGAACGCTCTAGAATCGGTAGCGCAACAAAAATATATTGAGGCCTCACGGCAACTAGAGGAACAAATACGGGACATTTACCGCGTGCTGTCGCATGGAAGGGCTCGCCTGAAAGCGGCACGAGAAGGTGTTGAAGCAGCACAGGAGCAGGTGCGAATTGGTCTGGTCGAGTTTCACAACGGCCAGATAACGGCATTTGAGCTGGTTCGTCTTGGGGAAGATTTTGCAATCACGCAGCGCCGCTACTCGCAGGCGCTGGTTTTAACGGCGAAAGCAGCCGCCACACTTCGGCAACTGACCTCGGACGAAAATTCAGCAGAAGAAATTAATTGAAGGAGTTATCTTTATGAAGATTAAAGGAAATGCATATAAATTTGCGTTTGAAGTCGGTCTGGCATTTTTCATGTTGATTTTCGCCGGACTGATTTTGATGACGCAAGGTTGTTCCGAACAGGGAGCGGGCAAAAGCGCGTTCTCCCGCCCTCCGATGCCGGTGGAAGTTGCAGAAGCCAATGCGCAAGAGGTTGCCGATCGCTTCGAGACGGTTGGCACATTCGAAGCAAATGAGGCGGTTACAATTGTTTCCGAGATCGATGCGACCGTCATGAGCCTTCCGTTTGAGGAAGGCATGCACATAAAAGCCGGCCAGCTTATCGCCAAACTGGACGATTCGCAGCTTGCGGCGGAAGTTGCCCGGGCCGCCGCGCTCCGCGATCAGAGTAGGGCAACATACGATAGAATCAAGGCAATCGTCGATCAGAAAGCTGGAACTCCACAGGATTTGGATAATGCCGCGGCGGATATGAAGGTGGCGGAAGCGAACCTGGCGCTGGCAAAGGCGCGCTTTGCCAAGACCCGCATCGTGTCTCCTTTCGATGGCCAAATTGGCATGCGCCATGTCAGTGTGGGCACCTTCCTGAGAACCGGTCAGGAAATTGCCCGGATTGCCAACCTGGATAATATTCGGGTCAGTTTCTCGGCGCCGGAGATCTATCTTGCGCAATTAAAGCGTGGCGCGGAGGTCATGGTCTCTACGCCGGCCCATGCCGATCAGCAGGTGAAAGGAAGGATCATTGGTGTTGAACCGGTTGTGGATCCCGCAACCCGCAACGGCCAGGTGGTTGCACGGGTGCCTAATCCCGGGCTGGCATTTCTTCCCGGAATGTCTGCGAATATCTCCACTGTTCTGAGCGAACGGGCAAAAGCCATAACCATTCCCAACGAAGCCGTGTTTGCCAGCGGAAATCAATCTTTTGTATATGTGGTGAAAAAGGACAGCACCGTTTCGCAGGTCGCTGTTACGCTTGGAACACAATTGGCCGATGTGGTGGAAATTGTGAATGGGCTTGCCCCGGGATCGACGGTTGTGCGGGCCGGTCATCAAAAGCTGTTTGATGGAGCCAGGGTGATGCCGATAGTCACCCGCCAATCCGCGGCTAATTGAAAATACCACGTTTCTTATTATATAATTTGCTGCTCCCGGCTGTTTGCAGGGGCAGCTATCCGCAAAGAAAGTCCAATCCTTGGCTGAGGAAAAACAATGAAAATTAGTCATATATCAATTCAACGACCCGTTTTCGCAACGGTCATGAGCTTGACGATCATACTCTTTGGGATCATTTCTTTCACGCGGCTGCCGGTGCGTGAATTCCCGGATATCGATCCGCCAATAATTTCGATTACGACACTCTATCGGGGCGCCAGCTCCAGTGTCGTGGAAACCGAAATCACCGATGTGCTGGAAGAACAGTTCGCTACGCTGGAAGGAATAAAAACAATTACCTCATCCAGCCGGGAGGGCGGTTCGGTAATTACCATCGAGTTCGAATTGAACCGCGATGTGAACGAAGCCGCCAACGATGTCCGCGACCGGGTGTCACGAATCCGGGGAACTCTGCCCCAGGAAATAGACGACCCGGTTATCTCCAAGGTGGATGCGAACGCTCAGCCGATCGTGTGGCTGGCGCTGTCCAGCAAAACGCGCTCCACGCTTGAACTGTCGGATTTCGCAGAGCGGGTGATGAAAGAGAAAATCCAACGTCTTCCGGGGGTGGGTTCGGTATTTATTGGCGGTCAGCGACGCTATGCCATGCGCGTCTGGCTGGATCCGCTTCGAATGGCATCCTATAAAATCACCGCACCGGAAGTAGAAGCTGCAATCCGAAACGAAAATGCGGAAATCCCCGGTGGAAGGGTTGAGGGCAACCAGCGCGAATTTTCTGTTCGAACCAGGGGCGAATTGAGTAAACCGGAAGAGTTCGGTGCAATTATCGTATCGCAAAAGGGTGACGATATGGTGCGGCTGCGTGATGTAGCCGATGTGGAGGTTGGTGCGGAAAACGACCGCACTGTTGCCCGCTGGAATGGAGAACCGGCGGTTGGCCTCGGCATCGTCAAGCAATCCAAATCGAATACAGTGGATGTTGCAAGGGAAATTCATGCTGCAATCCCGGAATTAACCAAACTGTTGCCGGATGGCGTGGATCTTGTTGTCGCTTTTGACAGTTCTCAATTCATCCAGGAGTCTATCTCGGAGGTTCAGCAGACCTTGCTCATTGCGTTGGCCCTGGTGGTGCTGGTAGTGCTGGCTTTTCTGAAAAGTTTCCGCGCCACGGTGATTCCCACCCTGGCAATCCCGATATCGATCATCGGTACCCTGACCGCGATCTATTTTTTCGGATTCACCATAAACATTCTCACGCTTTTGGGATTTGTCCTGGCTATCGGGCTGGTGGTCGACGATGCAATTGTGGTGCTGGAAAATGTTTACCGCCACATGGAATTGGGGAAATCCCGCTGGCAGGCGGCGATTGACGGCAGCAAGGAAATCGGGTTTGCGATTGTATCAACAACCATCGCCCTGGTGGCAGTGTTTGTGCCGCTGGCATTTTTAACCGGGAACGTGGGAAGGCTGTTCAATGAGTTCGGAGTTGCGGTTGCTGTCGCGGTGCTGATTTCCGGGTTCGTTGCGCTTACATTGACCCCCATGTTGTCATCGCAGATTCTCCGGCCGCTGCATGGCGTCGGCAAAGGGTGGGCTTCACGCTCGTTCGACGCCTTCTTTGAAAAATTGAATCTCGTTTATGATCATTCGTTGAGGTTAGCATTGCGCCATCGAATTCTCATGGTCACTGGCGGAATCGTTCTGCTGGCGGCAGCGTTCGTCATTTTCAAATTTTTGCCCAGTGAGCTGGTGCCAATCGAAGACCGGGGAGTTGCGTTCGGGATTGTGATCGCCCCGGAGGGAGCCACGCTTGATTACACCGATCATTATGTGCGGCAGATAGAAAATCGGCTGCTGGCGCTTCCTGAACTGCAGGGGCTTTTCACTGCGACCGGTCTGAGCGCCGGCGGCCCCGGCAGTGTGACCAACAGTTTTATGTTTCTGAATCTGAAACCACGCAGCCAACGGAAAAAGTCGCAGCAGCAAATCGTGCAGGAGCTCTTTCCGCAATTGATGGCTATTCCCGGTGTCCTCGCCTTTGTCATTAATCCCCCCAGTCTCGGCGCAAGCTTTTCCTCAAGCCCGGTAGAATATGTTTTGCAGGGAGACAATTACGCCGACCTCAACAATGCCGTACACAGCATGATGGGAGAGGCATCCAAGCTGGGTTACCTGATCAATATGGACACCGACCTCCGGTTGAACAAACCGCAGCTCGATATCAACATCGACCGCGAGCGGGCCTCGGGATTGGGCCTGTCGGTGAGCGAGATAGGCTCCACCCTGGAAACGCTCCTGGGAGGTCGCAAGGTCACCGATTTCAAACGCGGCACCAAGCAGTATGATGTTATTTTACAGATGCGGCCAAAATCCCGCGCTACCCCGGACGTCATCCGCAACATTTATGTTCGCGGCAGCGGCGGGCTGGTGCAGCTTGCCAATGTTGTGAAAGTTCAAAAAACGGTTGCGCCCAAGGAGTTGAACCATTACAACCGCATTCGCTCGGCGACCATTACCGCCAGTCTTATTCCGGGGGTGACTTTAGGGAAAGCGCTGGATGACCTGGATCATATCGCCCGGAGCAAGCTGCCTTCAACGATTAAGCACGAATATGCGGGTCAATCGCTGGAATACAAAACATCCAGCTCCGCTCTCTACCTGATGTTCCTCCTGGCACTGGTCTTTATTTACCTGGTGCTTTCCGCACAATTTGAAAGCTTTGTTCACCCGTTTACCATCCTATTGTCCGTTCCGCTGGCGGTATTTGGAGCATTATTTACCCTGTTTCTCTTCGGACAGAGTCTGAACATCTACTCTCAAATTGGGTTGATCATGCTCATTGGGTTGGTAACAAAAAATTCAATCCTGATCGTCGAATTCGCCAACCAGCAACGGGCGCGGGGTCTCGGGCTGTTTGATGCGGTGGTTGAAGCGGCCACAATTCGTCTCCGGCCTATTCTTATGACCTCCTTTGCGACCATTTTCGGCATCCTGCCGATTGCCATCGGTCTTGGTGCCGGTGCTGAATCGCGGCGTCCACTTGGTCTGGTTGTAGTGGGTGGAATGTTTTTCTCAACATTCCTGACGCTGGTGATCGTGCCGGTCGTTTATACGCTCCTTGTGCGAAGTACAGATGCTAAGGAATTGTCGGATGATAAGACTTCTCCGGCGGGCGAGGAAATTCCTGCCCAGCCGGAGGGTGCTCAGGTTTAGTGAAAGGCAAGAGATGGTCAGAGCGAGAGGATAAATTCCTTCTCTCGAAGCTATCGAGATTGCTATCGGTTTTGGTGCTGTTGAACTTTTTCTGCAGCATTTAATTATTATTTATTTGCAGCGGAGATTTATGGTTTAGAAAATTCATCTTCATGAGCAAAGCTACTCAATCAATATCGGCTAACCGGAGTTGCGATGAAACCCGTTAATGAACAAACCATTCTAATCACCGGCTCCACGGACGGAATCGGCAAACTTGCGGCGCTGCGACTTGCCAGGAATGGTGCGCGTGTGTTGGTGCACGGTAGGAATAAAGAAAAGGTGGTGCGCGTCGCGCGAGAGATCAAGGAATCGATTTCCTCGGGAGAAGCATCGGCGGCGAAAACAAAAATCGAAGGGCTTACCGCGGATTTCTCATCACTTGCGGAGGTGCGGCGTCTGGCAGACGAGGTGGTGGAAAAATATCCCCGCCTGGATGTGTTGATCAACAATGCCGGGGTGGGCTATACGGATCCCCGGTACAGCAAGGACGGCCACGAGCTTCGGTTTGCGGTGAACTATCTTGCGCCTTTCCTGCTCACGCAACTGCTTTTGCCGGTGCTGAAAAATACCACTCCAACGCGGATCGTAAATGTGAGTTCGGCGGGGCAGCATCCCATTAATTTTGATGATATCATGCTCGAAAAGAATTTCGATTCGACCACTGCATATTCGCAAAGCAAACTTGCCCTTATCATGTTCACGTTTGAATTAGCCGAAAAACTCCAAGCGGAAAATATCACCGTCAACTGTTTGCACCCGGGGACTTATTTAGATACCAAAATGGTCAGGGATGCCGGCATATCACCGATGGGAAAACCGGAGAAGGGAGCAGAAGCAGAAGTATTTCTGGCGGTGTCGGAATCGCTCGAAGGAGTGACCGGGAAGTATTTTAACGTCATGGCGGAAGCAAGAGCAAATGCCCAAGCCTATGACAAACAAGCGAGAGAACGCCTGTGGGAGCTGAGTATGGATCTTGCCGGTCTGAAATAACGCGCGCGAAATTATCATGTTCGGTTAATATTCAAATCCTGCTAATATCAGCCTTCCGCATGTCCCGCTGGATACTGCAATTGTGATTTCTGGAATCCAGGCGCATTTGTTGTTGCCAAAGGCTCCGTTATCGCACCAGCGGTTTAGCTATTCCCGCGGTGGCAAAAGCATTTAATCCCGGTTATGAAGCTGCGGCAACTTTGAATGGAACTCTCAGTTTTTCCCATTCCAGAACGACATTTGAGTCTTCGATCACGAAGGTCATCTCTTCCACGGGTTCACCCGTTTCTGGCGTCACATCAACCCGAAGCACATCCTGACTTTTATCATATTTAAAAGCGCCCCACTGCTTTGCTACCTTGTTGAAAATGATGGTCCATTTGTCTTTGCCGGGAATGGTAAAAAGCGCATATTCCCCTTTGGCAAGTTTTTGGCCTTCAATCAAGACATCTCCGCTGAATGAAATAGTGGTCGCCTCGTTGGCGCCTGTTCGCCAGACCTCACCGTAAGGCACCAGACCACCCCAGATTTGGCGGTCTTTCACCTTTGGCCGGCCATACTCCAGCACAATATCTATACCGTCGATGGTGCCCTCGGTTTTTCCGTTTTTGCTGACGCGATCGGCATCGTCGCCACGCTGGGCCATAAGTGGCGGCGTTGTCAACAGTCCTGCGAAGCAGACCACCAGAAGCAGTGGCAGAAACCTGGACCAATTTTGTATGATACGCATATTGAACTCCTTTCCGGGTTAAATCTGTTTTAAAAGATTAAACATTCTGGCTTCCCCTTGATTTGGAATAAGGGAGCGGATATCGCTCCACAGATTGGTCCAATATGCAAAGGTTCCAGGCGAAATTCAAGAAAATCCGGTGGTGTGATTAAATCAATTGCAAGATTTGAAGGTATCTGCATCCTAATGAAGAAGGAAATGAAAGCGTCAAATTTTGTCCCTCTATTCTCGTTTTGGCGATTTCCATCGCTTTGCGATTGGAACAGCCTGCTACTTCGTTGCCTGGAACACGGACGATAGGCGAGTGTTCACCAAACAATCTCTTTTGTTTGAATTCGGTAATTTAATATCTTTGCTGGGTTAGCAAGAAAATCAAATCATGAAAATTGGGGAGAAAAAAGATATGAAAATCGCAGTGGGAAGTGACATGAAAACTCATCTGACCGAAACAGTGGTCGATGAACTAAAGAAAATGGGGCACGAAGTCGAAGTATTTGGTGCGCTGGTAAAGGAGCCGGCCATGTGGTCGAAGGTCGCCGTGGAAGTCGCGGAAAAAGTCTCGTCCGGGGAATTCGATCAGGCGGTGCTATTTTGCTGGACGGGAACCGGCATCAGCCTGGCGGCAAACAAAGTTCCCGGAATTCGCGCAGCACTATGCAGTGATGCGGAAACCGCCAGCGGTGCGCGAAAATGGAACGATGCCAATGTGCTGGCGATGAGCCTGAGGGCGGTTTCGGAGCAGATTGCCAAGGAAATTTTGGATGCCTGGTTCAGTACCTCACCGAGCACGGACCCGATCGATGTTGCCTGTCTTGACTATTTGAAAGAGGCGGAAGACAGACACATGGTTGTGGCGGGGAATGCAAAAAATATGAGGCGAAAAAGCCAGTAATATGGCAAGCTATTTTGATATCAAGCCGCTGATGTCGGAGGCGGCATAAAGGTTACCTTCGAATCAGCAAACAGAATTCGAATCTAAATTTTGAAGCAAAAAAGCAGGCATCTTGGCAGATGGTGGAAATTCCGCGGTGCTGATATTGATGTCCTTTTGATTAAAAAAATCTAATGGCACATGAACTTTTTGAACAGCAAAAAGAGGAGACGAATGGCAGCGACAGGGAATCGTGGCAAAGCGCTTCTGCATTGTGCTTGAACGGGGAATTCCCCAGCGCCTTTTTCGTCTGAATGGTTCAAGCCATATTTCCAAATAAAATATTCGAATCTAAATTTGTTTTGTGGGTTGCAACATGCGATACATAATGCAAGATTATGTAAAAAGCCGGCGACGTGCACCCACCGGCCTTTTAAGTGGCACCTCCCCGAATCGAACGGGGGACACACGGATTTTCAGTCCGTTGCTCTACCGACTGAGCTAAGGTGCCGGATATTTTCGGACAAAAATTTAATATCACCCTCTGAGCAAATCAATACTTTTTTCAATTGGTTATTTGTTGAAAATATTAACGTAAGATTATGGAGAAAATACGCAAATTTGTGAATCGCCCCTTATTTGATAACTCTGCCCACTGCCGAAAAATGGGACGTTCCGGTGAGTAAAATAGCGAATTTATGATCATCTAAGTCACCAAATTTAGATCGCCATAAAATTTAAGAACTCTAAGTAAGATTGTCCGATAATTTGTAATATTCCGAGATGCATTAATTTTGAACCCTTTGAATTATTGGACTCGATTTGTTATATTTCATCTGAATTGGAGCTTCTATTATGAATCGGCGTGAATTTTTATTCAGAAGCATAGCCGCCGGTGCAGGATTTACCTTCCTGCATTCGATGTTTTCTCATAAAACAAAACTCTCGGGCAAAGGTTCAGGGTCGTCCGTTGTGCAAATAACCGACCCGTTTATGCGGGATGGAAATGATCTTGATGAAAAAAAACTGGGCAAAATATTGGATGAGGGACTGTCCTCTTTGTACAATTCCGCAAGCCCCGGAGAAGTAATGCGGAATCTCTTTTCCCCCGAAGATGTAATTGGCTTAAAAGTGAATACGCTTTCCGGGCCGAGAGGGAGTACGCATCGCGAATTGGTCGGGGTCATAATTGATAAACTATTGGCGGTTGGCTTGCCACCAGGGAACATCATTATCTGGGACCGCTCCAATGATGATCTGGAGGGGGCGGGATACCGGATTAATATGGACAATCGGAAAAAAGTTCGCTGTTTCGGGAACGATTATGCCGGTTATGATAAAAGGCTCTATTTGAACGGATCAATCGGCAGCCTTCTCAGCCGGACTGTCACCGATGTCTGCTCGGCCATTATTAATATTCCGGTTTTGAAAGATCATGGAATTGTGGGCGTGTCTCTATCCATGAAAAATTATTTTGGTGCTATTCACAACCCAAATAAATACCACGACAATCATGGTGATCCATACATCGCCGATTTATTCGAGTTGCCGATAATTCGCCGAAAAACCCGACTGATTATCTGCGATGCCCTGGACGCGCAATATGAGGGGGGACCGCCTTTCAAGCCGCAATGGAATTGGCCCATGAACAGCCTGCTAATGGCCTTTGATGGCGTGGCGCTGGATCGGGTGGGATGGGAGATTATCGAAAAAAAGAGAATGGAGAACGGCTTTGGCTCTCTGGAGAGCGCCGGGCGAAAGCCGCAATATATTCTGACCGCCGGACAGAAGAACCTGGGACAGAGCGATTTGGCCAATATCAGATGGCAAAAGGTAGAGGCTTGATCTGATGCGGCGTTCATTGCAGATAAGCAGACGGCAATTCGTTACTGGTTGTGGATTTTTTAGCGGATCAATGCTGTTGAATAGTGTTGTAGGAAGCGCTAACTTGTTGCAAGGCAATTCAGACGGTACCGACTGGCATCGATTCGAGGCACGGTGGTATGAAAAATCTCCCTATAAAAAAGTAAAATGCAAATTATGTCCCCGTGAATGCGTTGTGGATGACCTCGAGCGGGGATATTGCGGGGTGCGCGAGAACTGGGATGGGATTTACTACTCTTTGGTTTATTCCAGGCCGTGTACCTATCATATCGATCCTATCGAGAAAAAGCCGCTTTTCCATTTTCTGCCGGGAACGGAGGCATTTTCTATTGCCACAGTGGGATGCAACGTAAATTGCAAATTTTGTCAAAATTGGCAAATCTCCCAGATTCGTCCCGAGCAGGCACAAAGCTTTGATCTGCCGCCCGAAAAGGTAGCAAATCTTGCGAAGTCGGAAAAAACCCCTTCCATCGCTTACACCTATTCCGAGCCGGTGGTCTTTTCAGAATATATGATGGACACCGCAATTGCCGGCAATCGCGAAGGCATTAAAAGTGTAATGATCAGCAACGGCTATATTCAGGAACAGCCGATGAGGGATTTGGCAGAAGTTCTGGCAGCCGTGAAAATCGATCTAAAGGCCTTCACAGAAAAGTATTACAAGGATGTTGTAGTCGGGGAATTAAAACCGGTACTGGATACCCTGGTTTTACTGAAAAAACTCGATATCTGGACTGAGATAGTCTACCTCGTTGTCCCCACCCTTAATGATGGTGACCGTGAATTTCGTGAGCTTGCCAATTGGGCCGTTCAATATCTGGGCAAAGAAGTCCCAATTCACTTTACGCGATTCCATCCCCAGTATAAGCTTCAAAACCTGCCACCCACGCCCCAAAAAACTCTTGAGCGTGCGAGACAGATCGCCCTTGCCGCAGGGCTTCATTATATATATATCGGAAATATTCCCGGACATGAAGGAGAGCACACCTATTGCCCCGGATGCAAAAAACGTTTAATTCGCAGGCGCGGATTCCTGGTGGAAGAGAATCTTATCGCTAGTGGCGGGTGCCCTTTTTGCGGGCAAAAAATACCCGGAGTTTGGGCCTAATTCGTAGCATGAACTGCATTTCAGAAAAGAAGGCTGCAATTCTTCGCGATTTCCAAAATCTGATGCCAACGGATTTTTCATGTTTCCGATTTTCACAATTGAGGATTATCTATATTTTGAACTTGGCTTAACATAAAGGAAAAATAAAATGAGGTGTGTTATTAAGGAGGTGATATTAATGCTGTTTTTGATCTCTTCCTTTGCGGGCGCTCAAACAAATGACGAAGTGCGGGAACCGGCTGTCGCAGGAATGTTTTATCCGCGAAATGCAAAAAAATTGACTGCAATGATCGATGAGTACCTGGCGCCAACCGAAAAGGTTATTACTGGCGAGATTGGCGGTTTGGTTGCCCCACATGCGGGATATATTTACTCCGGGCCGGTTGCTGCATGGTCTTACGAGCAAATATCCGGGAACAGCTATGATGTGGTGGTGATCCTCGCTCCTTCCCATTATGAAAATTTTCAAGGCGTTTCTATTTTCCCCGGCAAATATTATGAAACCCCGCTGGGTAAAATTGCTGTGGACCAGGATCTGGCGATCCGGCTTTCACAGGCATCCCCGGATATCCATCTCTCGGAGCAGGGCCACCATCCCGGATATTCCGGCAGGGGCGAACATTCACTGGAAGTTCAATTGCCATTCCTGCAGAAGGTCCTCGGATATTTTGAAATCATTCCCATCATAATGGCAGATCAATCCTGGGAAAATGATAAAATGCTGGGAGATGCGCTTGCGGAAACGCTGAAAGATAAGAACGCCCTGATCGTTGCCTCATCTGATTTGTCTCATTATCATTCATATTCAGAGGCCCGGGAGCTGGATAAGTTGTTGATTGGTTTGTTCAATTCATTTGACTATGAAAAAATCGTCAGGGAATGTGAATCGAGAAAGGTAGAAGCCTGTGGCTACGGGCCAATCGTTACGATGATGTACGCCTGCGCCAGGCTCGGATATAAGAAAAGCAAAGTTGTGAATTATGCTACTTCCGGTGATGTCCCTGCCGGGGAAAAGTCGCAGGTCGTGGGATACCTGGGCGGCGTTGTATACAAATAATGCATAAGGGAAGTGGGTTTTTGAGGAGACTATGGAAGGAAAAACAATAGGCCAGTTTCACATTCTTCGTGAAATAGGTCGCGGCGGGATGGGTGTTGTTTATCTTGCTGAGGATAAACGTCTTCATCGCAAAGTGGCCTTAAAGTTCCTCAAAGATGAAGGTGTGGACAAGGACAAGATTTTGCGGGAGGCACGTCTAACCGTTCGGGTAAACCATCCCGGCGTTGTGACAATCTATGATGTGGTCGACAGCCCGTATGGCACCTTCATTGTCATGGAATATGTGGAAGGCGACTCGCTGGCCCATTTTCTCACCACGCATCGCGTTGATATCCCTTTTGCGCGACGCCTTATCCATGAAATTCTTGATATTCTGGTGGCAGCCCACCAGCACAATCTCATCCATGGCGATCTGAAACCAAACAATATTGTGATTACCCCTGAAGGGAAGCCCAAATTGTTAGATTTTGGGCTGTCGATGATATATGCTTCAAAAACCGAACGATCTTTGCTGTCCGGAACCTTCCCATATATTGCGCCAGAACAGATAATTGGATCTCCAATATCCGAATCAACAGATCTTTACGCTTTGGGCATGATTTTTTACCAACTCGTTACCGGCAAACTCCCATTTCAAAATGAGAACCAGGCAGCCCAAATATATGCTATCATGCACAAGATGCCAATTCCGCCTTCTCAATTGAAGAAAGACCTGACACCTGATCTTGACAAAATAATAATGGAGTGCCTGCAAAAGGAGCCCACGGCAAGATTTGTATCCGCAAAAACGCTTCAGGCGGCTGTAGATTCAATCGAATTGGGTTCCACCCGCGAAAGATCCGGAATCTACGCCCGACTTTTGTGGATAAATATTTTTGTATTTCTCATCATTTTTGGGTCAATATTTTACCTGTTCCGGGAGATGAACAGCAATCCACTTCATGTCCAAACCATAGAAGAGATCCAGTTTCCTAAAACCGTTCGATTGAATATCGAATATGAAATGGATAAAGAAACTCGCATGGACAGGCAAACCCAGTTATTGGGCTTTATTGAGCTTGTGCAGGAACGGCTGGAACGCAATCCGGCGGTCCACATTGTTTCCAGGAAATCGATTTTGGGAGCAGATCAGGATGTTGTCGAAACCGCGGAGAAGGTCGACTACACTATTAATTTTCGTTTCTCAGAGATTGGCAAAAAGGCCAAACTCGGTTACTTCGTAACCGAAAAAGATGGAAAGCCTGCATACCAGTCGTCGCTTGCCTGGAACAACTTTGATGGAATTTTCTGGCTTAGCACACAATTTCTTTCTCAGTTTCTCAAGATTGTTCTGGACAAAGATGTCGTCCTGGATGAACCGGAAACCGACATTCGCAATAATTTGAATGCTTATCGCTATTTCGCCCACGGACTTTATCATTTTAAGGAAAAGAATTACGACATGGCAGTCCAACGATTTGACGAAGCTCTGAAGGTAAATCCGTTCTTTTCCCAGGCACATTATTATAAAGGGATGTCTTTGTTCCGCAAGAATCTTTATCAGCAAGCGTTAACCGAATTTTATAGTGCTTTGCCCGAGATTTCGAAACAGAGCCTGATTGACTGGCAGGTTATTTTTGATGACACAATGCCCCGTCTGCATGAAATTTTGCCGATTCAGGCGGAGGGTCCGCAAACTTCAGAGACATTTTATATTTCAAGTCGAGGAACTAATAATATTAAAATATTTAATCCTGAATCCCGGGGAATATTCGAGATAACGCCTCCCGGAGAATTTAAGAATTTTGTGATTGAGACGGTATTCTCTTATAAAAATAGTTATGTTTTTGTTCTGTTTTTCAAAATAAATAAATGTCATCGGGTTGCTATCTACCATGCTAAAAATCAAAAATGGGAAACCACGAAAGAGATAAATTATCGTTCTCAGGTTTACAATTTACCCTATCTTTATTATGTAGATAAGGATAATAACCGGATCATAAAATTTGATATGACGAATCTGAGCATGGTGGCATCTGTAGCATTTCCCGATTCGGGATATGGCTCGACCATAAACCTAAGGGTGACGTCCGATAAAAGCAAAGTAATTGCTCTTGCTCCTTCGGATATTTGCCTGGTGGATTTTGATAATCATAAATTACAGTTTTTATCGGAAAAGGTGTCGGATATTACCCCGACTCAAAGAAGCCGGCACATTTGCGGTGATTTTATTTTGTTGTCACCGAATGATTCAATGCTGTGCCTTTATAATACAGCAAAATTAGAGAAAATTGGTGACTTGCCTCTTGGTAAATTCGAACGAATTGGTTTTGCCGGGCCTACTAGCAGTACACTTGCGATTGATGGAAACAGGGAAAGGTTTTATGCTATTCAACCGGATACCTTTCTTTCTGTTTTCAGCACACATCAGGAATCTGAACCCGTTTGTATTGCCCGATTTCCATTAAATCAAATCGAAGGGAACCTGACGGTTTATGAAACTCGTCGCTTCACTTCCCAGGAATATGATAAAGATTTTCTGGCATACGACAAACAGATGGGAGTGATATGGATTTTCGATTATGCGCGCCCGGAAAGCTGCAAGGCTATCAGAACCGGCCAGGAAATAAAGAAAATATTATTCAACGCAAAAGATTTGATAGTAGTACGAACCGCTCTTTCCGTTGTGGCCTATGATAAATCTTCCGGCGATATTCTTTGGGAATTGTCAGGCACCTTCACTCTCAGGCACATTATGCAGGATAAAAAACATTTATTGATTTTTGTTGATATGGCTAATAATAGAATAGCTTTTTATCAGTATTATGCCAGGAGATTCGCCGAATATTACCAGGCTACTTCACCCCGAAATGTGATGACTACATTGGCGGGAGATCATTTGTACTTTTTTGAAAACCATATGCTTCAGGGCCTGAATCTCAATACTGTTCTGCAGCGAAATCCGACGCAACTTGTGAATATCTATCATAGAATAGCAGAATGCTATTTTGAGTTGCAGGACGATGATAATGTAAAAAAATATGCCTCCAAAATATTAGATGAACTGCAATCCAGTGACGTGGAAAGTCTTATCCTGCTGGAGAATGTAGCGCTAAGAGACAAGGACAAATTGAATGATGTCATGCTTCTTCCCAGAATCTATAATCTTCTTCCCAGAAATTCCGGCAAAAAAGCGTTGATTGAAAACGAATTTTTCAGATCCGGCCTGTATTCCTGGGAGAGGTCGGAGGTGCACTTTCGGGGGAGCACTATATTCGATGCTTCCGGAGGGAGTGTGTATTATGCCAATATATCACCAGCCAGGCCCGGATGGCTTTTAAAATTAAAGATGGAAAACGGAAATCCGGTATCTAAATACCCCTACCAGTACCGATTTAATGGCATTCTGATCGACTCTACTTGCTTCTTCTATTCTCAAATTGATGATGTGGATATGTTGAATTACTACTATTTGATTGATTTACAAACAGGAAAAATCTTAACAAAACTCCCGATGGGAGGACGCATCGTGCGGGTTCCCAAAATCTATAAGAGTGGAGCAAATAGCGTCGTTGTTTTTTTCCGGCATTCTGATACAAATCCCGGCGTACTTCAAAACGTCGATCTCGAAAACAATTGTGTTCATGATATCGCCCGCTTTAATGAGCCGATTGCCGAACCTTATGTTGAGAACAACACGGTGTATTTTATTGTCAGGGATTCGTTGTTTAGTTACAATATTCGATCACAAAAGTTAACCGTCAGAAAGTTTGAAAATCCCAAAGGAATTCAGATTCAGCAGATAATTCGCGTCACTGCTCGGAAAATCATATTACGGTCGACAGGAAATCATGTGTGCGTCATAGATAGAAAGACATCAAATGAGCTGGAAATATCGGGCCGGCTGGCGCAGTCCTTTCCCCCATTGGGATATGTTGACGGAGAGAACAAGTTGACTATTCTGAATTCGGATAATGTTAAAGAAATCCAATTGGGAAATAATTCCAGGGTGGTCAATTTGTGCATAAAAGATGATGCCATTTTTGTGCTGCTAACCGATGAGATACTCAAAATTGAAAACGGCAGAATCGCACAAATTTACCCGCTGCTATGGCCAGCATTTGATTTTGATGTTGAAGACAACCATGCCTATGTGCTGGCTTCAGAGGGGAAAATTTATTCCGTTGATCTAAACTGGACTCCCGACAAACTAAAAAAGGGCTTGATTTTAAATATGAATTAGTCTAAATTTTTCGCTCAATTTTGGGGTCGTAGTTCAGTTGGTTAGAACGCCGGCCTGTCACGCCGGAGGTCGCGAGTTCGAGTCTCGTCGGCCCCGCTTTAAAAAGGGAGGCTTTTTGTCCTCCCTTTTTTATTCAACCAAATACAAACTGCCCTTTTAAAAAAATCCTTCTCCCCAATAAACCCGAGAGAAGGATTCGATAACTGCTCGCTGTTACAATTATTACTTCATGAGGATCATTTTTTTAGCTTTCACGAAATCCTTACCGGCCTTAAT
>CAZUZS010000035.1:0-1148 GCA_964624795.1 uncultured Calditrichaceae bacterium
ATTATTAACATCCGCAGTTTTCATTCTCAGCCGGAGAGGACAGCCGATTTCGGCGGCCGTTTCATTCAGGCTGCGCAGGCGCAGGGGGTGGCCTGTGTTGCCAAGCACTTCCCCGGGCACGGGCGGGCGGCAACTGACTCTCACCTCATTCTGCCGCAGATCGACAGCGATTTCCACTCTTTGCAGCAAACCGACCTGGTGCCTTTTCGCAAGGCGATTGAGACCGCGGTAGCCGGAATCATGACCGCGCACATCCGGCTGCGGGACAATATTTTGCCGGCAACCTTCCGGAAAGACGTGCTGGAGAATTACCTTCGGGATGAGGCGGGATTCACGGGACTGATCTTCAGCGACGCCCTGAATATGAAGGCAGTGAGCCAGGACTTCAGCGCCGCGCAACAAGCCATAATGGGAATTGAGGCCGGCCTGGATGTCATGCTGATGCCGGAGAATATTCCTTTGATTTTTAATATCCTGAAAGAGAGGTCGGGCCGGGATGAGAACTTCCGACACATCCTGCAACAAAGCGTTGACAGAATTTTCCGACTCAAGAAATGGATCCACGTCAACAATCCGAAACCATCACATTATGGCCGTATCAACAAAATTCTGCAAAACCCCAATCATCTGGGAATCGCCCATAAAATTGCGAACGAATCGGTCACCTGCCTGCACCGCGCGGAAAATTTCCCGCTGGACCTGGCAAAAATAGAGAATTGCCTGCACATCGTTTTCACAGATTTTTCGGTCCGGGAAACGCCCCTTGCCCGGCTGCAACAGGAACTGTCCGATTTCTTCGAAGAAGTGAGCACCTGCCAGAATCCCACGGCTAAAGAAATTTCGGATGCTGAAATTTCCGCATCACACCTGGTAATTTTTTCCCTTTACAGCCGGACGTTTGCGGGACACCGTTCCAAATTCCAGTGGAAGGCCATAAATCAGCTCCTGGCGCGACTCGCGAACAGCGGGAAACCGGTGATCGTTTTGGTGTTCGGTAACCCGCACCACATCTCAAACCTGGAAAATTGGAATCAGGCCGCCGCGGTCTTTCTCTTGTATTCCTACGTCGAAGCGTCGCAGGCAGCGGCGTTCAAAGCGCTCGCCTCTTTCATTGAAGTGAAGGGCGAATTGCCGGTCGCAATTCGCAG
>CAZUZS010000035.1:1248-46764 GCA_964624795.1 uncultured Calditrichaceae bacterium
CTTTTCCTGAATGGCGGAATTTACAATTCCCGGCGATTTCTGAAAAACAGCACGGTGGCTGCTTCAATCCGGCCATTCAATCCTGCTGCTTCTTCGCGGGCATTGGGATGGGACATGCCGGAAAAGGGCGGCAGCACCGGAAAAAATTTTTCATCCGGTAGCTTCGGGCATTTGGCGTTTACCGGCCCTTCGGTATGGGCAGATCCGGAAAGACAGCTCGTCATTACATTTTTATGCAACCGGACGCAGCCGGATTGGGAGAAGAATCTGATGCCGGCTTTCCGGCCAAGACTTCATGACCTGGCGTGGGAGGCGCTGCAGGAAGTCTGATTATCAGACACATCAACTGCACTCCGATAAAAGATCGCAAACCAAATTCCCTGTTGCATACTGTGTCATTATTTTATAAAATTTTCCTTTTGAATAATTTAATCAAAGGTTTTTAACACATTATTTTTTTGAAATTATGAAAGCAACTGCAATTGCCCACCCAAACATCGCGCTGGTAAAATACTGGGGAAAAAGAGATGTTGAGCTGAACCTGCCGGCGGTCGGTTCCATATCGCTGACGCTGAAGCAGCTTCACACCATTTCACAGGTAGAATTTCGGCAGGATTTGGATGCTGATATACTTGTGATCAACGACCAGCCTGCTTCCCCGCAACAGACGCAACGCGTAAGCCGGTTCCTGGACCTGATCCGCCGGCAGGCCGGAGTACAGGATGCTGCCGAAGTCGTCAGCTCAAATAATTTTCCGACCGGCGCCGGACTGGCTTCGTCTGCTTCCGCTTTTGCCAGCCTGGCCCTGGCCGGCAGCACAGCGGCCGGGCTAAAACTGGTTCCGGGCAGGCTTTCGGAACTGGCCCGCCTCGGCTCGGGTTCCGCCGCCCGCTCCATTTTCGGAGGATTCGCGGAGATGAAAATCGGCGAACGTTCGGACGGCTCCGATGCGGTTGCCGTGCAATTGGCCGACGAAAATTACTGGGATATTTGCATCCTGGTTGCTGTTACTTCCGAGCGGGAAAAGCAAATCGGTTCTACTGAAGGCATGACCCGAACAGCAAAGTCATCGCCATTTTACGGGCAGTGGATATTCTCCTCGCAACAGGATCTGGAAGAAATGCGCAACATCATTTTCACCCGCAATTTTAACCGCCTGGGGGAAATTGCTGAGAACAACTGCCTCAAGATGCACGCCGTCGCCCTCAGCGCCAAACCCGGCCTGATCTACTGGAACGCCGCAACAATTGAGGTCATGCATGCTGTTCGGCAAATGAGGGAAGATGGCCTTCCGGCATATTTTACCATCGATGCCGGCCCGCAGGTCAAAGTCATTTGCCAGGCGAAGGATTCCGAGGACATCCGGTCCAGGCTGGAAGCAATAAATGGCGTGAAGCAGGTTTTGTTCACCTCTCCGGGAGCGGGCGCTGAAATCGTGGAGCAGCCAATTTGAAAATTACCGCAAAAGCTCCCGGCAAACTCATCCTTTTGGGAGAGTATGCCGTTCTGGAAGGAGCGCCGGCGCTGGTTATGGGCGTGGATCGGTTTGCTTCCGTTACCGTTGAAGATAGCGGGCGTCAATATTCTTCGGTGTCTTCCCCAACCCTGAATCTCACAGAAATTGAGTTCACTGTCGACGAGGCGGGAAAAATCAGGTTCCGAACGCCACAGCCTGTCGACATACAGGAGAAGCTGGTTTTTTTCACCAGCACATTTGAATACATTCGCGAGCCGATGTTCTCAGACACGCCGTTTCCAAATCTAAGCTTCAGGCTGGACACCGGCGAATTCTTCCTTGGCGATTCCAGTCAGAAATTGGGACTGGGCTCCAGTGCGGCGCTTACCGTTGCACTGATTGCCGCAATGTCAGCAGGCCAACAAGGCGCCGGCGAAGCATCTCTGAATAGGGAAAGGCTTTTTCGACTGGCACTGCAGGCACATCACCTGGCGCAGGGCAAAAGCGGCAGCGGGATCGATATTGCGGCCGGCGTCTTCGGCGGTGTGCTGCAATTTCAGAAAAGTTCATATCCGGAACCTGAAATTCCCATGATTTCCATATTGACCATGCCGGAAGATCTCCATATCATTCCCATCTGGAGTGGCGCCCCGGCTTCCACCAGGCAGTTGGTAAAGAAAGTCAATGCCTTTAAAAATGATTCCCCCTCTGCCTTTGGCAAAATAATGGACACCCTTTTCGCGCTCAGCGAAGCCGGGTGTCGCGCTTTCGCTGACAAAAATAGCAGCGATTTTATCGAAATCTGCAATCGCTACTACTCGGAACTTCGGAAATTGGGAGAGATCAGCAATGCCGACATCATCTCCGAACGACACCGGAAAATTGCGAAACTGGTTAGCCGGTCTGGGGCTGCTTACAAACCGTCCGGAGCGGGCAGCGGCGACATCGGCCTGGCACTAACCGACTCTCCCGACACCGCCGACAAGGTTCGTGAGAACATTTTGCGTTCCGGTTTTAATATCGTTAAGTTAGCGCCTTGCCAACAAGGCGTGGCAATAGAAGCGTAGTATTCATTTTCAGGGAGCGTAACATTGGAAAAATCCCGAATCCCAAAATTTTATCAATTATCCATTCCCGAACGGTTGCAATTGCTGCTGGAGCGAAACGTGCTGGACGAGGAAGATTATTTTAATATCCTGAATGGCAACATCGTTCTGTCAGTGGCGGAAGCGGATAAAATGATCGAAAACGTCATCGGTGTTTTCAGCCTGCCCATCGGGCTGGGACTCAACCTGTTGGTTAACAAAAAAGAATATATCGTTCCGATGGTGGTGGAAGAGCCTTCCATTGTTGCCGCAATGAGCTCTTCCGCAAAGTTGGTGCGGGACGCAGGCGGATTTATCAGTGAAAGCACCGATCCGGTATTGATCGGGCAGATCCAGGTTGTGGAAGTTCAGAACCCCTCGCGGGCCAAAAATATCATTCTGCAGAACAAGGAAGAAATCATTAACCTGGCCAACAGTCTGCACCCGCGAATGCAGGCCAGGGGCGGCGGCGCCCGCGATCTGGAAGTTCGCATTTTGCCGCGCGCTTCGCTGGAAGGCGACATGGTAATCGTTCACCTGCTGGTCGATACCCGCGATGCGATGGGAGCCAACCTGGTGAACAGCATGTGCGAAGGGGTCGCTTCGCTTATCGAGAAATTATCCGGCGGCAAAGTCTTCCTGCGAATTCTCTCCAACCTGACCGACCGCTCGCTGGTGCGGACCCACTGCATCATTCCGGTGGAATTGCTGAACGGCAAAAACCACGCGCCGGAAGATGTGCGGGATGGCATCATCCTGGCCAACGAATTCGCCAGCATCGATCCTTACCGCGCAGCCACCCACAATAAAGGAATCATGAACGGCATCGACCCGGTAGCCATTGCCACCGGAAATGACTGGCGCGCGATTGAAGCTGCGGTACATGCTTATGCGGCGCGCGGTGGTTATTACACTTCACTGACGCACTGGTATAAAAATGAAAACGGCGACCTGGTTGGCGGGATCGAGCTGCCCATCAAGGTCGGCACCGTGGGAGGACCGCTGCAATCCAATCCGGCTGCAAAAACCATGAACAAGATCATCGGGATAAAATCGGCGAAAGAATTGGCTGAAGTCATCGGCGCAGTCGGTTTGGCGCAGAACCTGTCGGCCCTGCGTGCGTTGGTCACCGAAGGAATTCAGCGCGGGCACATGAGTTTGCACGCCCGCAGCGTGGTGGTGGCTGCCGGCGCATCGCCGGATATTTTCGAGACAGTGGTAGAAAAGTTGGTTGACAGCGGCGACATCAAGATTTGGAAAGCACAGGAAATAATCGAATCCCTGAGAAGCAGCACCGAGATGGAAAAACCGCCTGCGGAAGCTTTGGCACAGGACGAAGAAATGGCAACCGCTTACGGAAAAGTCATCCTGTTAGGCGAACATTCGGTCGTTTATGGCACGCACGCCATTGCGGCGCCCATTCCTCTGGCAATTCAGGCAAAAATCCATCCCGGCGAAAACGGTGTCCACCTGCTCATCCCGCGCTGGGGCGTGGAGGAGAAACTGCGCAAAGGTGCGGAACATAAATACTCCATTTACAAATCGCTGGATCTTATTTTGAACCGCCTTGAATTGCAGGACCGGGATATGAAGATCGAGATCTTCCCGCATATCCCGCGCGCTGCGGGGTTAGGCGGGTCGGCGTCGCTGGCGGTTGCCATTATCCGGGCGCTTTCCCAACACTACGAACTCAATCTATCAAACGAAACGATTTCCCAACTGGCATACGAATCGGAAGTTATCGCCCACGGAACAGCTTCCGGCATCGACAATACGCTGGCGACCTACGGCAAATTTACGCTTTTTCGCAAAGGCAATCCGCCGTTTATGGAAGAATTAAAAGCGCCAAAACCGATACCAATTGTGATCGGGCTAACGGGAGTGGAGAGCCTTACCGCAAAAATGGTGGCGAATGTCCGACAGTCGTGGGAAAAGAACAAATCGCTCTTCGAACACATTTTCAGCGAAATCGATGATCTGGTGATGAAATCCGTAGAAGCGATAAAAGAAAATGACCTGGATAAGCTTGGCGATTACATGAACATCAACCAGGGACTGCTGAATGCCCTGCAGGTTTCCAGTCCGGAGATTGAGCAGATCGTTTCTATCGCGCGCAAAAACGGCGCGATTGGTGCAAAACTTACCGGTGCGGGCGGCGGCGGTGCGGTGATTGCGCTGTGCCCCCAGAATATCGAGACAGTCGCCGGAGCCATCAAGAAAGCGGGCTACAATGCAATGGTGACGCAGGTTGGGTGAGGGAGAAAGAAGTAAGAAGGGGAAGTTGGAAGTTAAAAGTTGACGAAAAGGCTCAACCTGGAATGGGTGCTATAGAGGACGCATTCGATGGGCAAAACAATAAGCAACCATACTTGCTCGAAGGTAGAATCGTTTTAGTTTGAAAAAATATTTGCCAAAAAATTGTGAAAATTCCCTGGCAACTTCAATCCCGATCCCGTAGGGATGAAATGTTTGTAGAAAGAATACCGTCCCTTCACTAAACCCCGCAGGGGTGACATAATCTCCTGAAGGAGGATAATTTTAGTGGTTCAAACAAAACATGAACAAGTCTCATTCGATGATGAAAAATTAATCCTGGTAAATGAGGAAGATGACGTATTGGGATACGAGAAGAAAGACGTCTGCCACTTGGATAATGGCATCCTGCACCGGGCTTTTTCTATTTTCATTTTCAATAGTGAGGGAAAAGTGTTGATGCAGAAGCGCAGCGCGCAGAAAAAACTGTGGCCACTTTACTGGTCCAATAGCTGCTGCAGCCACCCCCGCCAGGGTGAAAGTTACGAAATTGCTACCTCGCGCCGATTGCTCGAAGAACTGGGTTTAAAAGCCAATCTTGTTTTTTTATTCAAATTTCAATACCAGGCCAAATTCGATGATGTCGGATCGGAGCATGAACTCTGCTCAGTTTATATCGGGAAAACAGATGACTCAATTCAGGCAAACAAAAATGAGATTTCCGAGTGGGAATTCATCGACCCGCAGGAGCTTGACCGGCGTGTGGAGAAATATTCCGGCGATTATACTCCCTGGTTCAAAATGGAATGGGAACGGATCCGCAATGAGTATTGGGAGAGGGTAAAAGCCTTGTGGTGCTTATCATAGATGCAATATTTTCGAATGCCCAAAGCCGGGCAGAAATGTCACAGTTTTCGACAAAACTCTCCAACCTGTAAGTATCTCTGCAAAATAATTTCCAGATCAAGCCACTTAATGTCAATATAGCGATTTCCCCTGCCCGAAAGCCTGGGAGGTGATTTTTGCCACCAGTCCTGCCAGGAAAAGAAGCCCGATCAAATTTGGCAGCGCCATGAAAGCGTTGGCGATGTCGCCTACATTCCAGACAATATCCAGATACCTTCCCTGCAAATTAGCGCCGATAAACAACAGGCCGATATAAACAAGACGGTAAGGCCTTTTGATTTTTACACCGGCAAAATACTCCAGGCACTGTTCCCCATAGAACGACCAGCCGATGAGCGTGGTGTAGCCAAACAGGAAAGATGCCACCGCGATTATCCAGCCGCCGTTGGGAATAACCACGTTGAATGCCTCTGCGGTAAGCGCGGTGCTGGACAACCCGCCATTTGCCAGGTTAAAACCTACTTTGTGGGCCATGTCCACCACACTTGGGTGAAGCATGGACAATTCTGCGGCGCTTAGGGTGCCGCCGCCGGCCACCAGCCGCACTCCTGCCGCCGGTGTCAGGAGATAAACACCGGTCATCACGATTGTCAGTGTGGTCATCGTATTCACAACCAGTGTGTCAATAAAGGTGCCGGTCATAGCGATCAGCCCGTTCTTGGCGGGATCTTTCGACTTGGATGCGCTCTGGGCAATGGCCGCCGATCCCAGGCCGGATTCATTGGAGAGCACCCCGCGGCTGACACCCAGGCTCAGCGCTTTCTGCACCGAGGTCCCGATCAATGCACCGCCAATCGCCTGAGCAGAGAATGCAGATTCAATAATCACCTGGAATGCCTCGCCAACATGAGTTATTCTCGTAACAATAATCAAAAGGGCGCCAAGAATGTAGAAAATGATCATGGTCGGCACCAGGCGCTCGGCAACCGCACCGATGCGCTTAATCCCGCCGATAATAACCAGACCCACCAGAAGAGTGAGAATAATTCCACTGATAAGCGGCGGCACCCCGAATTCGCTCTGGAAAGCAAGCGCCATGGAGTTTGACTGGGCCATGTTACCGGTGCCGAAAAGCGCTGCGAAGGCACCACAGACCGCAAAGGCGCCGCCCAGAAACTTGGCAAATTTTTCGTTCTTCAGACCATGGCGGATGTAATACATCGGCCCGCCCTGGGTGGACCCATCTTCTGCGAATTGCCGGAATTTCACGCCTAAAAATCCTTCGGCGTATTTAGTAGCCATCCCGAAGAACCCGGAAACCCACATCCACAACGGGGCGCCCGGCCCGCCGGTTGCGATGGCAGTAGCCACGCCGGCGATGTTCCCATTCCCGACCGTCGCGGCAAGCGCCGTCATCAATGCTGCGAAAGGCGAGATATCGCCTTCTTCATCCTCCTCATAATCCTTGCCGCGGGCGCCAAGCACTACCAACTTCAAGGCAGTAATCAATTTCCGGACCTGAATCGTTCCGGTCACGATGGTTAAAATTACACCGGTGAGCACCAGGAGGGCGATCATCCAGTTTCCCCACATGAAATTTCGGATCGTGATGGAATTTTGCAGCAACTGCTCCAACAATTTGCTCATTTAGAACCTCCGAAAAATTGAAATAGCTTTCCAAATCAGGCATTGAACTCCCTCACAACTCCCATTGTCCGCTTCGATTGAATCCGCGGATGAAGATAATCTGCTCTAATCAGCAGCGGAGTGAATTTTGAAATCGTATTCGCCAGATTAAATGTTCCGGGCGCCAACCGCATTTAAAAGATATTGAACAGGTTCAGCAGAATGATAAAAATCGTTATCGGGGCAACAAAACGTATAAGAAATCCCCACAGCGGTGCCCATTTTGCAAAAGATTTATTCCCCAGGGACAATTCCTTTGCAGCATGTTTGGCACCCCAAACCCATCCCACAAAAATGGAAAGAAAAAATGCGCCCAGTGCTAAAGAAAGGTTTCCCCACAGAAAGTCCATCAGCGATAAAAATTCCTTGCCGCCAATAATCGGTTTACTCAGCCAGGATACAGCGCCCTGCGAAAGCGCAGAAGGAATGCCGATCAGGAATGTCAATCCACCCACAATCCAGACCGCTATCTTGCGGGCTACGCCCTTTTCATCCACCAGGTAAGCAGTAGGTACTTCCAGAAGAGAAATTGTGGAAGTAAGCGCAGCAATGGACAACAGAATAAAGAAAATGACACCCACCAGAATTCCGGCTGGCATGTTGTTGAATATCTCGGGGAGCACATGAAAAACCAGGCCAGGGCCTTCTGCCGGATTCTTATCCATTGCGAAAATCGCGGGAAAAATAATCAGGCCGGCCATAATGGCGATGACGGTATCGGCTACCGCAACCCACATCCCGGATGAAAGCAGGTTGTCATCTTTGGAAATGTAGCTCCCATAAGTCACCATCAAACCCATTCCCAGGCTGAGGGAAAAGAATGCCTGCCCCAGCGCTGCCAGCACCACGCTTCCGGTTATTTTACTGAAATCCGGTTTGAGGTAAAAAGAAAGCCCCTTTCCCGATCCCGGCAAAAAATTGGCATAAACAATCAGGATAAGCAGCAGGATAAAAAGTACCGGCATCAGAATTTTTGCCCAGCGCTCAATCCCTTGCTGGACACCTCCGTAAACAACCATCACCGTAAAAAACATGAAAATGGCAAACAGCCCAATTTCAAGGTAAGGATTGGCCACAAACGCTCCAAACCCGGAATGGTTATGAAAAAGCGTTTTAAAAATATATCCGAAAGTCCACCCGGCAATGACTCCATAATAGGAAAGAATGAAAAAGCCGGTGATGATTCCCAGGCCGCCGATCAGCACCCATCCGCTTTTAGGCCGGATGGCAGAAATGGAACCGACCGGGTCTTTCTGAATGGCGCGCCCTAAAGCCAATTCAGCATAAAGATAGGGCAACCCGATTACCAGGATACAAAGCAGGTAAACGAAAACAAATGCTGCGCCGCCGTTTTGCCCGGTGACGTATGGAAATCGCCAGATGTTGCCCAACCCGATGGCTGAGCCTGCGGCAGCGAATATAAAACCGATTTTGGAGCTCCATTGCCCCCGGTTTTCCGTGGCTTGATTCATTCAATCTCCTCTGTCATTTTTTTGGCCCCATCAAATAATCCGTTTTTTCTTCGCTTAGCTAATAGTGGAGTAACTGAAAAATGCAGCATTAAATTTTATTATTCGTCAATGGAAATCTCATCGGAAAGCTCATTCACATCGTCGGAACGGTGAGGAAAATAGCTTTTTAATTTCTCACCAATCCTTGAAACGCCGCTGCAAATCCCCTCCTGGAATTTGTCTTGCTGAAATTGAAGTTGCATTTCTTTCACCACATCTTCCCAGAAATTATCGGGCACCACATCGTTGATCCCTTTATCCCCCAGGATGGCAAATTGTTTGTCTCCTGTGGCAATGTAAATCAGCACGCCGTTTCGCTGTTCGGTCTTATCCATCCCGATCTTTCGAAAAACCTCCTGGGCCCGCTGGTAGATATCTTTTTTTGACTTGTCTTCCAGGTGAATGCGAATCTCGCCGGAAGTTTCCTTTTCCGCTTCGCGAATAGCACTGACGATCTGCGCTTTCTCCTTCGCGCTAAAAAACCTGTTTGGATTTGGGGATCTCTGGTCAACCATGTTTCATCCTGCTTGTTAAACAAATGCCGCTGTTTGTATTCGGCTGTTGATAAATACCGAAAAACGATCAATTGATGAGAGTCTTACCAACTTCCGGTGGCGCCGCCGCCTCCAAAGCTTCCGCCGCCGGCACTGAAACCGCCACCTCCTCCACCAAATCCCCCGCCGAAACCACCGCCCGAGCCGCCGCCAAAACCTCCCCAGAAGAATGGGCCGGAACCACGCCACCCGCGGGAACCGATGCTGGCCTGCCGTCGCCCCCTCCCCAGGGAAGACAATAGAAATATGACAATAAATACTACCAGGACCACTAGCCAGTCACCTCCCTTTTTCCGGCTTTTCTTCTTTGGCATTGCCACATACTTCCCGGAGGCGGCCTGCATCAGGTATTTGCAGCCATCATAAATTCCCTGGTAATATTTCTTTTCCTTCAAACGGGGTACGACAATGTTTTGAGCCGTTTGAAAAGCAAGTGCGTCGGGAACCTTGTCTTCCAATCCGTAGCCAACTTCAACGCGGACTTTGTGTTCCTTAAGAAAGATGGACAGGATAATTCCGTTGTTCCGGTCTTTCTGTCCCACCTTCCAGGCTTCCGCCAGGCGAATGCTGAATTCCTCCGGCTGGTACCCCTGCGCATCCGGGAAAATTGCCACCACAATCTGGTTGGAAGTACTGTCCTCATACGCCCGCAACATCGAGTTTAAAGTCTGCTTTTGAGAGGGATCCAGCAGATTCGCATAATCCTCGACCCATTGCGTTGGTTTGGGGGGAAGTTTTTGGGCGTGGAGAGAATCCACAGAAAAGAGACCGGTAAACAACGAAATCGAAATTACCCAAAGGAAGGTGAAATATGATTTGTTTATGAACTTCTCCAACCTGTATTCCTTCATTTATTTGAAGAATATAAGGCATATATCAAAAAAGCGAAAAGAAATTTTTGAAATTTTCCGACAATTCACTTGCAGGTGAAAAGACGCTGCTACGTAAAAATGAAAAATCCCGGCAGACAAAATTCAATTCCGCCGGGATTTTCAAATTTAGATTCGCTTTAAAAACCTACTCGCCTTTTCCGTGGCATTTTTTGTATTTCAACCCGCTGCCACAGGGGCAGGGATCATTACGCCCAACTTTCGGGAGATCGCGTTTAACGGGTTTCACCTTCTCGCTGCGCTGCTGACCTGCCTTCTGAATGTCGGACATTTCGCCCTGGGCAGCGGCATTTTCGGCTCCCGCCTGGTATCCTAAATTGGTGGAATCGTTGTGCACCAGCATCATTCGCGGGGGGGCGTACTTGTGCTCGCGCGGCGCCTCCACTACCTGGGTTCTCCACAACATTTCCAAGATCTTCTGATTGATGTTATCAATCAGATCCACAAACATGTGATAAGCTTCCTGCTTGTATTCAATGAGCGGGTCTTTCTGGCCGTAAGCCCGTAGACCGATACCTTCCTTGAGGATATCCATTTCGTGCAAATGATCTTTCCACTGCTCATCCACCACCCGCAACATGACATATTTTTCGAAGTCGCGCAGGAATTTTTCGCCAAGTTTCTTCTCTTTGTACGAGTAAATCTTCTGGGCTTCTTCCTTTATATAATCGTGCAGATCGGCTTCCTGCATTCCGTAAAGCTGGTCACCCAACGTGTTGATATCCACCAACAATGTTTTCATCAGCGCTTCGCTTAAGCCTTCGATGTCCCAATCCTCGGTATGCTGCTTGTCGCCGACAAATTTCTCAAACTGGGCATCCAGGAATTCTTCGATTAAGTCGTCCAACTCTTCCCGGACATTTTCCTGCACCAGCGCTTTGCGACGTCGCTCATAAATCACCTCGCGCTGCTTGTTCATCACATCGTCGTATTCCAGCAAGTGCTTACGAATGCTGAAATTCTGCGTTTCAACCCGCTTCTGCGCTTTCTCGATGGCACGGGTAACCATAGGATGCATGATCATCTCGCCATCTTTCGCACCCAACCTGTCCATAACTCCAATCATCCGGTCGGAGCCGAACAGCCGCATCAGGTCATCTTCCAGACTGAGGAAGAACTTGCTGGCGCCGGGGTCGCCCTGCCGTCCGGAACGGCCACGCAACTGCCGGTCGATTCGCCGCGATTCATGCCGCTCGGTGCCTACAATATGAAGACCACAGGGAACATCTTCCTTGCATTCATTCAGATCGACATCCTCCGGAATATCACGGCCATTAGTGTCTTTCAGGAAGCAGCCGCCGCCGCAGGCAACCACGCCCCTGCCAAGTTTGATATCGGTGCCGCGGCCAGCCATGTTGGTTGCGATGGTAACGGAACCTTTTTGTCCGGCGTTGCTCACAATTTCCGCTTCCTGTTTATGATATTTTGCATTCAAGACATTATGAGGAATGCCCCGTCTTTTCAACATGCGGCTTAAAGTTTCGGAGACCTCCACCGTGATGGTACCAACCAGCACCGGTCTTCCTTCGTTGTGAAGGCGCTCAATTTCGTTTATCACCGCGTTATATTTTTCCCTTTTGGTCCGGTAGATCACATCGTTGTAATCCATTCTGCGCACCGGCCGGTTGGTCGGGATAACAACCACATCCAGTTTGTAAATGTCCCAGAACTCGGCAGCTTCGGTTTCGGCCGTGCCGGTCATTCCCGCCAACGTGTCGTACATCCGGAAATAATTTTGCAAGGTAATGGTTGCCAAGGTCTGCGTTTCACGCTCAATCTTCACGCTCTCTTTGGCCTCCAGTGCCTGGTGCAATCCGTCGCTGTAACGCCGGCCATACATGATGCGCCCTGTAAACTCATCTACGATCATGACCTTGCCCTCGGAAACCACATAATCCACATCTTTCTCAAAAAGGGCGTGGGCCTTCAAAAGCTGAGAGATGTTATGAATTTTCTCATTCTTGGTAACATATTCCAGTTGGATCTGGTTCTTCTTTTCAATTTTCTCCATCTGAGGGAGATCCTCGTCTCCTTCGATGGCTGAGAACTCTTCCGCCAAATCCGGAAGGATAAATTCTTCAGGATTTTGGGGTGAAAGGAAGGCTCGTCCTTTATCGGTCAGATCAATCACATGTCCTTTTTCATCAATGGCGTAATACAACTGTTCCGTAACCTCGAATAAACGCTTGTCCCGCATGAAATTGCTTTCCATGTCGAACACCATTTTCCGAATCCCCTGCTGCTGGTAAAGCTTCTGCAATCGCTTGTTCTTCGGGGCACCATGATGGGCAATGAGCAATTTCACCGCCGCCTCGTCATTTTTATCTTCCGCCATCAATTTTTCGCCTTCGGCGATCAGCGAGTTCACATAGCGGGTCTGCTCCCGCACGAGCCGTTCCACCATCGGCTTTACTTCGTCGTAAGTGTGTGTGGAAACATCCAGCGGCCCGGAGATAATCAAAGGTGTTCGGGCTTCATCGATCAGGATATTATCTACTTCATCCACGATGGCATAATTATGCCCTCTTACCTGGACAATGTCTTCCGGCGAAACAGCCATGTTGTCTCGCAGGTAATCAAAACCAAATTCATTATTGGTTCCGTAAGTGATGTCGCAGGAGTAGGCTTCCCGCCGCTGATTTGAATCCATTTCGTTTAATATTACACCAACCGTCAGACCCAGAAATTTAAAAACCTCGCCCATCCATTCCGAATCGCGCTGCGCCAGGTAATCATTGACGGTTACCAGGTGCGCACCTTTTCCTTCAAGTGCCATTAAATATAGCGGCAACGTTGCCACCAGCGTTTTCCCTTCACCGGTCGCCATTTCAGCAATTTTCCCCTGGTATAATACAACGCCGCCCATTAGCTGGACATCGAACGGAACCATGTCCCAAGTGATTTCCTGGTCAGTAACAAACCACTTTTTCCCTACAAGACGCCGGCAGGCATCCTTGACCACCGCAAAAGCCTCCGGCAATATGTCATCTAATGTTTCCTCATCAGCCAATCTTGCCCGAAACTCAGTGGTTTTGTTTTGAAGTTCCTCATCGCTTAGACTTTTATAGCTTTCGAAATGCTGATTAATTTCTTCCACAAGAGGATTAAGCTTTTTCACTTCACGATCATTTTTTGTACCAAAAACGTTCGCAATCATTTTATTTAACATATTATTTCCCCGGTGCTATCTCATCTGTTGACCAAATTTCAACCATATAACTTATAGATAATTAAAAAGTTCTTGCGCAACTTAAAAAATAATGTTTCCGCGCAATCCAAGCAAACAAATATAAAATAAGAGAGAAATTTAATGGCCGGCCAGTAGGCGCATGGCCAAAAAGGGGGGCAGTTGGTTTTCCAATATCTCATCATAGGTTTCCTGGACAGGATATTCGAGCCGTATGAAGCGCAATAAGCCATTAGTCGTGTCAAATGTAACAAAACACAGCCGGGGATCCCCGTCCCTGGGCTGACCTATGCTGCCGACATTGACGATATATTTCTTATTCTGAAAATCCAGTATCATCTCCTCCTGGTAAACTGAGCCACCATCCGAGGAAAAAACAACCGGGATGTGAGAATGCCCGACAAAACAAACGCGCTGTTTAATTCGGTCCAAATATTGTCGCGCTTCGTACTCCGACAGAATATAATGCCACTCCTCGGGATGAACCGGCGTGCTATGAACATACAGGATTTCATTTTCGTGGTGCAAAAAGGGAAGGCCCTCAAGGTAAACCCTATTCTGGACGGTAAGGGTACGGCGGGTCCAGTTAACGGCTTCCCGCGCATATTGGTTGAAATGATATGTGTCGGTTAATCCCAGCACCGCATGGTCATGATTCCCCAGCAAGCAGACCGGGCAGTTGTGCTGAACCAGCTCCACACATTCATTGGGCCGCGGACCGTAGCCGATGATATCTCCCAGGCAGACAATCTTGTCTACATTTTCATCCTGGATATAGCTCAACGCCTGTTTTAAAGCGGCCAGATTCGAATGAATATCCGAGATAACTGCGATGTTCACTGTTTTATCCCTTTGCTTATGGCGTTTTTGAGCCTGGTTTTCATATTCAAGTCCGCGAACAGGTCCTTGCCAAGTTTCTTATCTTTCTGCAATTCCCGAAAGAGGGTATCCAATATTCCGTTAATAAAGCGACTGCTTTTATAACTGATAAATTCTTTACTTAATTCCAATGCTTCATTTATGGTAACTTCGACTGGGATATCCTGGAAAAACAGCAATTCACATAATGCCAGCCTGATGAGTATCCTGTCCAGCAAGGCCACTCTCTCAAAATTCTGATCTGCCAGGTTCGAGACTATAAGGTCATCCAATTCCGCCGCATGTTCGCTGGTCTTTACGACAAGCTTCCTGGTGAAATCATCAGTGTCGTTGTTAAGGGTGGCCGCCACGCGCTCCAACACATCTAATATATTTTCCTGCAGGAACTCATTGGCAAAGAGAACCTGGAGGGCAAATCTGCGGGCCTGTCTTCGGGAAAGCATGGCATCTCTGTGTTTGTGTTCAATTTCTATATCTTCATCATACATAATAATACAATGTCCTTATTCATGAGTGTTTAAAATCAAAATAATTAAACAAAAAGATTTATTTCTGGATGTATCTGAGTTCCTCTTTCGGTTTTCGGTTAATTGTTCAAAAATGTCCACAGATAACATTTCAACTACATACGGCACGAAAGCATGAGCAACATCCCTTCCTATCGTACCGCCTCTAATTAGTGCCATCCCCTTCAGATGCATTTCCCCCCAGAAAATTTCTAAACCATTTCCACAAGAAGGGCAACAGCTTCGCCGCCACCGATGCAGAGTGAAGCTACACCTGTTTTGCCATCGGTACGTTTCAGATTATAAAGCAGGGTTGTTAAAATGCGTGCCCCGCTGGCACCAATGGGATGCCCCAGTGCGACAGCACCGCCAGCCACATTTATTTTGTTCACATCCAGACCAAGAATCTGGTTAACAGCAAGACTCACTACCGCAAACGCCTCATTTATTTCATATAGATCGATGTCATCTTTGGACAGATTATTTTTCTTGAGCAATTTGTCGATGGCATCCGCGGGAGCAGTTGTAAACCATTCCGGTGCCTTGGATGCGGTTGAATAGCTGATAATCCTGGCCAGCGGTTTTATTCCCATACGTTCCGCGCTTTCCCGGGACATCACGGTCACCGCAGCCGCACCGTCATTCAGTTTCGAGGCGTTGGCAGCCGTCACAGTTCCATCTTTTTCGAATGCCGGGCGCAGCGAGCCGATTTTCTCAAATTTAACATTTCCCGGTTCTTCGTCCGTTTCGACAACTGTTTCACCTTTCCGGGATTTTATAGTCAATGGCAAGATTTCATCTTTGAACCAACCCGCTTCCTGGGCGCGAAGAGCACGCTGGTAACTCAACACCGCAAATTCATCCTGTGCCTGCCGCGGAATATGACATTCCCGCGAGCACAACTCAGCAGCATTTCCCATGTGATAATCATTATAGACATCCCACAAACCGTCCCGGACCATTCCGTCGACGACCTCACCGTCTCCCATTCGGTATCCAAAGCGTGCTTTTGGAAGGTAGTAGGGGACGTTTGACATGCTTTCCATGCCGCCAGCAACAATTATCTCTGCGTCTCCCAATGCAACCGCCTGCGATGCCAGCATGACCGCCTTCAGTCCGGAACCGCACACCTTATTGATAGTCATACATCCTACAGAAGCAGGCAAACCGGCAAAAATCGCGGCTTGCCTGGCCGGTGCCTGGCCCTCCCCTGCCGTGAGCACATTCCCCATTATCACTTCATCCACCTGTTCCGGCTTGATGCCGCAGCGCTGAACCGCTTCCTTTATCACAAAACTGCCCAACCGGGGCGCTGTAAAAGAAGATAGCCATCCGTTATATGCCCCTATCGGGGTTCTAACAGCAGAAGCAATAACAACTTCGCGAAGTTCTTTCAAAATGTTTACTCCTTATCGTTTTTCCTGTTATCATAGGCCCGGATGATGTCCCTGACGAGCCGGTGCCGGACGACATCCGATTTTTTTAGGTTGACAAATTCAATGCCTTCAATGTTTTTGAGAACATCCTGAATCTCAACCAATCCCGAGACAGAGGCAGCCGGCAAGTCAATCTGCGTGATGTCTCCATTGATAATCGCACGCGAGTTTACCCCAAGACGTGTGAGAAACATTTTCATCTGCATGGAGGTGGAGTTTTGGGCCTCGTCCAAAATGACGAATGCGTTGTTCAAGGTACGCCCGCGCATGTAAGCCAAGGGTATTATTTCAATTATACTCTGTTCCATGTATTTTTTCAGCAGATCCCTTTGCAGCATCTCCTCCAGTGCATCGTAAAGCGGCCTGAGGTAGGGATCGATTTTTTCCTTATAATCTCCCGGCAAGAAACCCAGGCTTTCTCCGGCTTCAACCGCCGGGCGCGCTAAAACGATCTTCCCCACTTCCTTATTCTTCAGCGCATTTATGGCGATAGCAACCGCTAAATACGTCTTTCCTGTTCCCGCAGGTCCTATCACCACCACAATATCGTTCTGTTGGGCGGACCGGACAATCCGGTTCTGGCCGGCGGTGCGCGGCTTAATAAAGCCTCTTTTTGTGAACAGGATTACCTCATCCAGGTCATCAGCAGTATGTGCTTCCCTAATGGTTGTTTCCTCATCTCCGCCGGATACATTTGCTTTCACAATATGAACGACAGCCTCCACATCCTTGTTTGTGAGAGACTTATTGCGGTGCGCAACAAAAACCAGTTCGCTCAAAATATCTTCCACCTGTTTCACATCATTCGTCGCCCCGATAATTTTCACCTGGTTTCCACGAGCAATCAACTGGACCGGAAAATATTTCTCGATTATCTTTAAGTTTTCATCGCCGACACCGTACATCATCATCGGATCGGCCTTGTTTATGACAAATACTTTTTCCTGCAATTCTAAATCGACTGACATGTTTCTCTGAATTACCCGCTTTCTTTAGATTTTGTTATCTTACTATAAAAATGTGATTTCGTTTCTTGAACTCAAGATTCAATGTAATTACATCGACTACCGAACACACATCCGGTATAAGGAAATAAAAAGGCTCCCGACCTGCGTCAAGAGCCTCTTCGTTCACAATATCCTGCTAATACAAATTTTATGGACTATTACTTCGGAATCGTCAATACCATGTGAGGATAGATCAAATTGGGATCGGTGATATTGTCCTTATTGGCCTCATAAAGTCTCTGCCATTTGAAAGGATCGCCATACACGCTTGCATTTCCCGCAATCTTATATAGAAAATCACCCTTCTGCACCCAATACTCGTTGGGACCAGCCATTCTCGGAATTCTAAACACCTGACTCGGATAGATCAAATCCGGATTCTTGATCTGGTCGCGGTTTGTGGTGTAAATTGTAATCCAGGCATAAGGATCACCGTAAATATCAGGCTTCTTGGCAATTCGCCACAGGTAATCCCCTTTTGCGACTTCATAGCGGCCGGCGGCAGCAGGTTTTGCTTTTTCTTCGGCCTGGGCAAGCAAATTCTCGATCTGGGAAATCAGATTTTGTGATTCAGTGGTGAGACTTTCTTTATTATTCTTCAATTCCTGCAGTCTCTTCTTGAAATCATCAAGCTCGGATTTGCGGGTATAAATCTCTTCCGGAGACAGAGAGGCAAATCCTGAAAGATTGTTGTCCAGTTGTTTCAACTGGTTGAGATAATCCTGATACCCCTGTTTGTCAGTTCCCACCATAGTATATATGTCATTCCAGGTATCAGTAATCTGCTGGTCGGTGGAAGCGATATCATCGTTCAACTTGGCTATCTGCGCTTCCTCATCGGCAATTTTTGCCTTATTATCGGCTTCGCATTTTTGCCACTTTGCCAATTCTGTCTTGTATTCGTCCATTGACATTTTTTTGTAATCATAAGAATATTCCTGGGCAAAAAGATTTATTCCAAGGAATACAAACATGATAAGTATCGTGCAAACCATATTAAATTTTTTCATTTTTGCCTCCTCGCTTTCTTATTCTTCTTCACTTTGCCAGTTATTCAAACCCTGTTGTACCTTTTCCTTTTCAGCCTGAGCCTTGGCCAATTGCGCCTTTTTCTGAGACAATTGTGCTTCCAGATCTTCCCTGTTTTTCTGCGTGTCGCTCAACTTTTGCTCCGCTGCTAAACAGGCACTACGAGCTTCTTCCATTGCACTTATTTGTTTCTCGTTGGGATGTCCGGCACAGCCGGTAGAAAGAAAAAGAGAGAAGGAAAACAATCCGACCAACAACAATCCTAACAGTTTCTTAATCTTTAACATAGATGCCTCCTATCATTAGTAAGTAAATAACTTAACAAAATTAACACATTTCTCAATTTTTGTCAAGTTGAATTTCTATGTTTTTTAATAATTTGCGAAAAACGTCCAACTTCCGGTAATTCGCCTATATCCCCTTCAATTTAATCTTGACTGAGTAAAATATTCACACTTCGGCTATCGCGGAAGTTTCAGCCAGGAAACTCGATTTGCCGCCAGCAATACTCAATATTAGGAATATCCATTCCCGCCATACTCTTCGAGAAGTTGTTTGGATCTGGCCGCCAGGCGCTCCAGCAAACCCATTACTTCACTACCTTATTCTTTAGCAACTTTTATTCCCAATTCTTCCATTTGTTGACTGGTGGCAGTGGATGGGGCATTTTCCATCAGGGCCAGTGCGCTTGTGGTTTTGGGAAAGGCAATAACATCGCGGAGCGATTCGGCCCCTGTCAACAACATAGCAAGCCGGTCGAATCCGAAGGCAATTCCGCCGTGTGGTGGCGCTCCGTATTCGAAAGCCTCCAATAGGAAGCCAAATTTTTCAATCGCTTCCTGCGGGGTGATGTTCAAGACTGCAAACATCTTTTCCTGCAATTCCCGCTGGTGAATACGGATACTGCCGCCGGCTATTTCATTGCCGTTCAAAATGAGATCGTAGGCCCTGGCCCTGGCCTTCTCGGGTTGTCGATCCAGCAGCGAAACGTCTTCCGGCTTGGGCGAGGTGAACGGATGATGGCGGGCGAAATACCGATTCGCTTCGTAATCGAACTCCAACAACGGAAAATCCACAGTCCATGAAAGCATCATTTTCGAACGATCGATCAGATTGAGATCGGCCGCCAATTTCTGCCGTAGAAATCCCAAAATAAGCTGCGATCTTTCAACATCCGTACCGGCAATTATCAGAACCAGGGCTTCCGGAATCTCCTGCAAAAGTGCTCGAAGCTGCGTGGCTTCTGCCTCGTTAATGAATTTGCTGATCCCACCCTGGAATTCATCTCCCGATTTTTTGAAGTGTGCAACGCCCTCCCCGCCAACGGTGCGGACATATTCATTCAACGCATCGATCTGCTTGCGACTGTAACCGGCAGCCTCCGGAACCACTAATGCACCAATATAACCCTCTGCTTCCACAGCCGCGCGAAAAATCTTGAAATCCGAATTGCTGAAAACGCCGTTCAATCGCTGGCATTTCAATCCATATCGCAGATCGGGCTTGTCGGTGCCGTACTGCTCCATTGCATCCTGGAAGCTCATCCTCGGGAAAGGTGTAGCAATCTCAATATCGAACAACTTCCGGTAAACTGTTTTCATAAAGTTTTCCATCAATCGCATGACATCGTCTTCATCAACGAAGGACATTTCCAGGTCTATCTGGGTGAATTCCGGCTGCCGGTCCTTGCGCAAATCTTCGTCGCGGAAACACCGCACAATCTGAAAATAGCGGTCGAATCCGGAAATCATAAGAATCTGTTTGTATGTTTGCGGCGATTGCGGCAACGCATAAAATTTTCCGGCGTGCATCCGGGAGGGAACAAGAAAATCCCGTGCACCTTCCGGTGTGCTCTTGGTAAGAAACGGCGTTTCGATTTCCAGAAAATTATTCCCTGAAAAAAAATTCCGGGTAATCTGAGCTAATTTGTGCCGCAAAATAAAATTTTTCTGCAGTTCAGGGCGTCGTAAGTCAAGGTAGCGATATTTTAGCCGCAGATCTTCCGAGGCTTCTACATAGGTCTTCAGCTCGAAGGGCGTGGTCCTGCTCTGGTTCAATATTTCGAAAGCGCTGCATAAAACTTCAATTTCCCCGGTCGCCATATCTTTGTTTATCGCTTCCGGCGGGCGTTTCCTGACTTTGCCTTCCACCGCAACAACAAACTCGGTCCGGAGTTTTTTGGCTCTCTCATATAGCTCCGCGGATGTCTCGGGAGAAAACACGACCTGGGTTTTACCATAGCGGTCGCGAACATCCACAAAAAAAACGCCGCCATGGTCGCGCCAACCGTCCACCCAACCGTTAAGCACTACATCCTTTCCCGCATAAGAAGCATTCAGATCTCCGCAGGTATGTGTTCTTTTAAATTTCAAATCTTTGGCCTCATGTTATCGCTTGTCTTTAGCGCGGAATATATGGCGCGCGCAGTTGGCACACAAGTCTAAAATATCTCGATCAGGGAGGATGGATGGATGACGAGCGCCCGTTCACCCCGGACAACAAGTGTAATCTCAGGGTTATGCTGTTCCAAAAACGAAAGAAAGCCGCGATGGAAACCACCGCGGCTTTTCAAAATTTCAGTTACAAAAATAATGTCAATTTAGCCGAAAATAAACTTCGTCTTAATCGTCACAATTCCGCGATTATCCTGAAGTTTGGGGAAGTTCGACCAGCGCCGCACCGATCGGATGATACATTGTTCAACTTTCCGGTTGTTCAGGCTGGAATTCAATATCTTGACGCCACCGACCCTTCCGTTGGGCAAAATATCAAAACTTAGCATGATTTCACCCCGCAGATTGGGATCGACTTTTAGCTGCGACTGATAACAGTACTCGACCGAAGCCTTATTCTGATTGATAGTGGCATCTATCACTTCCGGATCCCGCTGCGTAGTACCGGCGCCTGCACCGGTCACATTCGTTCCCTGGGCCAGCTTAATGGAACCGCGCCTCGCTACCGAAGTCCCTCCTGACACTCCGGTACCGCTAATCAGATCATCAATGCCGGTTTCGCCTACGCCGTCGCCAAAGCCGCCGCCTTTTGCAATTCGGCTCCGCTGACCGCCACGGGTGGCCGCCTGCAATGCAGCGGTTCCGGACACTAAGGAAGCCGCATCACCGAGCCCCGAGCCGGCACCGCCTTCATCGCCAAGGATATCGGCATAAGCCAGTGAGCCGGAACCCGAACCACCGGAGGCTGTCAATGCAGCCAAAACACCATATCCGGCAGCCTCCTGCTCCATTTGGGCTCTTTTCGCCCGCCTGGCGCCGGCGCCGGCAGCCCGTCTCTTCACCTTATCCGAAACGGATTCGTTGACCAGTTTTTTGCTTTCCTCGCTCAGCTCTTTTTCTTCCTTGCCTGCTTCCTCGCCGGTCATCAGCCCCCCCTCTTCTCCTTCGCCTGCCGCAGGTTCTTCGGGAACAACGATTTCCGTGTACAATTGCTGGAGGTAAGACCGTTTGATCCGTTGTTTTTCCATTTCGGAAATTTGCCAAGCCCTGGAACTCATAAAAAAGGTGAAAGCATAAAGCACTACCCAGGTAACGAGTAATATGGCGTAATATCGTTTATCAAAAACTTCCCAAAAGCTCCTTTCGAATTCTTTTGGAAACCCCACCAGCTTAAAACCCTGAGGTCCGCCTCTTCCCTGTGGGGATACACCGGGGCTCATATTTTTTGCATCAGCCATAATTTATCGTCCTTTTGCCAAATAAAACTATTTTTCCTGATATGTTAGTAATCTAAGCTTATTATATTCCGACTGCCCACAAGTATACAGCACTTTTACCAGTACCTGAAATTGCGTATTCTCATCCGCCTGTATGGTAACCTCATGGCTGAAAGGTTTACCGAACCTGACTTCATCTCTTTTCGCTTCCTCTGCCAAATTGCTCAGGCGTTGATACAAAGGCCGGATGAGATTTTCATTGGTATCCAAATCCTGCAATTCCATCACCACGTCGGAACCAACCATTACATTGTGGCGCGTCACCGAAATGCTCAATTCTTTCTTGGGTGGTTCTTCACTGGCAGAATAAGGCAGTTTCATATCTTCGGACGGCGTCATAATCTGTCCGGTGGTAGAATAGGTCTTGAGAAGGAAGAGAAGAATGATCGTCATCATATCCATCATGGACGTAAGATTCAGTTCGTCTTTTCCGAATTTTAAATGTTTTTTCCTGCGAGATGGAATATAAGCCATCGCCTAACCCTTCATTTATACATTAAATAACAACCTGACCAATAATGACCTGCGGAAACAATTCCTGCAGCACCCCTTCCTCATCTGTGTAAATAACCACACTATCCATAGTTTTAATGAGATATTTATACGGAATACTGGCCTCCGCCGTGATCATAATAGCATTTTTATCATTAAAGTCTGTCTGCAAAACTTTTTTCTTGATTTCTATGAGTTTTGCCTGCAATTCCTGAAAGTTGTAAGAACCGTCCGGATTCAGAGGAACGGAGGGTTCTCCTTCTTCGGCATTCTTCGCTTCACCGGCTTGTAAAAAACCGCTTTTGGTTCCGATGTAAAATCCGTTCTTCGAAATAATGACATTCAGACCCAGCCGTTTTTCTAACTCCATAGGTTTTTCCGTATCCTGATTTCCAGCACCGGCGCTTTTAGGAGGCAGATTCAACTGCTTGATTGCCAATTTTGTCCAAACGGAACCCGCTAATAATAGAGGGATTAAGACAACCATCAGATTCATTACAGGTCGGATGTCCAGGCTCATCGGTTCAAGTTTTTGATGCCTGCGCATCGATGGTTTATAAGCCATGGTGTAAATCCTCTAAATTTATTAACGATTACCGGTAATCAGGTTAATTAACTTTACCAGATGCTCGTCCATCTCGTCGATGATCTGGGTAGTCTTGTTCTGAATGACATTATAGACAATCAGAGTCGGAACAGCGACAGCCAGACCAAAAATAGTCGTGTTCATGGCAACACCAATACCTTGCGCCAGCACCTTCGGCTTATCCGCTTCAGGAATTTCGGCGCCACCGATCGCCTCAAAAGCGATAATCAGACCGTAGATAGTTCCCATCAATCCGGTAAGCGTCGCAACATTAGCCAGCATGGACAGATAATTGGTTCGTTTCTGCAGCAGCGGAATTACTTCCAGAGTGCCTTCATCAACGGCATTTTGAATGGATCGAAAATCGAGGCTCTCGCTCTCAGCGACCCGTTTCAATCCGGCAAGCACTACATACGGAAGCGCCTTCTGCTTACCCTGTTCGCAAAGCTCGATGGCTCTTTTAATATTCCCGCTGGTGACCAGCTTTCTTACTTCCATCATGAATTTATCAGCGTTTACATTGGAACGCACCATAACGTAATAAATCCGTTCAATGGCAATGGCAACCGCGATAATCAGCATGGCAAGGATAAACCACATAAACATATATCCGGACGAACCCGTGCTGAAATTCTCAAAAAAATGTTTCCAAAATTGAATTCCGGAGCCCATAAAAAAATCCTCCTTAAAATTTGAATTTGATAAGTCCTTTAATTTCGCTATTGATTAGAATCTCTTTTTCTTGAGTAGAGCATCCACATTTTTTATTGGCTGAACCCGCCCGCTGGTAATCGGCTCATACTGTATTTCTTCGGCATTGGAACTTAACTCGCTCGAGAATGATTTCTCCGCCCTCACCTCTTTAAAATCCGGAACAATACGACGGTCGAACATCTTGACCTGCGGAAGCTCCATTCGTGGAGAAATTGTATACGTTTTCCCTAATTTGGTCAAATCGATAATAGTCTGACCTTGCGGTGTCTGTTCCTGGGCCTGCGGCTGGGTCGCGGTTGTATCCGTTTGCGCGTAACCCATTCCGAAGCTAAGCAGGAAAACAAATGTCAGGATAAAAAACAGTTTCATCTTACGTTACCTGTGTTATTGAGAAAGAACACGATTCTTATTAAGAATTACAATATTTTTCAGACGTTTCATGTCCACATTTTCGGCAGCCTGCCGGCGAATTCGCTCGGCAGCCGATGTAATCTCGCCCGGAAGCATCTCAAGCTGCATGTAGAATCGCAACCCGTAGCGCGGAACGTTGTCGAAATCCGTTACATCCACACCGAGAACGTTTTCACCTTTTTTCAGAAAATCGCTCAGCTCGATAAAGGAGACCTGATCCACATTTTCGAAAACTCCGGTCTCATCTCCCTTAATGTATTCGCCATTCAGGTAGAGATGATATTCATCGTCACCGGTGATCAGCGCCCACCCGCTGATTGCCCGATCCGGCAGGTTAAAATGTTTTCGGAAATAAGCCGTAACTGTATCCGGCTCGGATGGAACTGACGCGATTGTCGAATCCTGGGCCACTGGGGTAGAAGCAGCTAAAGTGGTCTCATCAAGCGGTTCCTTGTCTTCCAGTTCCAAAGATCGAGGCCCGCTTGGCAGCCCTGCAGTTGAATCCGGAGTGAGCGATGTGTCTGTCGGCAGCAGTGGTGTCTGCACTACCGGCTGGCTTTGGTAGATCCAGATGGAAAGCGGCTGTTGCGGCAGCGAATCGAATCCTGCAAAGCTCATACTAAGGGGCAATTTGACCACCGAAGCATGCTTCCAGTCCGTATCATTAAAATCCGGTTTTGTCCAATCCAGCTTGTATTCTTTTGTTGCCAGCCAGGTTGAATCTGTGGTCACAATAAATTTCTCTTTCGGCAGGTCCCCAAGATACTCGGCCGGATTCAACTCCACCAACTTGGCGAGGATCAGATTAGTCCAGACACTTTTAATATTGTAATCCTTGCTAATCTGGTAACCATGTTCCAAATCCCGTTGTGCATAGTCCTTCAATATTGATTGCTGATCGTAGAAAAAGACGATGCCTAACTGGTACTTTGGATCGCCGGTGGTTTCGGAAAGTTTGTTCAGGCTGTCCCGCTTGGCGATGGCATTATTGGCCATTCCCAATAGTTCGCTGCCCGATTCGTAAGAAAGATTGAACAGGCGATCCTGAGTTGTCAAAACTGCGTCATTGTTGATATTATTATCTTTAGCAAATTTAAGAGTGTTTTCATATTGCGTTAGCGCCACCGACAAGAACTCATTCATGTAATCGATGGTGCTCAACATCTGGTCGTTATAATCCAGGGAATTCAGGCCATCGGGGGTGGCAGCCTGGTCGCCTCCCTCAATCAGCCCAACCAGCGTGGGCAATTGGGACTTATAAATATCAACCGCTTTCTTGAACAGCTTGCCATACTCATCAGCCAGAATGGCGCTGGTCAGCAGGATTTTCCTTTTCGATTCCTCCACATATTTATTATGCAGTCCAAGCTGCTCCGACATGGTAATATTTTTCAAATGCGCATTGATGGTAACATTCACCGCCGGCGCAATGGCCTTCTCTAACAACAGTTTTTTCCATGACAAATAGACCAAACCGGTAGCCGGATTCTCTTGCCGTAAATATGCATGAATAAATTTGGCGGAACGTTCGGCAACGGTGTAAAGCACCAGCGAGACCTTATCCTGCGCCTTACCATACCAACGTAGCGCGATTTCACGGGTACTGTCTTGCATGGTTTCCTTTTTAACAATTGTTGAAGAATCTTCTTCCGCAATTTGACCGGGTTCTTCCGCATTCGTATCGGCAATGGAAATTTCAAGTTTCTGTGCAAGCACCGGGATATTCTTGATCACGTTTTTGTATTCATCAACAGCACGGTCATAGGCCGGAACAGCCGCCCTAAACACCCGGTCGCGTTCCACAAGTTGCTGTTCCTCGGTCAAATTTGGGGGTAGTTCCTGGTCGGCAATGGCATTCGCCATGTCTTCCTGAACCTCCGCGATCTTGTACATCGCCTCAAATCCTTTCAGGGAACCCATGGAAATTACCTTAGTGAATGCGTCCACCGTCGATACCAGCTTATCCCTTTTCATCTCCAGTTGGGCGCGAAGATTTGTTTCGGGGTACCCCAGCTTTACATCCTTGAAATCCTGGTACTCGATTTCGCCAAGTTTAAAATAGGCCTCCGAAGCAAATAGAAGGTTGGGATCACGGCCGGTGCGAGCATATTCCTCACTTCGTGTGATAGCCTTTTGGAATTCCTGCTTTGCCAGCGCGAATTGATTGTTTCGGTAATAAAATTCACCTCGTCGGTAGTAGGCCTCAATCGCTCTCGGATCGTCCGGGTAGCGCTGCGCGAACTCATCATATATCCGATTGGCGTTGGCCAGATCGTCCAATTTCAGATAATACCTCGCATTTTCGAACATGAGGTCTTTGGCGTCCGGTTTTTCCGGGAATTTTTCGATATAGAGATCGTTTACCCGTATAGCATCCGACCATGAGTTTGCCTTGGCATAGAAAAGACTTGCGTTGTAAAGGGCAGCCTCGGAATCTTTGCTCTCCGGATAGAGCCGGTAAATTCTTTCATATGCAGAGCCGACACCGGCAAAATTTTCCATCTGCTTATAGTCGTCTGCAATACGTCCTAAAGATACCAGTCGATACTGCGATTTTTCATAGTTAGTTACCAATGTATCATAAACATTGATGGCTTGCTGCCATTCGTTCGCCTTCTCATAATTTCTGGCGCTGTTAAATAATGCCAAATCCGTAATCTCAGAATAATAGCTGGCGTCTTTGAAAACGCGGTAATACTCTGACGCTGCCTGGAGGTAGTTTTCCTGCTGTTCCAGTTTCTCGGCGTTTTTGTAAATGGATTCGCCAATCCGCTTCCGGGCCACTTCCTTCTGGTCTTCCGGAATTCCCTTCACCTGCAAAATTTTCTTCGCCACGAATTCCGCATCCGGGAATTTGCCGAGGAAAAAGTAGCTGTTCATCAGGGAAATCAACCCGACACTCCGTTGTTGTGCTTCGGGGAATTTCGTGACCATAGTTTTGTAGTACTTGCGCGCCAAATCGTACTGGCGATGCTGGTAATAAAGTGCGCCGGCGCTGGAAAGATAGGAAGCGGTTTTTTCGTCATTGGGAAATAGCTTAATGTAATTGTCGAAAGCTTCCGCTAAAAGTTTCTGTTCATCCGTCAACTCCTGCGCGGTCAATTGCGACATATCAATACCGCCAATCTGTGCAGTATCAACGGAAGTTGTTTTTTCGTTAACCAGCGTTTGGGCAACCACAATGGCATCGGTTGCCGCATCCTGGCGATGCGAACTTTCAAGATAATCGTTGCTCACCCGGATATATTCCTCAAACGCCTCCCGGTAGCGGTGTAATTTGGTATCCAGAATAAAGGCCAGCGACCAGTTAATCTCGTACGCATTTTCATGGGTCGGATATGTTTCGAGATAACTTTGCGACAATCTTGCGAATTCATTATACGCCGCAGTCGTATCGATTCCCTTTTCCACGGGGTCTTTAGTCTGTGCCATCTGCAGTTGGTAGAGCAGGTTGGATCTCAGGGCTTCCTCGGTAATACGATTGGCTTCGTCCAGTATTAAGATACGATCTTTGATATCGCTCTGCTCCAGGTTGGCATACCACTCGGTTTTAGGATTGTAACTTGTAAAAAGGTTTTGCCTCTCGGAATATGCTTTTTCCGGTTGGTTCGCTTCGAGATAGACATCGGCAATTTTCTTGTCGATGAGTGGCGCATGTGGATAATCCGGGTACATTTCCAGCAAAGTCTGGTAGGCAAGGATGCTGTTATCGTAATCGACAATTCGTGCATACAGGTCGCCCATATCGGCCATGACATCTACGCCGTAGGGAGGGGAATCCAACGCATTGATAAACCGTTTCGCCTTTTCCACACCGTCCTTCGTGTACGATGTATCCACAAAAGAAGCGGCGAGATACTGGAGTGCTTCCGGTTCAATATTGGCCTTTACATATTTTCCCTCCGGGTCGATTGATTTGAACTTTTGCACATCCTGAATTACCATGTTGAAATAAAGTATGGCATCGCTATAGTATTGCGGATTAGCGGCCGCCAGGCGGTAGTAGCTCCATCCCAGTTTGTAAAGCGCTTCGTCATAACGCGGAGACTCTTTGTACTTCAGGACATTTTTATACAATTGGGCCGCTTTGTTCAGATTTCGGATCGTCTCATCCCGGTTCTGGCCAATCCTAGGCTGAAAATAATATTCCGCCATCTGTATATAGGCTTCCGGCGCATATTCGCTTTCCGGGTATTTATCTATCAGTTCGAGGTAGACATCACGGGCTGCTTCCCCCTCGCCCATCTGATCCAGCAGATACGCCTTACTGTAAAGCGCATCGTCCACCAACTCCGATTCCGGAAAGTTATTTAGGATCAGATCATAAATAGCAATAGGCTTTTCATAATTTTGAGGTGGGAAAACCGGTGCTTTCGGCTCAATTTTCAATTGCCCTTTATTATAAGCATCCAGTTCCTTCTCATACCCGTCGTACATCTTATTGTATTCTTCGACCCTTTTGTCGTGCTCGGCATCCGCCTCTTCAATATAATATTCAGCAACTCGAATCAGGATCATGTCCTGGTTTTCATTATCGGCCCTTGTCTGGGTCAGAAAGTCCTTGCTCAGGTCAATTCCTCTCTCCAGATCCTTCTCTTGTTCCTTGATCAGCCGGGCTTTTTCCTGTTCCAGGACTTTTTTCAGTTTTACAAGTTCTTCAATTGTAAATGAATTCGCCAGGGAATCTTCAATCCCTGCGTTTGACTCCTGCGAGAAAACACGGCCGGGAAGGACGACAAAAACAGAGAAAGCAGCTATAAGAAGAATATTTTTAACTATAGAATGATAAACGTTCATTTTTTAATACCTTGATTTCGGTTTTGCCTGTTTACTTTTCTTCGAACTCGCTGGTCCGTTTATCAAAGTAGGTTTCACGGAAGGAACGCTCTCTCTCCGCCCGCAATCGTTGACGTTCTTCCAGGCGTGCTTTCATGGTCATGAAGCGAATCTCTGCTTCAATTTTCTTCAGTTTATCCTCAACCACTTCGCGGCGCTCGCCCAAGATATCAACCACTGAGGTATACATTGTGGAAACATCCGCCATGCGTTTCTGGATGCGACTGCGCTGGCCGAAACTCACGTCAATAATACCAAATGCTCCGAAGTCCCCCCACCGGTCAAATTCGGGGTAGGGTTGGCCGGGTGAAAGATCGTATGTTGAAGAATACAGGTGATCGTATTTTTTCTGAAGCTCAAGAAGCTTGTTTTTCTCCCGTTCCAGCGCGACTACCTTCTTGTAATCGCCCTGTAATTTTGCACGCTCTACCTGCTGTTCCAGGACACTCATGCGGGATTCGATGTGATCCAGTTCGCTGGTAATGTCATCGCGAAGCTGGGTGTTCTTGTTAGTGTTAAAATCGTAATCCGCAACTCTCCGCGCCACCGGGTAAGCGTCAAACCAGTTGTAGGCAATCGCATTGTTGAGATAACCTTCGGGAAACTGATCCAGTACCGAAGTCAGACGAATCACGGTGCTGTCGATTTTCATCATGGCTTTGGTATTACCGCTGGCTTTTGCCCGTTCCTTCATCTGGACAAGTTGATCAAGTTGATCAAGGATTCCGTTTATCTCCTGGCTAAGTCCCGATCCTACCGGACTCAATTCCGCCAAATCCATGTTCATTACCTTTTCATCAAGCGCATCGGCCACATCGGAAGCCCGGACGTAAGCCCGGCTATCGTTTGCGCGAAGGGCCTTTTCTTCCAACCTCGTGGCATCGTCGTATAAGGCTTCCAGCTTATCCCGTTCCTCGAGAAATTCCTGGATATTATTTTTCTTGGCCTTCGATTCATATACATCTTTGTAGAGATCAACCGCTAATTCCGGCTGGTTTTCCAATTGGTAGATGTATCCCAGCAGACTCTCTGCTTCCATGCGATGCTCAGAGGCATAATATTCATCGAGCAGCCGGTGGGCAAAATATTTGGCCTGCGTGTAGTTCTGATCTTCGGGCGCGGCACCCCTGGTTTGCTCATATTTGAAAAATGACCAAGCCAGCACATTCAGCACTTTATCGTACCGGGCATAATCTTCCGGGACGTAGCTCAGGTCATTTATGGCAGCCAGATAGTTGCCCTGCTGATAGTTGATGAGCGACAGTTTGTAGTACGAACGGCTGTAAATATCGATCGGGGTATCCAGACCTGTGATCAGTGATTGAAATACTTCCTGCGCCAGGTCATAGTTCTGACCGGCGGCATATATCGTTCCCACCAGGTATTGGGAAAAGTAGTAATAAGAATTATCCTTCGGGAAAGAGAGTAAAATATCTACCGCTTTATTAAAATCCGATTGATTATAAAGCGTCAACGCTGCGACAAACTGAATATCATAATAGTCAGGCTCGGTGGGACTTGCCACGGTTTGGTAGCGCGAGTAGTAGTTAGCCACATTTTGGTACTGGTCAAGCTTGTAGGATATCTCAATTAAACGGCTGTAAGTTTTTGCTAAATACCCGCTGCCCGGATATTCTGCCAGCAGCCGCTGGTAAATCTCTTGTGCCCGCAGGAAACGCTGCAAGGCAAAATTGCTTTCCGCCCAATAAAAGTAAACATCCTCAAAATCTTTTATTCCGGCGGCGCTGTAGGTTTCCACCAGGTCTTCCAACAAGCGATCCGCAAGATCGTATTCGTTAAAATTGAAGGCTGAATATGCGGTACGAAGCTCGCGGTTGAACATCTCCAGCACTTGCTGAACGGAACCCGATTTAATCAGGTTGGACCTGGCAATCTTCACATCCAGTAACCGCGCATCATATTGATATTGTTCGGTTTTTTTCCACTCCTCAAACAAGTTGAAAATTGTCGGGGCCACATCCAGATGCACATCCTCAACATTCCCGACTTCGCCAAAGGCATTGAGCAACTTATCCTTCGAACTGGATATTTTCTTATCGAGATTTCCGGTATCACTTAGTTGATCCAGCTTTATCATCTCTTCCGCAACATACAAAAGCTGCAGGGCGTCTTCGAAGACCTTTTTCTTCTTATAATTCACCACACCACTGCGCATGGTTAGTTTCAGACGCGCCTCCAGTTCATCCAAATAGGAATCCAGCTCGGAGATGCCGGCCGATTTCAGCCGTTTCTTCAGATCCTGTAGTTCGCCCAACTGCCCGTCAAGTTCCTTGAAATACTGATCCCTGGCTTCCCGCGGATTCCTGATCCGATCCCGCATATCTTCATTCACCAGGCGCATCACGGTAACCAGAAATTTCTCACGCGGGACATTTTCAATCCCGTAGGCCACGAACATCTTTTCCACGTAATCTGTTAGTGCATCCTGAAATTGGATTTCCGACAGGTAGTGAATCAGTTGCTTTAGCTGGGTGGTGTCCTGGACTGTTTGGGCTTTTGCGGTGGAATTGAAAAGAGACAGAGAAAGGGCCGTAAGTGCTGCGATCATTAAGTTGCGTACCATAAGCCTTAACCACAATTTTTTTAAAATAATATACAACATATAAACTACAATACAAAAATAATTAAAGGGCTACATCGATTTCCCGGCAATTCTGATCCGGTTGAGCGCCCTCGCCAGAGCCAACTTTGCCCTGCTCAAGTCGACCTCTTCCGTCTTGTCGGAAAGGCGAGTGCGGGCCCGATCTGCAGCGTTTTCCGCACGTGAGACGTCGATCTGCTCCGCTTTTTCGCAGGTCTCAAGCAACAGGACGACTTTGTTATTTAACACCTCCAAAAAACCCCCGCTGGCCGCATAAAAGAAAGTTTCTTCCGCGGTTTCAAGCTTTATGGCACCAATTTCCAACTGATTCAGCAACGGCGCATGATTGTGCAAAACCTGGAAACTTCCCTTAACTCCCGGCGCTGAACAACTCTTTACATTCTCAAAAGCCCATTTTTTGTGCGGGGTTGTAATCTCAACTGTAAACAAATCCGAATCCGTCATGGTAAACCTATTATCGTGTCTTTTTAATTGAACTTTAGGAAAAATTTAAATCGGCTTCCTTAAAATTCTAATGATTAAGGGAGGCTGCCAATCCTTTCATTCTGATTAAACTTTGCTGTGCCGTTGTATATTAATCGGGTAGAAAGAAAAGGGGATATTGTATGGAATATCCCCTTCCATATAAGTAGAATCAAGATACAGACTACGACATCTTTTTTGCGTTTTCGATAACCTCATCAATGGTTCCAACCATCCAGAAGGCCTGTTCCGGGAGGTCATCATACTCACCATCCACAATTCCTTTAAAACCACGAATTGTCTCCTCCAACGGCACATATTTGCCCGGCCGGTTAGTAAATTCCTCCGCCACAAAGAATGGCTGCGACAGGAATCTCTCAATCCGGCGCGCGCGGGCGACAACTACTTTATCTTCATCGGACAATTCATCCATGCCCAAAATTGCAATCAAATCCTGCAAATCTTTGTATTTCTGCAAAATTTCCTGAACCGACTTTGCAACGCTGTAGTGCTCATCGCCGAGAATACGCCGGTCGAGGATTCTGGAAGTCGAATCGAGCGGATCCACTGCCGGGTAGATACTTTTTTCTACGATCTGGCGGGAGAGAACCGTGGTTGCATCCAGGTGCCCAAAGGCCGTTGCCGGCGCCGGATCTGTCAAATCGTCGGCAGGCACGTAAATCGCCTGCACCGAGGTGATCGAACCCCGTTTGGTGCTGGTAATCCGCTCCTGAAGCTCGCCCATTTCGGTTGCCAGGGTCGGCTGATATCCCACCGCTGAAGGCATACGGCCCAGCAGCGCCGACACTTCTGAACCAGCTTGCGTAAACCGGAAGATATTGTCAATAAATAACAGCACGTCCCTGCCTTCCACGTCGCGGAAATATTCCGCTACAGTCAGCCCGGTAAGTCCCACACGCTGCCGCGCGCCGGGCGGCTCGTTCATCTGTCCGAAAATCATTGCCGTTTTGTTGATAACGCCGCTCTGCGTCATTTCCAGGTAGAGGTCGTTTCCCTCGCGGGTACGCTCTCCCACACCGGAGAAAACCGAAATGCCGCCATGCTCGGTTGCGATATTGCGGATAAGCTCCATAATCAGAACCGTTTTACCGACACCGGCCCCGCCGAACAGGCCGGTCTTTCCACCCCTCGAATATGGCTCCAACAGGTCAATCACCTTAATGCCGGTTTCCAGCATTTCCGTTTCGGTGCTCAAGTCCTCGTAATCGGGGGCTGGCCTGTGGATCGGATATTTTTCTTTGGTTTCGATTGGCCCTTTCTCATCGATCGGTGCGCCAATCACATTCATCAGGCGGCCCAGCACTTCCGGGCCAACCGGCACCGAAATCGGCTCGCCGGTATCCAGCCCTTCGGTTCCGCGGGTAAGGCCCTCAGTAGCATCCATTGCTACACATCTGACCATATTTTCGCCAAGATGCAACTGGACTTCCAGTACCAGATCCGCTCCCTCTGAACGTCCGATTTTCACAGCATTGTGAATTTCAGGCAGCTCGCCATTCTCGAACTCAAGGTCTACCACCGGTCCGATGACTTGTTTGACAATTCCTTTAGCCATATTTAGAAATTCCTTCGTTTATTCGTATTCTTAATTTTATGCCGATTTCAACGCTTCCGCACCGCCAACAATTTCCGATATTTCCCTGGTGATTGCGGCCTGTCGCGCACGATTATAATAGAGCGTCAGATCATGAATGATGTCCGCCGCATTTTCCGTGGCATTGTCCATTGCCGTCATTCGCGCCCCCTGCTCCGCCGCGTTCGATTCCAGCAGGATGCGCCAGGTTTGCATGTTCAGGTGTTTGGGAAGCAATGCGTTCAATAAGGTTTGCTTGTCCGGTTCATAAATATAATCGATGCCGGTTGCACCACCCTCGAATTCGCCTGCCGACAAAGGCAGGTATTTCTCAACGATGACTGTCTGTTGAACCGCATTCTTGAACTCGTTGTAAACAAACTCAACCAGGTCGGTTCTATTTTCGCGATATTGCTCTACCAGAAAGCCGGTAATTTCCTGCGCGATGGTAAAATCGAGGTCGCTATAAATTTGAATAAAATGCTGCTTTACGTGATAGTTTCTTTTACGGAAAAAATCGTATCCCTTTCGCCCGACGCATACCAGCGAGACCTCTTTGTCCTTATGAAAATCTATCTGCTGCTGGACACGTTTTATGATGTTCGTATTGAACGCTCCGCACAGCCCGCGGTCGGCGGTTACGGCAACCAGCAGCACACGCTCGGTATCCCTCACCTGCAAAAGCGGATCCTGCGGCTCATCGATGGTCCCAATCAAATGGCGAATCATCTCGTCGATCTGGTAGGCGTAGGGCCTGGCTGCCAGGATGCTTTCCTGGGCATGGCGCAATTTTGCCGTAGCAACCATCTTCATGGCACGCGTAATCTGCTGGGTGCTTTTTACGCTGCTGATGCGTCGACGTATGTTCCGCAAAGTCGCCATCTAAATTTTACTCCTCCGCCTTAAAGATTTTCAGGAACTCTTCAATGATATCCCGCAACTGTTTCTTCAGCTCGTCGGAGAGTAATTTCTTGTCCCTGATTTCCTTTAAAACCCCGGGATATTTATTTTCCGTGTAATCCAGAAATTCATTTTGGAATTTGAGAACCGATCCCACCGGCAAATCGTCCAGTGTGCCTTCGGTTCCGGCAAAAATAATGGCAATCTGCTTTTCCACCGGCATGGGTGAATATTGATCCTGTTTCAGGATTTCAACCAGCCGCTGACCACGGGTAATCTGTGCCATGGTAGCCTTATCCAGGTCAGATCCGAATTTGACAAACGCCTCCAATTCCCGATACTGCGCCAGGTCCAGCCGCAGACTGCCGGCGACCTGCTTCATTGCCTTGATCTGCGCGTTGCCGCCAACACGGCTCACCGAAATTCCGGGGTTGATAGCCGGTCGGACGCCGGAATAAAAGAGATTTGGTTCCAGGTAAATCTGCCCGTCAGTGATGGAAATAACATTGGTCGGAATATAAGCGGAAACGTCGCCTGCCTGCGTTTCGATCACCGGCAGCGCTGTAAGGGAACCGCCGCCTTTCTCATCGCTCATCTTGGCGGCGCGCTCCAGCAGGCGTGAGTGCAGGTAAAAAATATCGCCGGGATAAGCCTCGCGGCCGGGCGGCCGGCGAAGCAGCAACGAGACTTCGCGATAAGCCCAGGCATGTTTGCTCAGGTCATCATAGACTACCAGGGCATGCATTTTATTGTCCCGGTAGTACTCACCCATGGCAGCACCGGCATAAGGCGCCAGGTATTGAAGCGGGGCCGGTTCGCTGGCATCGGCAGATACAATAATTGTGTAATCCATTGCGCCGTTTTCTTCCAGCGTTTTCACAACCTTTGCCACGGTGGAAGCCTTTTGTCCAATGGCGACATAAATACAAAAAACCGGGGCATCCCCCTGGTGAGTTCCTTTTTGATTAATAATAGTGTCTACACCGATAGCCGTTTTACCGGTCTGCCGGTCGCCAATAATGAGTTCCCGCTGACCCCGTCCGATCGGGATCATGGAATCGATTGCCTTTAGACCTGTTTGAAGCGGTTCTTTTACCGGTTGTCGGTAGAGGACGCCCGGCGCCTTGCGCTCGATAGCCAGGAACTGGTCCTCTTTAATGGGGCCTTTTCCATCCTTCGGCACACCCAAAGGATTGACAACACGGCCTAATAATGCCTTTCCCACCGGGACCTGCAAAATACGTTCGGTGCGGCGGACGGTATCACCTTCTTTCACAAGATTGCTTTCGCCAAACAGCACGCAGCCAACGTTGTTTTCTTCCAGATTGAGAACCAGCCCCATAACATCATTGGGGAATTCGACTAACTCCCCAGCCATGACGCTGGACAGGCCGTAAACACGTGCGATCCCATCTCCCACCTGCAGAACAGTCCCCACATCGTATATTTCAGTTTCTTTTTCGAAACCGGAAAGCTGCTGCTTTAATACAGACGAAATTTCATCGGGCTTAACATCAACCGCCATTATTTTAATCCTCTAAATTGTTCTCATTTTCTGTGATTGATTCAAATCCTTCTATCTGTTTCCAAAGCTTCAAAAATTGCCCGGGGTAAGAGTTACCCGGCGGAAACCATGTGTTCCTTAAGTCTGCTCAATTGACTCCGCAGACTGACATCAATTACCGTGTCTTGCATTCGAACTACAAAACCACCCAGGAGATTCGCATCCACCTCCTGTTGAAGGACGACTTTTTTGCCGGAAATCCGGTCAAGCTTTCCTTTCAATGCCGCAAGCTGTTCATCGCTTAAAGCACGGGCAGCGGAAACCTTGCCCCGCAGAACTCCGTTTGCCTCATCCAGAAAATCCATGAACTGATGAATGGCATCCGGCAAAATATTTTCCCGACCCTTTTTGATAAGAAGCAGAAGAAAATTGAAGGAGACGGGTTGCAGTTTTTCCTTGAAAAAGCGGATCACCACCTGTTTCTTTTCCGCGGCCTGAATAATCGGTGACTGCAGCAGGGTACGAAACTCCGGTGATTTTTCATAAACCCCGAAGACCGTATTCAGGTCGTTCTCAACCTGTTTCAGCAATCCTTCCTGCTGTGCAAGCTCGAAAAGCGCTTTGGCGTATCTTTTTGTAACTCGTGATCCAATCACCGCTGTAATCCTTAATTTTTCTCCAGTTGGTCCAGCTCTTTGATGTAATTGTCAACCAGATCCCGGTTCTTTTGAGCATCGAGATTTTCGCGGATCAGGCGGGAGGCTGCCTGAATAGCGAGGTCCGCTACCTGCTTCTTCAGTTCCAGAATTGCCGCATCTTTTTCTCGTTCCAGGTCGGCGCGGGCACGTTGATGCAACTTTTCCGCTTCCTGCCGGGCCTTTTCGAGAATCTCGTTTTTCATCTTCTCGGCTGCCGCCTTGTTTTCTTTCAGCATTTGCTGGATTTCATCCTGCGCCCGGGCCATCATTTTCTGATGCTCTTCCAGTAATTGCTGGGCTTCTGTCCGGGCTTTATCCGCTTTCAATAGTGAATCATTTATGGTTTCTTCCCGCTGATTCACAATATTGAGAATGGGCTTCCAGGCCACTTTTGCCAGGATGGCAAAAAGCACCAGAAAGGTCACCCAGCTCCAAATCATCATTCCGGGTTCAAGTTGTAACATGGTCTACCCTTTTTCCATTCCCACCGGCGGATAACCGCCGGAAGGATCATTTTCAGTTTTTTTTGCAACTCTGCCTTTTTGGCTTGTTTTATTTGAGGCCTAACAGGAAGCAGATAACAAGGCCGAAAAATGCAATACCTTCAATAAGTGCTGCAGCAATAATCATCGATGTGCGGATGGTATTTGCTGCTTCCGGCTGCCGGGCCGATCCGTCCATTGCTGCGCTACCAATTTTTCCGATACCAAGACCGGCGCCAATTGCCACTATTCCCGCGCCGATGCCGGCAGCAAGGTAGGCCAATGCCATTGCCAAAGAGTTTTCCATCAGATTCTCCTTATGAGTATTTTTAAATCCGTTCTTTATTTAAAATTGTCTAATGTTCCGGATGCATCGCCATTCCGATAAACAGTGACGATAGTATGGTAAAAATATATGCCTGGATGAATGCTACCAGGATTTCGAGCAAATCGATAAATACGGCAAACCCTATCGCAAAAGGCGAAACCAAAAAGCTGCCCAGCGCGATAATCAGGCCCAAAAGTGCAAAAACCACTGTGTGCCCGGCAATCATATTGGCAAAGAGACGCATAGCCAGTGCAAACGGTTTGGTGAACAAGCCGAAAAATTCAATGGGTACGATGATAAAGATAAGCCCGGACGGAATTCCGTGCGGAATCATGTTTTTGAAATAGCCGACCGGTCCGTTTTCTACCATTCCCATAATTTGCGTAACAACAAAGGTAATTAATGCCAGCGAAGCGGTTACACTGATATTGCTGGTTGGCGTTCCGAACAATGGAATAAGGCCCAGCAAATTGCATGTGAGAATGAAAAAGAACATGGTGGACAGCAGGCCGGTAAATTTTTTACCCGCTTTGGTACCGAGATTGGGAATGGCGATTTCGTCCCGCACAAACAAAACCAACAGCTCCAGGATGGCAGCAAAACCTGTTGGCACCAGCCGTTTTTTCCGGAAAAGCAAGCCGAATACGACAATCAGAATCAGCGAAGATATCCACATCATTACCACAAATTTGGTGATGGAAAGATCGATGTGCACGCCCAGGACTTCTATCGGTTTGAATTGGGGAAGATGCACATGCAGACCAAAAATATTCCACTCGTGCGAATCCTGAATATGATGGGCAATAAAATCTCCCAGCCTGCCTTCTGCCTGCTCGCCAGCTTGTTCAACCTGCGGTGCCGCCATTATTCACTTTCTTTTAAGGTCGCCAATTTATTTATGGTCCAGATTTCCAGCATAAGGAAACTGAAATATGTTAGAAGCAAAGATATAACGAGTACAGTCTCATCCAAATCAAAAAATTTAATCAGAATAAATAGCGCCAAAAACATTATAATAAAACGCCCGATTATTCCGCCAAAAAAAGACCCGTAAAATTGTTTATTCGGTTTTCCGAATCCCCAACTGATTATTGCGCCGCCAGCCAGGGCGTTTAAAAAAGAAATAATAAGGCCGCTCCATGCAGCCCATCCTGTCGTTTTTAACAGGTTAAGCCCTGTTAAAAAGGCCAATAATATCGCAAAAAAGACAAATAAATAAAAACTCTTTTTAAAAAAAATACTGAATTTCATTCATTCGCACTCAATTTTCTTTTTCTTGCGAGTTTTCCGCTGAAGGCTTCGGTCATTGCTTTTCGTGAGGCGCCGGCTGATGCTGTGATTGAAACCTGCGAAGGCACCCACGTCCCTGAAAATGAGACTGTGGAACCGGGGTGTTGCGGTCTGCTATTGGAAACGGCGGCAGGGCGCAAATCCGACTTGCACCGTCCGGTTTGGGCTCCTAATGCTGCCTCTTTTCCTCCTCGCTGATCGTTTTGAAAAAATTATAAAATCCAACGACAATGCCGATTATGGCGCCGGTCAGCGTCAGCCACGGTTTAGTGTTCCAATGTTTGTCCAGGTACCAGCCGATGAGCGTAAAAATAATAACCGACGCCGCCCAGGTGTAGCCGATGTTCAGATACGGGGCAGCTTTTCGATATGCCTCGGCAAAGCTTTCTTTTTCGCGGTGCTGTTCACCGGGATCATTGTTTGGGTTTTTCTGACTGGTTGGTTTCACCCTTATCCTCGGTCTTGCCCTGGTAAAGAGAACCCGGTGTTCGGGATGCTTCCCCCGACACACCCATATCCGATTTGCCCTGGAATACCGCACCCTCATCGATGATCAGTTTCTTTGCTTTCAGGTTTCCGACCAAAGTCGAGTTTGCCTCCAGGACCAGCTTGTCATCTACCTGGATGTTGCCTTCCACCCGGCCGCCAACAACCGCCACCCGGGCGTGGACTTCCCCGGAAACGACTCCATTGGACCCGACTGTAAGTGTGTCTGCTGTTTTAATGGCGCCTTTCACCCGGCCATCTATGCGAAGACTTCCCTTTGTCTCCACCGTACCTTCAACATAGGTACCTTCTCCAAGAAAATTCAGTTCATTCGAGCTTCTGCCGCCAACCGGTGCATCTTTTAATTTCAAAGCCATAAATATCTCCTGTTAAAAAAGATCAAAACGAGTAATTTTTACACTTCAATGTTTTGGGAAATTATTCCGGAAAGCATTCCCCGTGCTATTGATGATAAAGAGAACGCTACTTGTTAAAATTGACAATAAGTTTCTGGGGATTTATTGGATGGCCATCTTTCCAGATTTCGAAATGCAAATGGGGACCAAACGATTTCTGCCCTGAATTGCCCAGGTAGGCGATAACTTCACCCGATTCAACCTGCTGGTTGTCATAAACCAGGTTTCGCAAATTGTGTTTATAATATGAATAATATCCGTTGCCGTGGCCAATTATAATAGTGTTGCCGCCATCCATGGTCCACCCGGAGAATAGAACCGTGCCGCTGCCCGCCGCTACAATGGGAGTTCCTTCGGGTGCCACAATGTCAATACCATTGTGTACACCGGGTTTATATTCCTGGCTTATAAAGCCGGTTACCGGAGCTTTTATGGGAAGCGAGGTCAAAATCGACACCATGGATTTGGTGACCGGGTTTTCCGCTGCGGCAGCCTCCTGGGCTTCATTCAGGTTTACGCTCTCATTCACTTTAACATAGCCCGTTAAGCTGTTGCGAACTTTTTGGCCGTATGATTTCAGCGCATTCAGCTCGTTGGTCAAATCATTAACCTTGCTGACCTGTTCCTGCAACTGCTGGTTTTCTTCTTTCAGGCTGATATTTTCATAAGCTTTTTGAAGCAATTGGCCATAGGTAAAAACGCCGATCAGTAATCCAATGCCAATGAACACCAGAACAATGAGACCGGCAGTAATAATTGAGTAGCGTAATTTCAAATTTTTGGGAGTTGATTCGTCATCGGGAATCAGGAGGACGTTCAAGTATCTTCTTTTATATCTTTTGTGTGCCAAAGTCCGACCTTTTTCTAATTTTCACATCTTGCTTTCTCCCTGCAAGTTCAGGGAGACAGAATTCTCAGATGCGTTTATACTTCAAAACAGTACTAAAGTTTTATCTCTTCAAATAATTCCAGCAAACGGTCCAGATCTTCCCTGGAATAGTAAACAATCTCTATGGATCCGCCCTCTTTTTTCGTCCGGACTTTTACCTGGGTACCAAATTTTTCCCTCAGTTTACCCTCGATTCGACCGACAAAGGCAGGCTTTTTTCTTCCCGGCTTCTCAAGAACCAGCTTTTGCGAAGAGGTCCGAAGCTTTTTCACTCCTTCCTCCACCTTGCGAACCGAAAGACCCTGCTTTACTGTCTTTTTCCACAACTCGATCTGGAGCGATTCGTCCACAAGACCCAGCAGCGCCCTCGCATGCCCTTCGCGGATTTCCCCCTTTTTAAGGCTTTCCTGTATTCTGGCGGGCAGTTTCAAAAGCCGGATCATATTGGAAACAGTGGCCCGATCCTTCCCTATCTTATCCGCTACCTCTTCCTGGGTCAGCTTTAATTCGTCAATCAGGCGCTGATATCCTGCAGCAAGATCGATGGGATTGAGATGCTCTCTTTGCACATTTTCAATGAGCGCAATTTCCAGCATGTCCTCATCTTTTGTAATATTCAGAACATAAGCCGGAATTTGCTTCAGGCCCACCGCAATGGCTGCCCGCAGCCTTCGCTCGCCCGCAATCAGCTCGAAACGACCATTCTTGGATGGCCGGATGGCAACCGGCTGGATAATCCCCTTCTCCCTCACCGATTGCTTTAGCTCTTCTAACGCGACCTCGTCCATCTCCATCCGGGGTTGAAACGGGTTGGGATCGATGATTGCCACATCAATCTCCTGAACCGCTTTTTTCAATTGGGGAGAGACATGATCCACCGGTGCGGAAATAAGCGCCTCCAGTCCCTTGCCTAACCTGCTTTTAGTTTTCATGCGACAGTAACTCCTCTGCGAGCTTCATGTAATTACTGGCTCCGGCGGATGTGGCGTCGTACATAATGATGGGAAGGCCGAAACTTGGAGCTTCGCTCAAACGAACATTGCGGGTGATTATAGTCTCAAATACTTTATCTTTGAAAAAACTTTTTACCTCGTTTGCAACCTGGTTACACAAGTTCAGGCGATTGTCGTACATGGTGAGCAGCACACCATCGATATAGAGTTTTTCATTGAGATGTTTCTGAACCAGGCGGACTGTGTTGAGCAATTGACTGAGTCCTTCCAGGGCATAATATTCGCACTGGATGGGAATCAGTACCGCGTCAGCAGCGGTCAGCGCATTGAGGGTAAGTATTCCCAGGGACGGCGGGCAGTCGATGATGAGATAGTCGTAGTTTTCCTTCACCGTTTTCAACGCCTCGCGCAACAACTGCTCGCGGGCGATAACCTGGACCAACTCCACTTCCGCCCCAACCAGGTTGATATGAGAAGGAATGATCTCAAGGTTGGGCACTTTGGTGGGAATCAGCGCCCCTGCGGCGGATTCCCGGTTGATAATCACATCGTACAGACTGGTTTCGAGGGAACGTGAATCCACTCCTAACCCGGAAGTCGCATTCGCCTGCGGATCGATATCAATTAACAAGGTTTTCTTTTCCGCTATGGCGAGACAAGAGGCAAGATTTACCGCTGTGGTGGTTTTCCCGACACCACCCTTCTGATTTGCAATCGCAAGTGTTTTAGACATGGATTTCCAAGAACGTTAAAAAAGCCTTCGAATATAAGTTTTGCCCCTATAATAAATCAAGACTTTTTCCAGATAGAAAAAGGGGCTGTAATTATAAGGAATTGTAACTTCCCAAACAAGCAGCAGCTAATATTTAAAAAGATCAAAAAACCAACCGGCCAGCCGTATTTGACCGGTCGGAAAATGAGGTAAGCCAAGGCGGCGATAACAGTGCCGGTAAGACTTCAGATAGAAGTGCCCGGTTAAGTCCGCCTTTGGCCGGGGCTCCAGGTGGCAAGCCGTATAACCCGGAACTCTGGATTTAGATTATCGAGTCCCGGCATGAACAAATGGAGCGGGTGGAGGCCTCTTTATCAATTCTGCTTTTTCCGGAAGTAATGTGTATCAGGGCCGATATGCTCCACTTCAAAATAGATATGCTGTTCCGTCAATGTGTTTCCAGTTGAAAACACAAAGGGCCGCCAAAAAAAAATGACGGCCCTGAAATGAGGCTAGAATTTATCCGGCGTAATGTAATCGCCAAGCTTCTTCTGAGCGTCCAGGAGTCTCTGCCGCTGGGCTTCCAGCGTATCGAACAGGACTTTCGGAGTGTCGGCAACCTGGGTGCGGTAAATATTCTCGATCCGCTCCAGCTTATCCAGGTTTTCGCGCACTCTCACCATGAACTGCTTGTTGTAAGCCTCCAGCGAATATTCATGATCGAGCACTTCCTTGAACAGCCGCTTCAGATCCTGGTACTGGGGAATCCAACCGGTGGGTGTTTTGATCGCATCCACATCATTGTTAACGCGCAACTCCATCCATTTGTACCAGACCTTCTTGTCGTTCTTTTCGTTCAGGAACTCACCGTCTTTATCCCGCAGGAAATAGTTCACCGAAAAAATAAGCGGTGTTTTCTTCAGGTCCTTCGCGAAATCCAGGTTGTTCTGAATATACTGGCCAACCGGAATAGAGAGGAAGTCCAGATTGGACATCGGGTTGAATTTTCGAACGCCTTCCTTGCCGAGCGTCGCCGCGGTGGTTTCCGATTCCAGCGAAGCGCCTTTGGTGATAATGCCATGCGTCCAGTCGAAGGATTGCTCAACCGGCACCGAGGTATCGGAATCTCTTCCGCCGTAAACCATGCCGCCAACCGGTGCACCTTCAGGGGCATCGAGCATTTTAGGATCCAGATTTTCCATTGCCGACAATGAAATCGTAAAACGGGCATTGGGGTGGGAAGGCGTGATTTCCTTGTCGTTGGCATCAAGCTTCCCTTTGTACCACTCGCCGGAATGATTAATTCCTTTTGGCGGCACATCGCCGTCTTTGCCAATCCAGTGAACGCCCTTGTCCGGAGTCATTAGGATATTGGAGAAAATCAACTGATTGGGAGAATGCAGCGCCTCCCACTGAATGGGATCGTCTTTAGAATTAATGCCCATGATAATACCGAAGATGCCCTTCTCCACATTTACGCCCCGCACTTCGCCGTTTTTCTTGCGCAGGTAGGAAATGTCATCCCCGATGATGGTTTCGCCTTCCAGCATGGCGGTTGAGGTTTTCCCGCACAGCGATGGAAAAGCACCGGTGAAGTAGGTGACGCGGTTGTTCGGCCCATGAATACCCATGAGCAGCATGTGCTCGGTGAGCCAGCCTTCCTTCGATCCGCGGTTTATGGCAAGGCGCATGGACAATTTCTTCAAGCCAATAGTGTTGCCGCCATATTGTGTGTTGGAACTATAAACAATGTTCTCCTGCAAGTCGATGTAAATCCGCCGTTTGTCCAGGTTCTTGCTGGTATTCCGTTCATCGGTTTCGCCCTGCGAATGGACCAGCTTGAAAAATTTCGCCTTTTCACCCTGGCGAACAAACTCTTCGTATCCCTGCCGGTAGAGCAGATCTTCACTGTGTGCGACATAAGCCGAGTCGGTCATCTGCACAGCCGGTATGGAGAATTCGGAGTTGGTGGGGCCGAGGCAGAAAAACCGTACATATAGTTCTTTCCCTTTCATGATATCCTTCATGATCTCATGAACCTCTTTCAGGCCTTCGTCGCGGTCGCCGGTACGAATAGTGGAACCAAGATTCTGACCTTTCGGCATCAAAATGACGGTGTGTTCCTTGTCTCTTGCCTGGTCTTTGTAGTTGTCGAAATGAATAGTATGGCCTTCAATGGCGAGTTTGGTCTCCTCCCCTTTTCTGGTGGCGCTTTCCCGGATATACTGAATATCCTTCGCATCGTCGGTGCAGACGAAGACTTTTCCGGGATTGCACCAGTCGATGTACTTCGCCAAAAATTCATTTAACGCGGAGTTATTGATTCTGCTGACTTTCTCAAATCCGTCATTCCCCAGACGGGATTTAAGAAAATCCATAGTTTTGTCAGCCATTTTTAGACCTCCTTCGGATGATAATGTTGGAACTTTCCCCGGCATTGCCGCCGGCAACGCGAACGCCGGTATTGTTATTTAATTAAAACGGTTTCAACGCAAAAGGGCGAACGAATTCGAAACTCGCCTGCTGTCGCCCAATTTATGACAAATAATATTTAACTTACTTCCGCCCGAAACGCAAGATGAAAATCGGATTTTTAACGGTGGGAGGGAATCTTTTCTGCAAACAGGTGGGTGAGGAATCCTTCCCCGAAAATAGCCGAATAAGAAAAATGCCCGCAAACCAAACGATTTGGGGGCGCAGGAATTTCTGATAAATTAAAAGAGGTTTTTCTATTTCAGCAGCATCATTTTGCGGCTGGTAGTGTATGCGCCGCTCTTTATCCGGTAAACATACACACCGGAGGCAGCCGGATTTCCTTGATCATCCAGGCCATTCCATACTAGCTGGTAGTTACCGGCTTCGTGTGTGGAATTTGTCAGGGTTCGTATTTTGCGGCCCTGAATGTCATAGATTTTGAGCAATACAACTCCACGTTCCGGAAGATCAAAGGAAATAGTAGTAGAGGGATTGAAGGGATTGGGATAGTTGGCATATAGCATGAACTTTTCGGGCACAACTTGATCGTTTGAAGTTGCTACTTTGGCAACCAGCTTCTCGGATCCGGGAGATGATTTTTCATAAAACT
>CAZUZS010000036.1:0-3359 GCA_964624795.1 uncultured Calditrichaceae bacterium
TAATCGGCAGCCTGGAGGTTCATAAAAATCAGGAAATTTAACAGCAATAACAGATATTTCATTCGATCCGTCCTTTATAAGTTCACAGAGACCCGTCAATGGGTCCCTGTGATTGATTGTATTGAACAGTGATTTGAATTCGAAACTATTTCAGGAGAAGCATGCGCCTGGTGAGTGTCTGGTTCGCAGCTTTGGCGCGGTAGAAGTAAACACCGCTAGGCACGAAAACACCGCTTTCATCCCTGCCGTCCCAGACCACCGAATGGACACCCGGCGCCGCATCGTGCAGGGCGTAAGTCCGGATTTTTCTTCCCAGGATATCGAAAATGGAAAGCGTCAAATCGGACTTTACCGGCAGGCTGATATCGACGGTGGTCGTCGGATTAAAGGGATTCGGGTAATTTTGACCCAGCGCGAATTCCTGCGGAAGCGCAGGCCGGCTGGAATTATTCACCGACACATTTGCATTCACGCCACCGGACAGCGCGACGATCTTCCCGTCATCGGAAGCGCCCAGTATTTCGTAGGAACCGTTATTGTCCATATCCGGCATGAAGCTTGTAAGCGTCGCACCCTGCAAGGTTCCGCTGTTCATCGGGTATTCGAGCAGGCTGGTGCCATCCATTCCGTCCAGTGCATATAAAATATCGCTGCGGCACGCCACCAGAACATCCTCATGACCGTCGCCGGATACATCCGGAATGGCGGATGTGCTATAGGTGAAATTGCCCATGTATTTGGACCAGATCATACTCCCGTCCGCACCGCTGACGCAGGAAAAATACTGTGCGAAACTGGCCACCAGGATATCGTTCAATCCGTCGCCATCCACATCGTCTATGATGGCAAGCTGCGTGACCGCCGCGCTGCTCAAATCCAACTGCCAGACCATCAGGCCGCTTTCGCCGTCCAGCCGGTACACATAGCCAAAATATGCACCGGCAATGACATCAGCCGTTTCATTGGGAACATCATAGCGCAACACCTCCTTGCCGCCGCCGGCACCGCTGCCGATGGGGAAAGACCAGATGGGGGTCGGGTTTCCGCCCGGTCCCTGCGATTCGAGAGCAACAATTGAGTACGAATTGCTGACACCGTTTCCGGTGCCGGATACAACATCGATATGGCCGTTGCCGTTCACATCCCCGATGGTTACGGTGCTGCGAATAAAACAACCCAAAAAGTACTGCCATAATTTCTGGCCGTTGGTGCCGTCGAAGCAGTAAACACTCCGCCGTCCCCCCGCTCCATCATCGGTAGCGCTGCCGGAGGCAATCACATCATTCACCTGGTCGCCGTTAAAATCTTCATTCACTTCCACAGATGTGATATCTCCCAGACCGAAGCTGTCCGGGTTATCCGTTCCAAACTGCCACAGGATATTGCCATCGGTCCCGTCCAGGGCGTAAACATGCTCGTTTCCGCCGCCGGTACCAATCACCACATCCTGGACTCCGTCGCCATTCAGATCGTTGGCAATCGCCAGCGCTTTCTGCTGGGGCGGCAGATCGTTGGTATTCCCGATTCCACCGGCGCTATAGCTGGAAATATAACTGGAGAACCGCCAGACCTCGTCGGTCATGCTGGCTCCTGCGCCGTTGAGGCAAATTGTCCAGTAGTTTCGCGATGCGATAACCACATCGGCATTTCCGTCTCCGTTTACATCATCGATTGATTTGAGGGCCAGCGGCCTGTATTCATTGTACGAGGTAGCGGGATTATCCGGCACGTAGTAATGCCAGAATTCATAACCGATATCGAACGGTCCGCTCTGCCCGGCACCGGCCAAACTAATTTTTGCCACCGGGTTGGTCGGGTCATTGTTCGAGATATACAGCGTATCCAGGTAAGCAATTGCCTCCGCCGGCGAGAACCAGACGGTTACTTCCACGGTATCGCTGGGGAGAACGTTGAACGGAATTGTCGGGGAATCCACCCAAAAGACAGGAAGATTCACCATCAGATCGGAAATTTCCAGGTTCTGCATCCCCTGGTTGATGATTCCGAATTTCCAGCTTGAAGTGCCGTCACCTGGAATCCAGATATTCCCAAAATTGTGACTGGTGGCGGTTAGCGCGATGGTTGCGGCGGCCAACTGCCCCTGCCCTGTCAGACCGGCCGTTACCTCCGGATTGTTGGGATCGTTGCTGTGAATCGTCATATTTCCATTTACGATACTAACCGTGCTTGGTGTAAAATAAACCTTGAAGTCGTATGATGCCCCGGCAACAACTTTTACCGGGAAATTGAGCGGCTCGGCGGCAAAGTGGGGATTGTCGAAATCAACACCGGTCAATTCCAGGGTGTCGGTTCCGGTATTGGTAAGAAGACAATAGGCGCTGTCGGTCTCCCCCACTGTCACCAGACCAAAGTCGATGCTGCTGGTAATCAGCTCAATACTCGGGGTGCCACCGCCAAGCGCAATCTGGTATATTTCATTTCCGTAATAATTGATCATCCAGAGATAGCTGCCATCCCAGGTCATATCCCGCGGGCTGGCGGATGGATTGCGGATAAATGTCCCGGTGTAAGAGGATGTAGCAGGATCATACTGGTAAATCTCATCCCGCGTATTGCCGTAACCGGAATCCTCTACGCACCAGATAAATTGCCCGTCGAAAGCCACGCCCATTGGCTGTTCACCCTCGGTAGTGATTGTACCGCCCTGCACACCGGTCGTATCGATCTCGATCAGGATTCCTTCCGGGGTGGTGCCATAATAATTACTCAACCAGATATGGCCGTTTTCATAGGTAATGCCGCCCACGTAATTATTAACCGGACTGTTAATCGTTTTCAGGACATTGCCGTTCGCCGGATCGACCTTGTATATTTTGTCAGGATGGTTGGAGCTGGGCAAATCTTCGAATACCCACAGGTACTGCCCGTCGAACGCCAGACCCTTTATTGTGTAGCTGCTCACATTTGGCTCCGGAACCGGTATCGTTCCCAGAACCGTTCCATCCTGCGGATCGAGTTTCCACAGGTAATCGCCGCCTGTATTCGAGGATGAAGTGCCAACCCACAGGTTCGCACCATCGTAAGTGAGTCCATAAGGATATGTAGGCGCCGGAATGACCTTAATAACGCCCTTTTCGGCTGCAAATGCAGCAAATGATAACGTTAACATCAGAAACACTAAAAAGAAAAATCTCATTGAATTTGTAACTGATTTTTTCATAATAACTCCCTTTTTTTAATTGTCTGTTCTTATAGCCGCCTATAAACGTTTTGAAAAATATGAAAAAATAATTGGGAAAAAAATGATTTTTTTTCATAATTGAAGTATTTGATTTGTCAAGCAATAGCGTGACAGGGTGGAATTCATTTTAGCTTTATTTTCATCGTTTTGAAGTAAT
>CAZUZS010000036.1:3459-46209 GCA_964624795.1 uncultured Calditrichaceae bacterium
TACCAAGATTGTCTAAAATCCATCGCATTGAGGAACTTTCTGTTTCCCGAGAAACCAAAGCAGGTGAAAAATTGCGGGAGACCCCCGCCCAATCGCGCATTTGTGCGGGGCAAACGGCTAATTTGGAACTCACAATGAGTTAACTGTCGAAAGGGATAAGAATCAAGGTGAGGAAGAGGCAGTCACGCCGGTGGTGAAAATTGTCTGCAGATAATTTTGGACATAATCGAAATTCTTGAACGAAGCGGGATCGGCTTGTACCACAATATTATAAAATTCATCGAGACTGGAAAGGAGGTGCAAACGATAAGGAATCTTTAGCATGGCAAGCATGTAATCGATTCGCAGATCTGTTTTGAAATTCAGATTTAACGCGAAATCAAAATTATTCTTTCGCAACTCCTCGATAAATTCTTCATTGGGCAGATCCAGCCGGTTCAATTTATGATGCAAAATTTTGTCGATATCCAGCACCATATAATGCCACCGGGTAAAATGCCGGCGCATCTTGTGCACCAGTGTCACCGCCGCATCCACATATTCCACCTCGCGTGGTAAAATCACCAGCGCATTTTTAATCCGTGAAGCATCCAGCGGGCAGTCAATCGAAATGTCGTTCAGCTCTTTCAGGCTGCCGCGGGTCCGCCAGTAGACATATTTTTTGGTAACGAAAGCTTTTATTTCTTCAATCATTGGCTATCCCGTCATTTTCGCTGTGATATTTTTTCATTCCCTTCCACAATTTCCGGAGGCGGTTAAAAATATTAATCTCTTTTCCTTCTTCCCCCGGTTCGTAATAAATACGACCGGCCAGCTCCGGCGGCAAATACTTTTCCTGCAAAAAATGACCGGGAAAATTGTGGGCGTATTTATACTCCTTCCCATAGCCCAGGTCCGATAACAGGCTGGTAGGGGCATTTCGAATATGAAGCGGCACCGGTAAATCCCGGAAATTTTTGACATCTTCGATGGCACGGTTGATGGCGACCACCGCTGCATTGCTTTTGGGAGCCGCTGCCAGGTAGGCGGCGGTCTGGGAAAGGATGATTTTCGATTCCGGCATGCCGATGTAAGTCACTGCTGTAAAACAGCTTGTGGCAAGGGTGAGTGCACCAGGATCGGCATTCCCGATATCCTCCGCTGCAAGAATGACCATACGGCGTGCGACGAATTTCGGGTCCTCGCCAGCCTCCAGCATCCGCGCCATCCAGTAAATTGCGGCATCCGGATCGCTGCCGCGCAGACTTTTGATGAAGGCCGAAACCAGGTCGTAATGAAATTCGCCGCTTTTGTCATAATACAACACTTTTTTCATTGCGGCCTTTTCCAGGAGCGCTTTGGTCAAGGATTTTGGCCCGGAACCGGGAGGCAAAAGTTCCAGTGCTTTTTCAAGCACGTTCAGCGCGCGGCGGGCATCGCCATTTGCCAGTTGGAACAGCGTTCCCCAGTCCCCGATTTCGATCTTGTTTGCATTCAGGATATCGTCCGTGTGCAACGCATTCTCAACTATTCTGCGGATATCATCGTCGCAGAGCGGCTTCATCTGGTAAACCTGGCAGCGGGAAAGCAGCGGTGAGATCACTTCGAACGAGGGATTTTCGGTGGTGGCGCCGATGAGCACCACGGTACCGCTTTCCACAGCGTGCAAAAGCGCATCCTGCTGGGCTTTGTTGAAGCGGTGGATTTCATCGATAAACAGGATGAAGTTTTTTCCCTGCGCCCTTCGCAGCCGGGTAGCATCATCGATAAGCTGGCGAACTTCCTTTACACCGGAGGTCACCGCACTGATGGCACGGAATTCGGCCTGCACTTCGCCGGCGATGATTTTGGCCAGCGTTGTTTTCCCAACCCCGGGCGGCCCCCACAAAATCATCGATTTCACACGGGAGCGGGCGATCTCGTTCGCCAGGGCAGTCCCTTCGCCGACGATTTTTTCATGCCCCACAAAATCTGTGAGATGCAGCGGGCGGCAGCGTTCCGCTAAGGGGACGAATGCCTCCTTTTTCTGTCTGATTTCTTTTTGATCGGAAAATAGATCCATTTGATGCTTCAAAATAAAATTGCACGCGATTCCGGAAGTTTAAGAGGATTAAACTTCGCCGCGAGATATCTATGCTAAGTTAAGTCGTCTGCCCTCAATAAAACACCAACCCGCTCGTGGCCGATCCATTCAATCGGAAATGTTCATCTGCCACCTTCTCCCGACCGGGATGGCAATCTAATTAAAAATCTCGATACTTTTGATAAAATAAAAGGTATTATTTTTATCCGTCGTGCCGACCTCGAAGCTATTGGGGCCGGGATGAACATAGGATGTAATATCCCATTCCACAAACTCCAGGCCGCCCAGATCTTCCATAAATTTCGGCTCGTAATAATAGCTCAGTTTGTTATTGTCCAGCTTGATGGAGATATCTATTTTGGGGACCAGGCTGAGCGGGTATTTTTCGCGGGAGCTGGCAGCTAACATGCGAACTTTGAATGTCTGGCCATAATCCAGGGGATTCGGCAGCTTGAAGATTACTTTAATGGCGTCGTTGCCTTTCGGATTACGATAAGGAAAAGCATAGCCCAGTTTCCACACATAGTCTTTCAGTTTGTCATTGTATTCCACCGATGGTCCACCTTCATCGCTGGCGGTAAAAGCCCGATTAGAGAAAGTGTAGCCGGTAACCACATCACAATTTTCGCTGTAAACATTCCCGTCACGGTCCACGCCGGCAACAATTTTTAGATTTGGAAAATAATTAACGGCAACCGAAACCGGGGAACCGGGAGTCAGATCGATGTCCTGGTCCGGCGGTTTGTTGTAGCCGCTAATTTCGCCAAATGTGAGACGATGCTTTCCGATCTTCAAAACACCTTCGTACTTCCCCTCCCCCACAAATTTGCCATCGATATAGATCGTTCCGGAGGAAGGCGTGGTTGTTATTTTAGCCCGCTCAAAAGTGCGTTCCAGGCGGAAATCCGCGTTCCCCGACCAGGAGTTTCTGCTCAGCACAACATCCCTGGTTGCCGGTTCCACCGAAAATCCTTCACGGCGCACCTCGATCTGGTAGGTTCCTAAAGGCAACTGCGTGAAAACATAATCCGTTTCCTGCCCGGTGTCTTTGCCGTTCAGAAATATGCGGGCTTTCTTGACATCGGAAGTCACGGCAATGCTGCCTTCACCTTCCCGCGCATCGGCAATCGGCCGGCTCTGGTTGGGAACCGGCACCTGCTGCACCATGAAAATGGAGGTGTCACCGGCTGAAATCTGAATAATCTTTTCAGCCGGGACGGTCACAAAGCCTTCTTTTTTCACATTTATGGTGTGCTGACCTTCTTCCAGTGTCACCACCGGGTCGTCTTCCAGCGTACCGTAGAAATCATTGTCTACATAAACTTTTGAATTTTTTTGCTGGGCCACGATCTTTAAAAATCCTTGCGCCTGGGAGCGGGAGAGATTGAATTTAAATTCCAGGGTAGTGAGCGAATCGGGTCTGATATCGACCTCGTGATAGCCTGGGATCGGGATGTAACCTTCCTTGAATGCCGTTATGCGGTGCACGCCGGCAGGAACATTTACAATCAATTTATTCGAATATCCGACAAAATTTGTCTCATCCATATATATCCTGGCACCGCGGATGTCGCAGTGAACCATCAGTTTGCCGACCAGCGGTTTGTTCTGCATCCCAACCCAAAAATATGAAACAATTGCAATCGCGGCCAGGAAACCAATTGTGATAAACAGCTTTTTCCAGATGCCCTCATTTCCAACATCAATGGACACCGGGATATTGGCCAGCTCTTCTCCGTTGATATCATATTTCCACTCCGAAGGCAGTTGAGCGGCCGTTTCCGGATCGACTTCGCCGGAAAATTTCTTCTCCAGATGCCGGCGAATGTGCAGCCGCACCTCGCGCTCGGCATCAGTCATTTTGCCCAGATCGTATTTCCGTCCCAGGCGCAACCGCCGTTCCCAGCGCTTGAGCACCGATTCGCTGTAAAGGAAGAATTCATGCTGATCCGCAGCTTCCTCCTCTGTCATCCAGCGAACTTCGCCGAGATGATTCATATAAACGTAGTAGCCGGGCAGTTCGGAGAAAAACCGTTCGTATTCTTCAGCCTTGATTTTCTGAATAGTACGATAACTTAAAGGGAACTTCTTCTTCATATTTTAAATCACCAGGAATATACAATTGTGTAGCGCAGCGTCTGTTTGCTGTCCGCCTTCACCGGGATACTGAAATCCACGTGGTTGATGTCCTTTTTGGTATAGGTAAAATTGCTTTCTTCGATTTTCCAATTGGGGTAGTAAAGGTTTTCTTCCACAATAATGGTGACGTTTTCTTTTTCCTTATTATTGCGGAGTTCAACTTCGATTGTCTGGCGCTCGGACCGCTGCGAGATTTTCTGGCGGTCGACAATCTTGCGTTCTCCCAACAAATCGAAGGCTTTTCCAACCGTGATGCTGACATCTTCGTTGCGTGGCGTGTGATCTATGCGGTCTTCGCCAATGAATTCAAGCCCTTCCTTATCTTTCTGGTAAATGCGGAAAATGCCGGCAGGCAGCGGCTTGCCGAGCCCGGCAGCCTGATCATTCTTGAATTGTACACGAACTTCGATTTTTTTGGGATCCTTGTTCACATTATAGTAAAACTTCTTCTCAACCGCTACATTGGCCGGGGGGAACAGCGCAATCTGCTTGATCTGGTTGTCCTTCAGCGTGGTGAGGCGATCCAGTTCATAAATGTGATATTCAAAAAAAGCGCGCTCCTCGAATCCCTGTGGGGCACCTGCTTCCGCAGTCATCAGGTCCATCCCCTTGGCAAAGCGAGCCGTCGGCTGGGTAGGCGCCCGGTGCACTTCCCCCGCCACCAATTTCAATTTCGCATTATCAAAAGTCGTTCCGCTTTGGTTGGTAAGGGAAACCCAGGCATCCAGGTTAAGCGCAGCGGATTTCTCATCCAGGACACCGACATATTCCGCCTCCCATTTCATGCCGTTGGTCAGGTAGCTCACTTCCAACTGCTTTTTTCCTTCCTTCACATTTGCCAGGTCCCAGATAAGCGTTGGCCGGGTGATCAGGCCTTCCGGCAGCTCTTTTACGTTTACAGACATGCGGTCATTCCAGGCCAGGATTTTAATCCCGCCATCAGTTTTCAGCACCAGGGAATTTCCGGTCTTGCTAAGCAGTGTGCCGCTCACCAGTTCACCATTCTCTTTGATTATATCCACCGGGTGATCAATATATTTTTCCAGAATTTTGTCAGCGCTCACCAGGTCGTATTCGTAATTCTGTTCCAACACCTGGAAATCCTTACTTCCACCCTGCAGGTTCAAATGGACCGAGGTAGGAATTATTTTCGCCGCCACGTCGGTGAATCGCAGGGGCAGGTTGCTTTTGCTGATCTCCACCGTTCGCACCTGTTTGACCAGCGCCAGATCCTGATTATAAACTGTCACATAATTTTCATCGGCCAAAAGCATTCCAACAAGCAGACCGTATAGCAGGATGATAATTGTAAGCTGAATCTTCATTTGGTGCTCCTCAATTTAGTTGACTTAAATTCGATTTTAATTTCTGCAATTTTTCATCGAACGTACGCAACTTCTCTTTTTCCTGTTTCACAACATCCTCCGGCGCCCGGGTCAGGAATTGTTCGTTGGACAATTTCTTGCCCAGGGAGTTTATCTGCCCTTCCAGCCGCTCAATCTCTTTCCCCAAGCGGGATTTCTCAAGATCCAAATCGATGAGACCGGCAAGCGGTACAAATAGCTCCACACTCTCAACCACCGCCACCGCAGCAGCCGGAACAGCGGTTTCTGCAGGCACATTCTCAATATTTATTACCCGCGCCAGCTGCTGGATGTAAGCAGCATAATCGGAAAGCAGGCCGATTTTCCCCGTCTCGGTTGTTTTGAATTTTACTTCCGCCTTTCTCGAAGGCGGCACATTCATCTCCGACCGGATGTTGCGAACTGCGCCGATAAGCGCCTGAACGAATTCCATGTCTGCCTCGGCAGCGGGATCAATCAGGTCCTCCCCTGCTTCCGGCCAGGATGAAATCACCAGGCTTTCTTCCTGATCTGATTTCAGGCGGTTCCAGATTTCTTCGCTGATAAATGGGATGTAGGGGTGCAGCAGGCTCATGCAGGTCTTCATTACGTGGACAGCCACGGCGCGCGCGGTCGCTTTTTCAGCCGCATCTGCATCCGCTGCCAGCCGCGGTTTGATCAGTTCCAGGTACCAGTCACAGAACTCATGCCAGAAGAAATGGTAAACGGCGTTCAGGGAATCGTTCACCCGGAAATTGTCCAGTCCCTTTTCAACGCCCTGAATCGCCCGTTGCAGGCGGCTCAAAATCCAGCGGTCGGCTAACTGGAAATTCCCCGCGTAATCCCGGTAATTATCCGCCGGCGTATCAAGGCTCATCGCCAGGAAGCGGTAGGCATTCCAGATCTTGTTGGAGAAATTTCGCCCCATCTCAAAGTGCGATTCTGCCAGGTTGATGTCCTGTCCTTCAGAGCTGAGCATGATCAGCGTGAAACGCATGGCATCGGCGCTGTATTTGTCTACAATCTCCAACGGATCGATGCCGTTTCCGAGCGATTTGCTCATCTTCCGGCCCTTCTGGTCGCGTACAATTCCATTCAGGTAAACATCCCGGAAGGGAATCTCGTGCATGAACTCCATTCCGGCCATTACCATTCTGGCCACCCAGAAAAAGATGATATCGGGTGCAGTAATCAGCGTATCGGTCGGGTAGAAATATTTCAACTCCGGTGTCTCATCCGGCCAACCCAATGTGGAAAACGGCCACAACCAGGAACTGAACCAGGTGTCCAGAACGTTCTCGTCCTGTTTCCAGCGGCTCTCCCCGCAATTTTCGCATTTTTCCGGTTGTTCCTGGCTGGCAACCGTATGCCCGCAATTCTGGCAATAATAAACCGGAATACGGTGCCCCCACCAGAGCTGCCGGCTGATACACCAGTCGCGAATATTGTCCAGCCAGTTAATATATGTCTTAAACCAGCGCTCGGGCGGGTGAATTTTCATCACATCGTTCTCAACAACCCGCACGGCCGGTTTGGCCAGTTCTTTCATTCGCACAAACCACTGCTCGGAGAGCAGCGGCTCGATCACGGTGTCGCAGCGATGGCAATGCCCGACGCTGTGGTGATGTTCTTCGATCTTGAGAAGCAGACCCTGGCTTTCAAGATCCGCTACTACCTTTTTCCGCGCCGCGAAGCGATCCATGCCGGTGTAGCTGCCTGCATTCTCATTGAGGGTGCCATCGCTGTTCAGAATATTGATCTGCTGCAGGTTGTGACGCAGCCCGATCTGGAAATCGTTGGGATCGTGCGCCGGCGTTACCTTTACCGCCCCGGTTCCGAATTCAGGATCCACCTGGCGGTCCGCTACTACCGGAATTTCGCGGTTCATCAGCGGCAGCACTACAATTTTGCCAATCAGATTTTTGTAACGATCATCCTCCGGGTGAACCGCAACCGCAGTGTCGCCCAGCATGGTTTCCGGCCGGGTGGTCGCAACCGTAAGGAATTCCGCGCTGCCCTTTACCGGATATTTGATGTACCACAGGTGACCGGTCGTTTCCTGGTATTCTACCTCTTCGTCTGAGATGGCCGTGCCGCAGCGTGGGCACCAGTTGATGATATATTTTCCTTTGTAGATCAGCCCTTTTTCGTACATGCGGATAAAGACTTCCCGCACCGCGCGCGAAAGCCCCTCGTCCATGGTAAACCGCTCGCGGCGCCAGTCGCAGGAGCAGCCAATCTTTTTCAACTGAAAGATAATCCGGTTACCATACTGCTCTTTCCATTGCCAAACCCGCCGGACGAACGCCTCGCGCCCCAGGTCGAAGCGGGTCTTGTTCTCCTTGCGGAGCTCTTTTTCCACTACATTTTGCGTCGCAATACCGGCGTGATCGGTTCCCGGCAGCCAAAGGGTTTCAAATCCTTTTTTCCGTTTGTAACGAATATAAATGTCCTGAATTGTATTATTAAAAGCATGACCCATGTGCAGCGGCGCCGTGACGTTAGGCGGCGGGATCACAATCACATAAGGCGTTTTCTCCGAATTCACCTCGGCATTGAAGTAACCCTCATCCAGCCAGACCTGGTACCAGCGGTCTTCTACCTGCTTGGGATCATAAACTTTGGGGATTTCCTGAAAGGACTCTGTCTCTGCTATTTTTCCGGCCATGCACAACCCTTATTTCTTCCTTTTAATGAATAAAAACCCCGCGGGTTCTCCAGTATTGCATTATAGCCAAAGAATTTAATACAGAGCCAACGCTGATGCAAAACTTCAAATAATAAGTGGAAATCGGAATGAAAATTTGAAAAGGAAAATCACTTGGACTTAAACCGTACTCAACATCAGGGCAAAACCAGAGAAGAGAGGATAACCTGCCATCCCTCGTAGCGGCTGATCGATCCGGGAATCCTTTTCACGAAATATGCAAATACTAACGAAAGGCCGTTTTTCTCCCTGGTCTGATCAATCCCTATCGTAAATCTGTTTTCAAGATAATCCGGCAAATAGCGTGGCGAGTAGGTGTCGATGTCAAATCGCCCGTTCTCAAAACCAAATCGCAGAAAGTGCATGGGTGTCAGCTCCACCTCCAGTCCCGATCTCAAATACGCTCTCCTTTGGATAAGATCCCGCAAAATATCGCTTTGGTAATCTCTGTATTCGTCATTCCGCGCCCCGTAGCCAACCTGCAAGGCCAGCAGTAAGGACAATCCGAACGCGAAATGGTGGGAAACGCCTGCTTCCAATAGTAAAGATCGAATGTGGCGTTCAGTGATCAGAATGTCAAGCTGCGGGTGGCGGCTCCAATCAGTTTGATATTGCCAGCCAAAGCGAGTGCCCCAGTTCCATGAGCCGGGACCTGCAATTCTACGGATTTCAAAACTGGCATTGTAATTCTTGCTGTACCAGTAGGAATCATAGAGTTTTGTGCTTGTTTCATCAAATGCCTTCTGCGTCGAATATTTGTAGTTAAATTGAATAAGCTGTTGCAGGCTGTGCTTTGGAAAATATTTTTGAACAGCACTGTTCAGGCGGTATGTCCTCAGATCCTCATACCGTTGAAAATTCTCCTTAATCCATCGGAAAACATTTTCACTCCGATAGATTCTCACAGCCGGGGTCCTGCCATCAATATTTGCTGTTACAAATTCAATCATGGTGCTGGAATTTTGAAGAACGAAGTAACTTCCAATATTCCAGTTATTCCCGGCATCGTAGGCTGCAGCAGCCTTAAATCCAAGGTTCCGTTGCAGAATACGGGGGCGGGTATATTCTCTCTTTAATCCCTGCGAAATTTCGTAATTTAACTCTCCGCCAAAACTCAGATGGGAGCTAACCAGGTTTTCATACCTTACCATAATCTGTGGCCCATCATAGAGGAAGGATCCTGAGGAACTATCCGCAACTAATAACGGATCATCGGCATACGGATGGGGCTCCAGCGCGTAGAGAACTGAATATTGGTGAAGGAAAGAATAATTTACCCTGCCCCAAAATCCCTGGCTATCATCCAGGAGTTTGAAACCCTCAAAATGGAGAAGAACACTCTGGTTGCGCTCCGGATCGTATTTACGATGCAGCAAACCGTGCTCAAAAGCGCCACCCAATGAAAATTGCATCCAATTCCTTTTTTCTTCCTGAAGCATATCGGCAGGATTGCCGGTGGTGCGAAACAAATTTAATCCGTTTTCGCTGTGGTTTAGCACCAAATCAACATTTCCCATAGCAACAGTCTTGAAATCCTGAGCACCCGAAAAACCAGGGAAGCATAGCGCAACCATGAAGAAAGGCAGAAAATATTTCAATTCAATACGGCCGTTCATAAGAATTGTTCTGTTCGTTAATAACCGGGAGTAGAGAAATTCTGCGTTAGGAAGTCTGAGTTACTGTTATTGGTATCTCGTGTGGGCGCAATTCTCTGTACCGATTTACCACTATATTTAACGATTTCGGTACCGGTGAATCCGGAGTCTACCCGGTATGTCAGATTTTTCGGCTTCGTAGCCGTGGCCTTATATTCTACGCCGTCTATTATGGTAGATAGTGGAAGGTTCACGTATTCCTTCTCACCAGAGGCCGTCATCACAGTTACCAATTCCCAATTCGTTCCATCACTCAAGACCACTGCATCGCTACTGAGATTTATCAAAAAGTCGGTCCCCGATGCCGGATTGAGATTGACCAAATTCGGAACAGCCGGGTTATCATAATCATTCTTGTATTCATTGTAAAATTCGAAATCGGCATTTTCCAGGTTTACCGCATTGGGGGTAGACTGGCGATGGTCGAAGGCATCCGATGCGACAACGACATAATGCCCCGGCAGCACAGGATATTGTGTTCCCCCGGGCATGCCTGGGAATTGGTAAGGATAAACAGTCTGAACATACTCAAGACTATCAATATTTGGGGCAAGATTGTCCATGGTTCTTACTCTGGCGAGGATCATTCCATCCACGTAAACAGTTGAATCGCTGCGATTGTATAATTCGACATACTGATCGAAGCAGAAATAAATATTATTTTGTGGTCCGCAATAATAGATTTCATTGATGATAATTGGCGCCGGTGTTTGCGGGGATAGCAAAATCGTATCCATTTTTTCAGTCGTTGCTGTGATGGTTAGCTGAGTTTCCGCCAGCAAATTTAAATCGGCGGTCACCGGAAATGAGATATTTACATCGTACTGCGAAGCAATTATATTATCAATTCTCGCCTGCCCGGCAGAATCGGTTACAAAGGCAGACCGGCTGTTATACTCTTTCGAAAAGAGCTCCACTTTGGCGCCGGAAACAGGGGTCCATTTTGATAAATGGTCGGGATCCAGAACTGCACTGGTATCGACAACTAAAAGCGTAGCGCTTCCGTTCCGATCTTTCTGCTCAGGTTTTTGAGGTTGTTTCTCACATGCGAACATGAAAATAAGAATACCCAACAATATAAATGTCCTGAAGTTTTCCAAGATTCTATCTCCTATTTAAATAGTGATGAAAAAGCCGACTTTGCAAGTGGTTGAACTTTTGCGCTGAATTCAATTCCAAAAAAGATCTCGGGATTGGCAGCCACCGAAATCTCCGAATTGTTGTAGTAGAAGTTCCTTTCATTCAAAACATTATTTACAAATAAGGACAATTCCATGCCTTCATAAATGCCCTTGCTAACCGTGATATTGAAAAAATATGTCACAGGCAAACGAAATGTGGTCGTACTATTAGCTTCAAAGATTGAGACCAGCCCTAAATCACTGGCCTGCTCCGGACTAACCGGGTAATAAATCCCATCTTTGAAATAACCGGAAGCCGTTTTGTATTTTAGGTTGGTATCATAAGTCAGGCTCTCATCCAGAATCTTGTGATAAAATGTAAATGTCAGCCAGATTCCTAGCGGCTTATTGACATAATCTAAATTATATTTCATGATCAATTTCTTGCTTCGTCCATCAAAGTAAGGATAAACCGGATAGACGTCGATATCCCGGTGCCCCCCCTGGGTTCCGATTTCGGTAATTTTTTTGGAACCGGAGACACTCAACGAAGATTTACGGCCATTACGTCGAATGCTGAACGCCCCATTTATTCGGAATATCATATTCAGACGATCGATGCGCCGGGAATGCAGTACGAATTCCATGCCACGACGCTCCACCCAGGCCAGGTTTTCTGCTCTGGCGAAAGCACCATTGTTTACCGCATCCTTTTTTACAAGAACTTTATTTTGGCTGGAAGGCCATTCCGGCCATGCATAAACTTCTCTCATTAACGGTAACGAAACAAGAGAGGGTGCATTATCGACTCTCTCCCGGAAAGCGGTCAGAGTCAGTCCGATATTTTGAATCTGATAATCCACCGCTACTTCAAATTTTCGCTGGGTGTAGCCTTTCAATCCCGGATTTTCCAGGTTAAAAATATTGGTTGTCATCAAGGGAATGGTGTCGCTCACTCCATAATGCCATTCCAGGATATCCTGGTAAAACGGTTCCGGATAGAGATAAAGCAATGGCGGGGCTTTGGAGCTGATGCCATAAGAGCTTCGTATCTGCAAATCCCGGTGAAACCTGATACGTAAGCCGGTTCTGGGATTCCAGTAAGTGCCGTTCCGGCTACGAATAAGTTCACTGCCGCCAAATCCGGTTGGATTATACATTTCGCCGCGCAGCCCTAGTGTAAAGGTCATCGGGAAATGCAATCGGGCCGCGATTCTGTCTTCCGCGTAGAAACCAGCCTGCCTGAAGTCCGGGATATCCCTGAAGGAATGTGGCCGGTCACCCGCTTTTCCAAAGGGAGGCGACAAGGGATCAAATTGCCTTCCTTGGCCGCGATTGCCCTCAAACTGGTACTCGCCGCCGATTAAAAGATTATGGATTATCCCCTTTGTCAATAAACGATGCTGTAGATTCACCTTGCCGGCAGCATGGTACTCTCTGCCGGTAGTAAGCATATCCCAAATATATGGTTGCTGCAATAGTGCAGCAGGCTGTGTCCCGGAAGTTAGCCTGTTGGTGACATAAACGTTACTGACTGTTTCCTTCTGCCGCCGGTAATTTTTGCGGTTGGTATAATTCAAATATCCGGTGAATGATAGTGAAGTCTGTTTTGAAATCCGGTAGTCAATCTTCTGTCCAATCGACAGATCAGAGTCATGATTGTATGCCTGCCTTGCTAAGGAATCTCCTTCCACTGTATAATCATCAAACCAGCGAGAAAAACGTATTGTTTCATTCATTTTCAGCCGGCTCAACACTTTATGGTTGAATACTGCCTGAAAACTTAGTCTTTTCACCTCGTCACCCGAAAAGCGGATATCCCGCAGACCGTAAGCATAATTAATGCTGTAATTTATGGTGTGACCGCTGCCCAGGGCGAAACCATCACTCAGGTTAAACTCTTTGGTATCCGGATTACTCTTCAACTTTAACCGCATCGGAGCATCTCCCGATTTGGTTGTCACCCGGACAATGCCACCCACAAAATCGCCGTATTCCACCGATGGAACACCGTAAATGACCTCCACTGCTTCCACATTGTCAGCCGGAAGCTTACGTAAGTCAATTCCGCCGCCGACTGTGGGTTTCACCTCTCCATAGGATGCACCGGCTCCGGCGTTCAGATTCACATTATTGGAGAACGGAATATTATCCACCACCAGTCGCGTACCGAATGCCTCCGGCTGATCTGCCTGTGCCGGAGAATAGGCAAGACCATCTGCACCACGCAAACCAATCTTTTTCGGAGTCTCTAGTCCTGGTCGATTTGCACAATCGACACCAGGGATCAAGTCCAGTACATCTCCAATGTTGGTCGCCTGCATATGCTCGATTTCGCTTGAAGATATTTTAAAGGTGTTTTCATGGGAACCCGGCAAAAGATCCCTCTCCGCAGTCACGGTGATACCGCCGACCGAAAAATAAAGAAATTTTGCCGGCTCCCCTGACAGCATATTGATCTGTACCGATGTTGTTTTTTCCGGATAAATTTCGATGGGATCACTAACTGTGCTATAATAGTTGCCCAATACGCCAATCAGCTTGTATTTTCCCGCTGAGATACTTCGGAAAATGAATTTTCCTGATGAATCAGCCCGGGTAGCCAGCGAGGTGCCTTCAACCTTAATCAAGACTCCAGCCAGGGGTTTGTGGGAAGAATAATCCAGTGCTGTTCCCCGCAACGTGCCCGCGGCTTCCTGCGCATGGCAGGGGGCGAAGCAAAACAATAGCGCCAAAATCGAAATCCATAACGCTGAAAATTTCATCAGGAACAACATCAAGGCAATTCAAACATGGCTAATTATTGGCATTTTCGGTAATTATCAAACAAGAGCATTTCTTATTTTCACAACTCAATATTCATCAGACTATCTCAATCATTCAGCTATTTAAAAACCATAAAATCCAAACTGCAATAAAATAGATTCTTAAACCTTGCTTACAGAGAAACGGAATTTCTTGCCCATACTGAAATGAGCGCAGGCGGCTCTTATTGTGCTTTTAACCCGCGGGGATCAGGCGTCAGAAATCTTCTTGTTGGCATTGCTAACATAAATTTATGACCAGACTGCTGTTGTGCATCCGGGTTATTCGGAGATGGTTTTCCGCAGAATATTATTCCGGGTGGGAAAAGCATCTTGGCGAAACAAATAATTACATTCGAATCTGACCATTTTTTTCTTTCCGCTTTTCCATGAAAGCAGGGGCATGGCATTCCGATCTCTATATTGACATAATTATGTTACGATTACTTACGGAATTAATCAAATAAAAAATATTTTCTCCTGGCGCATATCATATCCCATTAATTGGCCAAGACAATTCCGGCACTGGCATTGCCGCACATCCCAAAAATTCTCCCGGGTATTGAATTTGGCATGCAAATTTCTTATTATATAATGCAACTGGAAAAAATATGCCTGCTCCGAATCATGATCACAAACGGAGGATAAAGCATGATATCGTTCACGAAGATGCTCATTTTTTTCTCTGTTACATTTTTGCTAATCGGACCACTGACGGCTCAATCGGGCTGGGAAATTTTAAAAGCCCCGCAGGAGCCGCTTATCAACGCGATTGACAATGTGTTTTTTTGGGATCAGAATAATGGCTGGATCGCCGGCAGAAGCGGAAGTAATACCCCCACGGTTATACTTCACACCACTGACGCCGGGATCACCTGGGAAATGCAGAGCTATATCCCTGCCGGCACCGATACCAGTTGGAAAGATGTCTGCTTTGTCGATCCGGACAACGGCTGGGTGGTTGGATCGGGCGGCGTAATATGGCACACCGCCAACGGTGGATCAACCTGGACAGACCAGACCCCGGGTTTCACCACAATTACCCTAAATGCCGTTTCAGCAGTGGATGCCGATGTGGCATTTGCCTGCGGCGACAACGGGACGATTTTGAAAACTACCGATGGTGGTGATAACTGGACAGATCAATCCGCAGCAGCGGTTATTTCCTCCGATCTGGACGATATTCATGCATTTGATTCCAACCGGGCATTTGTAATGAGCGGTTCAAATGATGGAGTGATCGGCTACACCAGTGATGGCGGTGCGATATGGAATGCGACAAACGTACCCTTTCCCCCGGTTGGGGCCAGCCAAAAACAATACAGTTGCACCGGCCTTCCCGATGGCACCTCCTATACCTCCGGTTATTATGGGACAATTTTCAAATCTACCGATTTTGGACAAACCTGGATAAATGTTGCAAACATTTTTGGTTCGCGGTTAAAAATCTTCTATTCTGTGGCCGCTTCCGGAAATAATATCTGGGCCGGAAATAGTAGCGGCAAAATTTACCGCAGCAGCGATGGGGGGGCTGTATGGGATACGCTCGATTTTCCATCTGCAAATAATATAAAGTATATAAGGGATTTTGATGGTACGAATATTTACGTTTTTGCAGATTACGCCCAATTTTTTAAATCCAGTGACGGCGGGCAAAGCTTTCTTCCTATATTGACATGGCCGAATATCTACCTCTATGCAATTGAAAATGCCTCGTCCAATAAAATATTCATGGGGGGAAAGGACGGGGGGGAAATTTCCGAATCGGGGAATGCCGGAATATCCTGGTCCTACCCGATCAAAGCCAGCTCAAGAACTATAGGGGGAATCACCGATATTTCCTTCCTGAATGAAAATGTTGGCCTTTTTTGCGGCGAAAGCGGCCAAATTGGCAAAACTAATAACGGCGGCCAATCATGGAGTTTGAAACCTAATTCATATTTTGCTCTGGGAAGCACCAAAACCTACCAATTTATTTTCTTCAGGGATAGTTTAAATGGCCTGGTAGGAGGCAGCAGCGGAATTATTCAACACACTTCGGACGGCGGTGAAACTTGGACCGAAGGTGGTGTCGGAACCACTTCCACACTCTACGACTGCACTTTTCCGGATGTCAATACCGGTATCATTGCTGCCAGCAGCGGAAAGGTTTACCGAAGCAATGACGGTGGCATGAATTGGATCGAAACTGTAGACATGGGAGGCATGAGCATGAAAAAAGTCTCTTTCGTGGATGCAAATACGGGTTTTATCGTGGCATCGATGGGGTATATTTTCAAAACTGTAGATGGCGGTTTGACCTGGACACAGACCCATCGTCTTACAAATATAAATGACCCCGCTGATAATCCAGATCTGAATTCCATATATTTTACAAGTTCTTCAACTGGCTACATTTGCGGAGAAGATGGTGCACTCTACCAAACGACTGATGGCGGCACAAGCTGGACACAACTCACCGTCCCGCAGGAAGTGGTGCCCTGGATTCTGCAGGATATGGTTTGGCTGGATGATCACTCCGGGATAATATGCGTTCAGAACGGTTATATCATCGGCACCGGCATTACCGGTATCTCTTTCCCTACACCAGTTGCACAAGGATTCCAATTGGATCAAAACTATCCCAATCCGTTCAATCCTGAAACCACCATAAACTTTAAGATTCCTCAAAGCAGCAAGGTAAAATTGGAAATATTCAACGCGCTGGGACAAATGGTGCGGAAAATTTATGACGGCGAGTTGACACCAGGTGAACACAGACTCAGGTGGAATGGCATAAATGAGATAGGGTTTGCTTCTCCCAGCGGCATTTATTTCTACCGTCTAAGCGCCGAAAACTACAGCGCGACCCAAAAAATGATACTGGTGCGCTGAGTACGCGCTGCCCAAAAGATTAAATCCCGCTGGTTAAAATACGAATTGCGGGATTTAGCTTGGATAACATAATTCTGCTCGATCAGATCGACATTCCCGAGACGACCGCATTCTATCATCTACGCAGTCAGCTTGTTGACCTTTTCCCGAACCATTGCGATCGTCCGGTTCAACTCTTCTTCTGCTTCCTTTTCCAGCTTGGCGCAAGTGGCCTTCATATCTTCCACAAACTCCTTGTCTGTAATCTGCGGCAGGTTGATCAGCACGTTGAAGATGCCGCCCCGGACGCCGGTGAAGGCAATCTGTGCTCCCACCCCGGCATCGGTCACCGAATTGATATTGCCATTCTCCACGGCTTTTTGCGCCAGCTTCAGTGCATCGAAGCTTAGTGTTGCCGTTTTGAGCGGAACCCGCACGGCCTGTTTCAGACCTTCCTGGATCGCCAACGTTCGCGCCTGCTTCTGCTCCTTGCTGTCCTGCGGCAACCGGCGGGCCTCCATATAGGCATTGAATGCATTGGTGTCATCATCCACCGCCCCCAGGAGGTCGTCTTTCACGCGTTGCGCCTGGATTGCCAGCTCGGTCAGATCCCGCCACTTTTCTTCATACCCTTTTTTCCCAACTGTAAGGTTGCTTACCATGCTCGCCAGTGCCGCACCTAGAGATCCGGCCAACGCGGCTATCGATCCGCCGCCCGGGGCCGGCGTCTCGCGGCTGACTTCATGCACCAATTCGCAGGTTTTCAGGGAAACCAGTGTCCCGGAGTCGGTAGTAGGAAGTCCCAAAATCTTCTCTTTCGGTTTGAATGGCGTGACATCGTTAAAACCCATGGAGAATATCGCTGTTTCGACAATATCTTCAACCGGGATGCCGGTCGATTTTCCCTGCCGTTCCAGGTAATATTTTCCGGCCTGGTAAATGGCCTGGAACGGCACCAGTCCGACGATTTCGCTCCCGGTTACCACCAGGCCGCGGGCGGCCGCCAGCTCGCGGGCTTTTTCCAGAACCAGGTGCGGCGGGGAAATTCTGTAATTTGTGAGATTTATGGAAATTTGTGCCCGCCCGTACTCCTCCACATACCAGCCGATGGCCTTGCAATGTTTGAAAATACCAGGCGTTTTGACTGAGCGACCGGCAATATTCTCCGGGTAGGTGTCGTGCGCCGCTAATAATTCGATCAAATCGTAGTCATGTTCCTGCCGGCAGTGCTGCACCGTTTCGTCCAGCGTTTTGCCAACAAATTTGCAATCGCCGCATGGGTAACTGTTTTCGCGATACTTCAGGAGATCGCCCCGCATGTAGATATCATCCGTATCGCCAACCCGTGCGCTGCGACCTTTTTCCCGAAGGTCGAAGGCGATATCCATGGCAAATTGTTTCTCGCGCGTATTAAGCGTGACATTGTAGGCAATCAGAAATTCGCGGGCGCCGGTAGCGGTGGCCCCGGCGCGGGCATTAAATTTCGCCGGGCCGAAATCCGGTTTCCAGTGGGGATCCTGTAGTTTTTTCTCCAATCCTTCGTATTCCCCCTTTCGAATATTTGCCAGATTCTTCCGGTCGGGCTGCTGCGCGCTCTCCTCGTAGAGAAAAATCGGGATGCCGAGCTCCTCGCCTACCCGTTTCCCTACCGCTCTGGAAATCTCAATACAATCTTCCATTGTTACACCTTCCACAGGGACAAACGGGCAGACATCGGTCGCGCCCATTCGCGGATGCGCGCCGGAATGCTTTCGCATATCGATCACTTCCGCCGCGGTTTTGATGGCCTGAAAAGCCGCTTCCTTTACTGCTTCCGGCGAACCGATGAATGTTACCACCGTCCGATTCACGTCCGCTCCCATCTCCACGCTCAATAATTCCACACCACTTACCGCTTTAATCGAGCCGGTAATCCGGTCAATCACACTTTTATCTCTTCCTTCCGAGAAATTCGGCACGCACTCTACAATTCTGACAGCCATGTTTACTCCCATCATTAATCTGTAATCAAATTTTTAAATTGCACTGCTGTACAAAGAATGAATCACATTCTGGCCAATTGGAGAGTTTCAAAAACCATCCAACGCCGCACAATTTAAAAACATCCATTAATTCCCGAAAGGATTTCTTTAATTAGACGAAGAGTTTGGAATTGCATCAATTCCCTTATATTCCATCGCCTGCCAGACATCCTCGCTGGCATGAAGTGACATCCTGAATATTTCACATTTTAGTCAAGGTTTTATTCCGTTGGATGCCGCGACTTTCCAAGCCAACAGGCAGGAGAAGTTCCGGAAAGCGCACATCATACCACATGATGTACAAAATCGTCACTCGGTTGAAGCCTAAATGTAAAATAGCCGATAGCGAACCATTCAGGTTATTTTTTATAATTTCGGATAATGTTTTGGTTAGGAAGGGTAAAGATTTACGACATTACACAGAAGAAGGGATACTAAAAAATGCACGAAATTAAAATTTCTGAAGCTGATTCGTTTTATTTTCAGGATAGGCTTGCAGTTTTCATCGGCCAGCATGCAAAACTGAACCGGTTGTCGGGACAGCTCTCTATCAACGCTTAATAAAGCCCACCTCTCGCACGGCTTTGCAATAGAATAACATTTGCTTTCTCGTTCTTCAAAATTTGCTGATCGCTTTCGGTAACCAAACATTTGTCCGGCAGAATACAACTGACCACCAATTGCTCAAATCTACTCTGCATCAACGGAGTGGATAAACTTCTCCAATTCTTTCCCGGCCGATTCAACTTCATCCTCAAATCCACCGCCGCCGTGCTTCAATTGAAAGATCAGACGTTTGTTCTTCTCATCGATATTGCAGCCCCAGTTTATCAGGTAGGGAATAACACCGGATTCCTGAACCAATTGCAGCGCATCCTTCGGATCAATGTGTTTCAATGTAAATACCTTGATCATTCCTATTTCTCCCTGTTATCTCTGCAAAATTAATTTAATCGCTTTTTGCCCATTTTCCATGTGTAATTGTACAAAAAAGATGCCGCTGCCAACCGGCACACCTTCCCCGGAAAGGCCGTCCCATTTCATTTCATGCCGGCCGGCCTGAAGCCTCCCGGAAAACAATTCCCTCACCTTTTGCCCCAGAATGTCATAGATCAAAATTGTCACTTTGCCGGAGCGGTTCAAATCAAACCGAAGCGTTGTGGAAGGATTGAAAGGATTGGGATAGGCCTCTAGAAGCAGAGGATTCGCCGGCCCACCTGCACCGGTGGCCGGACCGATTCCGACCGTTATCCCCAAAGTCTGAAGGGCTTGTTCCATGAATACACGGGCCGAATCTCTTTCAATAAAATAAAGCGGAAATCCCAATGAAATGGCCGCAGGCTGCGATGTACCGCCGGACAATACGCCACACGGCTTTTGATGAAAAAGCGGATCGCCGCTTGCCGACTGAAAACGATACAGTGCTTGGGAAGTAGTGGTGGTATCGAACACCATGGCATTAGGCAGTCTGGAATTATAGAATGGAAGCGTAATTTTACTGCTGTCCACAGGCAGGACGGGCAGATTTCCGGAACCAGTCGCTCCTGCAAAATCAGCCGAGCTGTTAAGCAGAACGGATTGAATACCCAGGTATTGCGATCGAAAATCGGAATCCACCTGGTTCAAATAGCGCATTCCACTGAAAAGAACCTTACCGCCGGCTAACAAATAGGACTCCAACTCTTGCTCTGATTCACTGATGAAAGATGAATTAAGAACATCATGATGCCAGACGATCAGCGAATAAGGCGCAAAATCCAGCACGGTGGGAGCGCGGTTCTCACTGAGAACATCCAGTTGCTGGTGCGGATAGCCCATCAGCAACGAATCGTAAAACGCATCCACCGCCGCATCCGTTGGGGCCAGCATGTTGCTGCCATTGCCGTTGCGGGTTTCGTCAATCACCAAAATTCCCTGGTCCATAGGAAATGTTGTGTAATGGACAGAGACAATCCCGGACAGACCAGTGGTGTGACCATTCTGAATGGCCATCACGGCAAAACCGTACGTGCCAGGCTGGCCGGGCGTAAAAGAGGCATTGAAACCGGTAACCGGCTGGGTGGCAATCTGTTCAAACATTCCCGGTGAAGATTCCCGATAAACGCGAAGCTCATATTCCGTAAAATCGAAGAACGGCTGCCACTCGACATAGAGGGCATTCTGCCGAAGTAAGGCTTCCGTGATTTTGGGGCGTGTTACCCGGTCAAAGGCACGGATCAATATCCTGGAATCGGGATCGATCTGAATATTGAAGTTTGATGAATCCGCGAAATAATATGACCGCGCGGTAGCCGACGAATCGACCCACAGGGTATCGTTGAGTTGTCCGCCCATGGTTGTGAACCGCACCGGTACCGGCATGGAATGATAGGTCGTGCTGGAAGATGTGCTTGGAACACTACGAATCTTGAACAGCAGCGTATCCCCGGTACTGTTCCAGTCCAGGTAATATTCGCCTGACATTTTGCCGTCGCCGTAAATCCACTGGTCGAAGAACCAGCTCAAGTCGCCTCCGTAGTAGGTTTCGCAGAATGCGCGAAACTGTTCGGTATCGATATTCGCGTAACGAAAAGGCGACGTTATGACGTAATCATGCAGCATCCGGAAAAATTCTTCATCGCCCATAATGTATCGAAGCATGTGGACTACCACGGATGCTTTGAGATACACCAGACTGTAAGGGATGATATTTCCGGGAGTGGAAGGATCTGAAACATAGATGGTCCCCTCTCCCGAACCGGCCATGTCTTGCCTGATCTTTTGGAGGTAAGCAGCGGGACCATTCCAGTATTCCTCGTAAATTGCCTCGCTGTAGGTGGCAAATCCTTCGCTCAACCAGATATGGCCCCAATCGGAGATGGAAATCATGTTGCCGAAGTACTCATGGGCGCTTTCATGCACAACAACAGTGGAGAAAAATGACGGGTAGTTCATGGTGAGAATCGTCTGATGCTCCATTCCGCCGCTGATCACTGATTCGCAGATGCCATATTTCTCTTCTGCAAATGGGAAGGGGCCATAGTTACTCTCATACGCCTCCAGAATCTTCGGTGAAACCGTTTCCAGTTGAGGCTGTGCACCGGCAGTGTGATTAGGAAAAAGATAAAAGGCCAAGGGAATATTTCCGGAAACGGCAGAATTGTAGGATGAATTTATCGAATCGAAGGGATAAATATTAATAGAAACATGGTAGGGGCTAATTGGATAGCGCGTTTCCCAAACGAACTGTTTCTGGTTGCCGGTCACAACATTGGTTGCAGCGAGCACCCCGTTGCTGGCCGCCAGATAATTGTCCGGAACCGTAATCAGCAAGCGTACCGAATCGGCCTTATCGGAAGGATGATCTTTGCACGGCAGCCAGGTACTGGCATAATAAGGCCAGTTGTAGCTGTAAATCAGTTGCTGCCCGTTGAACGAAGTAAAAATCAGCCCATAGCCGGATAACCCGGATTGCATTGGCAGACCGTGGTAAAACACCCGGAATCCAAAATTATCGCCGGCGTTATGTGGTTGCGACAAATCCACTGTCAAGAGATCGTTGCTGTGCTGGAATGTCAACAGTTGATTGGCCTCAACGATTGAATCTACCGCCATGTGATCGTAAAAATTCAACACGATTTGCGAAACCGCATTTTGCGTTGTCTCTCCTTGAATTTCAACGTAACCATCGATCGAATTGCTGGTGACATTTACATGCAGGTTTATTTCATAAAAGTGAACGTCATACTCGTTTTGAACCTTCAGAAGCTGCGAATGGCCAAGTACCTCCGAAACTACGTGATCCTGCCCCGCCAAGGACAACACCAAAAAGGTAAGCAAAAATAGTAAGGTCAATTTCATCGAATTTTCCTCAAAATATTTTAATCAGCAAAAGTACGCCAATTGGCAGCGGGGATTCCGGTGCCCAATGATCATTAAACATCTCTGAGGCAAATATTGCCTGCAATTGGAATTTCTATCATCGATGCTCGGTGTTCATGATAAACAGGCAATTCACAGATTTATTTCTCATGAATCTTTGGATCTCCGCACTCTGGCGGCATCAACTGTAGCAAGAAGAGAACACATATTAAAACAACTGCTAACAAATTATAGTGAAAAATTCTAAAAATAAAAAGAAAAATTGAAAGGGCTTCTGTGATAGATCCTGCTAACTTGCCGGTTTATTCTTATGCCGCCTACTTTCTGCTGCTTTCCGGATGTCTCCAGCACTGTGGTTCGTGAGGCGGGGTGATTTTCCCGATGTTGAACACGAACATGCGGGTGATCTCCGGCCCCATGAATTTGAACGTTTTTCGAAATTCTTTCCGATATTCCGAAAGCTCTGTGGGTATGGAATCTAAATAATTTTGAAAACTGCCATGCTTTTCTCTTATCTCAACAATTGCTTTTGCATTCTGCAAGACGGCGCCGATCTTTTGCCGGTTCCTCAATATCCCCGGGTTATTTAGCAGCGCATGGTAGTCATCGTCAGTGAATCTGGACACCAGGTCAATACGAAAACCGGCGAAGGCTTCGCAGATATTTTTTCGCTTCTGCAAAATCAATTTCCAGTTAAGCCCAGCCTGGAATATTTGCAGTGACATCCGCTCGAAAAGCTCATCATCTGATTTGGCCAGAATTCCCCATTCTTTATCGTGGTATTCTTCCAACAGCGGATCGCCTTCGCACCATTTACAGCGGGACAAACTATTCATAAGAAATCTGCCTTTGGTTATTGAATTCTATTAAGACCAGGCTAAGCCCGGTATCGGTGGCTAATCAAGATTTACAATTTTCTTTAACTGCTCCTGGTTCACCTTGAGCAAACCCGGCGCAACCAGGCGCGGTGTCAGAATTTTCCAGTTCTCATCCTGCTCAAAAATCTGCCTGAACATGGGCAGTGCTTGTTCAATTCGGCCCATGTTTGCCAGCGAGACTGCATGCCAATACTTCATCTCCAGGTTGCCGGGCTCCATTTTTTCCGCAGCGCTGTATTCCCGCAGGGCGGCCTCTTCATCTCCTTTCTCGACAGCCAGATCCCCGGCATTCATGTGGTCGTAGGCTCGGTGAACTTTCAACAGCCGCTTTAATTCCTGCACAGGTCGCGGATTGTCCTCCACGCGCAGGTCGACCAGCCGGTCTTCCCAAATTTTACCGGTCGATTGTGCCCGAACCACAAGCAGCGCTGCCGACTGCCGCCCGCGAATATCGCCCCCTTGCGCCTGGGCAGCCTCCAAGGCAGCTACCAGCCGTTCAGCCAATGGTGCTTTTGTGGTCTTGAACGCCTTTTCCATCGCCGGCCAGACGCTGTTCTTAAGCATCAGGTTGGCCTGCACCGAGTAATTTTTGCCGTGCAGGTCGCCAGCCTCCTGAATACATTTCTTTCCGGTAAAGGAAACGCTGTTTCCTTTGGCATCGATTAGCGCGACCTGCCGAAACTCCCGGCCTTCGTCGCTTGCCAGCAGTTCATCCAGCGCTTCCCGCGGGGTTTTCCCTGATTTCATTAATCCAAGCCCGCGCGGACCGAAGGATACATTGACAAAGCTCTGGGTTGCTACCGCACCGACTCCTGCCTCCGCCCAGATCACCGAGGTTCCTACTGAAAACCAGTGGGATTGCACTGCGGCGCCAATTTCGCCGGTGGCGGAATCGACTGCGACGATGGAATAGGTGTGGGCAAGTGGTGAAAGGTAAACAGATTGTGAAAATCCCATATTTATTAACAAAATAGATAAAGATAAGAACAGGAAAGTCTTCATCCCGGCCTCCTCAATTTAAAATGTCGATGCCATAGTACTGCAACAACTTAAATTTGATTGCTGCGGTTTCCAAATAAAAAAGGGGCAAAACCGGCAAGCCGGCAATGCCCCCATTCGCGAAACTTTAGACCGTCTTATTTATAGCCAAATAACATGCTGTAGATGATCAAGAGGATCAGGGCGATTCCAATGAATAGAAATGTAAATCCGAAAATGCGAACCGCCAGCAACCTTTTTGGAGACATTTCGCGCAGAAAAATCTTCTTTTTCAACTTCCCGGTTTCTTTCAGCTCGCTGTATTCTTCCGGCCGATCTTCCTTGTACTCATCAACCGGCACCAGCCCGGTGAAGATCACCGGATCCAGAGGAAACGATTCCGGCCGAAGATGTGTGTTGAAGAAGTGCACGGTGAAAATGAATCCAACCGCCAGTAGCGCTTCATCGCTGTGAATAATCGTCGCGACATTGATAAACCAGCCAGGGAAAAACTTGGTGAAGAATTCCGGGAACCACAACATCAGGCCGGAGAAACCGATGATGGCAACTCCCCAGAAAACAGCCAGGTAATCAAATTTTTCCCAGTATGTCCAGCGCCCATATTGCGGCCGGGGTCCCATTCCCAGGAACCATTTTATAGTTCCGCCGAAATCCTTGAGATCCTTTTTATTGAACCACATGGAATTTTTTCCGAAGATCAATTCTTTTACTGGCATTTTGGTCCTGATCTTCATTCGAATCACCGAAATGAGGTGGGCGAGGAAATAGCCAAATGTGACCACTGCCGAGATTCGGTGAATAGTGCCGGCGCCTTCCACACCGCCAAAGAAATCCGCCAGGAATTTGGCCCACGGCATATTGGCAAATTTTAGAATCATGCCGGTAAGGGCAAGCCCCATAAAACTGAGAATCACAAAAATATGCGTCAGGCGCTGCCCGGCGGTGAAACGCTGGATATAATAGCGTTTGTGGATGGTTCTGGCTTTTCTTTTCTCTTTGAGATGGTTGAAAGAGCGGGGCAGCCACAGCAGCGTGTGAAGACCAAAAAAGCTAAATACACCGATAAGAAGTGAGGTCATTGCCCAAAAAGTGAAGTGCAGGATTGGGTATTTTTTCTTATCATGATGCGTCGCATGGGTCAGGTAGCCGGTAAAGCGCCGGTTGGCATCGGGATGGCATTTCTGGCAGGTCTGGACCACATGATTAAAACCGACATGCGAATTCGGGTCGTCAACCTGCTGGATGTCGTGAGCGCCGTGGCAATCCGAACATTTGGCAGCCTTTAAATACCCCAGCGTGTAGGCTTTCCCGTGAATCGTTTGTCCGTAGGTTTCCGCCAGATCCTGGTGGCACGAGCCGCATTGGTGGGTCACCTCGGTCATGAACTGGTCCTGCTCGATCTCTTTGATCTGATGGGCAGAATGGCAATCTTCACAGGTGGGCAGCTTTTTGTTAGTCTTGGTTACCACAGGGCTATGAATACTGTTTATGAAATCCTTGTAAATGCCCCGATGACAGGTAGCGCAAGTCGCGGCAACATTCTTATAATAAACCGTCGACCGTTCATTGCTGCTGCCGAGTACATAATGCGTGCTGTGGCAATCAGTACATACAGCACTGGGCAACAGACCTTTCTTTATCAGTCCCATGCCGTGAACGCTGGTGGAATAGTTTACCAGTTCTTTGCCCTGCATCGCCGTCACTGAATCATGGGGAGCCAACTTGGCGTGACAATCGCCGCATAGTTGCGGAATATTAGCCCGGTAAGTCCTGTCCAATTCGTTCAGGTGGGATTGTACCTTGTGTTTTCCATGGCAATCGGTGCAGTAGGGTGCGTTCGAATTTTTCTCAGTATAAGCCACACCGTGATCACTTTCGAAATAGTCCTCGGCAATCTGGGCGTGGCATTTGGAGCAATCCACCCGCCCGGCGGTATCGCATGGCCGCGTATGTTGCGGGGAAATATCGGAGTGGCATTTCACGCAGGCTATATTTTTGTGAACCGAATTCTGAATATCTTCTTTGTGCACCGTAAGATTAACCGGTTCATTATCGACAACTTTATGAACATCCTCTTTGGCATGGCATTTCAGACATTCGCGATCTGAAGTTCCGACCACAAGGTTGGCTTTCTTGATGGTGTGCGGCTGGTGGCAATCGGTGCATGCCGGAATAGCTCCCGGCTGTTTTTCCCACATTTCTCCCCGGATCACCTTCACGTGCACTTCTTCAATACGCGCATGGCACGCGGTACAGGTTTTCGCGACATTTTGCGCTGAGATGGTCGATTTCGGATTGGTGTGCGGCAGCACAAGATGATTGCCATGGCAATTGTTGCAGGTTGCCGTGACAATCAGGCCCTGTTTGAACAAACCGACACCATGGATACTCTGCGAATAGTTGCTCAGGATGTCCTTCTCCGGTATATTATAAACCCGCGCAACCGGCGCCCCTTCCCGGTGGCATTTTCCACACAGAATCGGGATATTCATTTTATACGTGCGGGATTTCGGGTCGGTGCGTGGCAGGATGTCATGAATTCCATGACATTCTTTGCAAGTTGGCGCATACGGCGCCCCTCTCCGCAACGCCGCGCCGTGTATACCGGCGTTGAAATTTTCCATTTCATCGTCATGGCAATTCCCGCAATTTACCTGCTCCAGAACTTCCGGGTGCGGAAAGTCTTCCACATCGGCATCGGAATGGCAGTCCACGCAATCCAGATTTTTGTGAACGGATTTCCCAAAAACATCGAAATTCACGAAGAGGGATACGGTTCGCCCCTGGCGCACCGTGGTCAGGTCCGGATCGGAATGGCACATTTGGCAATCTTCATTTGTTGCAGCGCCGGCTACAACGATAAAAAGCACAAAGATCCAGATTGCTGATAAGGTTAATTTTTTTGCTATCATTCTTCGAAGCCCCATATTATGGAGTTTTTATCCTAAAAAATTCACAAGAAATTGCATTATAGTATCAACACCAATAAAATAGATATGAATGACTTGTAAAAGACTAAATTCACGTACGCTCGAAAATATATATTTTTAAACAATTATAGTCAATAAAATTTTAAATTTTACAAGAATATAATATTTTCAACTTTCATCCGTGCGCAAAGGGGATTTCTAAAACATTATTTTCATCTCGATCTAATCGCGGTTAAATTGTTAAAATTTTGAGGAGAAAAACTTTGCCGGAGATGAAATTCCGAATTCAAACGCGTTTCCATGAATTTTGGCAGAGGCTCCTTTCGGCCGAGTACCTTTCGCCCCTTTTCTACCTGCATTTGGGTGGCTGGCTATTTCTGTTCTTCGCGGTTGAGATGTCTCTGCCGCATTCAATTGTGCGACTTTTCCCGCTCTTTCTCATCTGGGGCTATTTCTGGTTCAAACTCGTCGATGATGTTTATCAAAAAATTAGACCGCCCTCCGAAATACTAATCGTTGTTTTCCTGCTCTTCTTCGTCTTTGAAAGACTCTGGCTCACAATCCCCGGACCACAATCTTCTCCCGGAGACAGTATCGGAAATGCCGGAATCTTCTTGAGCGCCATTCAATTTTTCTGGCTGGCAATACTCATCCTTCTGTTTAGTTTTATTCTGATCCAAAATAGCCGGGGCAAAAAAGGATCGCTTGTCAGCTATGCGGTACTTGGTTATGTCGGAATCCAAATTCTGAACGGCAACACGGTTTATTTGTGGTACCTGTTTCTCTTTTTCATGGTATTGCTGCTTTACCGCAAAACCATCTGGGCGGAAGAACTCAGCCGTATCGAATGCTGGGTCTATATCTGGATATTCTTGATATTATTCCTGAATTTTCCTTCCTCTGTCCCCTTAGCCAGACCTTCGGAGCTCACGGCACAAACTTACCTTTGGTACTTCATGCCGGCGATGCTCTTTATTTTTTTCAAGCTCTACCTGCTCGCCGTTCTCATCAAGATTCCATTTGTCATCGTTTATCACCATGCCTCTCTTTCCCGTAAACTACGGATTGCCGGCTGGCTCCAGTCCAGTATTCCTCAGCTTATTCAGCTATTGCTCCTTCTGGTTGTTTTTTATTTTTTCATCGCCGGCTGGCAGGCCGGCAATGTAAGGGATGTACTCCAGGATAAAATTCATGAGATTGCAGGGAATCACAACACCACAAGCACCTTGTATTCATTCCCCTACGATTCGACTTTTCAGCAGGTTCAAATTCCGGGATACAATCCCCTGCAACTTTCGGCGCAGACACCGAATGAAGGCGTTATTGCGCTGCCCGGGTTGCACGCCTCCTCAACTGGCAATTCTTCGTTATCTTATTTTATATATACAAGGCTTTCTGAAGATGGACAGAATTTTTGGAATTTTGTCAAAGTCGATTCCACCTTTCTCAGCGGCATCGCAGAAAACCTGCATGTTCTTGCCGGTTCCAGGCTGGCGGGGTATCCGTTTAAGCTGTCCAAATGGGATTCTCTTTTTTCCAAAATCAGGGGCTGGCAGGGCAACACGGATGGCGCTTTCCAGGTTTACCCGTTTGGGATTATTCCGCAGAAAAGCCCTCAAATATTGTCAGCTCCATTCCCGGGACAAATAGATGCTTCCGATTCGGCGCGCAGCCGAATTCGAATTAAAATCATAAACCAGGATGCTTTTACAATCGGAAAAGTAATGGCGCCGCTCTACAACAGCAAATTTGTTCCGCAGGGATATTGGGCATTCGATGTCGTGCTGACCTTGACGCCCTCTTTTATGGTCTCACCTTTAATGCGACAATTCTATTTCTGGTTTGTCATATATTTGCTGCTGAATCTTCTGGTTATCCGGCGGGTGGTAAAATTTGGCAACCAGATTAACCAGATGATAGTGCAGAAGTTCAATCAGTTGAAAACCGGAATTCGCCACATTGCGGCTGGAAATCTCGATTTTAAAATTAGCCTGGAAGGTGAAGATGAGTTCGTGGAACTGGCAGGCCATTTTAACCAGATGGGAGAAAAACTTGAGCAGAACATCTCTGAATTAAGAGAGAAAGATCGGCTGGAATACGAACTGAGTATCGCCCGGGATGTTCAACTGAGCCTGCTTCCCCGCGCGCTGCCGCAGGCACCGGGTTTTCACATTGCCGCAACAGTGAAAACTGCGAACGAGGTAGGCGGCGACTTTTACGACGTGCTGCCACTGGACGAGGGCAGGTATCTTTTTGTCATTGGCGATGTATCGGGTAAGAGTACATCGGCAGCATTTTACATGGCCCAATGCATCAGTCTTTTCCGCTTTTCCCGCCAATTTTCGAGCGATCCGCGGGAAATTCTGCTGCGTCTGAACCGCTATTTTTCGGAACCGATGGTCGATCGCCAGATCTTTGTAACCGCAATAGCCGGAATTCTCGACACCCATACGCACCAGATAAAAATGTTTCGTGCCGGGCACAACCAACCTGTTTTCGTTCCCGCCGGCCAGACGGAAGAAGTCAGCGAGGTAGCATCGTCCGGGCTGGGAATTGGGCTGGAGCGCAGCGGTGAGATTTTTGAAAGCCTTCTGGAAGGGAAAACAATTGAGTTGAAGCCGGGAGATGCCCTGGTTTTTTACACCGACGGATTGGTGGAGGCAGCCTTCACATCTGCAAATGCTCCCAATGGTCGGGAACGCCGCGAATTTTTCGGAGAAGACAAGCTGCGAGGTCTTCTCACTGAGCTGCGGGGACGAAGCGCGCAGCAGATGTTAAACCGTGTGGTAGAGGACCTGGACAAATTTTACGGCAACAATCCGCTCGTCGACGATTATACAATTTTGGCGATCCAAAGAGAGAAGGATCCGGAAGACAAAAATTCTATATAAACATGACTTTTTCACTGCCTGCTGGGAAAGTGGCACAATCAGATAACTTTAAAATGAGGCAGGTTTGTCCGCACCGGTAATTATCGGACTAGCATTTGGGCTCGCGATGGATGCATTCGCTGTGGCGATTACCGCTGGTATTATTTTGCCACAAATCACAGCCCGTCACTATTTTCGGCTAAGCTTTCATTTTGGATTGTTTCAGTCGCTAATGCCGGTAATCGGCTGGCTCGCCGGAAACACCTTTGCTTCCTACATAGAAAGCTGGGATCACTGGATTGCGTTTGGTTTGCTGTTTTATGTGGGTGGCAAAATGATTCACGAATCGCTCAGAAAAAGAGACAATTCAGCATCCACTGATCCGACGCGCGGCTCACGCCTGGTCACACTCTCCATCGCCACCAGCATTGATGCGCTTGCCATTGGGATGAGCCTGGCGGTGCTGGGAGTCGAGATAGTTGAGCCGGCAATTTACATCGGCGTGATTACCATGATTTTGACAATGTTGGGAATGCGCCTTGGGAGGCGTTTAGGCAGGCTGTTTGGCAGGTGGATCGAAAAAGCCGGTGGGTTGGTTCTGATTGGAATCGGGTTTAAAATATTGATTCAACATCTGATGGGATAAGCCGTAGGGTCGGGATTTTTGCAGGTTAGGAATCTTAAAAACATAAAAATATGTGAGTAGATGTTTTAATATCAAAAGGCAGGCATAGTTTAAGAATCACAGAACCCGGTAGGCTGCTGCGATTCCGAAAGCATATTTCCCGCAAAGCTTTTGGGAATACGAAATTTTACGGCAATCCCGGTTAAATATGGCATCTCATATTCGGATGCCAGTGTGTCAATTTTTCACCTTATCTTGCTGGAGATTTCGAACCCGCTTACTGTCCGCATCCTGATAATCCTCGTACAATCTTATGCAAAGGAATTTCCCGGATAGAGACCGATATCCGCCATATAGTTCTGATATTCGATTTGTGATTACATTTGACATCCGGCGGCACACTAAAGGCTGGTCATCAACCTCTTCTAAAGAACCGGTAAACCTGACAAAAAGTGTGTGAAATACAATCTCATTGGCGCAAATTTCGCGAGCAATTCAGCACTCGCATTAACCATCCCCAGCCCATTTTTCTCAGTATTGCCACAATTGGCCATTTTTGTCGTTGCATTGTCGTGATTTTGAAGTATATTTCAAATTATTTTTGCATTTTGAAATGAAAGGATGCCTGTGTGTTCCGAACGGTTTCAGCATTTATCCCCTATTGATCAAATTCCGAAATCTGTGCCAATAGTGTGAAGGAAACGAAAAGATGTTTAATCAAAATTACCAAAGCTCGGAAGGACTGGGAAAAAACTACGACAGAGATACAAAATTTCATTTATGATTTTGTCAAATTATTCAAGCTTAGACAAGACATAATATTCATTGAGTTTCAAATCCAAAAAGTGACTCACATACAAAACCAGTTAATCTCGGAGGTATGAAAATGGCACAAAATAAAACCCCGAATCACAATGGCGAGCTATTCCAGCCGACGGAGGAGGTAGTGGCAAATGCAAATATTAAGGAATATGATTCATTGTATAAAAGATCCATCGAAGATCGGGAAGGTTTCTGGGCAGGGCAGGCTGAGAATCTGGATTGGTATCGGAAATGGGACAAGGTTCTCGATCAATCTGAAGCCCCATTCTACAAGTGGTTTACGGGCGGGAAAATAAATATTATCCATAATGCAATCGACCGGCACCTGCACACCTGGCGGCGGAATAAGCTGGCGTTAATATGGGAAGGTGAGCCGGGCGATTTGCGGACTTTTTCATACCATGCGCTGAACCGCGAAGTTTCCAAATTCGCCAATGTTCTGAAAAGCATGGGTGTGAAACGCGGCGACATCGTGACAATCTACATGCCCCAGATTCCCGAGTTGGCCATTGCAATGCTGGCATGCGCCAAAATCGGGGCCGCCCACAGCGTGGTTTACGGCGGGTTCAGCGTGGAAGCATTGGCCGAACGTATCGAAGATGCCAACAGCAGAATTTTGATAACTGCGGATGGCGGCCATCGTCGGGGAAAGATCAACGATCTTAAAGGTATCGCCAACGAGGCAATGAAGCGCTCCCCTACCATCGAGGTTTGCATCACGGTAAAAAGAACCGGTCACGAGGTTTACATGGAAAATGATCGCGATTTCTGGTATCATGATTTAATGACGTTACCCATCGCCAACGCCAAATGCGAAACCGAGGTAATGGACGCTGAGGATATGCTCTTTATTCTTTACACTTCCGGGACCACCGGAAGCCCCAAAGGGGTCGTTCACACGCATGGCGGATACAGCGTTTACACCGCTACCACACACAAATTTGTTTTTGACATCAAGGATGAAGACCGCTGGTGGTGTGCAGCCGATCCGGGCTGGATAACGGGACACAGTTACATTGTTTACGGGCCGCTGATCAATGGGACTACGATTATGATGTACGAGGGCGCCCCAAACCATCCTTATCCCAACCGGTGGTGGCAGATGATAGAAAAATACGGCATCACCATTCTTTACACTTCACCTACAGCCATCCGGGGATTAATGCGATTTGGCGAAGCGTGGCCGAACCGCCATGATATCAGCAGCCTGCGCCTGCTCGGTTCTGTCGGGGAACCAATAAATCCGGAAGCATGGAAATGGTATCACCGAGTCATCGGCAAAGAACGCTGCCCCATCATGGACACTTGGTGGCAAACCGAAACCGGCGGTTTTATGATTACTCCGCTCCCAATCACCCCGCTAAAACCCGGATCGGCCACCAAGCCGTTTTTTGGAAATGAAGTAGCGGTAGTGGATGATAAAGGCAAAGATGTATCGCCCGGCGAGGAGGGCAAGCTGGTCATCAAAGCGCCCTGGCCGGGCATGGCACGAACCATCTATGGCGATCCCGAACGATACAAAGAAATTTACTGGAAAGATTACGAGAAGCAGGGCTGGTACAAAGCTGGCGACTCGGCCCGCATCGATGAAGACGGTTACATCTGGATCATTGGCCGGATTGACGATGTGATCAAAGTCAGCGGTTACCGCCTGGGAACTGCGGAAATCGAGAGCGCGCTGGTGAGCCACCCCGCAGTGGCCGAGGCAGCAGCCATCGCCCTGCCCCACGAGTTAAAAGGGAACGCCATTCATGCCTTTGTCATTTTGCGGGCGGGTCTCTCAGGAAGCAAAAAGCTGGGAGAGGAATTGAAGGAACATGTCGCTCACGAAATGGGCCGCATAGCACGCCCTGAAGAAATTATCTTTTCCGATTCGCTGCCCAAAACCCGCAGCGGCAAAATCATGAGACGGGTACTAAAAGCAAGAGCCCTCGGACAGGATGAAGGGGATCTGTCAACACTTGAACAATGAACTGGAACTACTTAAAAAAATGGGGATTTCCGAAGTAGGAATCCCCATTTTTTATGAAACTAAAATTCGGACAACAAAAATCATATCGACAGTGCCATTTGCTCACCTATTCCTCTCCTGATCATCAATTGATGTTTCAGGCGAAGCGGCGAATCCGGATCGTGCGATGGAAGATAGACCACCGGCTGTTCCTGCCCAAACTCAATAATCTTCTCCATTGTGCGTAGCGCTGCTTTTCTATCGGGACTTACACCATCAACCTTTCTGGCCATGAGGATTTCCTCATTGTAGGAAGTATCACCCGCCAGGTAATAGCACATCCCATCATCCTTTACAATCACAGATATATGTCCGGACGTGTGCCCCGGTGTTTTCACAATCACCACATCGCCCTTTGTAGTTACCCGATAGCTTTCTTCGAACGGACCAACCGGTTGTTTCTCAAAAGCAATTGGGGTCGGATGAAACCAGTCCGGCCACCGATTCGGCAAGTAACCCCGCAGCTTGCCTGCGAAACCAAGTGCCTGCCTATAATCCAAACCACTGACCAAAATTTGGCTTTCAGGGAAATGGTGCAATCCACCTGCGTGGTCAGTATGAAAATGGGTAAGTATCACTTTCCGCACATCTCGTTTCGTGATTCCCAAATCCCGCAACTGCCAGCCGATTTCATCTTCAGGCGCGATCCGGAAGCGCACAGAGCTGCGATAATAAGGATGCCAGGCCGGAAAATAGCCGGGCTGGGAGGTTTTTGCGGTGTCGCCGGTATCAATAACAATGACGCCTTCAAGGTGTTCAATTGCCCAGGCAAAAATGGGAAGTGGCTCTGTCCACGATCTGCCCAGCAGGATATTCAACATGCGCATACTTCCGGAACCTCTTCCGATCTGTTGATTCTTTTTGATCTGAACGGTGCCGGTTTGAATTGCATGAATTTTCATAGCACGAATTTTTGTTTAACTGAATTGAAAATACCAGGTGGTATTTTCAATTCAATATTTTTTATTGAATCATGACCGGTTTATCGGCCATTCACTTATTTGCAGTTATCGCGCAAACTTATTGTAGCGCTCATTAATCCTTCCCCAGTGCAGATTCCCGAGGAAATTGTCAATGTAAGTCGCCCGGCCCGGACCATCTTTATGATAGTAGGCATGTTCGAACACATCACACGCGATCAGTGGAATCCCGCCCCAGATTGCGCCATACTGATGCTCATCCACCAGCACATTCATCAGCCTGCCGCTGTAGAGCGTATCCAGAACCAGCAGCCCCCAGCCGCTGAGTTTTGCGGAAACCGCCGCGGCTTTGAAATCCGCTTTCCAGTTATCCAGCGAGCCGAACGTTTTCTCTATCGCTGCCACAATTTGCGGCCCCTTCGAAGGATCGCCGTCGCCGCCCATGTTCGCCCAATATATATCGTGCAGCAACGCGCCGGAGTGATTCCATGTAAAGCGGCGTTTTAGCTCGCCGATGTGGCTGTAGTTGCCGTTGGCTTTGGACCGGTCTGCGTCGCCCAGCTCTTTCTCAATGGTGTTCAACGCGGTAACATAGCCTTTGTGGTGTTTATTATAATGCCAGTCGGTTGTTTCCGGAGAGATAACGGTCTTTAGCAGCGACCTGGCTTCTTCATCCGAATATGGACGGGGATTAAATTTCCATTCGTACGCCATAGTAAAACTCCTTTCATTTTATTGATCGTTAGATTCTCTTGTTTTGCAGATTTTAAAGTCCTCATAGCATCCTAAAAAAGTTGCACTCGATATTTACGATAAGTGAGTCCTATTCTCAATAATTTTGTAAAAAAATTATTTCTTCTTCCTATCGGCCTCCTTCGCCATTTTGCCGGAAAGCTAGGTTATTTGATTGATTCTTATTAATGGCAAAAGTTACACGATAGGAGAGCTGTCTTCCACTTCCTTTGTCCGGTGATACGAGCAACACAGGATATCAAAATCCCGGATATTACGAACCGGGTCGTATTCAGTTTCATATCGCACGCGGCATTCATGTGCCTTTTCTTCCCCTTGCGGGCACAACATATTCATGACAGGGCAAAACCTGGCATCATTTTCTACTGACATTTTGTCTCCGGAAAATATTATGACCTATTACTCATTTACCTTTCACTATTCATTCCGTTGCTTCGGTAGTTGTAACATAAAAAAATAAAAACAAATGTCAAACAAAAAAACAACACAAGGTACAAACCATGCGAAAAGGAAATTGTTTCTCTTCTTTTGGCCGATTGCAGAATTATGCTCGCCTCAAAAATCAAGTTCATCTTTCAGCAACGGTATGAATTTGAGGTTGGCCGCAGGAAAAGGAAAACGATCAATTTCATCCGGCCGGATCCAGCGGAAGCCCGTTGCGTCCTTCAATTTTACCCGTCCCGAAAGATATCTGCAAACAAAAACATCTATGACAACACGAAAGTGAGTGTAGGCGTGGCGGATTCTTGTAAGCGGTCTGGCTATTTCTACTGCCAGATTTACTTCTTCCTTAATCTCTCTAAGACAAGCTTGATCTGCACTTTCGCCAGATTCGATTTTGCCACCCGGGAATTCCCACAGCCCCCCCAAAAGCCCCTTCTCTTTTCGACGCGTGATTAGCAATTTGCCGTCTTTTATAACAATCCCAACTGCAATTTGATATTCAGGAACAGCCTTTGCGGGCAGCCGGACAGGATATTTTTGTTGCACTCCTTTTTGAAATGCCAGGCAAAAAGAAGATACCGGGCAGGTCTGGCAGAGCGGATTTCGGGGCCTGCACATGACCGCTCCCAATTCCATCATCGCCTGGTTGAATTGCCCGGCTTCCCGCTGATCCAGGATTTTTTTGCTGATCCCATGGAAAATGTTGAAAGACGCCGGCCGGTTTACCGGCTCGTCTACCAAAAATAATCGCGCGACAACCCGTTTCACATTTCCATCCACAACCGGCACCGGTAAACTAAAAGCGATGCTCATCACCGCTGCCGCGATGTAATCGCCCACTCCCGGTAATTTGCGGAATTCAGCAAAATTTTCGGGGATTTTTCCTCCGTTCTCCATCAGCAGGATTTGCGCCGCCTTATGAAGATTCCGAGCCCTCGCATAATAGCCCAACCGCTCCCACGCTTTCAGGACATCATGCAGATCGGCGTTAGCCAGATGCGAAACTGTGGGGAATTTTCTGATAAAAGCATCGAAATAATCCAAAACCTTTTTCACCTGGGTTTGCTGTAACATCACTTCCGAAACCCAGATAAGGTAAGGATCGCCGGTTTCCCGCCAGGGTAACCGGCGGTGGTATTGGAAATACCATTCCAGTAGTACCTTTCGAAATTCTGCCAGGTCAATATTGAGGGTAAATTTATATGCGGGATTCGATTTTATCTGCGTCAAAACGGGGAAAAAACTATTTTCTGTTGTATGTATTTTCGAGAAAATTAAAAATGCGGACGGCGTGTTCGCGAGAATTTTCGATAATCCATTTGGTCGTTTCCATGCCGCCACACACAACTCCGGCTAAAAATACGCCGGGAATGCTGGTTTCAAAAGTTGTTTCATCAAATACCGGCGTTCGCCATTCGTTCTGCGCCATGCGGACTCCGGTTTTGTTCAGCAGATCGAAATCAGAATGATAACCGGTCATGGCAAGGACAAAATCGTTTTGCAGGGTCACTTTTCCTTCCGGCGTAACAATATCGATCTCTTTTTCACGAATGGCTTCCACTGTGGAGTTGAAATACGCTCTTATGGATCCTTCGGCAATACGGTTTTCGATATCGGGTTTCACCCAATATTTAATACCCTCCTTCAATTCCGGTTCGCGCACGATCATGGTTACGTCCGCATCGCAGCGGAATGTTTCCAGCGCCACATCGACAGCCGAATTTCCAGCGCCAATGACCGCTACTTTGCGGAAGGCATACGGGTGCGGCTCATCGTAGTAATGCTTCACTTTTGGCAGATCTTCTCCAGGTATTTCCATCAGATTGGGATTATCGTAAAAGCCGGTTGCTACAATTAGCGTCCGCGAGTGGTAAACGCCCTTTTCGGTTTGCACGGTAAAATCGCCGGCCTCACCGATAATTTCAAGCACCTTCTCATAAATCCGGACATTCAGTTTCCACGCCCCGGCTACCCGGCGATAGTATTCCAGCGCCTCGCGGCGGGTAGGCTTGTTTCCATGCGAAATGAACGGCACATCTCCGATTTCCAGCCGGTCGCTGGTTGAAAAGAAAGTCATGTTGGTTGGGTAGTGAAAAATGGAATTCACCAGGCATCCTTTTTCGATGATCACGTGCCTCATCTGCCGACGCTGCGCTTCGATTCCACATGCCAGACCAATGGGCCCGGCACCAATTATCAAAACATCAAAAATATCTTCTCTGCCAATCATAGATTTAAATTCCTTGTAAACGAAAAAAATCAAATTCTTAAGGGAGCGCAGGCAGCACAGTTCCTACTACCTCGCCAAAACCTACCCGGTAGCCGTCGCCCTGGCACCATCCACTGATAATCACCCGGTCGCCATCCTGCAGAAAACACCGCTCCTCGCCGCTGGGGAATTTGATCGGTTTGGAGCCACGCCAGGTGAGTTCCAGCAAACTTCCATAAGAATCTGGAATAGGACCGCTGATGGTGCCGGATGCCAGCAGATCCCCGGAACGAAGATTACACCCTGTAACCGTGTGGTGAGCAAGCTGCTGGTAAATGCTCCAATACATATATTTCAAATTAGACTGCGAAATCTTGTGGGGAGAATTCATTTTCCCGCCCTGCAGGAAAACATCCAGGTGTATGTCGTACGCCCCCTGGCCTCCGGATCGCAGGTAAGGCAGCGGTTGTGGTTTCTGCACCGGCCCGTTCGTCCGGAACGGCTCCAGCGCATCCATTGTGACTACCCACGGCGAAATCGATGTCCCAAAATTCTTGGCCAAAAACGGGCCAAGCGGCTGGTACTCCCATTTCTGAATATCCCGGGCACTCCAGTCGTTAACCAATACCATTCCAAAAATATGGTCGGCTGCTTTTTCAATGCTCACCGGCTCCCCAAGCGGATTGCCCGGGCCGACGAGAAACCCCATCTCCAGCTCGAAATCGAGCAGACGACTGGCAGCGAACACCGGCACCTCGGAATCGTCCGGTCTTACCTGCCCTTTCGGACGATGCAGATTTGTTCCGCTCACCACCACGGAGCTTGCCCTGCCGTGATATGCAACCGGCAGGTGCAGCCAATTTGGCATCAGCGCATTTTCCTTCCCGCGGAACATGATACCCACATTAGTGGCGTGCTCCCTGGACGAGTAAAAATCAGTGTAATCGCCAATCCGAACCGGCAGCAACATCTCGACATTGTCGAGCGGTAGCAGCGCACGGGAACGCAGCGCCCGGTCATTGCGCAGTTTAGGATTATCTTTCCGCAGCAGGTCCTGAATGGTGCGGCGTGCTTCACGCCATGCCTCGCGTCCCAGCTCCATAAAATCGTTCAGCACAGGGCGGGAGAAGACATTTCTTCCATGAAGGGAAGCGTCACGGAAAAAGCCTTCCTTCTCCAACAAAGCAAGGTCCAGCACCATCTCACCAATAGCAACGCCCACCCTCGCTTCACCGCCGGCTTTCTCCCGGAACACGCCATACGGCAAATTCTGGATCGGGAAATGTGAATCAGGCTCAACTGCAACAAAAGAATGTAATTTTGTATCACTCATTGTATTCATTCAAATCTCCGGAATTGCTTTCTTACCACTAAACCTCACGAGTACAAAACGCTGTTAAAATATCGGAAATCTTCTGCATTTCGATCCCCGGCCAATTATAAAAAACCGAGTTTCCGTAAATCCTCCCGCGGCTCGTCGAAACTACAACTGCCAAACGAAATCAACATTTTTTCCCTCGCTTTGCGAATTTGACCGCTGCCTATCTTCCAGTCTTTCCATTCAAAATAATCACCTTCGAATTTGAAGTTGGCGCCAGTTTCATCTTCTAAAATATTCTGCAGTTCACGGGAAGATATTTCACCAGCGGACAATAAAAGCCCGGCCCCAAAGACATTCAGAAAACCGTGCATTTTTGTATTCACGCTGGAATTAAAATGCCGCAACGGGTGGTGAAGGCCGGCCGTCATTTTCAGCGCAACGCCTGCATGGTGGCAGCGCGCCAGCACAAATGCCACCTGTTCAATACCGGGAAAAGCAGATGCCTCCACGCCGCCGGTTCGTAATTTAAAACCGGCTGCTACGCTGTTCCTGCTATTTCCTAAATCAGTATTGAATTCCGAAAGCGCGTTTATGACCAGGGGGATTTCGTCCCTCCACTGCCCTCTCGAAGAAGCCTCCCAGAAAATGGCAGCATTTTCAAAACCGCTCGCGGTTATTCGCTGATAAGTTTTTTCAAGGAATACGAGAATTTGTTTTCCCGAAATCTCCTTCTGAACCTCTTCCGGCAGTCGAATCTCGAACATTTCAATCCGGGCCAGATCTGCAAATAATTCCATGAAGGCAGCCGTTTCCTGCAGGTCGGAATCCAGTTTCTGGAAGTGCGCTGCAGTCGAATCCCCTCCCCCGGCGAGAATCGTGAATTGAAACGGATGGCTTTCGCGGAACAGCTCATCCCGGAAAGGCCTGAGCTCAGCCAGCCGGGATGCCGGGCATACAAAACGGGAAAGCATCCAGGAATCCGGTGTGTGCCGGTAACGGGCATAATTGAGAATGGCCCGTTCCATCGGAAGAGTAGCAGGGGGAAAAAGTCCCGCATAATCCAAAATATTTTCCATAAAAGCCCGAAAGGCTGGCTGCATATTTTCATTCCTGTGCATTATCAGGCCAAATTTTTCTTCTCCGGGTTCATTTGAGATGCTTCAAAACACCGGATTAATAAAACAGATCGCCCGGCTATTTGTTCCGGCATCTCCCGGGCTACTCGGCGCCGATCATCGAAACAATTTCTCGGAAAAATCAGCAACCACTGCCGTCAATCGACCCATTCAGCTAAAAAAATATTTGTATCGCCTGGTTTCTTGTTGAACCGGTTTGAGCCAAAGACCAGGTATTTTCCGTCGTGTGTGAACATGGGAAATCCGTCAAAAGTCTCATTGTAGGTAATTCTCTCCAGACCGGAGCCATCTTCGTTGATCATATACAAATCGAAATTGCGGGGATTATTGCCGTCCATGTTGGAGGAGAAAATAATGCGCTTCCCATCGGGGTGGAAAAACGGTGCAAATGAAGCAGCCCCCGCATGGGTAACCTGATGTATGTTGCCGCCATCCGCGTCCATGACGTATATTTCCAGCGCAGTGGGGCGAACCAGGCCGTTTTGCACCAAGTCATTATAATCCTTCAATTCTTTCTCGGTTTTTGGGCGGCTGGCACGGAAAACAATCTTCTTCCCGTCCCAGGAAAAGAATGGGCCACCGTCGTATCCCTTTTCATGGGTCAGCCGCGTCTGGTGGCTCCCATCCAGATCCATCGTGTAGATTTCCGGATCGCCGTCGCGGGTCGAAGTAAAAACAATCTTGTCTCCCACCGGTGAAACAGTGCCTTCCGCATCATATCCGGGGGAATTCGTCATCTGCTTGATAATCTTCCCATCAAGCCGGGCAAGAAAGATATCATAAGTGTCATAAAGTTTCCACACATAGCCGTGCGACATATCCGGTGGCGGGGGGCAATTGGCATCCGCCAGATGGGTGGAGGCGTAGAAAATCGTCGAATCGCCGGGCAGGAAATACCCGCAAGTAGTTCTGCCCTTTCCGGTAGAAACCAACCGCTTGCCACTGCTGTCTATGTTCATAACGAATTCCTGGTCGCACTTATAACCATCAAAATTTGCCTGGTAAATAAGCTTTTGCTCATCGAATGAAAAGTAGGCTTCCGCATTCTCACCCTTTGATGTCAACATTTTAAGATTCTTCAGATGCTTTTCACCCGGCAAAACGTAGGAAGCGGTCATTTCGGACTTTTTATCGTTTGAGCTGCAGCCAACAAATATACCCAGAACGCCCACGCCGATTAGAATTATTGCTATATATTTGGTTGTCATAATGAAATCCTTTCTCATGCATGAATACAAATTTTGCTGCCTAACTTAATTACAATTCAGAGTTAACACAACCGTCAAAATGTCGATTTGCAGACCAACGGCAATTCAAATTAGGATTTTGTCCGATAAAACGAATTTCCCTGACTTTCTTCGGGATCTAATTTTTAAATTGGTTTGCAATTTATTGAGATAAACAAAATTGAAGAGCGTCCGGCAATTCTCCGATTTAAGATTTGCACCCGCAGAAATATCCCGGGCATTATAATATCTGTGGAATCAGTGGCAAATTTCTTTGAGGCACAAACAGCAGAAAATAAAAAAGGAGCAAGGTATAAAATTGGGGTCCTTGCTCCTGCTGCGAGTCAGGCCGGGGGCAACAGGTCCCTTACCTAACATTCCTGTGAAACGAAACCTCCCACAGTGCAATTCTAATTAATCACCCACAGTGTTTCCTGTGTGAATTCTTTTTTAGCGTAATAATCCAGCCCGGTAATAGCGAGATTGCTGGAAGCTTTGTAGGCATAAAATTCCATCCGCTGGGCAAGTGGCAAACGGATCTCCAGGCTGCGGTTTGGCGGAATGATATCGTGCAGATCGCCAACAGTATTCTTTGCAAGCCAGATAACATTGTGCGACCGGTTTACAATTCGAATCCGGTAAAATCCGGATAATCTCTTTTCGCGAAATCCCTTCATTTTTATGGTGCGCATTATGTGGGTCAATCTATCAAGCATCCTACTTATTCCTCATTTACCTCGCATTTAAAATGGCAATATGCGTACCACTAATTGTGGTAATTAAATAACCGTCTAAATATCAATCGGTTATGCGAATAATTGAGGGTCCGGAGTTTCAAATAAGTTACAATTATGAAACATAAGTATTGTATTGTGGGGAATTATTCCCCTTCGATTCCAAAAAATCATCGCCTCATAGATGGATCTTTTTGGCTGAGGAGGTTGAATTGCGAAAACCGCTGTAACTTATTGGAGGGAAACCACATGCAAATTCAGTAACCGTAAGGAGACCGTGGCGGGCGCCTGAATCCGGTCAGAAAG
>CAZUZS010000037.1:0-45966 GCA_964624795.1 uncultured Calditrichaceae bacterium
GCATTCATCTTCGCAATGCGCTGCCCGTTGGCATACACATACTCCGCCAGCAGCTTCCCGTTGCCGTCATATTCGGCAATGACATTGCCCTCCGTATCACGGATATAAAATATTTCGTTGTCATAGGGCATCCGCCGCACCACCAGATTGTCAAAACGGGCCGCTACACCGTAGGAAATCAGCCCGAAATAGCCGTCGGTGTAGGTGGCATCATCGGTATCGATATAAAGGGTGCTATCAATCCACACCTTTATATTGCTTCCCTGTACCCATATCCTTTATCATTTTTTATTTTGAGACTTAAAATCACATCCTCTTAGCAGAGATGAAGCTTAGACAAAAATTGACCTGCTTTTGCGTCCAATATTAGATAATAAAAATGTCACAGGTTGCCACACTGTGATTAACCATTCCAATTAAAGTACAATTTCAATTGGTCGGATTTTTTGCGATTAAATTCCATATTTAATTTTTCATAACTATGAGCCTACTAGCTTGTCATTTCCTTCTGTCTCACTTTATAGGGGTCCAGTATACTACCTACCAAAGAACCCGTTTAGAGAAGTTGCCAAAGTAAAAGCCCCAAAAAGAAAACCCATCTTCCTCTCCCTGGAGCAGGCAGAGAGCTTGTTGGAGCATACCAAAGGCCGTATCATTTATCACTACATTCTTATCGCATTAAATACCGGCGCCCGAAGAAGCGAAATATGCAACCTGCGCTGGAAAGACGTCGATCTGCGGAATCGCACTATCAGGCTCTACGGAAAAGGTTCCAAAGAACGGACTATCCCAATCACAGAAAAGTTATTTGATTATCTCAAAACAAGAGAGAAAAAGGAAGGCTATGTCGTTCCCGGTGCCCGTATTCCCAATGAAGTCGCTCACCAATTCCGAAAATATACCAATGACCTTAGCTTGTTCGAGTTCAATTTTCACAGCCTGCGCCATACCTATGCTTCCTGGTTGGTGCAGAACGGCGTCAATCTTAAAATCATACAGGAGCTGCTCGGGCATGAGGATATCAGTTCAACCATGGTATATGCCCATCTTGCATCCGACAGCCGCTTCCATGCGGTGAGGACCATTGATCGGCTGTGGTCGGAAACACAAAAATATGAAATCGGTGAAAAAGAGAGCGCGAATGAGATGAAGCAGCAGCCGGTTAAAAAGGCTGTTTAGCCAGATCTTCACATTTCCATTGAATCCTGCAAGGAGATTCAGACAGGCCGCCAACTCGAAAAGCGGCCTTTTTACTTCTCAGGATTGTTTGCCGGCCTCAGCCCAGCGGACTTACCAAAACCATGTCGTTTCTCACTGCGCATTTTTTTAGCTATTAGAAAACGAACTCAAATGACCGCTAGGGAAAGTCTGAAATCTATATCCATATTGTTCCTTAAATCAGAACTTTGATACGAAAATAAAGGCTGAAAAATCCCTGAATATAAGGGCCATGCATTTTACCAGGAAAATAACACGGTACGATTATGGTACGAGTAGCCAACAATGAGGGTAAAACGGCAATTTTTTGCCTATCCCCTACCCGTCTAAGTTATTGTTTTTATCGTGCCGGAGGTGGGACTCGAACCCACACGAGGTATCATCCTCACCGGATTTTGAGTCCCATTTTTTGAGTTTTCGCAAACCCAGTAGGATCAATATATTATATTGATAATATTAAGTTTAGCTGGTTATAAAAACTTCTATAAACATTACATAGGATAACCTGAAATTACTTATCACGGTACCAATATGGTACCACTAAGTCTGCACGTTCGTAATTAGGGTAATTATATTAAGATTAGATCGTGCAAGAAAACAGACGCAGGAGTCCCCATGTTTCCCAGGATTTTGAGATTGATCAGCTCTGTCAGCAGTTTGCCAACCCAATCGACAAAAGGCTTGAGAGCCAATAACACATCTCCATTGATTGCTATCGCATTATTGGAATCGGCGCCATTGGTCTTTCCACCCAAAAAGTAATTTCCATTTATATCATTGATCAAAAATCCATCCTTGTCAAAAACAATCTTAGTTCCATTGTCAACATGCTGAATTAGTATCAGATTATTATCCGGAGTATCTTTAAACTTGATCTCCCAATTCTCCGTGAAAAGGTAACGATCATAGTCATACTCGCCTGCCGGAGCCTGACCTCCAGTCATACAAAAGCGATAAAGACCAGAGGTTCTTGCGGCCATAGACATCTGTTTCGGTTGTAATCCATACCCTTACCTTATCCGCATACTTTTTCACCCACTCCTTTGTGGGAATCCAAAAGCTGCTGAATGGCAGGCATGGCCTTTCCCAGCGCACCTCATTCTTGTATTCAATCGGGAGCCAGCCGCTCTTATCTGGGTCATCATTCCAGTTATTTTTTACCAATCGCGTCAATCTTAACATTTTTGAACCACAAAGTATGCATCTCAAACATACTGATGCGCGGATAGTTTAGCAATCTATACTTACTATGACAAAAAAATAGACTCACATACGCCAAAATTATTCCGTCAGACAGTTATTCAATACGGTTGAAGGATACGTAAAAATAAAATGACACTCAAATGAATATTGTCAAACTGCGGTGTCAGCAATACTCTTCAAGCACATATCCCAAGAAAAGATAACACCGTTGCCTATCCACCACTACAAAGATATTAAATTTGAACCTTTATATGGGAGCAGGTTATTGCTGACTGCAAAAATCCTAGGAGGGTCCATTGAATGACGCTTGTCCCTTTTATAAATAGATTGGAACATTGATGCAATACCACAATCTAAAAGGATTTAGCGGATTAGTCATTTTTTGTACTTCAATGCGAATTAGAATACAACTTAATAACGCCCCCGACGCTGTTCTCTATATATTCCTCAATTAGGAGAAATCTGTAGCCATTAAAATCTATTGGCAATTTCTTAGGAGCATAATAGTCCCACTGGCCCTTTCCTAATCTATCAATGGTTAGATCAACGTACATTTGATAGATCCTTTCAAACTCCGGCTCACGCCTGCTATGTACGGCTGTCCTAAGCTTCACAGCAAAGTATCGCGTTCCATTCTTCTCCTCGTTTAATATGGCAGTTACATAAAGCAAGGTATCGTGGCGTGGAATACAGATTGTCTTTGCGTCAGAAGAAGAATACGTTTTTATACCCCTAAGATTAAGTTCGTCTAGAAGCACGTCAATGGCATGCTTGAGATTCTGTTTCTTAGCTGAATCAATAGAAACGGTTACCTTCGTTACTTCTGCCTGCTGTGCGTGTGATTCGAAAGCCAAACCCAAAAAAAAGATTGCAATTATTATGGACTTTTTTTGATTTCGGGTCTTGACAAAAAATACCATTTGGCACCTCCTATGGCCCTTCATTATTAATTTGCTTTCTAATTGAGCTAGTAAATTTTAAACATATTATAAGGTTAAGGCAGAACAAAAAGATCAAAATCAAACGTGAGAGCATTCCCCTGAATTCATAAACAGGGAAAAGAATAAATAGAAACCAAATCGGGTATGCAATGTTTATCCATTTCCGTTTCTTTATCAACCAAAATAGTTCATTCTTTATCGGCGAGAAATATACGTATCCATTATAAATACCAAAAGATAAGAGCATTATCGCAATAATTATTGCGGTATTTCCATCATATTCTGCATAAATATAGTCCCAACCCTCAAATTTAAAGCGCCTACTTGTGAATATGTCAATTGACCAAAAGATGCACATAGTCATAAAGAAAATATTGGAAACAGATATCTGAATATTACTTCCTTTATTCATTTGATAGTATAACCCATTAGTTTCCTCTAACTTTATCAAACGCATATCTAAATAGCATTCCCCAAAACCCACCTGGAGAAAATGCTGGGACCCCCGTCGGCGTTGCGCCGTATATGAAATCAACAGCAAAAGGTGTTTTTTTAGCAGTCTGAACGTATGCCCTCGCAATCTGTTGAAGAACGGGTAGCAATCGCCAATATAAACTCTGGGCCGAAGCATAATCGAGATGTGAAGCTTGTAGGAAGGTTTGCCATGTGTTACCATTTCCGGTGGCGCGGATAATCTTCAGCCAATCATATAAGAGTTTAAAATCAGACGTGCTTAGAGCGAGGTCGGGGGCCAATGCAGATATCCCACCGCAGGCAAGCCCCCCGACCATCGCCCATGAAACGCCAAGAGCAAGGTCTCGCCAACGTGTGTAATCTGGATAGAGAGCATTGGCAGCCTTTTCTGGATTTATTCCTGCTTTTAATAAAGCCGAATGAATGATACTTCTAAGTCCCGGATGTGAATCCAAGTTTATTGCTTTAATTATATTACCTCCGGGAGTATCATAGATATATAAGGTTGGATCATGGTCATCCCTAATTTCAAAAATAGTTAAATTACCGTTTTCATCTTCGGTAGCGTGAACGCTAGTTATCGCAGGTGGTTTGTAATATTTATCAGAAAAGTAGTCGGTGAAATCCATATACCATAATCCGGAAGGGTCGATACGGCTGACAGGAGAATTTGAAGTATATAGATACGGGGATATGTCTTGATGGGCCGGATCCGCACTTAACCATCTTCCAGTACTTGGATTATAATACCTGGCACCGAAATAATCCAGGCCGGTATTTGCATCCCGTTCTTTACCGCTATACTGATAGGCCGATTCATCGCCGGAGGCTACCTTTGATTCGCCAAAAGGATAATAATCCCGTTCCATATTTCCTTCACTCATTTGGCGTGTGCTGCCCAAGTGATCCTTATAATACCAGATATACCCGAAATCCGGCCGCAATTTGGCAACCATGCCACTCGGGCCATAAATATACTCCGCTTCCAGACTGTCATTTTCACCATACTCTGACAGCGTCGCGCCATTATTGCTAATATAATACCTCGTTTCGCTGTTCTCAATTTTTTTAATTCTTCCGTTGGTATCATCGTAACTGTAGTGGTCATTTCCGTAGGAAGTCATATTCCTAAATATATCATAGGACAAACTGGTGCCATCAATGCTGTCAACCGAGCCATTGGCATCATAAGTAAACGACCGGTTGCCGTCGCTGGTCAACCAATCGCTCCCGTTCAGGTAGGTAAAGCTACGGCCGGCAAAACTCAAAAAATTGCCACACTCATCATAAGCATACGATCTTTCCAGACTTCCCTGGTACTTGAACGAGTCGAGACGATTGAGCGGATCATACCCATATTCCATACACTATCATTATTTTCAAGATTCTATCAAACACAGATTAATTTAATTGGCCCCAACAAATAATCAATCATCCGAATTGGGGGACCAAGCTAATGAAGATTTCATTCCCCCATCAAATGTCATACGAACGACATCTGTGCTGTCACTATTCATAATATATACATCGTAGTTCGAATTGATTTTTCGTATGAAAGCAATTTTTGTGTTTTGAGGGGAGAAAACGGCTTCCTCAACATCACGAAGAATATGTTTAATCTTACGAGTCCTTATATTAAGTAGGAGCAAGTCTTTCTTAAAATCATTGGAGTGAGGAACCGTCTCAAGGAAAAGTATATTCTTTCTATCATTTGAGATACTAGGATTGAATGCATTTCTATCTTTCCTATCAACCAATATTTCAAACCTCATCTCTTTAGTATGATACAAGGCTATCTTCTTAATCGATTTCAGGTCTCTATTAAAGTCTATGATCGAACAGACAATTGAATCTTCACTGATCCATTGAGGAGAAAATATTTGCCAATTTGGAAATTCAAGCAAATCTCGATATATGGTCAAATTTTTCCCGGACGTGTCGGTAGTACAAATATCTCCCGGGCCGACTCCCAATCCAAAAGGCAGCTGCCTCTTAAACCCTATTAAATCATTTTTTATCCAGAATGGTGTGTAGGTATTGAACGTCTTTTTAGCTATCTTTTTAACTGCTTTTCCATTATTTATAAGTTTTTTATAAATCTTATCTACCTCCAACGAAATATTGTCCTCCAAAATCTTTTCTTTACACGATTGGAAATTATACAAACATAAATAGTACGGATCCTCCGCATCACTAAATTGCGCTATTCGTCTAGTGCTCCGGGTGGAAGTAAACAATAGTTCTTCTCCATTGGGAGACCAAGCCAAGCTACCTTCGTTATAATTATTATCAGTCAAACGCAATGGCAATTTGGTTCTTGTATTGAGAAGGTATATTTCACGATTCCTAATCTTTGCCATCTGATGAGAATAAGGGGAACACACATATGCTATCGTATTTTTTGTCTGCCTAATTTCTTTGTTAAAGCCGTTGGCTGCAAAATCGCTAAAACAAGTAAATAGGCATAAGGGGAAAAAAAGTCCGATTATCAATCCCAATATTTTCATATCACACCATATTTATTTTAAAAAATTTAACAGTTCGCGAATAAGCCTCGTCCAATCCCCTGATTTATTAATTATTATCTATTTTGGGGAGAATATGGATCTAGTAAATTGCCGCCAGATGAATACCATCTTGCATCGAATTCAAGCACATTTTTAGGCTTCTCAGATTGGTCCATGGCTTTTGAATAAGTATTGTATTTGTCCTTCCCGTAGTTCGAAATAAAATCATCTTTATTTAGCCTAAAAAAATCATTCATTGCAGCAAATTCCGCCTCCCTGTCTTCACTACTTTCGAATGATTCCAAGAATTTCCGGGATAATATCAAAACACCAAATCCCGACGTGCTTATGTCCTTGCCATAACCGAGAGCAACAGCTAATGCAAAAATTCTATAATCTCTGAAAGTTTGTGAAATTAAATCATTTCCTGCAATAAGCTGGCGTAACCTTTCCCCCGAATATGAGATTTTAGGGCTTACTGACATAGCCGTCCATAATACTCGAAAGCCGCCGCACTCATTATTTTTAAACGACTTAAATATCTTAAAATATCTGTCAAAAGGAATAATGCTCATTGCCCAATCAATACCTGAGATAGTCTTGTCCCCAAACCCCAGTCTTCTAAAACCATTCATGATAAGTCCAGCAAGTGGCACCCAGTTAGTTGCTTCAATGGATAATGCCCCTACAGAGGGATACCGAAGGACAGCCGCAGCTCCAGAGTAAATCCCAAACCAATAATTACCGTTTAGATCAACTCGAGACACAGGATTATCACCCGTATAAGTATATGGACTGTAATCTTGATGAAGCGGATCCACACTCAACCACCGTCCGATACTGGCATCATAATACCTGGCGCCGAAATAATCCAGGCCGGTATTTGCATCCCGTTCTTTGCCGCTATACTGATAGGCCGATTCATCGCCGGAGGCTACCTTTGATTCGCCAAAAGGATAATAATCCCGTTCCATATTTCCTTCACTCATTTGGCGTGTGCTGCCCAAGTGATCCTTATAATACCAGATATACCCGAAATCCGGCCGCAATTTGGCAACCATGCCACTCGGGCCATAAATATACTCCGCTTCCAGACTGTCATTTTCACCATACTCTGACAGCGTCGCGCCATTATTGCTAATATAATACCTCGTTTCGCTGTTCTCAATTTTTTTAATTCTTCCGTTGGTATCATCGTAACTGTAGTGGTCATTTCCGTAGGAAGTCATATTCCTAAATATATCATAGGACAAACTGGTGCCATCAATGCTGTCAACCGAGCCATTGGCATCATAAGTAAACGACCGGTTGCCGTCGCTGGTCAACCAATCGCTTCCGCTCCGGTAGGTAAAGCTCCGGCCTGCAAAACTCAAAAAATTGCCACACTCATCATAAGCATACGATCTTTCCAGATTGCCCTGGTATTTGAACGAGTCGAGACGATTGAGCGGATCATACCCATATTCCATTTTCAGCTCGGAACCAGTATTGTGCTTATAGCGCTGCTCCAGGAGATTGCCCACATAATCGTAATCATCCGTCTGGTCACTGTGAATATAGAAAACATTCGTGCCACCATTTTGGTAATCCCGACTGACCAGCCAATCCCTGGTGCCATACTCATTCGTTTCCACTACGCCGTTCCCATAGGTCACACTGCTTGGCAGACCCGCAGCATTATATTCATAAGTTACCAGCGGATCGACAGTAAAAGTAATTGTCAGTTTGGGCCGCAAACTGGGGTCGGTTGTATAATCCGAGCTGAAGAAAGTCGTTCCTACAACATCGTTCATATCCGCCCCGGCCGTCACCAGTGCGAGCCCGTGATTTGAATTCGGATTGTCTACCCAGTATTGCACCGCATCTTGAATATCCCAAGTTTTCCATACTTCCGAATCTGTGTTGGATGCAATGACCGTATCAATAATGCTGGAACTAAAATCCGATCCGGATGCCATACCCGCAGAATTCCACTGTGAGGAGACTTCCTGATCAGCATAATTCCAATCGCAGCCCAATCCACTGTTATTCCCCCGCGAGATTCCGTCGCCCTCTGCCCACTCCCTGAGCATCCTGTGCGCATCTATCTCAAACGTATTGGTGTTCCCCCAGCTATAGGAGACAAACAGGCTCAATTCTGCATCTGTAATCTCAGAGTTTTGCGGCAATCCCGGGAGACTGAACCGGATCAGGCTTCTGCGCTCGCTACTTCCCCCATCCGGACCAACCTGCATGGCTCCGGATGCCCCATAATTATCGCCCGGCCTGCTTTTGTAAAGGTAAGCGTCTTTGCCATCATCTCCATCCGATTGTATTTCGACCGACGGATCAATGATTATTGTGCCCTGTGGTGCCTCCGCCAGCCAATTATAAGGCACTCCCACCAAAATGAAATGCCGCTTTCCAACGGTAGAAAAGCGTCTAAACACCTCCGTGGAGTAAGGTTCCGACGAGGTATCAAGGGCAGCAGCCGAATAGGCCCGGTCCAGGGGAAAGGAAAATTTCTTCTTTCCTTTTTTATTACGGAATGAAATCGGCCGGGTGCCGGTAAAATTAAAGACCCGGTTTCGGTTGATGCGTGTCGTGTCCGCATAGGCCCACAGGGAGCTGTCCGGATCAAATTCAAACTCAAAAGCCAGCATCGTCTGATGCTGATTCAGGCTCAGGCTTTGGGGGGCAGGCAGACTGTCACGACCCTGCTGGGTCAGCACGATGTCCTGCTTCAAAATATCGGGATTGCCTGTCAAGCGCAGATCCACGCCGGTAAAAATGCCGGGATAGATGACCCGGTTCGAGCCGGCCTGTCCTTCGGCCGGCCGGATATCTTCCAGGGGATGAAATTCATTGCCGCCCTGAGTAAAATATCCCATCCGGGTTAGTTTGAAACTAACTCCGGTCATCTGCCGGTCGGGAATCCGGACTTCCACCTGAAAATCATTACCGAGGTGTTTCCTGTATTTTGCATGGTAGAGACCCATCTCTGCAGTAAACCAGGCAGTATCGGCAAGACTCTTAATTTTATAGTCTAGATCTTGCCATTTCCCGGAGCGGTCCCGGTAATGAACCGGACTGTTGAAGATTTCCAGGGTAAAGGTATTGCCTGAGTGCTGATACATTTTGCTGTAAAGCGTTCGCTTCGATTTGATCTCATTACCCTTGTCCCTATGAGTCGCATCTGCAAATGCCCTGTCTAATCCCAGGTAACTCAACATTAAAAATAAAACAGCTAAATAAGGTAAATGATTCTTGCGCAGCTTAGAAAACCTGTTTATGTTCATCTCAATCTCCCCGTTAGCTTTATTGTATGGCAATGATTTCTTTTATTCGACCAAGATGATCGTATGTCTGCAAAATGGTATTCCCGGATGGATATTCGATTTCTATTACCTGGCCCTGCAAATTATATTCGTATCGTATGATTTTTTCCGAATTCTCGCCAACATCAATAGTGAAGTGCTTTTCACTTATATTACCGAACTTATCATACACATACTGGAATTGATGCTCGGCGTCATTATCGCCATCTTCATTTATCTGGGTCTGAGTCAATCTTCCCATACTGTAATTCTCTGCGCCGCTGACCATATTTTTATCATAGGTATATTTGACCTTCCATTCGTCCGCATCCGTCCCGTATCCTCCTGTCAATGAAGGTGCCAAAGAGGTCCAATGGTAATCATTTTCCTCCCCGATCAGGACAACCCGGTCGAAAGTATCATAGGCATACACAATGAAGTCCCCTGTTCCGCTAGCCCTTTGTTCAGCGGTTTGGTAGTACCGTAAATTCCCGTTTTCGTCATAAATATAGCGTTCATCCGGATAACCGATAGTCTCATCTGCCGGATCGCCGTCGCCATTGCCGTCCAGGTCAGGTGAAGTCTTGGCTATGAGCTGCCCAAGGGTGTTGTATTTGTTCTGGCTCTCCTTGTCAGCCGGGTCAATCGTCTTGAGAAGATTGCCAAGAATGTCATACTGGAATACCGTTTTGATTAAATTTGTTTTATAATATAATATAAAGTCCCGGCTTGATCTCACGCCACCGGAGGGGCTGATTTTGGCTTCAATCTTATATGTATTGCCAGGATTCGCTTCAAATTCCTCAGTATCCTCCACAGTGTCAATATCGGATATTATATAATTACAGAATGCAGAACCATTTTCAAAAATGGTGAATCTTGCCCACCCACTCCCCTGAAGCTCTAATCTGTAATGATAGTTGACATATTGGGGATGATCCACGGTAAATTCTTGCGATTCCACACTTAAACCCGTATCCGAAGCTTCCACGTCTAATCGCAATTCTTCATATGGAAGAGGTCCACCGGCTGGAAGCTGCCAAGATATAACCCGATTCCCAAACTTATCCACAAAGCTGGTTGAATAATTCCCGTTTTCATCTTTCACCCGGGTCTTGAGCAAGGAATGATTGGGATAGCCGCAACTATCGGTGGAAGTACCAGTCAGATACTGATATGTGACGGTATGCCCTCCCGGTGTGGCAAATGTCTCGCCCGGAAAGCTAACCTCGGCCAGTTTGTCCGAGAATTCGTCGCGATATACCGACGCGCTAAAAGGATAATCACCGCATTCTGCCCCGCCATGGGTTCCGTCATAATAATATTTTGCACTATGCAGATTGGTGGCGGAGGCATCAAAATCGTCCTCGTAATTGTGGCTGCTGGTGCAGCAGTACGGCTTCCAGGTTTTCGATACTCTCCCCAGAGGATCATAGTCCATGGAAATATTTATATCCTTTGTGCTGTCCTGCTGCTGGATCTGAATATTCCTTGCCAAGCCGTCAGAATAGGTCTTGGTTACCGTATAATCCGACGTTGTTCTATATACCTTTTCCTGAACATAGTTTGGATCGGCAGGGTCGAAGCTGTTTGTTCCATCCCAGGAGTAAAAATAGTTATACTCCGATAGGGTTGCAAAGTCACTATTGGATATAGATTTCAGGCGGCCCAATCCGTCGTATTCATAATATCTGGTCATGCCATTCTCGTCGGTTTCGGCGCAGGGCCTGAGTGTGACAAAATCATGCGACTGGGAAGTGCATTGGGCATCGGGCGGGTATATCCGCAGATTATCGAACTCGGTTTCCGCCCTGTCAATTTCAAATCCTACATACTGTCCTTCATAGAGATCATCATCAACATCCATAGCAAGCACCCCGTCGGCAAATACCTGAATAGTCGTGCCTTCCGCAAGGACTTTGATATGATGCCAATTTCCGGCCGTCTCATTCAACTGATAGCTGTCGAGAACATCTTCCTCAACCCACAACAGCAATTGATTGTTCTCGGTTAAACACAGGAAATAGCCGGAGGTTGCCGCATCATCCTGATAATCGCTTTTCCTGAACTGAAAGCCTCCCCCCGACCCGGATAAATATCCATCAACCACAGTGATATCAAACTCGGCAATAAAATTTTCCAGGTCCAGAGCCTGGGAATTTGCGCACATTCCCGAGCTCCCCGTAGTTGTCCAGTACAGGTATCCATCTTCGGCAGTCCAGTAGGAACCGGTGGTATACCAGTCGGCCGGCTCACCGTCATCCATTTCGTGGTCGTCAAAATCCTCAACAAAGCACTCATCATCCTCGGCATTGACGATCGTGGCAATGGGAACCGAATGGTTGTGCCCCCACTTGGTTGTCGTTATAACACCCCGGGCATTGGTGAATTGCTGAAGATTGCCGTAATCATCGTAATGCGGGTTCTCAAAAACAAGGAAATTATTGGTCGTCGTGGTAGCTGGGATATCTGACTTCCATTTCCATTTTCTGCTGATTCGAGCATGACCTGCCGCCCACTCCGTGAATTCCTTGGAATAATATAGATCCTGATTATCCTTAATACTGGTAGACTTGACTTGGGACAACATGTTTGTTTCTACCATGACGGGATAGGAACCATAGGCGTATTCGATATCCATGATGCGCTGCGTGGAATCGCTGTTAGTCTCGATCGTCTTGTTTACTTTCCCGTTCAGTGTATCGTATGCGAAAGTCACTGTCGTCATTACCGAATCGGCTCCGTTATAAAAATAATCAAAGGCGGTCGCCGAATTTTTCTTCACCCATGCTGATATCGATTGCGGATAGGTTTCCGGATTAAAGATGCTAGAAATCTGGTGCAATATTGCCAGGGAATTCTGATAGCTGTAATCGTATTGCACCTGCCTGATCTTGGTGGCACCGTCCTGCTTAAAATATACCTCTTTCCTGAGTAATCCCCTTTGAAAGTCATAACTGCCGGCATAATACACTAAATAATATGTTCTGCCCTGATGCCAGGAAAAATTTCTTAAGATTTCAACATCCCTATTGACATCGGTATCATTTGTGGTGGTATAATATCTTTTGACGATGTGGCTGTCGGGCATCACCTCGGTTACCAGGTCATAGCCGATGTAATGATCATTGCCGTCATCACCGAAGTAGAAAAAGTCATTTTGACCATATAACTCGTGGTCCAGTCGTATTCGTTCCCCGGGAATGCTCGACTCATAGCCGTAATGATTGGCGTTATCCCCATAGGAATAAGTATATACCGCAGGGGTCGCGTGAATCCCATCATATACTTTCTTGCGCGCCAGTCTTACGCCGCCTTCTTTTTTCAATCCACCATAGTACCACCGGTCGTTTTCATATTCATATTCGGTCCATCCCCCACTGGGCAGGGTAAGCTTGGTCAGACTCCAGGCGGAGGCACAGGAATCCTCAGAACTGCCATAGACATTTGGATCGTTAAAATAATTCCAGGGATCCCGGTCGATGCTGTCGCCCTCCGCAGTATAGTGGAGATAAGGATTAAAGTCATATTCAAAGGCATAGTCGAGATTTTCAGTGGAAGCTTTTGTTAGTATGGTTATTCCTTCAAGGGTCGTTTTGCCGAAATTCATATTGGCCATCCCGATACCCGGAACCGGCGGGGCAAGCTGAAGTTCCTCGTCATCCCGGTATGTAAAGTCCACTTTTTGGAACCAATCCCCGCTTGAGGAGGGTTCCGATCCCGTTCCCGAATATTTATACAGGACGATTCTCGTCAGCCTTTTTTCTCGCCTGTTATCCACCTCGTAGGCAGACTTATAACTTTCATACCCCGCCGGAACCTCATCTTCATAAGTAAATTCAGCTACATGCGTCGAGGTGACGATCCGGTAGGCATATGTCAACTCCACTGCACAAGAATCGAGATAATTCGGATATTTGTAATGCAGGGTGTCGGTCTCCTGATTTGCATCAAACCGATATTTGATGGCTATCCAGTTCCCGGTGTTATCGGTTGCCGGATGATCGCTGTCCAGCGGATCATAAGGGTCAGCCGAGCCGACGTCATCCACATAATCATAGCTTAAAGCTGCTGTCAGCATCCATTTATAGTTGCCAAACTCAACATCCTGAATGTCGTTATATACAGGTGTTGCTGCAATGGATTCCCGGTATAAGGGCTTTCGGAAGATATACTGGGTGCCGTCCTCATCCACTATCCTAAAGCCATCGACTACATAACTGTAGTTATTCGAATTATTTGGATCATACTTGTGATGAAATATCTCTATCTTCCAGGGAGCCCAGTTATCAGAATAAAAGAGTGGATCGCTAAATGGCTTAAACCACTGTGAAAAAGTCGATCCGGTATCAGCTTGAAAATTTGAGAATCTCATGGAGCCGAACGGCGTGGACATAGAAAACGCATCCGGAATATCTCCCAGCTCAGTCCCTGTTCGCAGCCCGAATAGGAGGTCATGGTATAGCCTTATATTCCTGATAATCTCGCCTGTTTCAAGATGCCAGCCCAGCCCGATGATGGAGGCTTCCTGGTCCGCCCGGATGCCGGCTTTATAACTGGCAATGAGGTTAAAATCAAGCCCTCCGCGACCTGGGACAGTCATCAATGGAATTTCAAAGCTCATATCCCCGGTATAGCCAACCGAGCCTTTGCCAATCCTGTTTATCTGGTTATTTAATGGATTATTGACCATATTATTAATGTTGTAATCCGAGGCATGGCTGGAATGCAGAAATAATAAAAGAAAGATTACAGCAACTAAAACATGTGGAAGAAATCTCGTTGCAGTTAATGATAAGCATTTCATTAGCATTCTCCTGATTTTGAACCTGTAAAATACAGAACTTTAGTTACCAACTGCTCAATCACTTCTTACAGATTCCATGCCATCATTATATCTGTTGTTTTTATTAGATTTATAGAAAGTGGCTGGCAGCCAAACGCAAAAATATTTTGCGGTGATATGTATTTATTATGTTTATAAGTCGATATAAATGCGTGTGATAGGGCGGGTACAAAGATGCAAATATTTTTTGCACCCCCTGAAAAATATTTTTGCGGTGAAATTGGCGGAAATTTCCTCCGTCGGCAACGGATGCCACAGCCAAATCGATTTATGATTATGTCTTCTAAGGGAATATGTTTTATTAAAATACGAAGGTTTCCCTCAAAACCTCCTGCAATGATGTATTCCCTTCCAATGCCCGATTCAGGCCGGTTTCAAATAGATTATTGATACTTTTGGATTTTGCCAGTTTACGGAATTCATCAATTCCGGCTCGCCTCAAGATCAAATCCACGAAATCATCATCAATCATCACTTGTTCCAGAATCGCTTCTCTCCCGGAAAATCCTGTGCTATTGCATTCCGGGCATCCTGCACCTTCATAAAAAGATTGAGATTTTAAAGTCTCCGGTATTGGATAATCCTGATAGTTATTCCACTCAATCCCGCTTTCCCGCTTGCAATGTGGACAGATTTTTCGAACCAGCCGCTGGGCTACTACCATTTTAACAGATTGCGCTATCAAGAATGGCTCTATACCCATATCAACCAATCTTACAATCGTGCTTATCGCATCGTTGGTATGCAGGGTGCTGAGCACCAAATGGCCAGTTAATGCCGCCCTGACCGCAATCTCTGCAGTCTCAGAGTCTCGGATTTCCCCTACCATAATGATATTGGGGTCCTGGCGGAGAATGGTTCGCAAAATGTTGGCGAAGGTCAGCCCGATATTCGCTTTTACCATCGTCTGATTTACACCATTCAGGTTGTATTCTATTGGGTCTTCAATAGTGATGACATTGACATCAGGGTTGTTGATATAATTCAGAGCAGAATAGAGAGTAGTGGTTTTCCCGCTTCCGGTAGGGCCGGTGACCAAGACCATTCCGTAGGGGATTTTTAAGACTTTCTTAAAATTTTGTAATTTGTCACCTTCAAATCCCAGCGCTTCGAGCGACAGTTTGAGCGAGCTTTTGTCCAGTATGCGGAGCACAATCTTCTCCCCGAAATCGGTCGGCAAACTGGAAACACGTATGTCAACCGATTTCTTCCCATTTTTCATCCGAATTCGCCCATCCTGCGGCCTTCGTTTTTCTGCAATATCCATATCCGCCATTATTTTGAGACGGGAGACTATAGCCTGGGATTTTTGAATGGGCGGCCGCAGGTATTCAACCAGTTTCCCATCCAGCCGGTATCTTATCCGAAAGTCATTCTCATAGCTTTCTACATGAATATCACTTGCCTTTTTTCGGATAGCATCGCTGATAAACTGATTGACAATGAGAACGACAGAGTCATCCTGATCTTCGGCAGTTCGTTTCTTTTGCAGGGATTCCTGTCTTTTTTCAATAAACTCGTATTGTGGCTCGTCATCCTTGCTATCACCTTCAGCAGCTCCATATACCTGGGCTAATTCTTTTATTAACCTGGCTTCTTCCCAGATCTCCAGTTCCAACTCCCTGCCCAGGATAAACCGTAATTCGTTCATCATATTTACGTCATCACCAGAAATGGCGGCTACTTTAACGCTGGAATCCGAATATGAAAGCGGAAGGACTTTGTTCCGTAAGGCATACGTGGACGAGATAAGTTCATGTGGTTCCTTCATTCAACACCTATATCTCACCTACTATTTTCTTCAATACACTTCTAACAACCTCAGCAATATCTTTCTTTGATGTTCGCCGTTTATAGAGCATCCCGATCACTTCGCCAGTTTGACCGTTCAGAAAGCGCAGTGTAATAATAATTCTTTTCTTTTCCGATTCAATTTCCACATCCCTGGAATCATTCACTATCGATCCTAACACGATGATGGAAGCACACAGGGTATCAGATATCTGGACTAATTCTTCGCCAGATAACAGGTAGGTATTGTCGATATTCATTTTCGCCAGAACATAATTTACCCGTGACCTGTCGATCACCGGAATTTCTTTCTTCACATAGAGGAAGGTCGTCAGCTCGTCCGCCGCCAGAAATTTTATACGTTCTGTTATATGATCTCCGCTTCCGCTAAACGGCAGCACGGCAACAGTTACCTTCTCCTTATCTTTGAATAAGTTCCCTTGCAGATACCTGCTCGGGCTGCAATTCATTATTAAGATTATCGCCACAAATATGATGTAATTTTTCATAATCAATCTGCTACGGTTTGTCTGATTTTACCGGTCTGGTCAACCTCCCAGACGTTAAAGGTTCCATCCTTGTCAAAGTCAATGACCGCTGTTGCTTTCGCCAGGTATTTCATATCGTCGGCTTCGATGATTTCGATTTTATACCTGGCTTCCCCACCTTCCGAAACAAGTTTTTCCTGTTCGAATCCAATTTCGGCCGGGTTTGCAGAATATTTGTCATTTTCATAGTAGTAGGTTTTCTCCAACGTTTGAAGATGCTTCAACATCATCTTGGCCTCGGTGGTTTTGGCCTTCGTAATCACGGAGGTGAATTTCGGCATCGCCAACAGCACCAAAATTCCGATTATTACGATAACCACCAAAATTTCAGTTAGCGAGAAACCGTCTTCTTTTAATAATTTTTCGAACTTCATCTTTTCTCCTTCTCTAATTTATAGCCCATATTAGCCGGGCATTACGCTTGACAGATTGAATAAAGGTAAATATATTGAGATCAGAATGAGGCCAATAATGATTCCCAATACGACAATGATGACTGGTTCAATAACCGAAGATAATGTCTCGATGGAACTGTCCAGCTCTTTTTCAAGATGCGCGGCAATTTTTGATAACATGAATGGCAATTCGGCCGTTTCCTCACCAACTGCGATCATTTGAATCACCATTAACGGGAAGACGTTAGACTGATTCAGTGCATGCGTGAGTTTCTCCCCTTTCGAGGCATAATATTTCATGGTCAAGATATCCCGACGGACGAAGTAGTTTTGTGAGGATTGTGCCGTTATATCGAGAGCATGCAGTAATGATATCCCGCTTTCTAACAGCGTCCCCAAAGTCCTGCAAAAGGAAGAAATGTAATTTTTCCTGACAAGGCCCCCAATAAAGGGTATGCTGATAATTATCCGGTTCCAGAAGATTTGAAACCGTGGATGGGTTTTGAACCTGTTGATTAAAAATAGAACAATCAAAACCGTTAAAAGGAATACCGGTATGTTGTTCTTTAGAAAATTGCTGGTATTCAGAACATAAACGGTAATAGTTGGGAGTTGAGAATTAAATTCCCTGAATATCCCCGAAAACGCTGGAATCACATAAAAAAGGATAAAGCTTAGAGATGCAAGTGCAACACTGATGATAATCAGGGGATAGGTCATGGCCTGCATCAGTTTCTTTTTTAAGTCACTCATTTTCTCAAGATATATAGAGATGCGATCCAACATTTCATCCAACTTTCCTGTCAGTTCGCCCACCTCTACCAGGTTGACATAAAAATCACTGAAAAGATAAGGGTATGTCCTTAAGGTCTCGGCAAACGCCGATCCACCCTTTATCTTATTGAGCAAACTCTCCAAAATACTCTTCAGAATTTTGTTTTTGCTCTGAAAAACCAATAGCTGCAAGCTGTCGATAAGATGCAGTCTGGCGCTCAGCATAATTGACAAATCCCTGGTTAATCCACTGAGGTGCCTTTTAACTATTCTCCTCTGTACGAAATTTAATTTGCCGGCAGACTCATTTTTGATCACGTTGATCATTATGGGAGCGCTCATATACTTTGCCCCCCTTGTATCCCTAGCTTTTTCAAGCGGTATTGAAGGTTTTGTCGAGAAATACCCAGGCTTTGGGCAGCCTCCGTCACATTCTGATGCTTTTGTTTTAAAACTTCAAGGATTTTAACTTTTTCTTTTCCTTGAAGAAATTGTTTAAGGGATTCAGCATTTTCATTCTTGTCTAATTCAGGATCACCTATAACATCAAAGAGGTCATGGGCGCAAAGGATATCCTTCAGAGGATCCTTCTTTGTCAAAACCTTAAAAATGATATTCTCTAGCTCCCGCACATTACCCGGATATCCCAACCTCCTCAAAGCATTGAAAAAATCGGGATGAACTTTCATGGTGCTGTCAGGATAGTATTTATAAAGAAATTTGTTCATGAAATATTTTGAAAGCATATCAATATCTTCTGCACGCTCACGCAGTGGGGGAATTTTGATCTCAAAACGGCTCATGCGATAGTAGAGATCTTCCCGAAATTTCCCTTTTTCAACCAAGTCATGTAAATCTCTGTTTGATAATGCAATAAAACGAACATCAAATCTTTGTACTTTTTGACTTCCAACCGGAAACATTTCCTTGTTCTCTATTGCTCTCAGGAATTTTGCCTGCAGGTTGATATTGATTTCGGATATTTCATCAAGAACAAGTGTCCCATTATTGGCCTTCAACAGATGTCCTTCCGAATCGGCATTGGCGCCGGTGAAGGCGCCTTTTTTATACCCAAAGAACTCGGACTCAAACAAAGTCGGATTTATGGCGGCGCAGTTGACAAAATGGATAGGGCAATCCCTTCGGTTTCCGGAATTGTGGACATACCTTGCAAATAATTCTTTTCCGGTACCTGTTTCGCCCGAGATCAAAACCGGCTCCGAAAAATTGCTGATGCGTCTGGCATATCTGAGCTGATCCAAAAATTTCTGATGACTCCCGACTATTTCAAAAAATCCTGAATCCACCTGACCATCACTCTCCTCACCCAAAGATTGTCTAATAAACATTTGATCAAGGTATTGTTTTATCAGCCTGCCGCCTTCAGTTTCGAATTGACGGAATGAAACCACCGGAAAATCCATTGACGAACAGGCCGCATTCATGTCATTAGCAATCAATAATTTCTCAATCCGGGGAGACAAGGCGTTTAATCGCCTGAAAAATTCCAGCCCATCGATTGGGATCATCTCATATTTAGACAATACAAACGCATAGCTCTCGTTCCCGAATGCTTCCAAACATTCCAAAGGATTTTGATAGGTAATGATGTCATAGAAATCCGATAGATTCTCTCTTACAGAATCGATAGATCGTTCATCCGAATCCACATAGACCACCGCCGGGTACATGGTTTTCCCTCAGGTTAATTCATTATTTTTATATCAAAAATATGTCCTTTATGCGAAATTGTTACTTTGTCCCTTGAAATGGACTTCACACAAATCTCGTTGATAAACTCCCCTTCCCTTTTTATGAATGTTTCATTATTGGCATTAGATAATAGCGCAAGATTGCCTTTTGGATCAGTGATGAATCCAATATATTTAAAATCCGGTGCTTTGGGCTTCTCTTTTGTTTCGATTTTTTTGATCTTCTTTTTTCTCTTCTCCTTTCTTTTTGGCGCAAATGGATTCCGAATAGATTTTAAATTAACAAACATAGAATCGCTATACCCTGCCGGCATGTTTATATCAACCTTAAATTCTTGTCTTACCATATCGCTTTTTTCAATGGATGGATCATAATTGACTCCCCATATTAGTTGATAGAGAATAATTCCCCAGACAAATAAAGAGATACTGGATAAGAGAAATATGACGAGCCGATTACTTTTTAACGATTTCATCGTTTGTCCGGCTGAGAAAAGCGATTATCCGTAAGGTCCCGGTCAGATCATGTGGTAATTTCTTTTCACTTTTCTCAAATTTTAGGTTCGTTATCCTGAAATTCTGACTGTTTGATTCTATATGATGAAGAAAACCCAGTACATTCTTGTAATCACCGTTCAGCGACAAATCAATGGTGAGAAAATAGCCGAGGCTGTCACTCTCCATGGGTTGGGGAATAATTTTGAGAAGCAAAACATGATATTTCTCAGAGATATTACCAATTATTCTGTATATGCGGGATAAATTCTCCTTACGCGGGAAATCGTTCGATAGATTCCCGATTGTGGCCTCCAATCTCTTATTTTCTGCCTGATATTCTTTGATCTTAAGCGAGAGTGATTCAACAGATTCCTTTTCATTCGACAAACTCAAAATTTCATCCAGCAATTCCAGGTTTTCCGTAATCGTGGGCATGAGAATTCGATACCCTATCAGGATAAACAGAAAAGGGGTGATAAAGAGAATATATTTCCACTTGATTTTAGACATATATCACAATCTCAAATTGGATAAAATTGGCGTTGGCTTGAGGCCGTCCATATTTATTGGAGGCCTGACTAACCTTTTCCATTTTCTTAAGAATAACCTGTCTCTTAAAAGGCAACTCTTCCAGTTTCCCCAGGAAATTTGCAACATTTCTCTCATCTTTGGCAAAACCTGAAGCCAGGATTTCCTTTCCTTGCTCTTTGTTCTCCTCCATAGACATTGAGGACAGCCAAGCATCCCCCGGTAACGATTTAGCGATCTGCAGGATATAGAATGCCATATAACTCTTTTCTGTCTTTAGCTTTTCAAAATCCTGCAGCAACTGATTTAAATAGAGATTCTTTCTTCCCAGATCTTTTTTCTTTTGAAGGTATGGAAGCAGACTCGACCTCTCAGCCAAAATATTGTTTTGCCGGGAGCTTAGTACAAGATTTAGGGAGAAAAGCAGGAAATAAAGAAAGAAGATTAACAGCCCGCTGGCAAGCGTTAATTTTAAGGTCAGATGTTTGTGAAAATCATTTTGGATTTGCAGCCTTGAGTCTTCGGTCAGGAGGTTAAGTGTCTGATTGTCGTTGCTTGTGAAGGGCATCAGGCTCAATCCAACGGCATTCCGGTAGCGGGATTCTTCCACTGACTCTCCGTTATTTAAGGTATTTTCTGAAAATTCAAGTGGAAAGGGCGATTCAACAGTTTCGCTTCCAGCATTGTGTACCAGAATATCCAAATTTTTATCATCTATCTTGTTCAAAAGAATACTTTCTGTTTTCTCGTGGAATTGGCGAATCGACATTCTTTCGAAGGATTGAACTCGCCCATCTTCATAATCCAGGATATCGATGGTACGATCGGAATGCGAAAAAATAAAACCGGAGAACGACTCATTTGTTATTTCCTTCTGGAAGAAATGCAAACCAAACGCGCCGGGAACTAAACTTAATAATTTAGAATCAGGCAATTGTTCTATGAAATCCGAGACCTCATCGCGGCGCCCGGTTAAGACAAGGACCCTTAGACCATCTGCTGTTTCATCGAGAATCATGTGGGCAATAACTATATCACTGGAAGGGAGACTATCCGGCAGGAACAGGTTTGTATTTTGCAGCAAAAAATTTCTGATTTCCATTTGTGGAATAAATGGGATGTCAATAATTTTATACAATAACTTGTCCAGGGGGAAATTGATAACGGTATAAGTGGATTTCAGTTTGTATTTTTCAGCTATTTCCTGAAGATTAATTTTCAACGACTTCTCTTTATCAATGGGAACTTCTATCCTTCTTAAAACTTTATTGCGCCGGGCCCCTTTTCGCGCCCGGACAACGACGATTCTATCATCCTGAACATCGACACCCAATGAAGTGTCCGAAATCTGCAAAAATTCCTGCGCTTTGCTTAAATAGGGAGTTAAAAAAATCATATCATCTGTCCAGATTTAATTCGGTTCCATAAGAGAGATGAGGGGTAATATAAATCAGCAGCTCACTCTTGCGCTTATCATGATTCTTATTTTGAAATATTCTGCCGATGACAGGTATACTTCCCAGGATCGGCAATTTTGTTATATTTTCGCTGTCGACAGTCTGAATGAGCCCGCCAAGAATAATGGTCTCGCCATCCTGGATGCGGACCGTCGAATTCAGTGCGCGTCGCTGAATGGTCGGTGGAACATTCGGACTCAGTTGACCGACCGGGTTGTTGAATTCCGGGTGTATTTCCACCGTTATTTCACCTGATCCGCTCACCCACGGGGTAATCTTCAGGGTAATATTTGCTTCGATTGTATGGAATTGTTCCGATTCCTGGATATAGATTTGCGAAGGATCACGTATAGGTGTGGTTGTTATCAGCTTGTAATACTGGGTTTGACCGATGGTCAAATCAGCTTCATGGCCGTTGAGTGTGGCAATCTGGGGCTTTGACCTGATATTAGCCTTGCCGACGGTTTCCAGGGCTTTTACCTGCAGGTAGAAATCAGCCGGCAGTGTACCGATATTGGTCGCCCCAAAGTAATCTCCCACTTTCTTAAGATACTTATTTGCGGTTCCCGCTCCCCATAGAATATCGATTCCCGGAAACCACTTGTCATTTGATCCACGGGATGAATCAAGAGCAGAACCACCGGTTAGGCCCGCGTCAACCGAGATCTCGCGTATGTCCTGGTAATTATAATCAACCACCAGGGCCTCAATGAGAATTTGCGGGATGGGATGGTCAATATTTTTAACAATTTCCTGAACATCCAGAATCACATCCTGAGAACCGGTCACCAGCAATGCGTTATGTTCCTTTACGATTTTATATTCTGCTTTTTCCATCACCCGCTTGGGAAGCATTTCCATTATGCCATCAACCTTCAGGTGATTGAGCTTTATCAGCTTTGAGGACACCAGAACGCGACTGCTTTTATCGCCGATGAGATAAATGTCACCGTCTTTTTTGAACGTATAATCATTGGAGTTCAATATAAGATTCAGGCACTGCTCCAGGGTCAGGTTAACCGCATTGGCGGTGACCGTCCCCTTCAGTTCGCCATAAAGAAAAACATTAATATTCATCTGGCGGGATATTTCATTGATAATTTGGGCCACCGGTGCGCTTTTCACTTCGATGTCGATCAACTTTTCGTGGGTGTTTATCCAGAAATTCCTGGTCAGGCCTTTGTCGGCCGTCTCCTCCCAACCCATACGCCTTACCTGGAATACATCTCCATCCTTTTTGATCAGGTAGCCATTATTTTTCAATAGCTGGTAGAGTGCTTCTTTCAGAGGCAGCTCCTGAATAAAACCGGAAATAGCGCCATTCACATGACGATCAACAATAATAGTCTTACCAGTCAGTTTGGAGATTTGGTACAGGGCGTCTTTCACATCTTCATTTTTAAAATCAAGGGTGATCAGGCCGTCCTTATATTGTATTACCCATTTTTTTTCCGGTGGTGGAGGCGGCTCCGGTTGCGGCGGGTTGACAATCTTATATATTTCGCCGTATCTTTTTAACTCCAGATCATTATCCCGGACGATAAATTTCAAGGCATCCGCTACCGATACATTTACCAGGTGGATTGTTACTCGTTTATCGACCGAATTATCAATCAGGACATTTATCCGGTATTTTGTGGCAAGAACCCGTACGACATCCCGCAGGTCGGTATTTTTAAAATCCAACTCGTCTATGCGCACTTCACCGTAAGGCACTACGGAAGAATCAGTTTTAACGCTATCTGATACAGCGGCGGATAAAAACCGTGAAGGTAAAATCAGATACGAGAATGCAATAAAAATATAAAGATAATTTTTCCTATTCAAATCGATTTCCCGGCACAATCCTATTCGAGCAGCTTCCTAAATTTCCCTTGGAAATGAAGATGCAGTATTCAAACAACACTAAATTATATACGACAATTACTATGCCAAATTTTTGTCATTTCCCACAATCTATTGGTTTTGTTTAAGTAAAGATATTTTTCACTACTCACTAAGAAATCTTGATGATTCATAAATGAAACATGTTCCACAAATAAGGGGGAAAATATCCCTGCGTATTTCCAAAATAATTAATGCAACAAAACCACCACGTGAGAAATTTGCGGAAATATGCCAATGAAAATAAAGCCAATGCTGAGAAAAGGGCTAAATGGAATTCTTTCAACTTTTTTGTTCCAGATGAAATACTGGAGGCCCACGATCAGCAGCGCGCAAGAAGATGCTATAAATAGCGCTATCAGAATTAACTTCCAATCTACAAACAGACCGGCAACAAACGCCAGCTTTACATCCCCCATCCCTAACCCCTCTTTCTTTAGAAAAAAATAACTCAGGAAATAGATGGAGAGGAAAATCAAACCGGTAATGAGCGAGTTGATGAGAATGCCGCCTATTGATCTTGTATTGAAAACCAAATTCAAGAGAAGCCCGGATATTGCCATAAATATCAGCATCTTGTTGGGAATGATCCCGAACTCCATGTCGATCAGCGAAATAACGATTAATGAATAGATAAATACCAAATATAGGGCCAGCTCAACTGTCCATCCTGAAAAGTAAAAGGTAACAACCGTTATAATCCCGGTGCCCAATTCAACCAGCGGATACCTTATCGATATTTTCTCCCTGCAATAATGACACTTACCCCTGAGAAATAGAAAACTCAGAATGGGAATATTTTGCCACCAGTCAATCCGGTGGTGGCAATGGGGACAGAACGATCTGCCGGTCAACGTAATTTCTCTCGGCAGGCGGTAAATGCAAGCATTGAAGAAGCTGCCGATAATCAGCCCAAAAACAAAACTGGTTGAAAGCTCAAACATTTAAATCCAATAGTATTAAACTAATATGAAAGATAAAGGTGAAGTTCACGTGTTCATATACAATATAAGAATCTAGTCAAGTATAACGACATCTTTTTCCAGACCCGTCAAAAAATCAAAACAGTTACGGCACGATCAACCTAAGAAGATTTTTATCATTTCCTTTATCGGAAAAATATGGCCGGCGCGGCGCGGAAGATTCTCATCCACACTGAGCCGGCCACAAGATCAATTCAAATCATTACTTCAACAAGATCATTTTTCGGGTCTCTTGATAATTTACCGCCCGCAAGGTGTAAATATATATTCCGGATGTAACCTGCCGATTCAGATCATTTAAACCATTCCATCGAATGCTGTGCAATCCTTTTTCAGAATACCCTTTAATCAGGGTAGCGATCTTTTCGCCGGTTATTGAGAACACTGCCAATTCTACCTGTCCGGCCTCCGGCTGAACAAACTGAATATTTGTGGATGGATTGAATGGATTCGGGTAGTTTTGCAGAAGAGCAAATTGGTTCGGAACAGGAGCGACTTCAATTTCTGTTGTTGGGATGCTATTTACCTTCGCACGGTCCGGAACGGAATCCGGCACAGCAAAATATACGGTTGCGGAATAGCCGGATTGGTTGGAAGTAAAATCTACTGCTTTAATCTTATAATAAACCGTGATTGAATTGGCTATATCTCTAATGCTTGCCCCAGTCTCCGATAAATCAACATACTGCGTGTCTGTTGAAGTAGTATCCAGTATGCTCCAGTTACCCTCGCCTCTTTTTTTCCAGATTTGGTAGTGATGCACATCTCCTTCGGGATTTCGATTCCAGCGAATTTTGGGATTATTAGACGGCGCATTGACAACAGAACGGGATAAGCCAGCCGGAGCGCCGGGTGCTACGGTATCATTCACTGAGAAAGAGCCGGAAAAACCGGATATGGTACTGTTGGTATCAACCGTCATTTCCACCTTTACCCGGTAGGTGCCATTTCCGGCGGGATTAATCAGCGTTGGATGGGAATTCCCATAATAATCTTCTGCACGAAAGACGTTAAATGACTCATTGGAAATCCGCCACGATCCCCAGGTATGAAGCGGCCCATAGTAGTTCTGAGAAGTCAGGTTTGTCCATTGTCCGGAAAAATTCTTTTGAGGACGATAGGTTACCAGCAGAAATGAATCGTAAGTCGCCTTCGCGGTAAGTGCTACTACAACATCATCAAAGTCGTAGTAAGCGGTATCCGTTGCCACAACTGAAGTGATTGTCCCCCCGGCAAAAAGAGTGAACGGGATTAAAAATGCAAATGTGATAAGAATTAAAACTGTGATGGATCTTAACATAATTGCCTCCTATGATAAAAGTTTTACTTGTATATTTAGAATTTTGTAATTCTTTCCACCTGTGGAGGACATAGGGCTTAGCCTTCCTGAATTACAAAATTAGAAAAATCCTCAAATATCCAGTTGTTTTTCAATGTGTAAAATATGATTGTTAACAGTTTCCTGGTGGTTGCAATTATCGCCTTGCCGCTCCCTTTACGTTGTTTAATATTGTTGTAAAAGTTGGCCAAATAGGGAGAGTAGCGTTTTGCAATCAGACCATACTGAACCAGTGTGGTCCTTCCCAGCTTGCTCCCATGTTTAGTGATTCGGCCCTGATGGAGGGTTTGATTTGAACTGCTACCCCTGGGAACTATCCCAAAGTAGGCCGATAGTTTCTTATCGTCCTCGAAATCATCGATATTACCAATCACGCTCAAAAGAAACGCCGCGCTTTTCTCACCAATACCTTTAATGCTGGTGAAATTCTTAAACCCCTTCAGTTCTTTTCCCATTTCCCGAAGTTGCTCATCCAATTTTGCGATGCCTCGATTTAAATAACGGATTTGATCTACGATGACTTGCATTTCCACTTTGGCTAATTCATCTCGTGGGTAGGACAGTGCTTTACAAAGCCCTTTCTCGGTTGAGAAATCCTCTCGCTTGCTCACAATCCCGTGACCGTTAAGAATATTATGAATCTTTTTTCTCAAGGTGGTACATAACTTCACCAACTTTTCTCGCTTCTGGGCCAGACTCTTGAGTTGCGCTTGCAGCGCTCCTGGCACACGAATCTCCGGCAACATACCCCGGCTCAGAAACAAGGCCAACAATTCGGCGTCGTGTTTATCCGTTTTCTTAATCGAATTCTTGATCACCTTGAACTGAGTGGGATTCACCACCTTCACTTCCTTTACATGGCTGTGCACCTGCTCGGCAAAATAGCGATCATTGCCGGTCGATTCCACTGCTATCATATCTTATGCTTGTAAACCTGCTGTAAATTCTTTTAAATCTTCCATCCGATATTGCTTATACTCCCTGGTATCTCTTAAATCCAGGCTGCACACATAAAATGTGCTCTTGTGTAAATCCACCCCTATGTAGCGCATTGCTTCTACTCCTCTGCTTGAAATAATTGTTTGGAGCAGAACCTTCGTCAGTTGTCTACCATTCTCCTATTCAGGGTCACCTTTAGCCCTATGAGGACAATTCGGTTATAAGCACGACTAGTCTCTTTAACAGGGTCTATAGCCCTACACTAATGATACAGCCTATAACCTATCTACTCCACAAAAATAGTTTAACAATTTCCATGGATTTCAACAATTGACGCTTTATCATACCGTCTCCTTATTCGGTATAGTGTCAATTATGACATAAATACGGAATTGCTATTTAATCCGTTAATATCGCGCCAATTTGGTGGTTCCGCAAAAAAATTAGCCTGCTCCAAATCTAATACCAGCCATAATTATTTATGAAGATATTAGCACTCTGTTTATAAATGATCCTGAATTCAACCTTAGCCAATGAAATAAAGATGTGAAAATAGATGATTATTACATTTTAAATTAACTCAATTATCATTCTTAATAATTTGAGGATAACAACCGATATGACTTCTTGTCCAATTTAACCAGATGATAGCATGTTGACATTTCACGTTGATAAAATAATTTTTTTCCAAGTTGAGATAGCTTATCATCGAGATTAGGCAATAGAGGCTAAAGTACACACAATGGAACTCTCTATTTCCGTTGCCTGTGAGGGTGAGTAGAATTATGTATTAATAAACCTGTAGAAGAAGATCGACTCCATTTAATAGTGCATTAGATTCTTGCCTTTTGACCAAAAGTATTATTTCAAAACTTCAATAGTAGGTCAATTATCATAGGCAAATTCTCTTAGTTTTATCACTTCAGCAAAATATCGATCACCGGTGTCTAATCGGTTGTAAGTTAAGTTATTAACATTCACCCTATAAAAATTACTATGCCAAGGATTTATAACGAAGACAATAAGATTGTTATTCATGATATTTTCACTAAATTTGATGTTCTGAAAATCTGGCTGGAGTTGGAGCAATTCATCTAAATTTGTTCTCTTAAGAATACCACCATTCAAATTCATCTCAATCATATCTCGACGACGTTCTACATCGTTATGCCAGGTCTCTAACAGAATGATCTCTTTATTATCTAGTATATAGTCAAGATAATTGCTTTGAATTGAATAAATTTTCTTCGTATGTCCATTGAAATTTAAAACTAAATTTACTTGATTTAATGTATCGACTTTTAATTGGAAAATTGTATTTTGTTCATCAATCCTTTTAAAGTTAATAATCTTATTGTTATCATTATTTAATTTATTCTGGAAGATACGAAAATGATGTTTCGATATTTCATATATAAAAACTCTTTTGTCAATTATTGCTAATACTTCATTATTCGAATACCATCCTAAAACATCGTGATTAGTCAATTTCTCATGCCTATATAACGTATTATTTTTCAGATCTAAAACGGAATAGCAAATCGAATCACTTAATGATGTAATTAATAGAGCATTATTATCCGGCGATAATTTTATTGATGAAACTGATCTTATATTAATCTCACTAAAAACATGATCTCTGCTATTATCGGGCGGATAAATCCGTGAGCGATAAAGATGAGTAATCTGGGGCTTATTGTACAAATAATGTCCAGCACCTGTATCACTGGTTGTAACCGCAAAAAGTTCATTTTGTGCTAACTCGTAATCAAAAATATTGAAAGGAGCTTTAATCTCGTGGAATCGGTGGTCACCAAGATCATATATTATAACTTTGCCCAACGAAATGAATGAAAATCTGTCAGAGGCATCTGAGTGGTTCATGATTGTAAGAAGTAATATAGAAACGAATAAAATTGTTCGCATTTCCCACCCTTTCAGTTATGAAGGTTTAATTCTATTTTTCTGGTAATGATATTCCAAAATATGTTGGTGTTCTCAACACCAGTCTTGTTTTCCAAGGATCAGTATGCTTAGGACCTTTTCCAACTAACGAAGGGTAATATTTGTTTACCCATTGTAAATTAGAATCTCGATTTCCAGCTTGCCACCATGATTGCTTTAATTGTTGTCCTGCAAATGCTTCATATTCCAGATCGATGGTCATCCCTATCGTACTCCAATCCTCACTTTCGGGATTTCGACCAAAATAAAATTCGCCGCGTTCAAACTGTGTACCGTGAACAAATTCATGGCATAGAGTATGTCCGACATCTGCACCATTTGTCATATCCAATTCAATAGTGACATTAGTTCCATCCGTTGTAAAATTACCCAATTTCATTACTTCATTTTCATCTGCACCACCAAGATCAGCATCTACCACTTCATAAACTACGTCAGAATTATCTAATTCATTATATAGTTTGATATATTCTGTGTTTATATAGTCTCCCTTCTCATCTCTTTGATCATAAAATGCTTTGTGTTGCGCTAAAATGTCTTCGTTCGCAAAAACAACGACCATCCCAGTAGGATCAAAAAAAATCATGGGATTATCAAGCGCGTAATTATACGAACTCCATTGTGCAAATTTCTCTGCCAGCGGATCCACACTCAACCACCTGCCAATACTGGCATCATAATACCTGGCGCCAAAATAATCCCAATTGGTCTCGGTATCCCGCTCTTTGCCGGTAAACAATTCCTTATTTTGTTCACCACTAATAAAACTGCGTTCCGGCATTTCGAGCCCGAAGGGATAGTAATCATGAGCTTCCACGGTTGTCCCCTGGTCGTTGACAATGGCACGTATTGAGCCTAAATGATCCTTAATATAATAATCCTTTTCACCGGAGGCTAATATTTTTCCGGCTAAATCATTGCCAAAAATATTCCAGTATTTTAATCCGCCGGTCCCGCTAATAACAGCCATATTGCGAGAACCATCCATGATATAAAATTCAGCTTCCTGGCTGCCGACCTTTTTGAAAATTCGGTTGCCATTAACGTCGTAACGGTATTGCACCGTGCTCCCGTTCCGGTTTACCAGGCTTGTTGGCAAATTCCTGTAATCATATTCAATGGAATAAATTGCCGGAACTCCATTTTCCACAACCGCAATCATATTTCCATTGGCATCGTATTCAAATTCGCTGTCTTCCACATCCCAGCCGATACCTGCGGTCGGATTGACCATATCCGTAACGGACTGGAGTCTGTTTGTGCCAGGATAATAACCATAGCTCAATTGGTCGATGTTGCTTCCTGTTTCATCCTTCCTGGTCAGTAAGTTTATATTGCCATTTTTGTCATACGCTAAATCGGAAACATCATAGGAAGAGACAGATTGCCAGCCGCCCGAGTAACGGTAAAAATCAGCGCTGGTGAGGCGGTTCGCCGGGTCATATCCGTAATTAAACCTATATCGGGATGCCGGGGCAAATTTCTTGTTATTAAAAACTGCAGTATCAACATTACCGTTTGCAAGATAAGAATATCTGGCAGAAAATAACAATAAATCATTTAAAACATCACCGATATCGGTTAATCGCAGCCGTTCGTCGTAACTATACGGAACTGATAGCTGAAAATTATCTGCTGAGATTTCGTGCAAACGTAAAGTATCAACCAATCCACCCGCGTTATATGTATAGAAGACATCGGATAAATTCGGGCATGTGCTGTCCTGCGACACATATACCTTAGCTAATTGTCCCAGTTGGTTGTAATCGTAGAAATGATAAAATGCTTCCTGACCCACAGAGACTAAGGCGCGGGTTACCTGGTTCTGTAAATTGTACAAATATACATATCTTATTAATGGCAGATCTTCAGAAAACAGATATTTACGGATAACCCTGCCTTTTTCGTCATAACTAAATAAATTAATTTGCCAGCCTTCAGTCACCACAGGTGCATTCAATAATGCTGTATCGATGGAGGCATTGAAATGACTATTCAGGTCCGCATGGAATCCCGGTCTAAGAATGACGCTTTCCCCGGCTCTCATGGTTACATCGCCGGTGGATGTTATCTCAAATCCATTCTGTGCTACCAGATGATAGCGGGCAGAGAAATCCTGTTTTGAATTTATTAGCCTGTTTAGAAGTGTATCATTATCGACCAAACCATATCCGCCGGTACGGAATGCGTTGGCTGTCAGCCGGCCTGTGCTGTAAGATAATGAATCCAGGTATGTAGTGACGTCGTACACACTCCATGGATAAACCTCGGGATCCGGAGCCTGGTCGTAGGCATTTACATTGATCAGGCCAGGCTCATTTGAGGGCCAGCTCTGACTGTTGGCATTAGTCTGGGTGAATTGTGTACTATCCGAATATATGCCTTCCGATACAAGACGATTCAGCGCATCGTATTTTTGATAGCTAAATTCTCCATCTTCTCTCAGATTGCCATCCTTCGAAAATCTCGGATTGCCGTTCAGATCATACAAAATTTCCTTTCTTCCTGCATCCGGTGTTGTTTTTTCTTCAACCTGCCCTAGCGAGTTGTAGGTATAGGTCGTCATCAATCCTTCAGGGTCTCTTACAGTTTCGAGTTGGCCGCGCAAGTTATAGGTAAATATTGTGGTATCCAAGTATGTATCGTTCTGGGAATCATAATTTTCGTATTGCTCAATCAAGTTGCCATAAGCATCATATACAAATTTGGTCTTTTGCCCGATCTCATCGGTTGTAACTTTGGTCCTGCCGGAATATGCATTTATTATCTCGCTACTATCCGGATTTATTGTTTTGGTTAGCCGGCCCAATTCATCATAAAAGAAATAGGTAGTCGGTTGCTCTCTCTCTGGGCCAAGAAATATATGATAGTCGGTAAAACTAAAAAGTGGATACGTGTAGGGATTAGACTGACTTTTTACCCGGTCAAAAGAATCGTAGGTATAATCGATCACAATAGGCCGCCCATAATCATTATTTGGATCGGGTGTTTGGATTTGTATGAGATTACCCATACCATCATAAAAACGAGTTTCGAGGCTTGTATCGGTAGAAGTTGAGAATTTATATGATATGACGGAGTATAATTCCGGGTGGCCATAACTACCAACGAGATCCAAAGCATTTGAATAAATAAATTCGTTCAGAGTATCACCATCAACCACCGCATATGACAATCGTGACAATTTATCATAAAGATTGCGGGTTACAATTCCATTTGGATCTTTTTGTTCCATTAATTCTCCAAATGGATTCATCTTTCGATCAGAGTAATAACTCCATCCAATTGGACTAATTTCATTTTTTGGGAAATATCCGTTATAGCTGATAGAATCCAAATTTCCGTAAGAATCTTTGGATTGTGTAACCAATCCGGCAACATAGCCATAGCCAAATTTTATGAAGGGATCATTACCCCCAGCATTCCATGTTTTTTGAAATGTTTTATTCCCCAAGGGCGCCAATGGATTGGACGGCTGATCATGGATGTCATCACGATCATACCGTGAAATTACGCTGTCAAACGGTGCTGCTGTAGGCGATGACTTAATACACTCTGACCATATTTTGTTTGTTATGTTGTTCTGGATATAGGTCGATGAGCGGGAATCCTGGTTGTGCAAATAAGTATAATACACATTTCTGTCATCATTTGAATCATTTATATCCCCAAAATAATGTATGTGAGTCTGATTTCCAAAAGGTTCATCGTATTCATATTCAGTGGCCGTTACCTGTCCGAAATCATTCTCCGTCTGTTCATAAATCTTTAATCGACCTTTCTGTGAATCATATTGCCATGATGTTGAATCTTCCTGGAAAATGGTGCCAAGAGAATCGGTTATGATTTTCTTATATATCAATCCTCCTAACATATCTGTATTATGAAAATATAGTGTATCTGCCCCATAAGGGATTGGTTTGTCAATTATTGCTTTTGAATATATGACATGTTGATCAAATCTATGTCGACTCTCATCGACTTTATAGGTATACTTGCCTCCGTAGTATGTATAACGAGTCGTGTCAACAAAACAGTCCGACATATTATACCCACTTTCCAACGCATAATGGTAGTTTTGGTCATATTTGGCCTTTACACGATAAAGATATGTGCCACTATCCGCCACACCATTGCAGTAGTCGTAAGTTCTTGGCTCGAACTCAAAATATGTTTGTCCCAAAGTGGGCCAAGTAATTGAAAACAGTAAATCAGTACTAGAATCATACATAAATTCGGTATAAATACTATCCGATGGTTCAGGATCGTTAAGTTTTTCCAGAGGATATTTATTTGCAGATTTTGGGTTAGAATATATCCCCTGCTCTACAATTTTACTGAGGTAATCACGATACGTGTAATTAGAGTTTTCTATATATTTTAGAATAAATTCCTTATGCAACCAAGATGTTTGTTGTGCATAACTTGCCCCAATAATTTTATCCAGATAGTTAATTTCTCCGACATATCGTACAGTTACTTTGGTAGTGCTGGATGGGACATATAGTGGCATGTCGGTTTGGCTTTGATATTGAAGCCATCGGGGAACACACAATACAAATTGGATTTTGTTTAAAGTGCCACTTTCGGGGACATGATATTCGCAAGTCTGGCCAATACCAGGAGCAGAGAAAAAGTCTAAAGAGTAGTTGCCCCTAGGATCAACACCTGCATAAGCAATATAAGAGCCCTCATAGAACGGCCCTTCGCAGGTAATAACATACTGGCGTTCCAAGGAGAAGTCTGTTAACCATAATGAGTCAGGTGGGTTGTTGATCTCAATGTATGATGCCGGCTCGCTCAAAATGTTGTTGTCTTTATCTTTTGCTCCAATCATCGGCACCGCTTTTCGGTATGTATCATCTGTATAATAAAAGGTTACCCCGCCTTGAACTGGTGAAACGATACTCGTTAAACGCCCGTTCCCGGTAAAAGATGTCTTCCCATTTTCGTCTCCGTAATCAATTGCATAATTTACATAATATTTTTGGTATTCATATTCAAAAAAGGTAACCGCCTCATTTTGCCATTCAATTCTTTCCAAGTCCCACTGGCTTATATAGTCAGCTTGTTGAGGAATGGCACCAAAATATCGAATTGTGTTGCGATATCTTCGGGAAGCCGTTGAGTCTTCCCCGAAAATGTATTTCACACCACTTTGGGTAATCACTTCCCAATGGCAGTCATCATATAATGAAGATCCAATACGCATTACTTTAATTTGGGGCCATTTGGCTATCTTGTATAGAACGGTATCACCGTTGTCATTCCAATACTGATTCGGGCTGCCCTGATATAGCCTTCCACTTACTGACCCCAACAATGAAATATATAATTCAGCACCATAGTTGCCAAATCCGTTTGGAAAGAATATCGAGATATTAGAAGTTGGAGAAATACTCCATCCCACTGCCCCGAAGGGATATACCGATACACTATCATCAGTTAGATATCGAGACCATTTTTCGTAATTGCTGTTGTAATTTAATGCAATGTTTAAATCTAGTTCAGGAATCGGGCCGGGAAGCCTAAAGAGTGGATAGTTGATATTGAGATCTCCTGTAAAAGGATTGACCTCAGTATTAGATATAAATTGCTGTACGGGAAAATTTGATGCTGCCGTAGCAATGTCATGTTCTTCACATGCTGCGTTTTTTAAGCCTCCAATCAATCCAAATACGCATAATAACAACATAATAACGATATTCGATCTATTTCGCATAATAAATTCCTTTATTTGTCTGAAGATCAACATGCACAAAATTATCTACTGATTATGCTCTGGATTTATTCAGGCAAATTTGCCAGTCGTCTGCTCAAAACATTATTCTCCTTTTGCAACGCTTTAATCGCCTTATTCTGCTCAATCACATAGAGAGTCAGCTCTTCTACTTTTTGCAGCAATTTGCTCTGCATTTCACCCAGGCTTACACCATTTTCTCTCACATCCTTAGCTGAAGGAATTTCTGGAAGGTGCTTATCTTGTTTGATGCTTCTTTCCACATCTTCCAATGTGGGGAGTTGGTAATCGTCATTAAAGACAAAGTCAGCCCAACCGGTATCTGTTACAACAATCTCTTTTGCAGTGATGGTCCCATCTACAGCAAGTTCGGTCTGTGGGCTTTCAGTGCCAATACCGACATTTCCGGATGGATCAATCACCAATTGCGTGCTAAAAGCTGAATAATTGACTGCACTTCCGACTCCGTCATAGTCATATTTTTTGAGTCTTGTCCAGCCGTCATAATGCATTTCCAACGCAGTTGCATAGCCATTTGAGTATTGAGGAGTAAACAGATTCCCATCTCCCTGGCTGCCAACCCCGCCATAAGAGGAATAGGTGAGTTTGGCATTCGAAGCGATAATCGGCAAATTGCTGTACCCGGTTTCGACCAAATTCAGGTAATCTCCTATTCTGATATCCGAGGCTGACCTGAAATCATTATTGGTAGTAGCGGAAGATAGAATATCCAGGTTACCTTCACCGGGATCGAAATTCCCATCAATTTCGATGTTGGAAGCAAAGTGACCGGTTCCATTTACATCTAACTTGAAAGCCGGGCTTGTCGTGCCAATACCAATATTTCCATTATTCTCATCGATAAAAAATCGAGTTACATTATTTACGACATCATGAATCAGATAACCGTCTCCCGTTCCCCCCTTTGAACCTATGCTCCACTTTTGAACAGCGGATTCTCCATAAAATCTGATTTGTGCATCCGCATTAGTCAATACCATACCGTTATAAGCGTTTGAACTTATGGTTCCATTCACATCTAATTTATAAGAGGGCGAATTTGTCCCAATACCCACATTACTCTCAGCATCCAGATATAACGTATTGTTACCAGCCCCTGGCTCAATAATCAGCGGACGTGTTGAAACACCATTGCTGCCTACAAAAAAATCGTTGGAACTGTATAAATTTCCAAGATACCATTGGTAATTGGGATTTTTAAATTTTGCATAAACACTACTATTCGCTTCGCTACACTGCAATGTGAGAATTTCCGAACCGTTAGTCAGTAAGTGCAATAAACTGGTAGGAGCCGCTACACCAATTCCGACAGATCCTGAATTATAATAAATTCTGTTTTCATTCCCGATCCCCCACATACCCAAAGGAGAACCGTTAAGATAGTAGGAGGTGCCATTTATGATCCCATTAACATCTAAAGGATAATTCGGTTCGTTCATATTTATTCCGACATAACCTTCAGGAGAATTATAATTGTACAGGAAATTATTATTTTCATCAAACCACCACCCAACTTCTGTGGGCGCGTCTCCCTTTTCGCTTATTTGCGAATAAACAAAAGAGAACACCACCAGTATTGCCAACAACACAAGTGCAACCACTTTTCGATAATTCATAACATCTCCTTTACACATTTGGTTATTTCGTTCCAGATAAATATCAAATCTCACAAAACCATATTACACATTCGATGCCAATCCAAAAACTGTTGTATTGTTAGGTTTTTTATATGTCAAATCCATCCTACCGCAAAATATTTTTGCGGTGATTTATGTTCACTTCCTTTATAAATCAATACAAATCCATGTGTTAGGTTAGGCACAAGGGCGCAAAATATTTTTGCATCCACCGCAAAAATTATTTGCAATAAAAGTCCGGAGAATATTTTAAACATCTTGTAGAATAATTGATTAGAGTTTCATATCTTTCATTACGATGAACAGGTTTAAAAATGAAACCGGCGCGGCCCTGGTAACCACTTTGGTAATTATCCTTATTATTTCCACAACCGTTATCATACTATTAAATTTCATTGTTCTTCATAAAAGGCTCATTATTCAAGAGGAAAACTTCTTACAGGCAAAACATTCCGCTGAATCCGGAATGAATATTGGCATGACGAAATCGGAGCTAAACTTTGGGAGAAACGATCTTCCATTACACTTTTCAAATCGAATTGAAATAACAAAAAAGGACTCGGTGGACTTGGAACAGTCTTTATGGGGCGGATATCTATATATGAAGTCTCGTTCCGAAATTAAAGAAAGCCATTATACTCTTTCTGCTCTGGTTGGAACGCTTCCCGATTCTGGTTTTGATCCGGCAATTGTTCTCAACCCGCAATATTCAAGTCTGGTTGTCACTGGTAATGCGCGAATTCACGGTGATGTGAGGACAGGAAAACAAGGCGTAAAAAAGGGAACCCTCGCCGGCAGGCCATACACTGGTAGCCAAATCGTATTTGGGCAGGTTGAGGCGTCACAAGATGACCGGAGACCGGGAATTAACAAAGAGATTATTCAAAACCTGCTTGACCGGTTTAACAATGTTTTGAATTACTCAAATCCTATAGATTTCGATGAGTTAATCCAAAAAGACAAAAACATATTGTCAATGGATTCCGACAGTTCGGAAAAAATTATCTATGTTACTAATAAGCAGTTGAATAAAAAAAATTGGCAAATCTCCGGCAAGGTCGATCTTATTTCCAATCAACCCCTGAGAATTATCTCCGCCCCATCCATGAGCGGATTCGTTAGAATTTTAAGTTCCAAATCTATCGTCATTGATGGAAACGGAATTTTTGAGAATGTGATTCTTTATTCTTCCGATAAAGTGGTAATCAATAATGTAAAATCCTTCAGCGGCCAGATCTTCTCAGAAAAAGGTATCACCATCAACGGAAGAATGGATTTGGAATACCCATCACTTTTACTGGTTGATAGTCAATCTGATTTCGCGAACATTGAATTGCTAAATGGGGCGGTATTGAACGGCTCGGTGATCATGCTATCTGGCAACTCTATTGTACAACAACGCAGGCTAAATAACATCCTCATTGATCGAAATTCCCGGGTCAATGGCTTGGTCTATTCTGACAATTTCGTTACTCTTGACGGCGAGGTAAATGGTACTATCATCACCGACCGCTTTTATTTCTACCTGTCTCCAACCACCTATTTTAATTGGATAAAAGATGGGATTGTTAACAGGAAAATTCTCAGTAAAAAGTTCGTTTTGCCAATATTCTTCAAAACGGGAAATCCGAAATTAAAACCAGTGTATTATCAATGAACAAATTAAAGGATGAAAGCGGATATACGCTCATTGAAGTATTGGTGGCAATTGTGCTTTTGCTAATTGTCTTAATTCCAATGTCTCAGTTCCTGGGGAACATCCTTTATAATAATCATAATGTCGATAAGATTAATGCCATCAATTTGGCGGAATCTGAAATAGAATCATGCATTTTAAAGAGTGATTATTTTGAAAAGGAGTATGTTTCCACAATCGATGGCAAAGAGTACATCGTCACCAGAAAAATTGAATATCAGGATAATTTGATAAAGATTACAGTTTTTGTAAAGAAGCAATCAAGAAGCAGTATTCTTGCCAGCTTTTATTCAATACAAAAAGCGGAATAGGGTATCAAAGATGCTCAAGAAATTAAACTTACAGGACGAAGGCGGCTACACAATTATTGAAGTCCTGGTCGCAATTCAGTTGACATTTATTGTCATCAGCTTTATCTATGTCAGTTACCTTTTTACAACAAAACTAATTAACAAATGGCAGGAAAAAGTCGAAACTGAAGAATATTTAACCATGGTTTCCAATGTACTTTCCCGGCAGCTTATGGACATCACCCAAATATACCAGGCAAATCGCCACTATGTGGCAGCCAAGACGGTGGAGAAGGATACCCTCGAACTGTCTATTGCGCATGGCTTAAGACTAAATGGTTTAAATTTGGGGAATGATAAATTTGAAATCAAAGAAGGCGAAATCATATATTATTCAAAAGTCGGATTGCAGATTTACAAACAGGAAAACTTAGGCGCCGGGGATTTAAAGGATATCAAAGGCGTTGAAATCCGGCTGACGGTTATCAGGAATAAAAAGGAACATACCATTCACATTTTGGAAAGATTATTGAAACTGAGAAATCCTAGCATTGCAAACGAGTTATAGGTCAGTTTTGTTATCTCTTTATAGCTATCCCAAACAAATCCATTTCATATCTTTTCCTCCAGTCGAACGTCAACTTCAAAATATGGAGTACCACAGTGGTACTCCTATCTCTTAAATTTCAGATTACAGGCATAGACTTTTTCAAACCTGTGGGTCACCTGCTCCAAAAACCACCACCCCGAATAGGTATCACCAAGATTCAGCACTTCATAACTTCTCTTGCCATAGATATGGATGCACCCCCGTGAGTTGCAATCCAATTCCTGTCCAAGAAAACCAATGCGCTCCAGTTCCTTTTCCGTTTTTCCGGAACTCTTGACACCCGGTGTTTCCTGCCTCATCGATGCCGGATATTTGGTCTCGATCGGCACCAGGAACCTTTTCACCTTATCAAAGCTGTCAGCCTCCCCAACCGTGATTTCCTGTAGAAATTGACTGTTCGATTCATATTCCTGAGCCACCATCGCCTCGTTCACCTTGTAGATTTTCACCTGTGCAATATCTCCCGTTTCATTGCGGGTGACCTCGGAGATTTCACCTGTTTCCGGATTAATTTTGATCTCTTTCTGTGGCTCCACATCGGCGGTAGCCGGGCTATCTGTCACATCGATATCGGTTATGTATAATTCCGCATCTTCGCGGGTAGGATCGAACTTCTGAATGATATTCAAACCCTCCATCTGATAAGCAAACTTTACAGTGCCCTTTTCTTCCTTTGCCACTTTCTCCGGCACTACAAAAAAAGCAGGCTTGTCATTCATCAGCTCAACAAATGCTATGCACCCAATTCCATCATCAGCGGTTGTTTTCGTGATGCGATCCAGCCCCTTTTTGTTTTTCGCCTTATCACCCTGGCACAAACGCTGGATAAAAGCCCAATCGGATTCATTCTCTTTCTGAACCATCGGCGCCTTTAGATTAAATTCCCTGTCCAAATCAGCCGGGATCTGAATTGTGTCTGAGCTATATTCTATCTCCGGATACTCCTTCAGGATAGCCGTGATAATGTCACTCACCCTCATGGTAACATCCTCGGCGGTTGACCGGGCCGGGCACCATTCGGATGGATAGGCGATATTTCCCGGTTTCCTCTGGCTGAGCAGGTATGAGTAATCCAACGCTTGAATTTTTAACTGCGGAACGCCATTATTGGGGAATAGGGGCTTCTTAATTGCAACAATGCCCATAAAGAGTAGTTGGGATTGATAAGGAGCCTGATAGCCGGCGGTGTACTTTATTTTCGCACCTTTGGCTACCAGATCACCATACGAAAGTGCAGACTTCCCCAGGGTGAACACTAACTGATCGGTCAGAAGCGCATTATCCTCATAGATCACGCCGCCAGTGACCTTGTCAGTGAGGTCGATGAACTTGCCGCCCCTTCCCTCTACTTCCAGTTTATGATAATATTCGAAACTCATTTCCCAAACCGATTCCTGTTGCGCGTTGACGTAATCGAATCTTCATCCAATGGAAGCAGGATCTCATCATTCATCTTCCATTCCCCCGGGTGACGCACCGGATTGGCATCGGCAATCACCCACCACAGCCGGTCAGAACCCAGGAGTTTGCGGGCCAGCACTTCCAATACATGGCCGGGAATCAGGTTGGCGTCATCAAACGTGATCGTATATCTGACCAGATGCTTTGAGTCTAATCTCGGACGCATTCCAATCCGAATTCCATGCCCGTCATCTACCTGACCATGCAAATCGGACATCTTAGCATAAATCATTACAGATTCCCCATTGTTGAGCCGATCCCGGCAAACACTTTTCTTTTCACATTATCAACCATTGACAGCGGTCCTTCTTCCAAAACGATAAACTCCAGATTAGCAAACAAACGAATGGGTGTCAGCATACCATCAAACATTGTTTCCTTAATCGGAGCCGATAACAGCTTGCATCGCGCCCATCGCGCACCGAGAATTAGGTAAACATCGGGCGGAGCAACAAATTTTTGTTCACCGGTCAGCGCATTACGAAATGAGAATATCCCTTCCTGCGGATAAAGAAATGTTTCCAGTATGGCAATAGCCCCCTGCACACCGACTCCGGGGAGATCAACTTTCCACAGGCCACTGGCTTTCCCGGACTTGGAGCGATCAAAGAACAGTTCAAAACGGATTCTTTTCTGTCCACCCGATACCCAGGTAACAACAGGTGCAGGCCAGCCACCCACTTCCTGAATGTCGTAGGAGACTGTTTTCTCCCATTCCATTTGCGTAGGATTGACCTGGAATTTCAAAAGCATTCCTATTTCGGGATTTGTGATAAAACCTTTCATCGAAGATTCGTCTCCTTGAGTTTGCGCTGAATTGCGGGAACCGCTTTATCGACCAAATCATCAACATTCTTAATCTCGTTGGTATGAAGCTCCACCTTGATGGCACCATTCTGAAAAGTAACATTAGGCTGCTGTTGTATAGAAGGCAGATTACTAACATCAATTTTTGGAATTACAATATTCGGTTGAACCTGCATTTCTCCGAGAGGTTTATCCAGTGTGAGCATTGGCATTTCATCCGGCATGCCAAGCGTTAACGACTTACCCAGGTTTTGGGAGACGGTTGTCGGTTCGTCCTGGATCATTTTACTCTGAATGACATCGATTACCGTTGTCATCCGGCCATTCTCATCCGGTCTGGTCCAGTTAGAGAAATCAGGGACTCCGACATTTTTCTCAGAAGCCGGAAGATTGCGGACAAATTCGGTGAGCAGATTACGGACATCCCCCAATCTACCCTTATCCGTTGCCATCAAATCAGTCAAGCCGGAACGTAAGCGTTCAAGCGCCAGAGTGCCCGCCGTATCCATTCCAAGATTGCTTTTCTTCAAATTGTCAATTCCAATCAGAATTTGTCCAGCCATATCACGAAGATCTTGATTCGTCTCTGACTTTCCGGAAACCTCATTGGCATTTATCATAGCATCGATGCTATCCCGATACCGATTCGTAAAAGCAAGCAGACTGGCAATAATCTGTTCCGGAGGTAGGGTCGGTTGCCGAGATTGAGACCATTGCTTTCCAGAATAGGCTTCCAACGGCTCGATTTGTGGCTTTGGCATACCAGCGACCAGATCATCGGCCTGTCCCAATACCGTTCCCAGCACACCGCCACCGTGGTCTTTTTTCAATCGTTCATATTCCATGCGATAGGCATGTGCCTTCTCTTTCCGGTTCTCCCACATAGCAGAAACCTTGTCATTGGTCTCATCCAGTCCGAAGTTCCAATCAACCTGAATGGTATTCTCCATCAGTTTGCCCTTGATCTTATCCGCCGTATTATCCCAACCACCAAACACTGCGCTCAATTCATCGCTCAGAGCAGATTTCAAACCTTCGAAATCAAAGGACAAAAGGCTTTTCCAGGCTTTCATCGAACCGGCAAAGAATTTGAACAACCGTCCACCGATATCCTTGATCAGCTCCCATGCAGCGGAGAATGAGTTGGACAGGATAATCGCAAAGTTGGCTATCATTTTCGCCAGATTATCAAACACTTTCCATACCGCCTTACCGAACCATTTGATATACTCCCAGGTGATCTCCATACCACCCTTGACTTTTTCCCATGCCGAACGGAAACCGCCCAACTTGTCAATTCCCCAGGTAACAACACCGATAAGGGCAAAGATTGCCATCGTAATCCAACCGGCCGGAGTTGTCAACAATGCTTTTCCCAGACCCCAAACTGTTTTCGATGCGAAAGAAAAGGCAACACCCAATCCCCTGACCATTGGAACAAGCTTGCCCAATTTGAATATCCAACCAACCATACCTGCCAGTAATACCAGCACTTTATAACCTACGATCACACCTGCAGTCCGACCAATCCAGAGGGAGGTGTTTTCAAGGCTATCGGTTTTGAGGTCTCCAAGTCCAACCATCTTCTCAATGAGCGTGAAAATTGGACCTGTGGCCGTTTTGACCACGTTGTAAACTCCCATGAAGCCCTCTTTAAAACCGGTGGCAAAGGAGCTCATGACCTTATCGAACTGAATTTTATAAATGGTCAGCTTTACCATCATGGGATAAACAACATTGTCCACGCCCTTGCTTACATCGAAAGTGGTGTCAAGAAACTGCTGTCCCCATCCGATCATTTTCCGAACAAACGAGTCAGCGTAACCCCATACCAGCTTCAATGCCTGACCGATCACCCGCGCAAAAGCCTCAAACTTGTCCTGGTTACGATCAAAGAAATCATAGATCGATTGAAACGTGTTCTTGATGGAAGTGTAGAGAGTGCCTTCAACCGGCATGCCGATAATTGCCCGTTTGATCTGACCGATGGAGTCCAGAATATTGGATTTGATACCGACCATCGTTTTTGATAGCCGGATCATACCTTTTTCAAAGCGATCCTGCATCAGGACAATTAAAGCCTGCAGGAATTTGTCATAATCTTTGACTGAAATAGCAGCCGCTTCTCCGGAGGCCACGACATTGGCACCGAACATCTCATCGGCTTTTTTCTTGACAAACATCTTGTTAATACCGAACCGCTCCATGGCCTCATAATTGCCGATAGAAGCCCGGGCAAAGGCATAGACACCAGCTCCTAATGGCTGGTTCATAGCTGCCGCCATATCACCGATCAGGGTGAAGTATTTCCGGGCATCCAGATTGTATGCCTGCAACTGAACAATAGCATCATTGATTTCCGGAATCTCGAATGGTGTTTCAACAGCCTTTCGCTGTGCCCACGCCAGCATTTCGAATGCTTTGGTTTTGGATTTCAGGGTGGTTTCTAACTGAGTAATCTGCGATTCAACCCGTTCACCTTCGTTGTAAATGGAGTGGAGCTGACCGGTAACCAATGCTCCAAACGACACAATGCCAATAGCCGCCAGAACTCCCCTCACACGCGACAATGTGCTGTGCAGCCGGTTTCCTTCATGGTTCAATCCGCCCATTCGCGCACGAAGCCGGTCAACACTGCCCTTTGCCCTGTCTGCCATACGGGCAAAGAAGCCAGTGGAATCACCGGTATCTTTCATGCCTTGCTTTGTTCTGGTTATTGAGTGTAGCAGGTCATTAAACGAACCCTTTATACGTCCAGCCTTGAACGATGCACGGTCCGCCAGATCTATCGCAAATCCTAAACTCAGTCCTTCCATCGCTACCCGCCTATCAGTTTTGAGAGCATCTCAACCCAATTCTGCCAGTAATCCTCCACATCCTTTTTGCATCTCTCAAAATACCATATCCGTTCACGGCGGGGCATCCGTAACACATCCTGTGGCCTCCATCCCATCACCTTCCCGATGATAAACTTCTGTTCCATGATCGAATACGGATAAGGGTCATGGAACAAAAGGGCCACTATCCAACCGGGAAAAAATAGGAAGGGTCCAGCACCACCGGGGTGTCCTCCCCACAATTTGAGCAAATCTCCTCATACTTCATTTCGATTGAAGGCAGCTCGCCAAATACCTTGCGAATTTTTGTCCGATCTTTGCCACGCAATTTACTGAACAGTTGCGAACCATACATTTCCCGGTATTTCTTTTCCAATTCCAATGAAACGTTATCACCGTCAACCGCTTCCACCTTGAGCAGACACTCCTGAATGATCTTCATGTTGAATGTAATCCGGTCCGCCTGGGAGAAAAATCGTTCATGCTTAATCCCATCTCCGATTGTGGGAACGCGGAACGTATAGCGATTGAAAGGAACATCCTCGAATCCAAGCTTATCCTTTCCGCCCTCGGACTTCCGGATAAATCCATCTTCCAGATCAACCGGGAATTCTTCAATGGGCTGATCAGCGAATTCGACTTCTGCCCGGCTTATGTTGAGGTCCGTCTTGAAACCCTTTCCGCACTTGATGCACTTCTGCTCCACGTCCTCGATAATATCACCGAATTCATTGCGGTGGCCGGCAACCAGAATATACCCGGCATCCGGGAGTGGTATCCGGTTCACGATCGGGGGGATCTTCTTAAAATTAGAGTCCCGCGCTTCCCAGCCGATGGATTCCCCTTCAATATTATTCAGGAGACCGGCAACCACCTGTTTGATCCAGAGCTGCGGATGATTTCTGCGGAGCGTGTCATTATGAATTACCCGTTCTACAGCTTCGTCAACCGGCAGCAGTTCAAAATTGCGATACCAGGTATCGTTGTGCATGAATCCAATCGGGAGCACCAGCTCCATGCGGTCTTTAATTTCTTCCATCTGTGCATACCTCCTGTTCAGGTTTCAACAATCTTCAGGGCCAATTTCGGCTTGCCGGAAGCGGCAATCTCGGCCTTGTTTTCCTCGTGCAGCAGGAAGATCACATCATTTATAGTTTCCTGCCCCGATAGCCCGTAAGCCAGTTTGACAATCTCGATACCTTCCTTCAATGTCCCGAAATCGCAGCAAAACACTATTTTTCTGGTTTCCATCATGACCTCGTCCCCGCACCCCGGGGAACAGAAAAACCGGCCGCGCCGGTTAACCTTCTTCCCAATGCCCGACTTCACAAATGACCGTCATGTCACTCCGGGCACCGTCGCCAGTCGCCATCGTATCGAAATCGTTGTAGCTGTTCTCCGAGATCATCAGATCGGTGAACAAAATACGCAACACTTCCTTTCCCCGGTGATACTGGATAAAAGAGCCATTGCGTTTCTCGCCGTCCCGGAAAGCCGCTTTCACCCAATCGATGAGCTGCGCATCTGCCGGCGAATTATCTTTGGCACGAACCAGAGTAATTTGACCAT
>CAZUZS010000038.1:0-5024 GCA_964624795.1 uncultured Calditrichaceae bacterium
ATGGGCGCAAAGCTGCCGCCTTCCAGGATTTCCTGATTGGGTATGTTGGAAACCACCGGCGGATCGTTCACAAATGTGATGGTGAATGTTGCATTATCGGCGTCGCTCAAATTTCCCGGATCGGTGGCAGTGAATGTCACCGTTTCGGAACCGAACCACTCAGGATCGTTGGGAGTAATGGTAACAATCCTGTCGGCGTTGATGGACACAATAAGGTTCGTAGTTGCGCTTGCGGTCCAGGCAATCTCGCTGTCGAGGTTGTCCGGATCTTCCACGAAATCATCCAGTGCAATGGTCGCAAAAGCTGTTCCCTCCGCTACGGTCTGATCGGGAATGTCCGAGACTACCGGCGGATCGTTGACATTGATTACTGTCAGTGTGTAGGTTTGCGTAACCGATCCCCTGCGCGCCTGTCCGTCATCCACCATAACAGTGACGGTCGTATCGCCTACATTGGCGTTGGTCGGTGTTCCGCTGATCAAGCCGGTGCCGGCATCGATGTTTAGCCAGGATGGCGCAACTGCCAGGCTGAAAGTAAGCAGATCGTTCTCGGGGTCAGTCGCCGTCACCTGGTACTGATAGAGCTGATCCTCGGTGGCGCTGGTTACAGCAGTAGAAGTGATCTCCGGCGGATCATTGACGGGGGTTACTGTAAATGTTGCCAGATCGCTGGCCGTCAGACCGCCGGGATCGGTAGCCAGGAACCTGATTGTTTCACTGCCATTCCAGTTCGCATTTGGAATCGTAATTGTTGCTATCCGGTTCGCATTAATATTCACGGTTAGCTCCGAAGAACCGGTATGGCTCCAGATGATGGTATTATCCGGATCATCCGGGTCAGCCACATAATTATCCAGCGCGATGGTTGCAAATGTTTGTCCCTCGCTGATTGTCTGATCCGGGATATCACTGACGGCTGGTGGATCATTAATCCTGTTTACAGTGAACGCTGCGGCGTCTCCATCATGCAATCCTTCCGGATCGGTAGCAGTGAAGGTAATTGTTTCGCTGCCGTTCCATTCGGAATCCGGAACCGCTACTGTTGCGATATGATCGGGGCTTATTGTTACAACTAAGTCCACATTCCCCGTTACAGTCCAGACCATTTCTGCCGGCGAATTATCAGGATCGGTTACAAAATTATCCAGTGTGATGTTGGCAAAACTCTGGTTTTCCATTACAGTCTGATCGGGAATATCGGAAACCACCGGCGGATCGTTGACGCGATTTACTGCGAAGGTTGCAGTGTCGCTATCGCTAAGCCCGCCCGGATCGGTGGCGGTAAATACGATCATTTCGCTGCCGTTCCACTCAGGATTTTTTACTGTGATGGTAGCAGTCCGGTTTGAGATAACAACATTTAAGTTGGTGGTTGCGGAAACCGACCAGATCATATCAGCCGGAGTATTATCGGGATCGGTGACATAGTTGTCAAGGCTGATAGCGGTGAAATTTCCTCCTTCGGTAATGGTCTGATCGGGAATATCCAGAACAGTAGGCGGATCGTTTACATTCAGAACCGATAGGTTGTAGTTTTGTGTTCCTGTCGCTCCAACAAGATCGGTTACCAGAATGAATATCGGATGTGTCCCAACATCGCCGTTGGAAGGCGTGCCGCTAATCATGCCGGTCAGAGAATCAATACTCAGGAAGGCCGGGGCCGTAACCAGCTTATATTTGAGCACATCACCCGGATCGGGATCATTTGCCACCACCTGGTATTGATACGGTGCACCCTGGGTCGCGCCGGTAACCGGAGTCGATGTGATGGACGGCGGGTCGTTGACACCAGTCACCGTAAATGTCACATCATCGCCATTGCTCAGGCCGCCCGGATCGGTTGCTGTAAATGTAACAGTTTCACTCCCATTCCAATTTTCATCATTTACTGTAATGCTGGCGACCCGGTTTATAATGCTGACGGTAAGATTTGTCGGATTTGAAGCCGTCCAATTCATATCAGTGATGTTGTTATCAATATCAGTGACATACATATCCAGATTGATCGATGCAAAAGGCTGCCCCTCTGCACGTGTCTGGTTCGGTATGTCGGAAACAACCGGCGGGTCGTTAACCGGATTCACCGTCACATTCACATTGCCAACATCGGTTCCGCCATTGCCATCGCTGACTGTATAAGTAAAGCTGTCCGAACCGTTGTAGTTGGCTGCGGAAGTGTAGGTCACCGTGCCGTCACCATTAATTACAACCGAGCCGTGGGCGGGCTGTGTCACTGCGCTCACCGTTAAAACATCGCCGTCGATGTCAATATCATTGGCAGCCACATCGAATATGGTTGCGACGTCTTCATCGGCCGCCACGTTGTCATCCACTGCGGTCGGCGGATCATTCACGTTCGCGACACTCAATGTATAGGTTTGCGTTACGGCTGCCCGACCAGTCTGTCCATCATCGACCCGGACAGTAACCGTCGTGTCGCCGACATTGTCATTTCCCGGTGTCCCAGTAATCAAGCCATTCGACGAATTGATACTTAACCATGACGGCGCTACATCCAGGCTAAAGGTCAATGGATCATTATCCGGATCGCTGGCGGTTGCCTGGTAGCTGTAAAGCTGTCCCTGGGTAGCAGCGGTCACCGGGGTAGAGGTAAATTGCGGCGGATCGTTAACCGCACTTACCGTCACGCTGACAGTACCGACATCGGTGCCGCCATTGCCATCGCTGACCGTATACGTAAAACTGTCCGATCCATTATAATTCACTGCCGGGGTGTAGGTTACGGTATTATCACCATTGATTACAACTGAACCGTGCGAGGGCTGGGTTACTGCGCTCACCGATAATGCATCGTTCTCAGGATCGGTATCATTGGCAAGAACGCTGACAACGGCAGCCACTTCTTCCTCCGTTGTGGCATTGTCATCTACTGCCACCGGCGGATCATTTACCGGGTTGATGGTCACGTCGACCGAACCGACATCTGTCCCACCGTTGCCATCACTAACCGTGTAGGTAAAATTGTCAGATCCATTGTAATTAAGTGCCGGCGTGTAAGTTACTGTGTTATTTCCGTTAATTACGACTGTTCCGTGGGAGGGCTGAGTTACTGCACTGACCGACAAAGCATCGTTTTCCAGATCGGTGTCGTTTGCAAGAACATCAATAGTTGCAGCAACATCTTCATCGGTAGTGGCATTGTCATCAACCGCAACGGGTGGATCGTTAACCGGGTTCACCGTCACGTTTACCGTCCCGACATCTGTCCCGCCATTTCCGTCGCTTGCGGTATAAGTGAAGCTGTCCGAACCGTTGTAATTCACATCCGGGGTGTAGGTGACTGTGTTGTCGCCGTTAATTACCACGGAGCCGTGTGCGGGCTGGGTTACCGCGCTTACCGTCAACGGATCGTTATCAATATCGCTATCATTGGCCAGAACATCGAAGGTTCCGGCAACATCTTCATTGGTGGAGACATTGTCATCTACTGCAACCGGCGGATCGTTTACCGGGTTCACGGTCACATTCACTGTTCCGACGTCAGTTCCACCGTTGCCATCGCTAACGGTGTAGGTAAAACTATCCGAACCGTTGAAGTTGGCTGCCGGCGTGTAAGTTATGGTATTGTTACCGTTGATGACTGCCGAGCCATGCGAGGGCTGCGTCACCGCGCTTACCGACAATGGGTCATTTTCAACGTCGGTGTCGTTGGCGAGGACATTGACCGTGGTCGCAGCATCCTCATTGGTCGTTGCGTTATCATCTACAGCGACCGGCGGATCGTTTACAGCATTAACAGTTACACTCACCGTCCCGACGTCCGTTCCGCCGTTACCATCGCTTGCGGTATAAGTAAAACTGTCCAAACCGTTATAATTGAGAGCCGGGGTGTAGGTCACGGTGTTGTCCCCGTTGATCCCCACTGATCCATGGGCAGGTTGCGTCACTGCGCTTACTGAAAGAGGATCGTTATCAATATCAGTATCATTTGCCAGAACATTGAAGGTTCCGGCAACATCCTCATCGGTGGAGACATTGTCATCCACTGCAACCGGCGGATCGTTTACCGGGTTCACCGTAACATTTACTGTTCCGACGTCAGTTCCGCCATTTCCATCATTGGCCGTGTACGTGAAACTGTCCGAACCGTTATAATTGAGAGAAGGTGTGTAGGTTACGGTGAAGTCGGCATTGATTGTCACGGAGCCGTGCGAGGGTTGCGTCACCGCGCTGACGGATAAAGCATCATTTTCCGGATCGGTATCGTTTGCCAGAACATCGATGTTTGCTGCAACTTCTTCATCGGTGGTTGCATTGTCGTCCACGGCTGTCGGCGGATCGTTAACCGGGTTCACAGTAACATTTACTGTTCCCACATCAGTTCCGCCGTTGCCATCATTTGCCGTATAAGTGAAACTGTCCGAACCGTTATAATTGAGAGAAGGTGTGTAGGTTACGGTAAAGTCGGCATTGATTGTCACGGAGCCGTGTGCAGGCTGGATTACCGCGCTCACGGTCAATGGATCGTTATCGATATCGGTGTCATTTGCCAGAACATCGATAGTAGCAGCCACATCTTCATCGGTGGTTGCGTTGTCGTCAACTGCTACCGGCGGATCGTTAGTCGGATTCACAGTTACATTGACTGTCCCGACATCGGTTCCGCCATTGCCGTCATCTGCTGTGTAGGTAAAACTATCCGAACCGTTGTAGTTGGCAGCCGGGGTGTAAGTTATGGTATTGTCACCGTTGATGACTACCGAGCCGTGCGAGGGTTGCGTCACCGCGCTGACGGATAAAGCATCATTTTCCGGATCGGTATCGTTTGCCAGAACATCGATGTTTGCTGCAACTTCTTCATCGGTGGTTGCATTGTCGTCCACGGCTGTCGGCGGATCGTTAACCGGGTTCACAGTAACATTTACTGTTCCCACATCTGTCCCGCCGTTGCCATCGCTTGCGGTATAAGTAAAACTGTCCGAACCGTTGTAATTGAGAGCAGGAGTGTAGGTTACTGTGTTGTCGCCATTGATTGCTACTGAGCCATGGGCTGGTTGAGTTAC
>CAZUZS010000038.1:5124-7252 GCA_964624795.1 uncultured Calditrichaceae bacterium
AGGTTACTGTGTTGTCGCCATTGATTGCTACTGAGCCATGGGCTGGTTGAGTTACTGCGCTCACGGTCAATGGATCGTTATCGATGTCGGTGTCATTTGCCAGAACATCGATAGTTGCAGCCATATCTTCATCGGTAGTTGCGTTGTCGTCCACTGCTACCGGTGGATCATTCGCTGGATTCACGGTTACGTTTACCGTTCCAATATCGGTCCCGCCATTTCCATCATTGGCCGTGTATGTAAAACTGTCCGAACCGTTGTAATCGGCCGCTGGCGTGTATGTGACGGTGTTGTCACCATTGATGACCACCGAGCCATGCGCAGGTTGGGTTACCGCACTCACGGTTAGCGCATCATTCTCAGGATCGGTATCGTTCGCCAGAACATCAATATTCGCTGCCACGTCCTCATCGGTGGTAGCATTGTCGTCCACCGCTGTCGGTGGATCATTTATCGGATTAACCGTTACATTTACTGTTCCCACATCGGCCCCGCCGTTGCCATCGTTCGCTGTATAAGTGAAGCTATCCGAACCATTATAATTGGCAGCCGGGGTATAGGTAACGGTGTTGTTCCCATTTATTACCACAGAACCATGTGCCGGTTGGGTCACAGCACTAACCGACAAAGCATCATTCTCAGGATCGGTGTCATTCGCCAGAACATCGATGTTTGCCGCTACATCCTCATCGGTGGTGGCATTATCGTCCACTGCAACCGGAGGGTCGTTTACCGGATTGACCGTTACGTTTACCGTTCCAACATCACTACCACCATTTCCATCATTCGCTGTATATGTGAAACTGTCAGAACCATTATAGTCGGCGCTTGGTGTATATGTGACGGTATTATCGCCGTTAATCACAACTGAGCCGTGTGTCGGCTGAGTTACCGCACTCACGCTCAAAGGATCATTATCAATATCGGTATCATTCGCCAGCACATCGATGTTTGCGGCTACATCTTCATCGGTGGTAGCGTTATCGTCCACCGCAACTGGCGGGTCGTTTACCGGATTTACGGTTACATTCACTGTGCCGATATCTGTTCCCCCGTTGCCGTCGTTCGCCGTATAAGTGAAGCTATCCAAACCGTTATAATTGGCATACGGGGTATAGGTAATGGTGTTGTTCCCATTTATTACTAAAGAACCATGTGCCGGTTGGGTTACTGCACTGACTGATAAAGCATCATTTTCGGGATCAGTATCATTCGCCAGAACATTAATGTTTACCGCTACATCCTCATTTGTCGAAGCATTGTCGTCCACCGCTGTCGGCGGATCGTTCACCGCATTCACGGTTACATTCACGGTCCCGACATCGGTTCCACCGTTGCCATCATTAGCCGTGTACGTAAAACTATCCGATCCGTTATAATTTGCAGCGGGTGTGTAGGTCACGGTGTTGTCGCCATTAATCACCACCGAGCCGTGAGCAGGCTGGGTCACTGCGCTAACCGATAGAACATCATTCTCAGGATCAGTATCATTGGCAAGGACATCAATGGTTGCGGCAACATCTTCATTAGTTGATGCGTTGTCGTCAACCGCAGTGGGCGGATCGTTTACCGAACTGACGGTTACATTCACTGTAGCAACGTCGGTCCCGCCATTGCCGTCATTGGCTGTGTAGGTAAAATTATCAGAACCATTATAACCGGCGCTTGGCGTATATGTTACGGTATTGTCTCCATTGATGACTACCGCGCCATGAGAAGGCTGGGTTACAGCGCTTACTGATAGAGGATCATTATCGACATCGCTGTCATTGGCCAGGACATCGATGGTGGCGGCAACATTTTCATCCGTAGTAGCATTATCGTCTATGGCTGAAGGTGGATCGTTTACTGCATTCACTGTTACATTTACCGTCCCAACATCGCTCCCGCCGCTGCCATCACTCACTGTATAGGTAAAACTGTCGGAGCCATTGTAATTGGTATTGGGCGTATAAGTCACCGTGTTGTCGCCGTTGATCACCGCAGAACCGTGAGCAGGCTGGGTTACAGCGCTCACAGATAACGGATCGCTATCGGGATCGCTGTCATTGGCTAATACATCGACAGTCTTGGCCACATCTTCATCTGTTGTTGCATTGTCATCCACAGCTACAGGATCCTGATTATT